>CAIOAK010000159.1 GCA_903855945.1 uncultured Anaeromyxobacter sp.
GCCTCGCTCGCCTTCGAGAAGCGGGACCTGCGCTGACGGCCGGGATCCTGCAACGTTTTCACACCCGCCACTTCTTGCGGTCGCCGGGCCGGGAAGCCGGGATCCGGGATCCGTATCCTACCGTACTTACTCATGTTTTCCTGCCTGCTGGACGACCGGACATAGCCCGGACCTTGCATGTTCCGCCACTCGTGAACCGGAGCATGCGAAGGACATCGACATCGCCCAGGGGCTTCACGCTCGTCGAGCTGGCGATGGTCGTCACCATCGTGATGGTCCTCGGCATGCTCTCCTGGTCGAACCTCTGGCGCCTCCGCCCGCGCGCCCAGCTGGCCGACGCCTCGAGCGAGATCGTCGCGCTCGTCCACGGCGCGCGCCAGCAGGCGCTCGCCTCGGGTCACGACGTGGTGGTGATGGTCTTCCCGGCGCATGCGAACGGGTCGGGCACCGGCCGGGTCGTACTCTACGAGGACGGTGACCAGGCGCTGCTCACCGCGGGCGGGAGCCCCAACTTCGGATCCTACGACCCCGCCGCCCTCTCCTCGGCGTCCCAGAGTGCGGTGATCGCCACCTTCGATTTCCCGGCCACGGTCTCGGTGGGCCCCGCCGCGGGGGCGGGAGCCTCCGCGTCCCTGCCCGCTCCGCTCGCCTCCATCGCCATCAACACCGACTGCTCCTTCTGCCGGTCCACCGGCGATCGGCGCGGCGCCATCCGGTTCGACGCGCGCGGGCGTGCCTGGTTCTACGGCGACGTCACCGGAACCGGCCAGCCGCTCGCCGGCATCCAGGGGGGCAGCTTCTCCATCACCTCGCCGGAGACGGGAGGCCAGCGGACCCTCATCGTCACCTCGGGCACGGGCTCCGTGAGCCTGCGCCAGCAGGGCGGGTAGGAGGGCACGTGACGCGCCGGCGATCCCATCGGGGCTTCTCCCTCATCGAGGCCATGGTGGCCATGGTCGTGCTCCTCATCGGAGCCGTGGGGATGCTCTCCCTCCACTCCACGGGGCTGCGGCTCGAGAGCGAGGCGAGGGAGATCACCCGCGCCACCGCCATCGCCCAGGACCTCATGGCCCAGATCCAGACCTGGCAGTTCACCGACCCGCGACTCGCCAAGGCGGCCTCGTCGGCCACCACCGGCCGCATCGACATCAGCGACGACGCGGGGCTCTTCGCCTCGACGGCGAGTCCCACGGCCGATTACTCGGAGGCCGACCTGACCCTGAACGGGCTCGACTGGAACGGGATCGCGGGCGCCGACCTGTCCACCGGAGGGTTCCAGCGGTACTGGAACGTCTCCAACGTGGACGTCTCGGGAAACCTGATCGACTCCAACTCGAACGGCACGGCGGACGGCATGCGGACCGCCGTCGTGGTGCGCTGGCCCCGGGGTTCGTCGTGGCACCGGATCTCGCTCGTCGGCTTCAAGCTCAACCCGGCGGACCGCCTGTGAACCGCCCGCGCCGCAGGCCATCGGGATTCTCCCTCATGGAGCTGCTCGTCGGGGTGATGGTGTCGCTCGTGGTCGTGGCCGGGGCCATCGCGCTGCTCGCCGGCCAGCGCCGCTCCTTCCTGAGCTCGTCGGGCGACCGCGCCCAGCAGGAGACCGGGCGGATGGCGCTCGAGGAGATCTCCCAGAACCTGCGGATGGCGGGATTCGGCATCGAGCCCCCGATGGTCTTCGACTTCGGCCAGATGACGGGCGTGCCGACCGACCGCACGCCCCAGAGCTCGGGGCGCACGGTGACCTTCGGCGGCGACTCGGCGGCCGCCACCGGGTTCGCGTGCGCCACGGCGGTCACCTGCCGGGACCGGGTGGACGGCCCGGACGAGATCGCCTTCCAGTACAGGAACCCGGTCTTCAACCACGCCATCGCCTCCTTCCCCAGCGCGAACTCGGTGGTCATCGCCGGCCCCTTGAACCAGCCCATCCAGGCCGGCCAGGTGTTCCAGGCCGTCTGTTACACCGGCAACATGACCTGGGCCTACCTGCGCGCCTCGGCCGGGGTCGCGGCCACCGACGCGGTGCAGGTCACCATCCCGCTCGAGAACGGCAACCAGCTCGACTACCCGCACCAGAACGTCCTCGTGGACCCTTCCACCGGCGACACCTGCTTCCGGAGCGGCCAGGCGCGTCTGATGAAGGTGGACCGCTTCCGCTACCTCATCCAGAGCTACGACGCGGGCGGCAACGTGGTCGCCTGGAACACCGCCGGCGCCCGCCCCTACCTCATGCTCGATCGTGGGCTCCGGGACGCGAGCGGGACGGCCCTGCTCGACGTGGTCTCCCCCGACGTGGAGGACCTCCAGGTGAGCTACGTCTTTCCCCTCGCGCCACCGGGCATGCAGGTGGCCGGGGCCACCTCGGGCACCCAGCTGACCAGCTCCTCCACGGGGATCGACTTCGCGCCATCGGGAGGACCGCCCACCTACGCCACGGCCGCCCTCTCTTCCGTGCGCGGAACCCGCTATCCGGCCAACATCCGGGCGGTCCGCCTGGCCGTCGTGGTCCGCCCGCCCCTCCCGAACCCCAACCGGCTCACGACCGACGTCACCATCCCGGCCGCCGGAAACCGTCCGGCGCTCACGAACGGAGAGCCCGGCTACTTCCGCCTCCTCTTCGGGACCAGCGTGGCCGTCCCCAACATGGAGAGCCGGGCTCCCTACTTCCCGTTCCTGGGAACCAGCGGATACGCCGTCGGTGCCGATCAACTCAACGTGGGTGGGGGCTAGGAGCCGACATGAACGCACGATCCCAGCGCGGCAGCGCGCTCATCATCTCGGTCCTCGTGGTCCTCGTCGTCGCCATCATCGGCGTCTCGGTGATCCGATTCGCGTCGCGCGAGGTGGCCGGCGCATCCTCGGCGCGGCGCCACCAGAGCATCGTGGCCTGCGCCGAGGCGGGACGCCAGGCCATCCTGGCGCAGTTCAAGGCGCTCGGCACGGCTCCCACGGCGCTCCAGGCGCTCAACCTCCCCATGGATGCCGCCAACCAGGTGAAGGGCGGGCACCTCGGCACGACCGAGACGTCCGGGATCCAGGTTTCACAGGTGGTCTACCTGCCGCAGGCGTCGTTCGGCCCCGACCGCGGCGTCATCCAGGACGTGAGCAACCGGGTCATGGCGACCGGCGGTGGCGGGCAGCCAACCAAGGCTGTGGTCCGCTGCGTCCAGCCGGGCCTGTCCGGGTCCCCGGCTCGTGAACTCGAGGTCGAGTTCGGCCTGCGCTTCGGGATCTAGGAGGAACGCATGGCAACCCTTCGATCGAATCGCGCGCGGATCGTCACGGCCCTCACCGGCGCCGTGGCCGTGCTGGCGCTCCTCCCCCTCGAGAGCGACGGCGGACAGGCCGAGTGCGGCAACTCCTCCCGCTCGCTCGCCAGCACCGTGAACAACCCCACCGCCGGCGACGAGACCTTCTTCACCCTGCCGGTGGGCCCGGCGAACATCATGCTGATGGTGGACGCCTCCGGGTCGATGGACCAGCTGCCGCAATGCGGGGACGGCGCCTGGGCCGGGACCAGCTCCCTTGCCGCGTGCAGCTGGCCGACCCTGCAGACCTCGGGCTCGGGTACGGGCACGTGTGACGTCTCCGCCGAGGCAAACTTGAAGTGGATGGCGAGTTACCACCCCACGAGCACCTACGTCGACAAAGGGCTGGGAACGGCCGGGGGTCTCGTGGACACCCCGTCGTGGGGTACCGGCTGCTCGGGGGACAACTGCCTCTTCCGGTACGACCGCGTCTACAAGTACGGAGAGTGGACCGAGACATCCGCACCTTCGTATCCCGACTGCACGCTCGCGACCACGTCCTTCTACAACTACTCGGCCGATTCCCACGGCAACTGCACGGTCAAGGACAGTTCCCAGACCACGGTTTCCCTGGTGGCTCCCGGATGCAGCTCGTGTCTCTTCGGCGAGGATGCCGAGGGCTTCTACTTCTACGCGGGTGGGTCGCTCTCCTACCAGTACACGCCGTACAGGTCGTCCGGCTCCTGTTCGAAGACCTCGGGCTCCCTCTCGGCGAGCAGGCAGGTGCTCTTCAGCGGCGGCTGGCTGAACGCCAACCCGCCCAAGTTCATGTCGGCCCGCAAGGTGGTGAAGGCGACCGCCTGGATCGATCCCTCGAAGCAGGCCAACACCGACCAGGCACGCTTCGGCCTCACCTACTTCTCCTCCAGCATCATCCCGAACAGCGCCCAGATCATCGTCCCGTTCGGACCCGACAAGGCGAGCACCTTCCCCACCAGCTCGGCCAAGATGGTCCAGGCGCGACAGCTCATCCTGGACGCCGTGAACCACGTCTGGCCGAGCGGCGTCACCCTCCCCGCACTCCAGAGCGGCTCCACCCCCATGGCGACCGCCCTCTTCCGGGTGGGTCAGTACTTCAGCAGCCCCAACCTCTACACCTCCCTCTTCGGGAGCAGCTACGAGCTCAGCGCCTTCAACCAGACCACCTCCGGCGCCATGAAGGCGAGCTGGGTGACGAGCAACCAGTGCTCCATCTGCTGGGGGTGCCAGGCCAACGCGGTCATCCTGATCACCGACGGATCGCCGAACAGCGAGGGCACGCTCCCGACCGCCATCAAGAGCAACGCCCAGGCGGCCTACCAGGCCACCTTCAACTGCGGTCCGAACCAGACCACCAAGTGCAGCACGAGCCCCGCGAGCGCCTGCTGCAGCCCTTCGGACAGCTCCAGCAACCCACCCTCCTACGTGCCCCGGGTCGCCGACTGGATGCACAACACCGACCTGCGCAAGGACCTCTCGCTGAACGACCCGCAGTCGGTCATCGTGAGCACGGTCAGCTTCAACCTCCCGGCCGGGAACGCCCGGACCATCCTGCAGGCCTCCGCCAACATGGGCGCGGGGCTCTACAGCAACGCCGCGGACGGGCGCGATCTCGCCAACGCGGTGGCCAAGGCGGTGGAGGCCATCGTGACCCGCGCCAACTCCTTCAGCGCGCCGGCCGCGAGCTCCCTCTCCACCATCCAGGCGGTGTCGTCCAACGTCTACGTCACCCGGTTCAAGCCCAACGACACGCCGGCCTGGGAGGGGCACCTCTTCCAGGCCGCCCTCTTCGACGAGTTCCTGATGGGCTGCGACCCCACCAAGCCACCCGGCCAGCAGGCCACGGTCCAGTGCGGTCCGCGCACCGTCAGCGTGAACTTCAACGGCGACGCCGACGGCCTCGGCAACAGCCTCTGCACGGGCGTGTTCATGGTGGACGCCGACTGCGACGAGATCGTGGAGGACGCGACCACCGGCGACTTCCTGAAGAAGGGGTCGGGCGGGAGGGCCGCCAACATGGTGTGGGACGCCGGGAAGGTACTCTCCACGCCCACGGCCACCGGCTATCGCACCGCGCTCGAGGGGCAGAGCAACTCCCGCCTCCTCTACACCGCCATCCCCAACGCGAGCGGGGGATACGACACCCTCCCGTTCGACACCCAGACGGCGAACCTGACGCGATTCCAGCCGTTCCTGAACCTGACGCAGGACTGGTGCCTCCAGATCCTCAGCCAGGCCCGGCTCTGCGGGGTCAGCGGTACCTCGTCCTGCCCCACGGTGGGCGCCTCCTGGCCCGCCTCGGCCACCACCCTCTGCGCGCAGCAGGTGGTTCACTACATCCGCGGCTGGGACGTGCTCGACAACGACTCGGACGGCTGCTTCGGCCCCGGCAACCCCGCCAACAAGACCACCTGCCCGTCGGGAACCAACGGCGAGCAGCGGGACCGTGTGAACGACTCCCGCACCGCCTCCCCCTCGTTCTGGAAGCTGGGGGACATCTTCCACTCGTCGCCGGTGGTCTCGAAGGCGCCCATCACCGAGAACGTGTGCGACACCGGCTACGAGAACCAGTGCATCGCCACCCTGCACAGCCCGTCCTACTTCCCCAACCAGACCGCCATCGCCACCTACAACTCGAGCGTCTGCACGCCCGGCTCCGACGCCTACGAGGCCTACCGGTACGACAACCGCGACCGGCAGCGCATCATCCTCATCGGCGCCAACGACGGCATGCTGCACGCGTTCGACGCCGGCACCGCGGTCACGTCCGGGACCCGGGACAGCTACTGCAACCTGGCCTTCACGTCGGGCACCGGCGAGGAGCGCTGGGCCTTCATCCCCCCCGACATGCTCCCCCGCATCAAGGACACCATGACGGGGCACCAGTACATGGTGGACGGCAGCACCATGGTCCGGGACATCTGGGTGGACGGCGGCTCCGCAGGCACGGGCTCGAAGGATCGCATCAAGCAGCGGGACGAGTTCCACACCGTGGCCATCTCCACCGAGCGTGCAGGCGGCACGCAGTACAACGCCCTCGACATCACGAGTCCAAACGCCCCGAAGTTCCTCTGGAGCTTCCCGCCGCCGTTCTCCGAGGACAGCCGCTGGATGGGGCAGTCCTGGTCCGACTTCGCGCCCCGCCCACCCCCCATCGGCCCGGTGAAGATCCAGCTCGCGAGCGGCACCGACGACAAGGGGCGGAACTTCGAGGAGCGCTGGGTGGCCTGGGTGAACGGGGGCTACGACCCCGCACTCGGCGCGGGACGTGCGGTCTGGACCGTAGACGCCTGGACCGGGAAGGTCGTGTGGCGCTTCACCGACGCCGACTTCAAGGCGCAGAACGGGTTCGGGACCGGAACCAGCATGTTCCCGGTCACCGGCGCCGTCGCGCTCATCGACATGGGCAATCCCGCGAGCGTCCGCTTCGACTCCGACGGCTACTTCGACACGGCCACCTGGGCCGACCTGGGCGGCAACGTCTTCGTGGCCCGGTTCCTGGAACCGGCGACCCTCGACGTGACCACCGGGCGCGCCACGAACTGGTACGCCTCCCGGACCTTCGAGGAGCAGCGCCGCACCGACGATCTCCAGTTCGCGAGCGGCCGGGCCTCGCTCTTCTACATGACCTCCAACGCCTTCGACCCGCAGGGGCACGCGCTGCACACCTACGTGGGCTCGGGGAACCGGGAGCAGATCATGCAGCAGGGCGAGTCGTGCGGCCCGGACAACCTGATCTCCTGCTGCCGCCAGGGATGCGCGGTGGGGGCCACCACCACCGACTCCTACGGCACCTGTGGAAGCTATGCGAACGGCTTCGCCTGCAACTCCAGCGGGCAGTACACCTTCTCGGCCACCGGCAACGTCTCCACCTGCCTGACGAGCGGCGCCTGCGGCGCGAGCAGTTCCACCGGATCCTTCACGTCGTCGGTCAACCTCTCGTTCACCTGCCCGAGCACCACCGCCACCACGGCCACGGGCGGCATCACCTGCGGCACCGACGGGACCTGCAGCGGGCTCACCACGGTGGGAGCCACGGCCGTGCTCGCGAACGCCACGACCTGCCCGGTGAACCGGTTCTTCGGCGTGCTCGCCTACGGGCGCTACACGGAGAAGACCTTCTCGTCCGCAGCCACCGCCGTCACCTTCGACAAGAACCGGTACACGGACGTCACGTTCTCCAAGGCCGGCGTCTGCACGTCCACGGGCGGCAACTGCACGCTCGTGGACACCTCCACCGCGAGCACGCAGGTCGGGGTCTCGTTTCCCACCTGCGGCACGGGCGTGTCTACCTGCTCCGCCACCGCCGACGACCCGGGATGGATGTACCAGTACGGCGTCAAGTGCCCGGTGGCCACCTGCCCCACGGCCACGTGCAGCAACGAGAAGACCGGCTCGGCCTCGCAGGTGGTCTACGGCTGCGTGGTCTGGAACGGGTTCCAGCCGGTGGGAGCGCAGAGCGGAAGCGATCCCTGCACGGGGAGCGTCGGGACGCCGGTGGTGTACGGCTACGCCGGCGACTACGTGACCGGGGTTCCCCAGGCTTCCTGCGGCTACAACACGCCGCCCGACCAGATCCTCTACCGCGCACAGCAGCGGAGCACGGTGTCGGCGCCGTCCGCCGGCATCTTCCGCGTCTCGGTGGCCGCGAGCGGCCAGGTTTCGTATTCCTCGCTGCAGGTGGACCCGGGCTCGGCACCCAGCAACACCCAGACCGGAACCCGGTCGGACATCGCGGAGCCGGTCTACTGGCTGGAGGTGCCGAAGCAGGTGCACGACTGCCGCCACGACCCGGCACGGGCGGGGACCTCCTGCGACTAGCGGGCTATCCTCCCTCCCCCCCGATCCCGAACTTCGCCAGCCGGTACCGCAGCGACCGGAACGTCAAGGCCAGCAGCTTCGCCGCCTCGGTCTTGTTGCCGCCGGTCCGCCCGAGCGCCTGCTCCAGCGCGCGCCGTTCCATCGCGTCGAGGTGGGCCTGCAGGTCGATCCCGGTGGTGGGAATGGGGGTTGGCGCCCCGGGCAGCTCGGCGCCGCGGACGGCCGGCGGAAGCGACTCGCTCCCGATGACCGAGCCGTCGGACAGCGTCACCGCCCGCTCCACCACGTTGGCGAGCTCGCGGACGTTCCCCGGCCACTGCCAGGCGAGGAGCAGCTCCATCGCCTCGGGGGAGAAGGAGGCCTCGTCCCGGCCGAGCTCGGCGCAGAAGACCCCGAGGAAGTGGCCGACGAAGGCCTGGATGTCGCCGCGCCGCTCCCGGAGCGGGGGCATCCGCAGCTGGATCACGTTGAGCCGGTAGAAGAGGTCCTCCCGGAAGCGCCCCGCCTTCACCTCCAGCTCCAGATCCCGGTTGGTGGCGGCCACGACCCGCGCCGAGAAGGCGATGTCCGCGGCGCCACCCACCCGCCGGACGCGCCGCTCCTGGAGCGCGCGCAGGAGCTTCACCTGCACCTGCGGCGGGAGGTCGCCCACCTCGTCGAGGAAGAGCGTCCCGGACCCCGCCACCTCGAAGAGCCCCGGCTTCTCCTCGACCGCCCCGGTGAAGCTTCCCTTCTGGTGGCCGAAGAGCTCGCTCTCGATGAGCCCCTCCGGGATGGCTCCGCAGTTGATGGCGACGAAGGGCTGGTCGCGCCGGTCGGACCGCTCGTGGAGGGAGCGGGCGACGACCTCCTTGCCGGTTCCACTCTCCCCGGTGACGAGCACCGTGGTCCGGGTGGCGGCGAGCTTGTCCACGAGCTTGCGGACCTCCTGGATGGGCGGCGTCTCGCCCAGGATCTCGTGGGACCGGGAACGCCGGGCGCCCACCTGGTGGCGGAGGACCCGGTTCTCCGCGAGCAGCGACCGGTGCTCGAGCGCCTTCTCCACCACGAGGCGAAGCTCCTCCACCTTGAAGGGCTTCAGCACGTAGTCGTAGGCCCCGAGCTTCATGGCCTGCACGGCGTTCTCGGCGGTGGCGAAGGCGGTCATGATGACCACCTCGGTGCCGGGCGACTCCGCCTTCACCGCCGCGAGCAGGTCGAGCCCCGACTCCCGCCCCAGCCGGAGGTCGCTCAGCACGAGATCGGGCGCGCTCTCCCGGAACTTTTCCAGTGCGCCCCGGATGTCCCCGGCGGTGAGCACCGAGTGCCCCTCCTTGGAGAACAGGATCTGGAGGAACTCCCGCATGGAGAGCTCGTCGTCTACGACCAGGATCCGCGCCATCCGTTCCTCCTAACCGGCCGACGGCAGCCGGACCACGAAGCGCGCTCCGCCCCCGCTGCCCGCCCCGGGGGTGATGGTTCCGTGGTGCGCATCGACGATGCGCTGGACGGTGGCGAGCCCCAGCCCGCTGCCCCGTTCCTTGGTGGTGAAGAAGGGGGTGAAGATCCGGGGGAGGTCCTGGGCCGGGATGCCGGCACCGTCGTCCTCCACATCGAGGCGGGCCTGACCGTCGCCGTCGAGCCCGGTGCGCACCGTCACCCGCCCGAACGGGCGGGGCATGGTCCCGTCCCAGCGCGCGGCGTGGGCGGCGTTCGCGAGCAGGTTCCAGAGCACCTGCCGGACGAGGTCCGGGTCGCAGAGGCAGGCGGCCGGCTGGAGTTCCCGTTCGAGCCGGATGCGCACGGCGGCGGGGTCGTTCACGAAGACGTCGAGCGTGTCGGAGGCCAGCTGGGCCAGGTCGGTGTGCACGCGGCGCGGGACGGCTGGACGCGCGTAGTCGAGGAAGCGGGAGACGAGATCGTCGAGGCGGCTGGCCTCGCGGGTGACGATGTCCATCAGGCGGGCCTCGTCCGCCGAGGTCCGGAGGCTCGCCCGCAGGAGCTCGATCGACCCGGACATGGCGGCCACCGGGTTGCGCAGTTCATGGGCCAGCCCCGCCGCCACCCGCCCGATGTCGGCCAGCCGCTCGCTGCGCTGCACCCGCTCCTCCATGTCGCGCAGCCGGGAGATGTCCTGGAAGATGATGGCGCGCCCGAGCACCTTCCCGTCCCGGCCGAGGAGCGTGAAGTGGGTGTAGCCGACCTGCACCCGCTCCCCGTGCGCGTTCTCGATCTCGGTCTCGTTCCGGCCGGCCTCCTCCTGCAGGGCTGCAAACCAGCGGGAGGCCGGGGTGCCGCGGACGTCGGCGTCGCGAAGCCCGGTGATCTGCTCGCCGGCCCGGTTCAGGAAGGTGACCCGCTCCTCCGCGTCGAGGGTGACGAGGCCGGCCGTGACCGACTGGACGATGGCCTCCTGGAGCGCCGTCACCTTCTCGAGATCGCTCTCGCTCTCCTCCAGCCGCTCCCCGGTCCGGCGCAGCTGCTCCGCCAGGTAGGTGGCGAGAGCGCCGGTGGCGATGAAGGCGCCGGCGTGCGCGAAGAGGGTGAGCACCGAGACGTGCCCGGACCCTCGGAGGATCACCGCCGGCACGTAGACCCCGAGCGACAGGAGCACCGCCCCGACCGTGCCCACGCGGAAGAGCAGGATCGCCCCCTCCACGATGGCGAGCGAGTACATGAAGATGAAGACGCTCTCGCTCCAGCCGGTGGCCCCCACCACCGCGGTGGCGATGCCCACGTCCGTGGCGATCTGGGCCCAGGCGAGCTGGGTGGGCCAGCGCCGGACGGAGAGCCAGACCCCGAAGACGAAAGAGGCCACGAAGGTGACGAGCACGATCTCGTACAGATGGGTGGCGAGCGCCGGGATCGCGCCCCCCGCCTCCGCCTGCCAGAGCGCCGTCCCACCGAGGAGGACGGTGTCGAGGATCAGGCGGAAGAGGATGACCCAGGCAAGCTTGCGCCAGACCGGGTCGGATTTCGGGGGCGACATGCCGCCTACTTGATGTTCCCGGCGATGCTGAAGATGGGCAGGTACATGGCGATGAGGAAGCCGCCCACCACGCCGCCCAGGAAGACCATCATGAAAGGTTCGATCATGCTGGTGAGCGCGGTCACGGCCACGTCCACCTCGTCGTCGTAGAAGTCGGCGATCTTCGAGAGCATCTGGTCCATGGCGCCGGTGGCCTCGCCCACGCCGATCATCTGCACCACCATGGGCGGGAAGACCTTGGTGTCGGCGAGCGGGCCGGCGATGTTCTTTCCCTCGGCGATGCGCGTCCGGACCGTGAGGATGGCGCGCTCGATCACCCGGTTGCCGGCCGACTTGGCGACGATCTCGAGCGCGTCGAGGATGGGGACGCCGGAGGAGAGCATCGTGCCGAGGGTGCGGCTGAACCGGGCCACCGCGATCTTCCGGATGAGCGAGCCGGCCAGCGGCACCTTGAGCACGAAGGCGTCCCAGCGGGAACGGCCGCCCTGGGTGCCCACCCAGGCGCGCCAGGCGGCGAAAAGGAGCACCGGGATGCCGAGGATCAGGAACCAGTAGTTCGTCATCGCGTGCGACAGGTCGATGAGGAACTGGGTGGGGGCGGGCATGGCGCCGCCGAAGTCCTTGAACATCTTCTCGAACGTGGGCGTGACGAACATGAGCAGGACGACGGTCACGCCGACGGCGACCGCGAGGACGATGGACGGGTAGACCATCGCGCCCTTCACGCGCCGCTTCAGCTTCTCGTTCTTCTCGATGTAGGCGCCGAGCCGCTGCAGGATGGTGTCGAGGATGCCGCCGATCTCGCCGGCGCGGACGAGCTGGACGAAGAGCTCGTCGAAGGCCTTGGGATGATTCGCGAGCGCGTCGGCGAAGGTGGACCCCGACTCGACCCGGACCTTCACGTCGGTGAGGACGCGCCGGAATTCGGCGTTGTCGGCCTGGGTGGCGATGATCTCGAGCCCCTGGACGAGCGGCAGGCCGGCGTCGATCATCACCGAGAACTGCCGGGTGAAGATCAGGATGTCCTTGGTGGTGACCCCACCGAACCCCGGGATCTGGATGTGGATCTCGCGGGGCTTCTTCTTCACCTTGGTGGGCTCGAGCCCCATCTGCGACAGGCGGGCCTTCACCGTCGCCTCCTCGGGGGCCTCCATCTCCCCCGAGCGCACCTCTCCCTGGCGGGTCTTCGCCTCCCACTTCCAGACGGGGACCTTGCGCACCGCTGGCGCGCTCTTCGTCCCCGCCTTGCTGGCCACCGCCTGTGCCATCGATCCCTGTCTATTCTAACGCTGAGGCGGGGGCGCGCCCGTGCGCACGCCCATCCCCGAGGTGAGCATGTTCCGGAGCTCCTCCGGATCGCTGGAGCGCCCCATGGCCTCGTCCACGGTGATGAGGCGGCGGCTCACCAGCCCGGCCAGGCTCTGGTTGAAGGTCTGCATCCCGAACTTGGCCTGCCCGATCTGCATCTGGGAGTAGACCTGATGGACCTTGTCCTCCCGGATGAGGTTCCGGATGGCCGGGTTGGGGACCATGATCTCGAGCGCCAGCACGCGCCCGGGCGCCCCCGCCCGGGGCAGCAGGTTCTGGGTGAGAACGCCCTCGAGCACGAAGGAGAGCTGCGCCCTCACCTGGGGCTGCTGGTAGGGCGGGAAGACGTCCAGGATGCGGTTGATGGTCTGCACGCAGCTGTTGGTGTGCAGGGTGGCGAAGGCCAGGTGGCCGGTCTCCGAGACCACGAGCGCCGCCTCGATGGTCTCGAGGTCGCGCATCTCGCCGATGAGCACCACGTCGGGGTCCTGCCGGAGGATGTACTTGAGCGCCTTCTTGAAGGAGGCCGTGTCGGCCCCCACCTCGCGCTGGTTCACCACGCAGTTCTTGTGCGGGTGCAGGTACTCGATGGGGTCCTCGATGGTGATGATGTGCTCGTGCCGGTCGGTGTTCACCTTGTCGATGATGGACGCGAGCGTGGTGGACTTCCCCGAGCCGGTGGGGCCGGTGATGAGGATCAGTCCGCGCGGCTTCCTGGCGAGCTCGGCCACCACCGGAGGCAGCCCCAGCTCCTGGAAGGAGAGGATCTTGAAGGGGATGGTGCGGAACGCACCCGCCACCGCACCGCGCTGCATGAAGATGTTGGCGCGGAAGCGGGAGAGCGCCTTCACGCCGAAGGAGAGGTCGAGCTCCGACTCCTCCTCGAAGCGGTGCTTCTGCGCGTCGGTGAGGATCGAGTAGCAGAGCTGCTTCGTCTCCACCGGGGTGAGCGGGTTCGTCTTGAGCGGGACCAGCTTGCCGTCGATGCGGAGCTGCGGCGGCGTGCCGGTGGTGATGTGGAGGTCGCTCGCCCCCTTCTCGACCATCGCCTTGAGCAGCTGGTGGAGGTTGGCCACGTGGGTCTCCCTAGA
>CAIOAK010000160.1 GCA_903855945.1 uncultured Anaeromyxobacter sp.
GACCATCCTCCGGCCGCGGTTCGAGTCGGGCGAGCTCGCGCCGTGGGGCCCGAACGACGACCGGTGGGAGGACGCGCACAACCTACCGCGGCGGGAGTGGGCGGCGATTCCGAACCACCAGGTCGAGGCAACGTGCGCACGCCTGTTCATCACGAGCGAAACGGCTGCCTTCGTGGTGCTCACCTGGGCGTCGCCCGCGGCCAAGCGGGCCGGGGAATGGTTCGATGTCGTGGGCAAGAACTGCAAACTCCCCGACTGCGCGCTCGACACCTCCGCCATGGATGCCATGGCCGTAGACGTGTTCGCCTTCGCCCGGCGCAAGGGCTGGCTCCGGGCCGGCAAGAGGGCCGCGTGACCCCGAGGAAGGCGACGGGGCGCCCGCCGGGGCGGCCGCGGGGGCCGAAGCGCACCCTCCTGCTCGTGCGCCTGGAGCCCCGGCAGGCGAAGGAGCTACGCCGGCTGGCGAAGGCCAGGGCGAAGGAGACCGGAGACCGGCTCGACGTGTCGGCCATCGTCCGCGAGCTACTCGACCGCGCCGGGCTGGCGTGAGGCCACGCCCCGCGAATGTCACCCCCGTTGTCACCCCGGCGCGGCCCCTCGCCCGGCCCACAAAAAAGGGCGGCCACCGTGCCCGGCAACCGCCCTGAATATCTCTGCTATTTGGTAGGCCCGGTCAGGATTGAACTGACGACCCCTACCGTGTCAAGGTAGTGCTCTACCACTGAGCTACGGGCCTTCGAATCGTCGGAAGCGGGCCGTTTCTATCCGCTGCGCGCGAGGGTGTCAACGTCCCGACACGTCCGGTGCCCGCCTCGCCAGCCTGACGCTCGCGAGGAACGAGGACGCGTACTGGATGGCGCTCGCGACCACCAGCGCGCAGGCCCCGACACCGAGCGCGACCACCCACGGCCAGGTTCGAGCTACCGGGACACCGTGGTAGTCGGCGGCCAGCACCACCACCACGATCAGCACGGTCAGCGCGGTGGCGTACTTGCCGATCCGCGTGGGGCGCACCGGCACCGGCGCGTGCGTCAGGGTGAGGAAGGCCGAGCCGAGGGCCAGCATCAGGTCCCGCCCCACCACCGTGGCCATGAGCCACACCGGCAGCTGGCCCCGCGCGGCCATGGCCACGAGCGCGCAGCCGAGGAGCAGCTTGTCGGCCGCCGCGTCGAGGAATGCGCCGATCCGGGTCTGCTGCGCGAGCAGCCGGGCGAGAAGTCCGTCGAGCCCGTCGGTGACCGCGGCGACCGCGAAGGCGATGAGCGCGCCGTCCTTGTCCCCCACGAGGTAGCGCCAGAGGAAGACCGGAGCGAGGACGATCCGGACCATCGTCAGCACGTTCGGGACGTTGAACCAGACCGGCACCGGCGACACCTCCGCGCGGTGGAATCCTAGCAGGGTGCGAGGCCGGTCCGCATCACCCTGCGTCGCGGAGGCGACGCAACTCCACGAAGGCGGTATCGCCCCCGGCGCGCAGGAAGGGGTTCACGAGCACCTCCTCCCCAAGTTCGGTCGCCTCCGGTTCCACCCCGGCGGCCCGGGCGGCCCGGACGGCGGCGAAACGCCCCGCCGCGGCCTGGTTCCCCGGTTCCCGCGCGAGGACGAACCGTAGGTTGGCCTCGGCGTAGTCGTGCCCCGGGTGGACCTCGAGCCGCGGATCGAGCCCGGAGATCACGGTGCGGAAGGTGGCCGCCAGCCGGGCCGGGTCGCCGCCGTTCCGGCAGTTGCCGCAACCCGACCAGAAGAGCGTGTCCCCGGTGAGAAGCCTCCCCTTCCACTCGAGGAGGACCGATCCCGGCGTGTGCCCCGGCGAGGCGTGCACGCGGACGTGAAGCCGGCCCAGTTCCAGTTCCGTCACCCCCGCGAGGTCCCGGTCGGGCGGGAACCAGGCCGCATCCCCTCCGTGTCCGACCACCTCGGCGCCCAGTTCGGCGCGGAGCCGTGCGCTGCCCCCCGCGTGATCCGGGTGGGCGTGGGTGTGCAGGATCCACTTCGGGTGAACCCCGCTCCTCCGGGCCACCTCGAGCGCCACCTCCGGATCGGCGGGGTCCACGAGCGCCGCATCGTCACCGTCGGCGAGCAGGTAGAGGTAGTTGTCGGTGCGGAACCGGTGTCGCTCGAAGATCACGCCTCCTCCGGCCAGTGGGAGAGGGCCACCCGGTTCCCCTCGGGGTCCCGGAAGAAGAGGGAGAACGGGGTCCTCCGGGCGAGGCGAACCCGCGCCGCGGCGAGTCGACCCTCCCATTCCTTCCGGTCGGCACGCGGGATGCCCAGCGCCACCACCTGCCAGCCCGCCGGAGCGTCCTCGAACGGCGCCTCCTCCACCGGGCGCGTGGCCCGCTCCAGCGCCAGGAATCCGGCCCCGGCGGAGAGCCAGACGCTCCGGTCCCCTCCCCCGTCGTCGGGCCAGCGGCGGAGCACGGATAGCCCCAGCACCTCCCGGTAGAACCGCTCGCAGGCCGCCAGGTCGTTGCAGCGAAGCGCCACGTGGTGAACCCCCAGAATCTCTCCCATTCCATCCTCCCGGTACCCGCGCGGGGCGTTTCCCCTTGCCGTTACGACGCAGCGCGTATATGAACCGCCCGCCTCCCCCCCCCTATGATCGCCCGAGACCGAATCCGCAACGTGGCCATCGTTGCCCACGTCGACCACGGCAAGACCACGCTCGTGGACTTCATGCTGCGCCAGGCCGGCATCTTCCGCGCCAACGAGACCATGATCGAGCGTGTCATGGACTCCAACGACCTGGAGCGCGAGAAGGGCATCACCATCCTCGCGAAGAACACCGCGGTCACCTGGAACGGGATCAAGATCAACATCGTCGACACCCCGGGCCACGCCGACTTCGGTGGCGAGGTGGAGCGGGCCCTGCGACTGGTGGACGGGGTGCTGCTCCTCGTCGACGCCGCCGAGGGCCCCCTGCCCCAGACCCGCTTCGTGCTCTCCAAGGCGCTGGCGCTCGGGTTGCCGTCGGTCGTCGTCATCAACAAGGTTGACCGGCACGACGCGCGGGCCAAGGAGGTCCTGGACCTCGTCTACTCGCTCTACATCGACCTGGGCGCCAACGAGCACCAGATCGACTTCCCGGTCATCTACTGCATCGCCCGCGAGGGAAAGGCCGCCCACACGGTGGCCGGCGCCTTCGAATCGCAGAGCCTGAAGCCGCTCTTCGACGCCATCCTCACGCACGTTCCGGCTCCTCCCGAGGAGGAGCATCCCACGCTGCAGATGCTCGTCGACAACCTCGACTACGACGACTACGTGGGGCGCCTCGCCATCGGCCGCATCGCCTCGGGCGTGGCCCGCGAGGCGATGGCCATCTCGGTGGTCCGCGAGGCGGGGCTCATCGTCCCGGCCAAGATCGTCCGGCTCTACGTCTACGACGGCCTGAAGCGCGTCGAGGTGAAGGACGCCGGTCCCGGCGAGATCGTCTGCATCGCCGGCGCCGACGACATCGGCATCGGCGACACCCTGTGCGATCCGTCCGCCCCGGTGGCGCTCCCCCGCATCAGCGTGGAGGAGCCCACGATGTCCATGGTCTTCCGCGTGAACGACGGTCCCTTCGCCGGACGCGAGGGGAAGTACGTCACCAGCCGCAACATCCGCGAACGGCTCCAGCGCGAGGTCTACAAGAACGTCTCGATCCGGGTCGAGGACACCGAGACGCCCGACGCCTTCAAGGTGGTGGGGCGGGGGGAGCTGCAGCTCGCGGTCATCGTCGAGAACATGCGGCGCGAGGGCTTCGAGGTGACCGTCTCCAACCCGGAACCGGTGCTGAAGACCGTGAACGGGGACGTGCACGAACCGATGGAGCTTCTCGTCTGCGATCTGCCCGTAGACGGCGTGGGCGGAGTCACGAGCGCGCTCGGCCCCCGCAAGGGTCGCATGGTGGACATGCAGCCCCTCGGGTCGGGGCGCACGCGGCTCCAGTTCCGGGTCCCGGCCCGTGGCCTCATCGGCTTCCGCTCCGACTTCCTCACGCTGACCCGCGGCGAGGGCATCCTCTCCTCCCAGTTCGACGGCTACGAGCCCTGGCAGGGGCGCATCAACAAGCGCCAGGCCGGCGCCATCGTCGCGGACCGCGAGGGCGAGGTGGTGGCCTACGCCTGCTTCTCCGCCCAGGAGCGAGGCAAGCTCTTCGTGAAGCCCGGCGACAAGGTCTACAACGGCATGATCGTGGGCGAGCACTCCCACGACAACGACATCGAGTACAACATCTGCCGGGAGAAGAAGCTCACGAACATCCGCGCGGCGGGCCGGGACGAGAACATCATCCTCACGCCGCCGCGGGACATGAACCTCGAGAAGTCGCTCGAGTGGATCGCCGAGGACGAGCTGGTGGAGGTGACGCCGCTCTCCATCCGGCTGCGGAAGAAGGCCCTCGACCCCAACGCGCGGTACCGCATGGAGCGGGACCGGAAGCGCTCGGGCGCGGAGGCGGCTCCGGAGCTGTAGCGGCGGCTTCAGCCGTCGCAGGAACGGGCCACGGAGCCGTTCCGACGAGCACGAGACGAGAAAAGGGCTGGCGAGTGATCGCCAGCCCTTTCGCGTTTCGGAACCGTTCCGTGAGTGGTTCTTGCGCCGGCTGAAGCCGGCGCTGCTAGACCTTCGGCTTCGCGCGCTCGCGGACTTCCTGCTTCTTCTTGGTCTTCGGCTGACCCTTGGAGGCGGTGTCGACGAAGACCAGCCCGTCCGCGTGACCCGGGACGGCCCCCTTCACGAGCAGAAGGTTTCCCTCGGCCTCGATGCCGGCAACGATGAGGTTCTGCGTGGTGATGTTGTCCACGCCGTACTGACCGGGCAGGTGCTTGCCCTTCCAGACCTTGCCGGGGGTCTTGCGCTGGCCGATGGCGCCGGGATGCCGGTGGTGCTCGTGCGCCGTGGACGAGTCGCGGGCCGCGCCCTTCATTCCCCAGCGCTTGAAGACGCCGGCGAAGCCGCGCCCCTTCGTGACTCCGGTGACATCGACGCGCTGGTCGAGCTTGAAGACCTGGTCCACCGTGAGCACGTCGCCGGTCTTGAGCTCGCCGAGGAGCTTCGCGTCCCTGGGCCGGACCTCCTTCAGGTGGCGGAAGACCGCGGTTCCGGCCTTCTTGAACACGCCTACCTCGGCCTTGGTGAGCCGCTTCTCCTTGCCCTCGGCGATCTCGACGAAGCCGAGAACGACGGCATCGTATCCGTCCTTCGCCGTCGTCTTGCGACGGATGACGGTGCAGGGGCCCATCTGGAGAACGGTGACGGGGATGCAGTCGCCGTCGGCGGTGAAGATGTGGGTCATGCCGACCTTGCGACCCAGAAGACCAGTAGCCATGTTCGACCTCGCATTGGTTCGCCCCGCGTCGGAAGGCCGGGGAGGACTTGCAGAAAACGTTTGTGGAGCGCGGACTTGTAGCGGAGGGGGTGGGGCCTGTCAAGACATCCCGCCGGGCAGGAGCCCTACCCCATTCCGTGCTTCTTCAGCCGGTAGCGAAGCGTGTCCCGGGTGATGCCGAGCAGCCGCGCCGCCCTCGACTGGTTCCCGCTCGTCCGATCGAGCGCCTCCTGGATGAGCTTCCGTTCCACATCCTCCAGGACCAGCCCGTCGGGGGGTACGTTGGGGGAGCGATCGACCCGCCGGACCGCCGGCGCGCCACGGAGCTCCGGCGTCAGGTGCTCGGGACGAAGCTCCTCGACCCCGGCGTGGAGGATGAAGGCCCGCTCCACCACGTTGCGGAGCTCGCGAACGTTCCCCGGCCAGCGGTGGGCCTGGAGCATCTGCAGGGCCGCCGGGCTCACGCCCTTCACGTTTCCGCTCATCTCCTCGTTGAACCGGGCGATGAAATGGACGCAGAGCGTGGGCACGTCCTCGGGATGGTCGCGCAGCGGGGGCACCACGATGCGCACCACGTTGAGGCGGAAGAAGAGGTCGGAGCGGAAGCGCCCCTCGGAGACCCGCTGCTCCAGATCCACGTTGGTGGCGGCGAGCACCCGGACGTCCGCCCGGAGCTCGGCGACGCCTCCCACGCGCCGGAAGGCCTTGTCCTCGAGGAGGCGGAGGAGCTTGGCCTGGCCGCCGGGGTGCAGGTCCCCGATCTCGTCGAGGAGCACCGTGCCACCCTCGGCGCTCTCGAAGAGCCCGCGCTTCTGCGCGTGGGCGTCCGTGAAGGCCCCCCGCTCGTGACCGAAGAGCTCGCTCTCGAGCAGGTGCTCGGGCAGGGCCGCGCAGTTCACCTGGAGGAAGGGCCGCTCGGTGCGACGGCTGGAGCGGTGGATGGCCCGGGCCACCACCTCCTTGCCGGTGCCGCTCTCCCCCTCGATGAGCACGGTCGTCGCGTCCCCGCCCGAGAGCCGGCCGACGACGCTGCGGATCCGCTCCATCTCCGCGGAGTTCCCCACCAGGTCCATCGCCTCCGAACCGCCCCGGCGCTCCTGCGCGAGTTCCTGGATCTGCCGGCGTGTCTGCGCGGTCTGGAGCGCACGAGCGACCGCCCCGTCGAGCGCCTGGAACGGGAACGGCTTCACCAGGAAGTCGACGGCGCCGTGCTTCATGGCCTCGACCGCGATGTCCACCGTGCTGTGGGCCGACATCATGATGACGGGCAGGTCCGGGGACAGGGCGAGCGCCCGCTGCAGCGTGACGAGGCCATCGATTCCGGGGAGGCGGACGTCGAGGAGCATGAGATCGGGGGACCGGGTGGCCACGGCGTCGAGCGCCTCCTCCCCCGACTCCGCCGAGACGACCTCGAAGCCGCCGCGCTGGAGACGCTCGCCCACCGACCAGCGGATGAGCTTCTCGTCGTCGACGACCAGGATGCGGGTGGGCGTTTCGGTCATGCGGGATTCTCCACGGAGCGGTCCGAAGCGGCCGCGGCCGGTGGGAAGCCTACCGTGAAGGTGGTCCCCCCGCCCAACGGGCAACGATACCCGATGGTCCCGCCGTGCTCGGCCACGATCCGCGCCGAGATGGCGAGCCCGAGGCCGTTCCCCTCGCGCTTGGTGGTGAAGAAAGGCTTGAAGAGGTGCGGGCGGACGCTCTCGGGGATCCCGGGGCCGGTGTCCTCCACGGTCACCGTGACCCGGCCATCGACCACCCGGGACCGAACCACGAGCCGGCCTCCATCCGTACCCATGGCCTGGCAGGCGTTCAGGCAGATGTTCAGGAAGACCTGCTCGAGCCGTTCGGAGTCGGCCATCACCGGCGGCATCGACCCCAGGTCGGCCTCGACCTCCACGCTGCCGAGCTTGCGCTGCTGCCGCACGAGGAAGAGCACCTTCTCGAGCGTGAGGTTGAGGTCGCTCTCCCGGAGCCTCGGCCGGGGGGGACGGGCGAACGAGAGGAGGCTCTCCATCGTGCGGCCGAGACGCGCGACCTGGTGTCGCATCTCCCCCACCATCTCGGCCTGGCGCGGGTTCCCGGCCAGGTCCTCGGCGAGGAGCTCGAGGGCGCCGGACAGGCCGGCCAGCGGGTTCTTGATCTCGTGCGCGAGCCCGGTGGCCAGTTCGCCGACGGTGGCGAACCGGTCGGCCCGGGCCATGCGTTCCCGGTAGAAGGCTTCCAGCTCGGTCTGGCTGCGCCGAAGGGCAGCCAGCGTGGCGTCGAATCCGCGCGCCGCCGTGCCGAGCTCGTCGCTCCTCCCCTCGTCGGCGCGGACCGCCAGGTCGCCCGACTCGGCCCGCGCCATCGCGGCGACGAGCCGCTTCAGCGGGGCGACCGCCTCCCGCCCGACCAGCCACCAGGCGATGGCGAGCAACGCGAGCAGCGCGAAACCCGCGCTGATGGCGAGCGTCCGGGCGATCTGCGCCTGGGCCGCCACGGCCGGCGCCCGGGTGAATCGAAGATCCAGCCAGCCGTTGATGCGGGCGTCGCGCCCGTGGCACGCGGTGCACCGGGAGCCGTTCGCCACCGGGCGAAGGACGGCGTACTGGGAGGTCTCCCCGCCCGCCTCGAAGACGAGCCGGGGCTCGTGCATGGACCTCATGTCCCCCCAGGGGCGTGTACCGATCAGCCGCCGGTCGGTCGAGTAGGCCACGTCACCGCTCGAGCGCAGGAGGCTGATCGACTCGAGATCGGCGCGGTGGCTCCGGGCCAGCTCGAGGATCTCGACCACCTGCGCCGGCGCCCCGTCGGCCATCGTCTGGGTCACACCGCTCGCGACGTTGGCCGCGAAGATCTCCGCCCGCTCCCGCTGGACCTTCTCGATGTCGGCCCCGTACGCGCGTACCGCCGCGTAGACCATCGCACCGAGCACTGCGGCGAAGAGGATGGCCGTCGGTAGCAGGATCCGGGCCCGCACGCTGCCGTCCAGCCGGCGCCAGAGATTTCGAAGGGCTTCCACGCTTCGGGGACCCGGATCGCAAGTACCACGCCACCGGAGCCGGCACCACCAATCGTTCGTGGTTCCTCAGGAATTCGATCGCGCCGCACGGAATCGGCGGCTGCAGTCCTCGGCGGCCGCCGTCACGTCGTCGAGCCGCATGGCCCGCGGCTTCAGCACGGCCTCGCGCTCGTTGAAGCGTCGGTAGTCGCGGGTCGCCACGTGGGCGCCCCACTCCTTCCACGCCCGCGTGTAGGGGAGCGGAGCGAGGACTGCGAACCGGGCCTCGTCGCTGCTCCACGCGACGGCGCGCTCCAGGGTCTCCTCGACGCGCGCGGGAGTTTCGTCCGGGAAGCCCACCCAGAACGAGGTTTCGGAGGTGATTCCCGCCTGCCGGAGCGCCCGGACCGCGCGCCTCCCGTCGGCGAGCGACTGCTTCCGGGCCTCCCCAGCGAGCCGGTCCTCGCCAGGCTCGCGGCAGATCCCGACGTGGATGACGCCAGCTTCTCGCCACGCTGCGAGCCGGGACTCGTCCCGGAGCAGGTCGGGTACGCAGGTCCAGACGATGAACTCGAGTCCCAGGTCGAGTTCGACGACCCGCTCGAGCAGTGCCGTGAACCGCTCCGGATCGGCGGTAGGCGCCGGGTCCTGAAGCGCGACCACCTCGACGCCGCGCTCGCGGCGCAGGGTGGTGAACTCGTAGGCAACCGAGTCCACCGAGCGCTTCCGCCAGACCCCACCGTTCGTGGCCGACTCGAAGCAGTGGGCGCATCGGCGGGGGCAGCCCCGCGAGGTGGCGACGGCGGCGAGGCGGGCATCCGGCCGCTGCCGGCAACGGTAGCCGGGCGCGTCGAGGATGTCCCAGGCCTTCGGCAGCGGGTCGAGAGCGGCCAGCCGCGGACGGTGTGCTGTGCGGATCACCCGTCCCCCCAGGGGGAAGGCCAGTCCGGCCACGCGCGCGGGATCGTCCCCGGCCTCGAGGCAACGGAGGAGCTCGGGCAGCGTCTCCTCCCCCTCCCCCACCACCACGAAGTCTACCTCTCCGCCGGGCAGGAACTCCGGGTACATGGACGACGCGTGGACCCCGCCCACGATGGTGCGGAGGCCGGGGCGGCGGACCTGCTGGCAGAGTTCCAGTGCGGACGGAAAGCCCGGGGTGGACGAGGAGATGCAGACCGTGTCGGGATCGAACTCGCGCACCCGGCTCGCGAGGGACGGGACGTCCAGCCCCTCGGCGACGGCATCCACCATTCCGCAGTCGTGCCCGGCGGCTCGCACGGCACCCGCCAGGTGGACCAGGGCAAGGGGGAGCCAGGCCTGGGCGGTTTCGGCCCCAAGACCCGGCTCCGGCGCGCTCGTCAGAAGGACCCGCACGCGCTCCCCCATCCCCGTTCCTGGTCACACCCCTCCCGACGCGACCCGGGCACGGATGGCGAGAGCAAGGAACGGGCCGCCCAGGTTGCGTGGCGATGCGAGCCATTCCGGGCGCTTGGAAGGAACGACCTGAACCGCGCCTGGGGGTTGGCACCCAGTCAGGGGGAACGCGGGGGATTTGGCGCAGATCAGGGGTCGACGCGGATGACGCCCTGGCGAAGCGCGAATCGAACGAGCTCGGTCCGATTGTGGAGCCCGAGCTTCTCCATCACCTTCTCGCGGTGGGACATCGCGGTCTTCACGCTGATGCCCAGCACGTCGGCGACCTCCTTGTTGGCGAGCCCCTCTGCGACGAGCTTCAGCACCTGCTTCTCCCGGTCGGTGAGCGACTCGTACCGATCGCCCCCGCCCTCCGCCGCCGGACCCGAATCCTCCATCGCCGTGCGCGCCACCTCCGGATCGAGGACCAGCCCCCCGCGATGGACGGCCCGGATCGAGTTCGGCAACTCGGCCCCGGCCGACTTCTTCAGCAGGTAGCCGGAGACGCCGGCCTTCAGCAGCCGGCGCACGTATTCCCGGTCCTCGTACTGGGAGAGGATCAGGATCTTGGCCCGGAGCCCCGCCTTCTTGATCTCGAGGGTGGCCTCCAGGCCACCGAGCCCGGGCATGGCGATGTCCATCACCACGACGTCCGGGTCGAGCTTGCGGGTGGCCTCGATGGCACCCTGGCCGTCCACCGCCTCCCCGACCACCTCGATGTCCTCGCAGAGCGCGAGCAACGCACGGACTCCCTCGCGGAGGATGGCATGATCGTCGGCGAGCAGAACGCGGATCTTCGACATCGGCTAGCTCTCCCTCGGAAGCGGTACGGCGAGGCGGATGCGCGTCCCCTGACCCGGCGTCGATTCGATGCTCACCTTTCCACCCAGGATCTCCACCCGTTCCTCGATCCCCATCAGCCCGAAGTGGCGGCGGTCCGCGTGGGACACGTTGCCCGGATCGAAGCCGCGCCCATCATCCTCGATCTCGATGCGGATCTCACCCTCGACCTCGGTGAGTTGCACCAGGACGCTCTCCGCGTGGGCGTGGCGCGCGATGTTGCTCATCGCCTCCTGACAGACCCGGAAGAGCGCCGTCTCGAAGGCCGCCGGATAGCGATGGTCGAGCGCGTCGAACTCGCAGCGCACGGAGATGCCCCGGGTCGCCAGGTGGCGCTCGGCGTACCAGCGGATGGCGGACTGGAGCCCCAGGTCGTCGAGGACCGAGGGGCGCAGGTCCAGGATCATCCGGTGGACCTCCTCGATGGTCCGCACGGCGAGGGCCTTCGCCTCCTCCAGGCGGGGGGTATAGCCCGCCTTGAGCGCGGCCAGCGAACCGTCGATGGCCATGACGAGGGCGGCCAGGCTCTGGCTCGTCTCGTCGTGCAGTTCCCGGGCGATGCGCTTCCGCTCGTCCTCCTGGGCCGACACCACCTTCTCGTAGAGCCGTCCCAGCGCCAGTTCGCGCTCGCGGAGCTGCTCGTTGGCCTTCCCGAGCTGTGCGGTCCGCTCGATCACGCGCGCCTCGAGCTGGGCGTTGGCGTCCGCCACCGCACCGAGGAGGCGGGAGAGCGATTCGCGCATCCGCTCCAGGGCCATCGCGAGCCGCCCCACCTCGTCCTCGCCCAGCGCCGGGATGGGGGCCGAGAGGTCGCCGCCCGCGATGGTCTCGGCGGCACGCGTGAGCGCGACCACCGGCCCCGCGATGCTCCGCGCCGCCCCCCAGGCCAGCATCGCCCCGGCGAATACCGACACCAGGATCATGCCCCCGAGCCAGGTCGGGATGGCACCCGAGGTCCCCATGACCTCGGATGCGGGGACCCGGGCCACGACCGCCCAGGGCGCGTTGGCGACCCAGGCGGTCGTCACCGCCGCGCGCCCCTGGGCGTCCTCGGAGCGCCCCGCATGGCAATCGCGGCAGAGCTTCGCCGTCCCGGTTCCCTCGGCGACCAGACGACGGACGCCGGTGCACGCGGTCGTGGAGGTGGGCCTCCCCGGCTCGGTGGTGGCGAGAACCCGCCCGGAGCGGTCGAGCAACTCGGCCGTGCCCTCCGTCCCCTGCCGCAGGTAGCGGAGGAGCACCTGGAAATGGTGCTGACTCGTGTCCACCACCCCACCCACGACGCCGGTGATGCTGCCGTGCCAGTCCCGCACCGGGACGAGCTGATAGACGTGGTCGCCCGACCGGCCCTCCACGAACCCCGTGACCGCCGGACGTCCGGTCTCGATGGCGGTCCGGACCGCCGGAAGCCCGGCGACGGGCGCCATCGACCGGGCGCCTCGGCCCGGTTCCTCCGCGAGCACCTGCCCCGCTGCGTCGAGGAAGAAGGCGCCGCCGGGGAACTGGAGCCCCACGCGCGGGTCGCGGAGCGCCGCCCGCTCCGGCTCGACGTCGCGGTCCTCCAGGTTCACGTGGGAGGCGGTGGCGGCGCGCTGGAGCACCTCGAAACCCTGGAGCAGTTCCTCCTCGACCTGGGCGGCCACCGTGCGGGCCGACCACTCCCGGGCCGCCACGAGCTGCTGGTCGAGCCGAGTGACGCGCACCCCGAAGGCCCAGGCGAGCAGGCCGACCGGGATGACGGCGCTCACGGCGAGCAGGAGGTAGACGCGGGTCTGCAGCGAGCTGCGCAGACGGTCCCGGAGCGAGGAACCGCTCATCGGGTCTCCCCGTGCGTGCTGCGCGCCATGCGGAGGAGGTCCTCGAGCGAGCCGCGCCCCCGCAGCAGGAACCGGCGCCCTCCCCGGCTCCAGTCGAGCTGGCTCCAGAGCGTGCCATCCTCCGCCACCACCCGGGCGAGCACCGCGCCGTCGCCCAGCGGGGCGCTCTGCTGCTGGATGATCGCCAGGCGCCCCTGGAGCCCCTCGGGGATGGCGCGATCGGTCACGGACTCCACGAGCAGCAGGGCCGGCGTGCCGTCCTTGCCGAGGAAGTCGAGGGCCACCGCGCCGCCCTCGTCGCGGGTGAAGCGCACGCCGCTCGGCGGCCATCGCAGCGTATCGGGGAAGTAGGAGGGGAGCAGCACCTTGGTCTGCAGCCGTCGCTCCGCGTCCTCCACCGTGTCCACCCGGCGAACGCCGCGCGGCTGCCCGTGAAGCCAGGTGGGAACGGAGTCGAGGGTGGCGAGCGCCGCGACCGTGCCCCCCAGGACGAGGGTCATGGTCAACAGCGCACGTGCGCCCTCGCTCACCGTGCTTCCCATCCCGGCGACCCTCGCGGCGGTCATACCACGAAGAACAGCAGGAGACCGAGGCCGACCGCCGTTGCGGCGAGGCGCATGCGCGCCAGCGGGACCCGGTGGGGTGGAGGGGCGAGCAGCGCCCGGCAGCGCAGCTCGATGTCGTGGGACCGGGCCCGCGCGATGGGCTCGGCGAGCGCCGCGGCGAGGGGGTGGCTTCCGGGTGCGCTGGCCGGCCCCCGCCCCTCGGTGGCGCGGAAGAGCTTCAGGAGCCCGCTCGCGAGCGCCAGCCGGTCCCCGCTCGCGTTCCCCGCCCGCTCGTCGGCGACGCGCTCCCCGTCCCGGGCGATGGCCCGCACGAGCACCTGCACGCCCGGGTTGAACCACATGAGGGCGCGAGCGCCCATGAGCGCCCAGGACAGCGTGGGGTCGCGACGTTCCAGGTGCGCGAGTTCATGGGCGAGCGCGCCGGCCAGTTCCTCGGAGTCGAGGAGGGCCACGGCCGACCGGGAGATGACCACGGTGGGTCGCCGGGTTCCGGTGCAGAAGAGGACGGGCGGGCCTTCATCCACCCAGGCGAGCGGGGGAGCCTCCATCCGGAGCGCGGCGGCCGCCCGCGCGAGTGCCTCCTGGGCCGGGCGCGCGTGGGGAGACCGGGCCAGCCACGGAGGCGAGCGGGCGCCGCGTGCGCGCATCCACGGGACGAGGTCGAGCAGGAAGAGCCCGAGTCCGAAGGCGGACATCCCGAGGATCCACCAGCCGTAGAGGCCGATCCCCAGGAAGGCGAGGTCCTCCCAGTGACGCCCGGCGAAGAGCGCACGGCCGTCGCGGAACGACTCCTCCTCCCGCCCCGGGAAGAGGAGGAAGTACGCGGGCACGACGAGCAGCGGCCAGACGAGCGCCAGCAGGCGGAACCCGGTGCGCTGCTGGGGGTCGCGCACCTTCCAGAGCCGCACGAGCGCCTCGACGACGAGCGCGGCGACCAGGGTGTGGAAGATCGCCTGCCCGGCGAAGTCCATCCACCTGGCGCCGCTCATACGGCGTCCTCGGCCCCGGGCTCAGTGCCCGTGACCGCCGGGCTCCCGTCCCTCGATGCGGGCCAGCTCGAGCGGGTGCTCGTGCTCCATGCGCTCGCGGCTGATCTGCCCCGTGAAGATCGACGCGTCGAACGGGAACACGTCGGGGTGCAGGTGCGCGTTGAAGATGTGCCAGATGGTGATGACGAGGAAGGCCATGAGCCCCTCGTTCGAATGGGCCACCTTGGCCGCCGGGATGATCTCCCCCGGGCCGAGTCGCGCCACGAAGGCCGGGTACATGAGGGTGAGGCCGGAGAGGATCATGATCACGTTGCCGATCATGAGGCTCCAGTACTCCCACTTCTGCTTGTAGTCGTACCGGTCGAAGGCGGCGGGGTGATCCTCGAGCCCCAGGTAGTAGCGGAGCGTCTGCACGGCGTCGTTGAAGTCGCGCTTGTTCACCGCCATCGTGAATCCGACCTTGCGGGACAGGATGGCGCGGAAGGCGGTGGCGAGGTGGACCACCACCGCCACGAGCAGCACGATGCCGAAGAAGCGGTGGATCCAGCGGACCGTGTCGATCCCGCCCAGGTTGCCGATGAGCCACTGCGCCCACCGGGCCGTGTAGAACTTCTGGGGCAGGCCGGTGGCGACCAGGCCGACGAAGTCGACCATGGTCACGAAGTGCTCCACCCGCTGCGCCGGACCGAAGCGCAAGAGGTACGACGTCCCCACCCCGTTCGACCCTTCGCTCATCGCCGCGCTCCTCGCTCCGGAATCCGTGCCGCCCGCCGCACCGCCGCTCACCGGTTCACCACGACCCGCCAGAGGTGGAGCGCGATCTGCACCAACAGGCTGACGAGGATGAAGGGGATGAGCACGTAGTAGAAGAGCTGCACGGTCCAGACGAGCGGGGACTTCTTCAGGCTGGGCTCGTAGTGGGACATCCAGGCCTTGGGGAAGTCGGCGGTGGCGCCGGCGTGGCACTTGCCGCAGGTCTTCACGAGGTTGGACTTCATCACAGAGGAGCGGGGGTCCGACGGCTTCTGGATGTCGTGCACGCCGTGGCAGTCGGTGCAGCCGGCCGCGAGCCTGTCCGACTTTCCCTTCTTGCCCTTCTGCAGGGAGGCCGCCATGCCGTGGAAGTCGGACAGGTAGCTCGAGACCACGTTGGTGGAGAGGCCGTAGCGCTTCATCAGCTTGGGGTCGGTGTGGCAGCGGCCGCAGATGTCGGCGGTGCGCAGGGACAGCGCGCCAGCGCGCGGGTCGGCGACGTCGTGGGCGTGGTGGCAGTCGGTGCAGACCGGGACGTCGCCGTTGCCCTGGGTCACCGCCTTGCCGTGGACGCTCTCCTTGTAGACGTCGAAGACCTGCTTGTGGCAGTTGGAGCAGGTCTGGGAGACCCGGGTGCGGGGCTCGGCGGGGCGACCGATGGCGTGGGAACCGTGGCAATCGACGCAGAGGGCGGCCTGCTGGTTCCCCTTCTGCGCCAGCTGGAAGTGAACCCCGTCGAGGGTCTTCGTGTAGTTGGCGAAGTGGCACTTCTTGCACTGCTCGTAATAGGCGACCGTGACGTCCCGGCGGGTCTTGAAGGGCTTCGAATCGTGGGGGTAGTCGGTCTTGTCGGTGTGGCAGTCGGTGCAGCGGAGCATGTCGCCGTGGACCGACTTGCCGAAGGCCGCCTGGTCCACGTGGAGCGGGAGCTTCTCGCCACCGGGGAGGTCCATGGACATGGACGGGTCGCTCCCGTGGCAGCCCAGGCAACTGTCCTGCTCCGCCGGGATCTCCGCCCACGCCGGCGCGGCCAGGAAGGCCACCGCCAGTGCAAGCAACATCCGCTTCGACATGGTCGCCCCTCGTCTCGATCGGAGGGCCGCCGACGTTGACTGGCGGTCCTCGTGATTAACCCGTCGGCTGTAGCAGATCCCTCGGGGTCTGGCCAGAGGAACGCGGATTAACTTCCATGAATTTCCCCGGGAAATTCGACGGCGATCGTGGACTCGAGCGGTCGATTTGGGCGACTTCGCCCACTACGCAGCTTGCGCGCGCTCCGCCCATGGTGAGGGCCGAGCACGCGCAAGGTTTTCGCTCCCGGGTGCGCCCGGGAAGACCTACCGATGGCAGAGGTCGCAGGAGTCGAAACCGAAGGCCGCCTTGCCGTGGCAGGTGCCGCACTGCCCGCCCTTCTCCATCACGTCGTGCCGGATGGGCTTCCCGTCGGCCGTGGCGCCCGGCGAAAGCGTCTTCCAGAACTTCGGGTGGCAGGTGGTGCACCCGGGCTTCTTCGGGTCCACGTGGCTCCCGTGGCTGAAGGTCACCTTCCCAGGGCTTCCGTCCGACGGCTTGAAGGTGTAGTCGGCCGGCAGCTTGTCGAGCCCCCCGGCGGCCGCCGTGGAGGCGACCAGGACCGCGAAGAGCAGGGTGAGACGGCGAAGCGTCCTCGCGATGCGGGTCATGGCGTGCCTCCGTGGCTTCCAGCCTGCTCCTTCATCGGGGAGAGCACCGGCATCCGGAGCACGATCCAGCGGAAGGCGAGGACGCCCACCACCACGAGCATGAGGGAGACCGCGATCTCCATCCAGCTGGGCCAGTAGCGCACCGGCTGGTTGTAGTTGTAGGCCACGAGCGACACGTTGAGCCGGTTGAGGACGATGCCCACCACGCCCAGGATGGCCGCCACGCGCACCACCGTGATGTGCCGGTAGCGGGCGCCCCAGGCGTACATCAGGGAGGGAAGCAGGACGAAGCCCAGCATCTCGAGGAGCCACCACTTGCCGTAGAACCCCACGCCGATGAGCCCGAGCGCGTGGTTGTCGATGACCCCCTGCAGCTTGAGGAAGAAGTAGGCGAACATCACCACCGCGCCGGCCTTGGCCAGGCCGAAGGTCACCTTCTCGATGTCCACGTGGTGCCCCTCGAGCTGGTCGGAGAAGATCTGGTGGGAGATGGTGCTCTCCACGATGACCATGGAGATGCCGGCGATGACCGCGCTGATGAAGAAGAAGATGAAGATCTGGCCCGAGTACCAGAGCGGGTGGAGCTTGTGCGGGGCGATGATGAAGAGGGAGCCGAGCGCCGACTGGTGCATCGTGGAGAACATCACCGAGAGCACCGTGAGGGCGAGCAGCAGCTTCTTGAGCGGCCGGTAGAAGCGCTCCCAGCCGAGCCACTCGAAGAGCGGAACGGCGAACTCGAGGAAGAGGACGGTGGTGTAGCAGGCCACGCACCATGCGACCTCGAAGAGGACCGACTGGGTGCCGTTGTTGGAGAAGATGCCCACCATGTTCCAGGGCTTCCCCAGGTCGGCGATCAGGCCGATCACCGCCATGAGATAGCCGAGGAAGCCGGTGAGGATGGCGGGGCGCTCGATGGCGTGGAACTCCTCCAGGTTGAAGATCTCCACCGCCGCACCGATGGTGAACCCGCCCGCGGCCAGGGCGATGCCGGTCATCATGTCGAAGCCGATCCACAGGCCCCAGGGCTGCGTCTGGGAGAGGTTGGTGGTGGCCCCGAGGCCGGCGGCGAACCGGTAGACGATCAGCGGCACCCCCACCGCCAGGATGGCGGCGCAGACCACGTTGAAGGGCGTCCAGAGCGATACGAGGTACTCCCGCATCGTCATGCCGAGCAGGATCCGCTCCTGCACCCACGAACCACCCGGTCGGGCCGGTGCCCCTGAGCTAGCCATGGTCGCCTCCCTTGCCGTTGCCCTTGCCGTTGCCCTTGCCATCCCGATGCGAGAACGCCCAGAGACCCATGAGCAGCGGGGGCCAGAGCGTCATCACCACCGGTGGAACTCCCAGCGCTCCCCGGACCAGCCGGGGATAGGAGTTGTCGTTCACGGCCACCTCGAACCCCAGCTTCTCGAAGGTGATGTCGGTGATGTAGAGCCAGTTGGTCCCGCCGGCCTCGTGCTCGCCGTAGATGTGCGGGGTGTACTTGTCGGGGTTGCCGTAGACGCGCCCTCGCGCCTCGGCGATGAGCCGTCCGCGGGTTCCGTAGGTGAGCGCGCCGCTCGGGCAGACGCTGGTGCAGGCCGGTGGCTTCCCCTGCGCCTGCCGACTCGAGCAGAACGTGCACTTGCGGACGACGGGGAGCGCGCTCGCGTACTGGTACTTCGGCACGCTGAAGGGGCAGGCCACCATGCAGTACCGGCAGCCCATGCATTTCGAGCCGTCGTAGGACACCGGGCCAGTTTCCAGCTTGTCGAGCGCGCGAACCGGGCAGGCCGACGCGCAGGCCGGCTCCACGCAGTGCATGCACTGCCGCTTCACGAACCGGGGTGAGCCGTCGGGCTTCTCGGCCCGGAGGACCACGGTGAAGCAGTCCGGTCCGGTGTTCCGGCGGGTGGCGAAGGCCTCCGCGTCGGAGGGAGGGTCCGGGAGCTTGTTGGCCTCGGCGCAGGCGGCCTCGCAGCCCCTGCAGCCGATGCACTTCGTGGTATCGACGAGGACGGAACTCTCGTCCTCCCCGGCCACCGGGATGCCGTCAGCCGCCGGGGTCCTGCCCGGAAGCGCGACGAGCGCCGCGGTTCCCGTGGCTCCTGCGATCTGGAGGAAGTGTCGTCTACCGAGCTTCATGTGCGGGCCCCCTTCTTCTCCTTCGATTCCGCGAGCTCGGTCTCGAGCTCCTCGATGGTGTGCAGCGCGCGAGAGAGCGCCTCCTTGTACAGGGTGCAGGCGCTGAAGCCCTCCCCCTCGCAGGTGGAGGCCGTGGTGATCCGATCGCTCGGGATGAGCTTCTTCTGCGCGGATGCCTGGCAGAACACCATGGTCACTTCGGTGAGGTAGGGGCAGCTCATCGTTCGTTCCTCCCAGCCTTTCCCTTTTCAAGGGGCGGGCCAAGCGGGCTCCATCGGACCCTCGGTGAAATGCGCCCTCTTCACGGATGGTTGGGATGGGGACATCCGGCTCGGGTCGCAGCCCCCCGGATGGGTCCCGATGCGTTTCTCAACGGATGAAAGCGCCACACCGAGGCGCAACCATCCGTGAACACTGACGTTTATGGCGCTGCGTCGCGGGGTGTCGAGAACTTCACCGTTCGTCGAATAACTCGGCACCCGCCCGGGTCGGGGCACTACGCGTCGGGCTCCTCGCCGTCGCGACGGAAGTGGAACTTCTTGATCTTGTTGTAGAGGGTGACCCGGTCGATCCCGAGGAGGCGCGCCGCCTGGCTGACGTTGCCCCCCGTGTGGGAGAGCACCTCGGAGATGTGGCGTTTCTCCACCTCCTCGAGCGAGACCGGCTCGCCGGGGGCGTTCGCCCCCGGTGCACGCGCCGGCGCCGGCGCGAGCCCCAGATCGGACGGCTTCACGACGTCCCCCTGCGCCACCACCGCCCCGCGCTCGAGCACGTTGCGGAGCTCGCGGACGTTCCCCGGCCAATCGTGTGCGAGAAGGGCCGACATCGCCTCCGGCGACACCTTCACCCGCCGCTTCATCTCGGCCTCGAGCCGGTCGAGGAAATGGTCCACCAGGAGCGGGATGTCCTCCTTGCGCTCCCGCAGCGGCGGGAGGGTCACGGGGATGACGTTCAGCCGGTAGAAGAGATCCTCCCGGAACGAGCCGTCGGCCACCGCCTTCTTGAGGTCCTTGTTGGTGGCCGCGATGATGCGGACGTCCACGTCGATGGGCTCGTTGCCCCCGACCCGGGTGAACTTCCGCTCCTCGAGGACCCGGAGCAGGTCGAGCTGGAGCTTGGGCGAGATGTCGCCGATCTCGTCCAGGAAGAGCGTCCCGCCCGCGGCCATCTCGAACTTTCCCTTCCGGCGCGCGTTCGCCCCGGTGAAGGAGCCCTTCTCGTGGCCGAAGAGCTCGCTCTCGAGCAGGGTCTCCGTGAGGGCGGCGCAGCTCATCGCCACGAAGGGCCCCCCGGCCCGCGGACTCTCCTCGTGGATGGTCCGGGCGAGAACCTCCTTGCCGCTTCCGCTCTCCCCGAGCACCAGGATGGTGGAGTTGGAGCGGGCCGCCACCTGGGCCAGCTCGAAGACCCGCTGCATGGCGGGGCTCTTCGAGACCAGGTCCCGGAAGCGGTGCTCCTTCTTCAGCGCCTTTCGCAGCACCGCGTTCTCGCGGACCAGGCTCTGCTGGGCCACCACCTTCTGCATGAGGATGGAGAGCTCCTCGGGGTCGAAGGGCTTCACGAGGTAGTCGAAGGCGCCGAGCTTCATGGCGGTGACGGCGGTGTCCACCGTGGCGTAGGCCGTCATCATGATGACGGCCGCCTCCGGCTGGAGCTTGCGGGCCTCCTCGAGCACCTGGAGGCCATCCATGCCGGGCATCTTGAGATCCACGAGCATCACGTTCCAGCGATCGCCCTTCATCAGCTCGACGGCGGCGCGCCCGTCCGGCGCGTTCTGGACGTGGAATCCGTCCTCGTGGAGCCAGCCGCCCAGCGACTCGCGGACGATCTCCTCGTCGTCGACCACCAGCACCCGGGTGTTCTCTCCGCTCATCTCGCCTCCCCACCGCTGCGCATCACGCGTCCGCGGCACGTCGTGCAGAACTCGCCCCGCTTCTTGTCCACGTCCCTCGCGCCGGACGAGCGCCCCATGACACATCCCGGGCGGTCGCAGTGGACCAGCCCGAAGCAGTGGCCGAGCTCGTGGACGGACTCCTTGGCCAGCCGCTCCAGCGCCACGCGCGGGTCGGGGAGACCCGGCTCGCCGAGCCGTGCGCTGGAGACCACGGCCGCCCGCCCGCCCAGTTGCGCCTCGCCGAAGACGAAGGTGAGGATGGGGATGAAGAGGTCCTGGTCGGTCACCGCGAGCACCAGACCCGGCGGCCCGGACTGGACGAGCCACGCCAGGATCCGCGATGTGGACCACTGCTTGCGCCGGGCGTCGTAGGCGTCCGGGGGGCGGGCCGGGTCGTCCCAGACGGCCACGGGGAGGCCGATGGCTCGCCCCAGGTGGAGCTGGAGGTGCTCGAGGGTCCGGGGCCCGGGGTCCTTCTCGCCGATCCACCACAGGTGTATGGCCTCCACGTCACGATCCGTGCGAGGCGGGGACGCGGATGGTGAACCGGGTCCCCTTCCCCGGCTCGCTCTCCACCGTCACCTTCCCCTTGTGCCGCTCGACGATCCCGTAGACCACCGAGAGGCCGAGTCCGGTGCCCTTCTCCTTCGTGGTGAAGAAGGGGTCGAAGATCTTCAGCATCAGCTCCTTCGGGATGCCCGGGCCGTCGTCCTGGAAGACCATCTCCACGGCGTCGTCCTCCGGGAGCGGCCGGGTGGTGATGCGCAGCCGCCCTCCCTTGCCCATGGCCTCGACGGCGTTCATGACGATGTTGACGAAGGCCTGCCGGAGCTGGCCGAAGTCGCCCAGGACCAGCGGAACCCGGGCCAGATCCTTCTCCACCACCACGCCCACCATGGCGATCTGGTTCGCCACGAGCTGCAGGACCTCGTCGAGGACGTGGTTCACGTCTACGGGCTTCAGCGCCAGCGGCCGCTCCCGGGCGAAGTCGAGCAGGTTGCGCACGATGGCCGTGCAGCGCTCCGTCTCCCGCTGCACGAGCGCCAGCTGCTTCACGAGGGTGCGCCGCTCCACCTCGCCGACCGGCCCGTGCTCGATGGTCCGGATCATGAGCTTCGCGAAGGTGAGGATCCCGGCCAGCGGATTGTTGATCTCGTGGGCGATGGAGGCCGAGAGCTTGCCGAGCGAGGAGAGCTTCTCGGTGCGGACGAGCGTGTCCTGGGCTGCCCGCAGCTCGCTGGTGCGCTCCTCGACCTTGTGCTCCAGCTGCTCGTTCAGCGCCTCCAGCTCCCCCTCGACCCGTGCGAGCGACCGGGTCATCTCGTTGAAGGAGGCCGCCAGCAGCCCGAGCTCGCCGCGGAAGTCCACGTGCAGCTCGGTGCCGAGATCGTCGTGGGCCACCCGCCGCGTGGCCTGCACGAGCGCCTCCACCGGGCGCACCACCCGGTGGGAGGCCACCCACCAGAACACCGAACCGAGCAGGAGGGCGAGGAGGGCCGTGACGAGGAGGCTGACCCGGCGGAAGGTGAGCAGATCGTGGTCGACGGAGGCGAGCGACACGCCCGTGTCGAGGACCCCCAGGACCTGGGCGGTTCGCGGGTGGGCGTGGCAGGCGGCGGTGGTGCAGTCGGGGCTCGACCGGATGGGGGTGACGATGGAGAGGACGCGACCCTGCTGCCCCTCGTAGACCCGCGCCCGGAGCGCGTCGATGGGGACGGTGAGGTTCTCGTTCTCCCCGTGGCAGGCGTTGCATCCCTCGGCCCGCTTGTCGACGAGCTGGCCGCGCTCGCCCCCCACCGTGGAGAAGGTGATCCGCCCCTCCTTGTTGATGATCCGGACGTGCGCGATCTGCCCCTGGCGGCCGACGTTGTCGATGATGGAGTAGGCGTCGCTCCGCTCGTCCTTCAGCATGGCGTGCCGGATCGACGCGGCCACGGTCTCCGAGACGAGTGCGGTGGCCGCCGTCGCGCTGGCGATCCGCTGCCTCGAGATGGTCGTCTCCACCACGGCGAAGGCGACGATCGAGGCCACCACGAGCGCCGCCACCACGCCGAGGAGCTGGGTGGAGATCCGATCGCGCCAGGGGATGGAGTCGAGCGCCGAGCGATCGTGGCCGTGGCCCGACGCGCCACCGGGTTTCGACCCGCTCGTCCTTCCCGCTTCCTGCAACCGTGCCTCCCGGCAATCGCGATCCGCCACGAGCCTACTCCCCTCGCGGGAAACGTCCATCGCCGTTTCGTCATCCCAGGTAGGGCTTCGATTTCCGCCCCTCGCCGCGCCGGGTTACACATCGCGCATGCACGCCGTCCTGCTCATCCGCTGCCCGGACCGCCCCGGCATCGTGGCCACCGTTTCGACCTTCCTCTTCCGGCACGGCGCCAACGTCGTGGACCTCGACCAGCACAGCACCGAGGAGGCGCCGGGCACCTATTTCATGCGGCTCGAGTTCCAGGTGGAGGGACTGGATATCCCGCTCCCCGACCTCGGCCGCGCCTTCGGCGACGAGGTGGCCACGCCGATGGGGATGGAGTGGCGCCTCGCCAGCCATGCGGAGCGGAGACGGGTGGCCGTGCTCGTCTCCCGGCACGACCATGCGATGCTCGACCTGCTCTGGAACTGGAGACGGGGCGACCTGCGCGCCGAGATCCCGCTCGTCCTCTCCAACCACCCCGACCTCCGGCCCTCCGTGGAATCCTTCGGGGTCCCCTTCCTCCACGTCCCGAACGACCGGGCCAACCGGGAGGAGGCGGAGACCCGCATGCTCGAGGCGCTCGAGGGGCGCGTCGACCTCGTGGTCCTCGCCCGCTACATGCAGGTCCTCTCCCCGCGGTTCGTCGAGCGCTACGCGGGGCGCATCATCAACATCCACCACTCGTTCCTGCCCGCCTTCGCCGGCGCCGATCCGTACCGGCAGGCCTACGACCGGGGCGTCAAGATCGTCGGGGCCACCGCCCACTACGTCACCGCCGAGCTCGACCAGGGTCCCATCATCGACCAGGACGTCGCCCGCGTGAGCCACAAGGACTCGGTGGAGGATCTCCGGGCGCTGGGGCGCGATCTGGAGCGGCGGGTCCTCTTCCGGGCCGTCCGGTGGCACTGCGAGGACCGAGTCCTCGTCCACGGCAACAAGACGATCGTGTTCGCCTGAGGATCTACGGCGGCGGATTCAGGTCGTCATCCCGGCCCGGCTCCACCCGGGGGGTACGCCCCGTCGTGAGCCAGGAGGCGAGCACGGCCAGGCTCAGGATCCCCAGCACCACCAGGAGGGACACGGCGGCGGGAACCTTCACCCAGCGCACCACGACCATCTTGACGCCCACGTAGATGAGCACCGCCGAGAGGCCGGGGCGCAGGTAGACGAAGCGACCCACCATCTCGGCCAGCAGGAAGTAGAGCGCCCGGAGTCCGAGGATGGCGAAGATGTTGGACGTGAAGACGATGAACGGGTCGGAGCTCACCGCGAAGACGGCCGGGATCGAATCCACCGCGAAGGCGACGTCGGCGAACTCGATGGCGACGAGCGCGAGGAGGAGCGGCGTGGCCCGGATCCGTCCGTCCTCCCGGACCAGGAAGGCGTTGCCGCGCAGGCCGTCCGTCGTGGGGAGCACGCGACGGACCCGATCGAGGATGCGCCTGCCCCCCGCGCCCGGGTCCTCCTCCTGCGCCCAGAGCTTCCACCCGGTGTAGACGAGGAAGGCCCCGAGCACGTAGGTGAGCCACTGGAAGCGCTCGAGGAGCGAGATCCCGCCCACGATCATGACGGCGCGCAGGATGAGCGCCGAGAGGATCCCCCAGAAGAGCACCCGGTGCTGGAGCTGGCGCGGGATGCCGAGTGTCCCGAAGAGGACGACGAAGACGAAGAGGTTGTCGACCGAGAGCGACTTCTCCACCACCCAGGCGGTGAGGAACTCCTGCCCGCGCGCCCTCCCGCCGAGGACGAAGACGCCGGCGCCGAAGAGGAGCGCGAGCGCGATCCACATCGCGCTCCAGCCCAGCGCCTCCCGGGTTCCGACCACGTGGTCCCGGCGGTTGAGGATCCCCAGGTCGAGCGCGAGCATCCCGAGCACGAAGGCCAGGAATCCGACCCAGAGGATGGGCGTGCCGATCGAGGTCATCCGTGCACCAGCCGCGGTCATACCACGGGGTCCCGGATGGGGCTGCCCGGGGCACGCAGGTGACGGCGACCGATGGCGGCGAATGCAACTAACGGTTTGGCCGTCTCCGGGACCTCCTGGGGTCACGACACACCTGAGGAGATTCCAGATGCCCCCGCGATACGACCGCCGCACAGCACTTCGCCCGCTTCTCGCCGCCCTGGCCCTGGCAGGAGCCCTCGCTGCCTGTGGCGGCAGTGGCACGAGTTCGGGCGACACTCCCGTCACCTACAACGACCTGGCCGTCCCTCCCCTCCTGACCGGAACGACCTCGGGAGGCGTCACCACCTTCGACCTTGCGCTGGCCGCGTCCACGAAGCAGCTGAAGCCAGGGGCCAGGACGGAGACCTACGGGTTCAACGGTGCCGACTTCTGGGGCCCGACCCTGGTCCTGAACCGTGGCGACCCGGTCCGGATGAACGTGCGCAACGACCTCGCGGAAGAGACCACGGTCCACTGGCACGGGCTCCTCCTGCCCGGGAGCGCGGACGGCGGACCTCACCAGGTCGTCATGCCCGGCGCCACGTGGCTGACCCCTGCCTTCCCCGTGAAGAACCGGGCCGCCACCTACTGGTACCACCCGCACATGCACATGATGACGCAGAAGCAGCTCACCCTGGGCGCCGGGGGGCTCATCATCGTCCGGGACGCGGAGGAGGCCGCCCTCCCGCTCCCCAGGACCTACGGAGTGGACGACATCCCGCTCGTGCTCACCAGCCGGCGATTCACCACGACGAGCGGGGTCGCCAACCAGTTCCAGTACACGACCATCGCCTACGGCGACTACCTGCTCGCGAACGGAACGATGAACGCCCAGGTGAGCCTCCCACGACAGGTCGTGCGCCTGCGCATCCTGAACGGGGAGATCGAGCGCGGCTACAACCTCGGCTTCAAGGACGGCCGGACATTCCAGGTCATCGGCGGTGACGGTGGGCTGCTCGCCGCGCCGGTCCCGGTGACCCGCCTCGTCCTGGTGCCGGGCGAACGCTACGAGATCCTCGTCGACCTCTCCGGCGACACCGTGGGCAGCACACTCGATCTCCAGTCCTTCAACGGGCCGGGCTCCGGCCTCGCCTTCGGGTTCGCTGGCTACGAGAACGCCACGTCGGGGGAGTTCGGCAGCCTCCTCAACTACCGGACCTTCGACGTGCTGCACGTCCGCGTTGCCGCGGCCAGGTCCGGCGGCGTCACCGCCCTCCCCGCGACCCTGGTGAGCAGCACCTACCCGAGCGTGGGCGACGTGAGCCGGTCGCGAACGGTCAACATCACCGCAGATGGGCCGGGGGCTCCGTTCACCTTCGACGGGCTCGGCTTCGACATGGACCGGATCGATCAGTTCGTGACGGCAGGCGCCACCGAGTCATGGACCATCACGGCCGGGACGATCTTCAGCCATTCGTTCCACATCCACGGAGTGCAGTTCAAGATCCTGGCGCGCAACGGCAGCGCGAGCGCCGTCGGCAGCCACGAGCAGGGATGGAAGGACACGGTCTACCTGCCCATCCGGGAGGCGGCCACCTTCATCGCCCGGTTCGACGAGACGGCCGATGCCTCGTTCCCGTTCATGTACCACTGCCACATGGTGAACCATGAAGATGGCGGGCTCATGGGGCAGTTCACGGTCCACTGACCCCAGGTACCCGAAGAGCTTGTTCCGTGGAAAACACCCGTCGGCCCGATTAAAAGGAGCGAATGCTTACCCAGAGATTCCTGCAACTTAACCTGCTGGGGGCCGAGTGGGTGAACTGGCTCCTCGTCCTCCTCTCCCTGGTGGGCGTCGCCATCACCATCGACCGGGTCCTCCTCTACGTGCGGACCCGGGAGCGTTTCGGCGCCCTCCAGACGGGGCTCCAGGAGGCGCTTCGCCGCAACGACCTCGCAGCAGCCCAGGCACTCGTGCGGAGCGACTCGCTCATTCGCAACGTCCTGCGCGCCGGGCTCGATGCCGTGGGCCGTGGCGCCCGGGACCCCAAGGCGGTCGAGGAGGAGATGCTCGCGGCGCTGGCGGCCGAGCGGTCCCGCTACGACGCCCGCGTGGCCTGGCTCACCACCATCGCCAACATCGCACCGCTCGTGGGGCTGCTCGGGACCATCATCGGGGTCGTCGGGGCCTTCTACGGACTCGGCCAGGCGGGCACGACCCAGTCGGCCGGCAATCCCCAGGTGATGTCCTCCATCGCCGAGGCGCTCGCCTCCACCGCCTTCGGGATCTTCGTGGCCGTGCCGGGAGTGGTCACCTACAACATCCTCCGCGCCCACATGGCGGGACGCCTGCGCGAGGCCGAGTCCCTCATGCGGGAACTGCTCGCCAATCTGGGTCGGCTCGAGGCATCGGAGGAGACTCCGTGAACATGGGGGGATTCGGGCCCGACCCGGCCGACGAACTGGTCACGGGGGTGAACATCACCCCCATCGTGGACGTGGCGCTCGTGCTCCTCGTCGTCTTCCTCGTCACCTCCTCCCTCATCGTCTCCAGGAGCATCCAGGTGGAGGTGCCAAGGGCCGCCACGGCTTCCGAGAGCGCGGTCGGACTGCTCGCGCTGGTGGTGGCCGCCTCCGGGGAACTCTACGTGAACGGGCAGCCCGCGCGGGTCGACGACATCCCTCGGGCGGTGGCCGAGGCCCGCAAGCGGCTCGATCCCGGGCAGAAGCTCTCGGGGTTCGTCTCCGCCGACGTCTCCGCCCCGTACGGTCGCTTCGCCGAGGTCGTGGACCGTCTGCGCCAGGAGGGCGTGACCGAGATCGCGCTCGACACGAAGCCCATGGAGTCCCCCCGGAAGTGAATCGGGTCTCCCACACCGGCGTGCAGGGCTGGGCCATCGCGTTCGCCCTGTACGCGTCCTTCCTCGCCTGGGTCGCGCTCGCTCCGCCCGCGCGCCGGAACCGACCCCGTCCGGCGCCGACCCGGGTGACCCTCGTGGAGTCCCGCCCGGAGCCGGCCCCGCCGCCGGCCCCGGAACCTCCGCGCAAGATGGAGGTCGTGAAGCGAACCACGAAGGATCCGGTCGCGCCGGCGCCGCTCCTCCCCACGCCGCCGTCGGCCGCACCTCCACCCCCGGTCGCGCCGCGCCGCTTCGCGGTCTCCCTGGAGGGCACCGTCCCGGGGGGCGGAATCGCCGTCCCCACGGCGGCGCCCGGCACCGCCCCGGCGCTCCGCGCCACCCCGGGAGGCACGAGCGATCGGCCCGACGCCCCGGCCTACTCGATCGAACCCGATACGGGGCCGAGCCTCCTCGCCCAGCCCGACGCGGCGGAGATGCGCGCCCTCTATCCCGACGCCGCCCGGAGGGCTGGCCTCGAGGGGGATGTCCGGCTCGAGTTGCAGATCTCGGCCAGCGGCGAGGTCACCGGCTCGCGCGTCGTGCGGTCCGGCGGCAGCGGGTTCGACGAGGTTGCCCAGCGGCTCGTGCGTCGATTCCGCTTCCGTCCCGCGACCCGCGGCGGCAAGGGCGTTCCCGCCACCGTTCCCTGGACCTACAAGTTCCGTCTCGAGGGGTGAATCGAATGAGGCGAATCCGCCATGCCGCCAGAATCCTGCCGCTCCTGCTGCTCCTCGCGTCGATGCCCGCGGTGGGGCAACAGCAGCAGGCCCCGGCGGCGCCGCCACCCGAGCCCACCCTCGCCGCCCCCCCGAAGCTGAAGGAGCTCGTGCCCGCCGACGTGCCTCGGGGAACGAAGTTCCCGTCACCGGAGGTGGTGGTGGTCCTCTCCCTCGAGGTGACGGCCGACGGGAAGGTCGATCGCGCGTCGATCGAGACCGGCGCCGGCGAACCCTTCGACTCCGCCGCGCTCTCCGCGGCACGTCGATTCGACTTCGAGCCGGGGCGGCTCTCCACGGGCGAACCGGTTCCGGTCACCGTCACCTTCCGCCTTCGCATCCAGGAGCCGGCGGCCCCTCCCCCTGCGCCTTCCCGCCTCACGGGGTACCTGCTCGAGCGGGGCTCGCGCCTGCCCATCCCCAACGTGCCTGTGACCGTCCGTGCGGGCGACCGGGTCGTGGCAACCACGTCCACGGACGGCTCGGGACGATTCCAGGTCGAGGTGCCGGCCGGGGAGTTCACCCTCTCGGCGAGCCCCCCCGACCACCAGCGTCTCGACCTCCTCGTGAAGACCGCACCCGGCGAGGTGCGCGAGGAGAACTACCTCCTCGAGTCGGCCGGCGGGGCCAACGAGACGGTGGTGAGCGCGTCGGCCATCCAGCGGGAGGTGATGAAGGAGGTCCTCACGGCGCAGCAGGTGTTCAACGTGCCCGGCTCGGCCGGCGACACGCTGAAGGCGGTGCTGAACCTGCCGGGAGCCGCCCGGGCTCCCTTCGGCGCCGGCCTGCTCGTGCTGCGCGGTTCGGCCCCCGGCGACAGCAAGGTGTTCCTCGAGTCGCAGCAGATTCCGCAGCTCTACCACTTCGGCGGAATCCGCAGCACCTACGCCCCTGCCTTCCTCTCCTCGGTGGAGTTCGTGCCCGGCAACTTCTCGGTGGACTACGGCCGCGCCCAGGGCGGCATCATCGACGTCCGGGTCCGCGACCCCCGGCAGGACGGATTCCACGGCCAGGCCGACGTGAACCTCTACGACGTGGGGGTCGAGATGGAAGGGGGCCTCGGCGGAGGCTGGTCGCTCGGCGGCGCCTTCCGCCGCTCCTGGATCGACACCGTTCTCCCGATCTTCCTGCCCAAGGACGCGAACCTCTCCTTCAGCAGCGCGCCCCGCTTCTACGACTTCCAGTTCATCGCCACCTGGGCCCCGGACGCCAGTCAGAAGCTGCGGATCATCTTCTACGGCTCGATGGACCGGCTCGTGGCGCTCCTGTCCCAACCCCAGCGCGACCCCACCATCACCGGCCAGCTCGACGCGCGAGTCTCCTTCTACAACCTGCAGGGCGAGTACATGAACGTCCTCTCCTCCCGCCTCCGGCAGGATACGTCGCTCGTGGTGGGGTTCCAGGAGATCCAGACCCAGATTGGCCCGCAGTACTTCTTCAACCTGAACCTGGAGCGGCTCTCGCTGCGGAGCACCTGGACCTACGGCTTCTCCCCCCAGTGGGAGCTCCGGGGCGGCTTCGACGGCGAGGCGGCCAAGGCCAGGATCTCGGTCAACGTGCCGAGCTCGACCGGCCCCAATCCGCTCCCCCCGTCGTCGCTCCCCCAGATCGGCGCCCAGATCACCACCTGGATCTACTCGCCGGCCTTCTTCGCCGAGCTCCGCTGGGCCCCGATCCCCAACTTCTCGATCCTGCCGGGCATCCGCGCCAACTGGTTCTCGGAGATCAACCAGTGGGCGGTGGACCCGCGGCTGCTGGCGCGCTGGGAGGTGGTGCCCGGCAGCGTGGTGAAGGGCGCCGTCGGCATGTACCAGCAGGCGCCCAATCCACAGAAGAGCAACTCGGTGACCGGCAACCCGTACCTGCTCCCGGAGCAGAGCCTCCAGGCCAGCGTGGGGCTGGGGCAGAAGATCGTGGAGGGGGTCAGCCTCGACCTCACCGGCTTCTACAAGTGGCTCAGCCAGCAGGCCATCGCGAACCAGACCTCGGCCTACAGCCCGACCGCGCCCCGCTACACGAGCGACGGAACCGGCAAGATCTACGGCCTCGAACTGCTCCTCAAGGTGGCCATCGGGGACAGCTTCTCCGGCTGGGTCGCCTACTCCTACCAGCGCTCGCTCCGCACCGACCCGCCGTACGGACAGGTGCCGTTCGACTTCGACCAGCCCAGCAACCTCACCGTGCTCGGCACCTACCAGCTCGGTCGCGGCTGGTCGGCGGGGGGGCGCTTCCGGCTCGTCTCGGGCAATCCCTACACACCGGTGGTGAACTCGGTCTTCGACTCGGCCACCGGCGTCTTCGTTCCCGTGTACGGCGACAACAACGCCGACCGGCTCGCCACCTTCTGGGCCCTCGACCTTCGCATCGACAAGGTCTGGACCTTCAAGGACTGGACGCTCACCCTCTACCTCGACTGCCAGAACGTGACCAACCGCAAGAACCAGGAGGGCTGGACGTACAACTACGACTACGCGGACAAGACTCCGACCACGGGTCTTCCCATCCTGCCCATCCTCGGCCTGAAGGGAGAGTGGTGATGAACCGCACCCTCGCCGTCCCGCTGCTCGCCATCCTCCTCGCGGTGGCCGGCTGCAAGAATGACTTCTCCCCCCAGAGCGACCTGCTCGATCTTCGGGTGCTGGCCCTCGTGGCCAGCCCACTCGACGTCACCCCCTCGGCCGGGACCGTCACCATCCGTCCGTTCTCCTACGTGCCCCCGGGCTCCCCCACTCCGCTCGTGGAGTGGACCTTCTGCCCGCTCAGCGTGGGCGCCGTGACGGCCTACGCCTGCGCCATCCCCGCCTGCGAGACGAGCTCGCTCGATCCCGCCGAGCACTGGCTCCGGGTCGGCTCCGACGGGACCCTCACCGCCAGCCCTGCCGCGATCATCGACGGGAAGTGTCCCCAGCTGCGGCTCGCCGCCGCCCAGGGGGCATTCCAGTCGGTCTTCCGATTCCGGATCACCATCGGCTCGGAGACCCGGGATGCCATCCTCCAGCTCCCGGTCTGGCTCCTCCCCCCGCCCAGCGGCTGGGAGCCGAACCTGCCTCCGGTGATCCTGGAGGTCCGCATCGGCGGGCGACCGGCCGCGAGCCCACCCCCACTTCCCGTGAACGGCGCGCTGCCGGTCGAGCTCATCATCGATCCGGCCAGCGTGCAGACCTACGTCGACGCGGCCGGGGTCGCCCAGACCGAGACCATGACCGGCTACTACTACACGGACGCCGGCACCTTCGACAAAGGCGTCCTCACGGGAACCGACACCACGAGCCAGCTCCAGGGGATCGGCATCCCGGCCACGCGGACCTCGGCCCAGGTGTGGGTGGTGGCGCTCGACCTCCGCGGCGGTCAGGCGGTGGCGGGCCCGTTCACGGTTCCGATCGGGCCGTAGTAGCCTCCCCTCCATGCCCATCGTGAAGGTCTACAGCAAGAAGGTCTGCCCGTACTGCGTCCGCGCCAAGGCGCTCCTCGACCGCAAGGGGGTGGTCTACGAGGAGATCGACGCCGAGCACGACCCGGACCTCCGCAGCTGGCTCGTCGAGGCCACCGGACAGCGCACGGTCCCGCAGATCTTCGTGGACGGCCGCTCCCTGGGCGGGTTCTCCGACATCGACGCCCTCGACCGGGAGGGGAAGCTCGACCCCATCCTTCGCGGCGAGGGCTGACCGGCGCCCTCAGGTTTCCATCCCCTCCTCCCGCCGCTCCGCGCTCTCCCGCCGGAGCACGCGCGGCTCGACGGCCGCGAGCAGGAGCGGGAGTGCGAGGGCGAGCACCCCGGAGAAGAGGGCGACGCGCCACATCCCCACGAGCCTCCCCCCCTCGCCCGTCGCGAGCAGCACCGAGGAGAGGAGCGCCCCGGCTGCCGAGGCCAGGTGCTGGACCGCCGACTGGGTGGACTGGAATCGGGCCCGCTCGGATGCACGCGGCACGCGGGAGGCGAGCGTGGAGAGGGCCGGGTTCCGCATCGAGTTCGCCAGGATGAAGAGGACGAAGAGGGTCCAGGCCGGGAGCAAGGGAACGGGCGGAGCGAAGTCGAGCCCCAGGTTGGCGAGCAGGAAGAGCGTACCCGCCGCGGCCGTGCGCGGCGCTCCGAACCGGTCGATGGCGCGCCCGACGATGCGCAGCACCGCGAAGGAGAGGACGCCGCCGGCCATGTAGAGGAACCCGAGCTGGTCGCGGGGCAGCCCCGCGTTGAACTGGAGGAAGGTGGCCAGGTTGGGGACGATGGCGAAGGTGGCCGCCATGGTCGTGGCGGTCGCCGAGAGGCTGAGCAGCGCGGCCGGCTCGCGCAGGAAGGCGTAGCCCCGCGACGCGGAGGCGCCGGCGTGCGCCAGGTGCCCCCGCATGGTCGGCATGAGGAACAGGGCTCCCGCGGCCACGAAGGCGCCCATGCCAGCGACCGCGAGGAAGGGGGTCCGCCACCCGCCGACCTGCGCCAGCCAGAGCCCCGCGGGCACGCCGACGACCGTGGCCACCGAGAAGGCGCCCATGACGAGCCCCATGGCCCGCCCACGCCGCTCGGGCGGGACGGTGTCGGCCACGATGGCGAAGGAGAGGGAGGTGGCCGGGCCGCCGAAGAGTCCCGCAGCGACCCGCGCCAGGAGCAGCGTGCCGAGCCCGGTCGAGAATCCGGCCGCGGCCGTGGCGACCACCAGTCCCGCCATCGACACCGCGAGCGCGCGGCGTCGCTCGAACCGATCGAGGAAGCTCGACCCCACGGCACCGGCTGCCGCAGCGGCCAGCGTGTAGCTCCCGGTGACGAGCCCGAGCCGGTTCATGGGGATGCCGAGCGCCAGCGCGAAGTCGGGGCCAAGCGGCACGACCATGACGAAGTCGAGCACGTTGACGAACTGCACCGCCGCGACGAGCAGCAGGATCGTGCGCTCGCTGCGCCCGGGACCGCTCAAATCCGTTCCGGCACGGCCCCGGCTTCGACGAGCTGGAGCCACCCGCGGAGTTCCTGGAACGTGACCACGCGCGCACCGTACGGGACCCAGGCCGGCCAGGGGCCCGAGCCTCCGAGAGCGAGATGAACCTCGCCGGCACGGCAGATGGCGCCGAGCCTCTCGGTCTGCGCCAGCAGGTCGCCGGGCTCGGCCACGGCGCTCGCCGAGACCGCCACCGCGTCCACGCTGCCGCTCGCCACATGGGCCACGATCTCGGAGAGCGGCAACCGCCGCCCGGCCCAGAGGACCGGCCAGCCCTGCTCGCGGACCACGATCTCGGCGAGGGAGAGCCCGAGCGTGTGCTCCTCGTTCTCGGCGGTGGTCATGAGCAGGCGCGGAGCCCCGGGCCGGACCGGCATCTGGTCGGACACCCGGGCCAGCGCGCGCTGGAGCCTCTCGGTCGCGAGATGCTCCTCCAGGATGGAGAGGGTTCCCTCCGTCCAGCGCTCCCCGATCTCCTCGAGCACCGCGGCGAGCGACTCGGAGACCTTCCACCACGCGCCCTGGCGCGCCCGTTCCGCGTAGAGCGTGGCGAGGAGCTGGTGCGATTCACCCTCGGCGAGGAGGAGTTCGAGCCAGACCTCGACATCGGGCCCGGCGGCGGGCTGGATCTCCCCCGTCTGGTCCTTGCGGAAGCGCTCCACCTCGACCGGGTCGAAGCGCGGCTGGCGACCCACCTTCCGGGCGCATCGCAGCAGGCCGAGGTCGGCCCAGCGCTTCACGGACCCGGGTGTGACCCCCAGGATCCGGGCCACCTCCGCACTGGTGAGGAGCTTCTGATTCATCGAGGGGGGAATTGTCGAAATTGGCGTTTCGTTTCAAGGGATTCGACAGGAAAAAGGCCGGAGAGGCTGGAACGGCCTCGCCCCTTGCCCGGGCCCCTGCCCCATCGAGTAGTATTCGCGCCCTTGTTCGCCCCACTCGACAGGATGATGCTCACCTTCATCGCCTTCCTGGCGGTGGTGGCCGCGGCCGTGCACCCGGAATCGCTCCATTTCCTGGTGCTGCTCGGGCTCATGGCGCTGGCGTTCGTCGGCGCTGCCCTCTGGGGACGCCGATCCGAGCTCGGCCGGGTGGCCCACGCCTTCATGCCCCTGCCGATCGTGGTGACCATCTTCAACGTCGCGGGGCCCCTCATCGGCGAGCTCAACCCGGCCCGCTTCGACGCCACCATGGCGGCCATCGACGCGAGCTGGTTCGGGCCGCTCGTCCCGGCCTGGCGCCACCTGCTCGGCCGCCCCACCTGGCTCACCGACGGGGCGTCCCTCTTCTACGTGAGCTACTACTTCATCCCCTTCGGCATGTGCATCGCCCTCTGGGTGCAGCGCCGATGGAAGGACTTCGACGACCTGGCCTTCGGCCTCATCACGACGCTCCTGCTCTCCTACATCGGCTACTTCCTCGTGCCCACCACGGGGCCCCGGGTTCCCACGGAGCTCGAGCTGCAGGTGCTCGGAGGCGGGACCTTCAGCGCGCGGGTCCGGGACTTCCTCCGCGCCGCCGAGGTGAACCAGCTCGACGCGTTCCCGAGCGGCCACACGGCCCTCTCGCTCGTGTACCTGGGGTATGGCTGGCGCCTCTTCCCCTCCTGGAAGATGCGCGTCCCGCTCGCCATCTCGGTGGTGGGGATCATCTTCGCGACCGTCTACCTGTCGCTCCACTACGCCATCGACCTCCTGGCCGGGGCGCTGCTCGCAGCCTC
>CAIOAK010000161.1 GCA_903855945.1 uncultured Anaeromyxobacter sp.
CCGGAAGGGTGAGGGTGGGAGGGCTCGACGCCCCCACCGCCCCGCGCCGGGCGCTCGCCCGGGTGTGCGCGCTCGTCCCCCAGGAGCCGCGGGCCCCCTGGCCCTTCACGGTCCGCGAGGCGGTGATGATGGGGCGCGCGCCGCACCAGGGGCTGCTCGCGGTGGCCGGCCCCTTCGACCGGGGCGCGGTGCAGGGCGCGCTCGAGGCCTGCGACCTCGTGGCGCTGGCCGACCGGCGGCTCGACGCCCTCTCGGGTGGGGAGCGGCGCCGGGTCTTCTTCGCCCGGGCGCTCGCGCAGGAGCCGCGCGTCCTGCTCCTCGACGAGCCCACCGCCTTCCTCGATCTCGCCCACCAGGTGGCGGCCATGGAGATGGCGCGGGTGGCGGCGCGCGGCGGGCTCTGCGTGGTGGCGGTCCTGCACGACCTGAACCTGGCCGGCGAGTCGGCCGACCGGATCGTGGTGCTCTCCCGCGGCCGGGTGGTCGCCGACGGCCCCCCGCGCGAGGTCCTCTCCGCCGAGCGGGTGAGCGAGGTCTGGGGGGTGCCGGTGTGGCGAGGGGAGAACGGGACCACCGGCGCGCCGGTGGTGCTGCCGGTCACGTCCCTGGGACGCCGAACTTGATCATGGCGGCGAGCGTGCGGAAGGTGGCTCCGCCGAAGCTCTGCCGGTAGGCGAACTCGGCTCCGAATCCGCTGATCGTGAACCCGGCCCCCAGCGCCCACCACTGGAGCTTCTGCCCGTCGTCGTAGAGCCAGCCGCCCCGGAGCGAGGCCACGTCGAAGAGGAAGACCTCGGCACCGGCCCCCCACTTGTCGTCGTGGGTGCCGTCGGCGCCGAAGTCCCGGTTCCAGTCGATGTTCACGTGGAACGCGCTGTCGGGCCCGACGGAGACTCCGGCCCCCATGCCGATGGGCAGGAGGTCGGGGTGGTAGGTGTTGATGAGGTTGTAGCCCACGAAGGCGCCGGAGAAGAACTTCCCGATGCGCAGCAGGGCGCCCACGGTGCAGGTGAAGGCGCTCGCGCTGCCCCAGTCGGAGTACAGGTTGAGGTAGGTGCCGGTCGCGCCGAGGTAGAGGTTGTCGCCGATCGGGTAGGCGATGGCCAGGTTGAGCATCCCGCCGAAGGCCCCCTTCGTGGAGTACCCCAGCGTGGTCACGTAGTTGTAGGAGAAGCCGGCCGCGACCGGGCTGGACTGGGAGTCCACCACCGAGCCGCCGAACATGGTGGCGTCGGTGTCGGCCCCCACCCGGTACATGAGCCCCGCCAGCTCCACCACGAAGCGCCGCTGAACCGCCAGCGCGGCCGGGTTGTAGAAGATGGCGTCGTTGTCCCCGGACACGGCCCGGTAGGCGGCCATGCCGAGCGAGCGTGCGTAGACGTAGTTCGTGGGCGTGGGGGGGAGAGGCCCCTCGTCGCCGAGCGCGGTCGGCGCCTGGAGGGCGAGCAGGGATGCAGCGGCAGCGAGGAGGCGGCGCACCCTGGAACGATATCATCGGCCGGGCTAGATTGGCCCGCCATGTCGAAGATCCGAAAGGCCGTCATCCCCGCCGCAGGCCTCGGCACCCGCTTTCTCCCCGCGACGAAGGCCGTCCCCAAGGAGCTCCTGCCCATCGTCGATCGCCCCACCATCCAGTACATCGTCGAGGAGGCGGTGGCGGCCGGCGTGGACGAGGTGATCCTGGTCTGCGCGCGCGGCAAGGACTCCATCGTCGATCACTTCGACATCGCCCCGGAGCTCGAGGCCCGCCTGTCCCAGACCGGCAAGGAGGCGCTGCGGGAGCAGATGCGGGCCATCGCCAAGATGGCGAACGTGGTGACCGTCCGGCAGCAGGAGCCGCTCGGGCTCGGTCACGCGGTCCTCTGCGCGCGGCAACTCGTGGGGGACGAGCCCTTCATCGTCATGCTGGGGGACGACATCATCGACTCCGCGGTGCCGGCGGCGAAGCAGCTCGCCGACTGTCACGAGCGCAACGGGCTCGGCACCATCGCCCTCATGGAGGTGCCGGCGGCCGAGACCTCGATGTACGGCATCGCCGCGGGGCCGGCCCTCGACGAGCGCACCATCCGCATCGAGCGGCTGGTCGAGAAGCCGAAGAAGGACGCGCCCTCCAACCTGGCCGTCATCGGCCGCTACGTGCTCCCGTCGCGCATCTTCTCCATCCTGGAGGAGGTGAAGCCGGGCGTGGGCGGGGAGATCCAGCTCACCGACGCGCTCGCGGTGCTGGCGCGCGAGGAGGGGCTCCTCGGCTACCGCTTCGAGGGGGAGCGGCACGACGCCGGCGACCGCTTCGGCTTCCTGAAGGCCAACATCGCCTTCGCGATGCAGCGCCCGGAGCTGCGGGAGCCCTTGCTCGCCTACATGCGGACGCTCGTCGGGTAGCGCCGGCGGCGCGGCCCCCTCCTACGGGGGGGCGCAGGTGGACGGACAGTCGGTCCAGTCGGGCAGACCCGGGACGCGGTGGTCGGGGAAGTTCACGTTCGCGCACTTCATGTCGGCCACGTCGCCGCTCGCGACCAGCTCCATCACCTTCCTGCACTCGGCCCAGACGGTGCTGGTGGCGCCGGCCCAGAGCTTGGTGGTCCCGGTGTCGTACCAGACGAAGAAGCGCGCGCGCACGGTGCGGCCGTTCCCCTTGAAGAGCTTCGCCATGGATGCGTAGGCGAGGGAGTAGTTCTCCCAGATCTTGTCGTTCTGCGCCCGCGTGACCGGGAACGGGTCGGTGTAGGTGTTGCCGTGGAGCTTCAGCTGCCCGTCCTTCTCCATGGCGTAGCGCTCGTACCAGCGCTCCGACTCGTTGGCGAGCCGGTAGGCCGCGTACTGCCAGTTGCCGGTGCCCAGGATCCAGATGGCCTTCGCGGTCGGCGTCGAGCTCGTGCCGAAGTAGTTGGTGGAGTCGATGAAGGCGAGCGCGCGCCCCCGGCCGTTCGCGCCGCCGAAGTAGGTCATGTAGATGTCGGGGTGCTTCGCCGTGTCCACCAGGTCGGTGTCCTGGTAGACGTACTGATCGTAAAGTGTGCGCGAGAAGGTGTCGGTGGCGCCGGTCAGGGCGATCTTCACCAGCGGGTCGGTGAAGACCGGGTCGGGGATGTCGTTGAGCGACGGTCCGGCCGGCGAGCTGGAGCTGGTGCAGGCGGCCAGGGTCAGGGTGGCGAACAGCGCGACGAGGTACCGATCGGGGCGTACGCGGTGTAGGTGCATGGGACCCTCCGGAGGTATCTTGGCAGAGGATCCCGGGTGCGCGCCAGACCCGGTTGCTACACTCAGGACCCCCGTGCTCGTCGAGATCGCCGTCGCCACCGCCGTCCGCGGTACTTTCACCTATCGTGTACCCTCGCGCCTGGCCGGCGAGGTCATGCTGGGGAGCCGCGTCGCCGTCCCGTTCGGGAAGAGCGCGCGCGCCACCGGGTACGTGGTGGGGCTGCCCACGGTGCCGCCGCCCGGGGTGGAGCTCAGGGACGTGGCCGCGGTGCTCGACGAGTTCCCCCCCTTCACCGCTCCGCTGCTCCGGCTCATCCGCTGGGCGGAGGACTACTACCTCGTCCCGCCCGGAGAGCTGATGCGGGCGGCCCTGCCGCCCGGGCTGAACGCGCGAAAGGGGGCGGCGGGCCCCACCCGGCGCGGCGTCGAGTTCGTGACTCCCGCCGCGGGGGCGGCCGACGCGCTCGCGAAGACCGGGGCGCGCGCCCACGCCCGCCGGGCCGTCCTCGAGTACCTGCTCGCCCGAGGGCGCATCCCGGTGGAGGAGCTGCGGGCCGCCTTCCCCAGGGGGCGGCCGGCGCTCACCGCGCTCGTGAAGGCGGGGCTCGTCTCGCTCACCACGGTCTCGGTCGCGGCCGGCGGCGACGCGCTCCTCCCGGCGGCCGAGTACCCGCCCCCGCTCACGCCCGACCAGTCGGCGGCCCTCTCTCGCATCGCCGCCGCGGCCGGCTCCTTCCGGACCTTCCTGCTCCTCGGCGTCACCGGGTCGGGCAAGACCGAGGTCTACCTCCAGGCCATCGCCGCCGCGCGCGCCGCCGGGAAGGGGGCGCTGGTGCTCGTGCCGGAGATCGCGCTCACGCCCCAGCTGGCCGGCCGCTTCCGGGCCCGCTTCGGCGACCAGGTGGCGCTCCTCCACAGCGGCCTCACCGACCGGGAGAGGCACGGCGAGTGGCTGCGGCTGCGGCGAGGCGAGGCCCGCATCTGCGTGGGGGTGCGCAGCGCCGTCTTCGCCCCCGTGCAGGACCTCGGGATCGTGGTGGTGGACGAGGAGCACGACCCCTCCTTCAAGCAGGACGACGGGCCCGGCTACCACGCGCGCGACCTCGCCGTCGTGCGCGCCCGGGAGGAGGGGGCGGTCTGCGTCCTCGGCTCCGCCACGCCGTCGCTCGAGACCCTCGAGAACGCCCGCACCGGGAAGTACGAGCGCATCGACCTCCCGCGCCGCATCGACGACCGCCCGCTGCCCGAGGTGCGCATCGTCGACCTGTCCCGGATCCGCAAGGGGGCGCCCCTGCCCGGCCTGCTCTCCCCGCCCCTCCAGGACGCCCTCGCGGCCACCGTGGCCCGGGGGCGCCAGGCCATCCTCTTCCTCAACCGGCGCGGCTTCCAGACGCTCGTGCTCTGCCGCGACTGCGGCCGGGAGGAGCGGTGCACCCGCTGCTCGGTCTCGCTCACGCTCCACGCCCGGCGCGGGGTGCTCCTCTGCCACTACTGCGGCGCGACCGAGCGGATGAACCGTCGCTGCCCCGACTGCGGCGGGGAGCGGACCGGCGTGGGGGTCGGCACCGAGCAGGTGGAGGCGACGGTCCGCGAGCTGCTCCCGCAGGCCCGGGTGGCCCGCATGGACCGGGACGCGGTGACCGGGGCCGGGGATGTGGCGGAGCTGCTGGCCCGGTTCGCGCGGCGCGAGCTCGACGTGCTCGTGGGCACGCAGATGGTGACGAAGGGACACGACTTCCCGGGCGTGACGCTCGTGGGGGTGGTGCTCGCCGACACGGCTCTCGCGCTCCCCGACTTCCGGGCCGCCGAGCGCACCTTCCAGCTCCTCACCCAGGTGGCCGGGCGTGCAGGGCGAGGCGACGACCCCGGCCAGGTGATCGTCCAGACCTTCCACCCCCACTCGCCGGCGGTCGCCTTCGCGGTGGGGCACGACCACGCCGGGTTCGCCGAGGTGGAGCTCGACCGGCGCAGATCGCTCGGCTATCCCCCCTTCGGGCGGATGCTGGCGGTCCGGGTGGAGGGTTCGGAGGAGGGTGCGCGGCGCACCGCCGAGGCGCTGGGGGAGGCGGCCCGCCAGGCCCTTCCCGCGGGCGTCACCATGCTCGGCCCCGCGCCGGCCGCCATCGAGCGGATCCGGGGGAAGAACCGCTGGCACATCCTCTTCCGCGCGCCGACCCCGTCGGCGCTGCGGAGCGTGCACCGGGCGCTCGCGGCCACCGCGCACCGGCCGCCCGGGGGGGCCTCGGTCCGCTTCGACATGGACCCGGGATCGATGCTCTGAAACGGCCGCTGACGGCAGGGATGCTGCATCTCGGCGGCTCCCCGATTATCATGCCCCGGCAACCGGGAGCCCACGAATGGTCCGCGAAATCCTCATCTGGCCCGACCCCGTCCTGAAGCAGAAGTCCATGGCCGTCGCCAAGGTAGACGACGGCATCCGGCGGCTGCTCGACGACATGTCCGAGACCATGTACGCGGCCGACGGCGTCGGGCTCGCGGCGCCCCAGGTCGGCGTGCTGAAGCGCTGCATCGTCATCGACACCTCGCCCAGGCAGGAAGGGCAGAAGCTCCTCCACCTCGTGAATCCGGTGATCGTGAAGGGCGAGGGGGAGACCACCTACACCGAGGGCTGCCTCTCCATCCCCGGCGAGTCGGAGGACGTGGACCGCTTCGCCAAGGTCTGGGTACGGGCGCTCGACTACGCCGGCAAGGAGTTCGAGGTCGAGGCCGACGAGCTGCTCGCCATCGCGCTGCAGCACGAGACCGACCACCTCGAGGGAACCGTCTTCGTGGACCACCTGTCGAGCCTCAAGCGGGAGCTCATCCGTCGCCGGATGAAGAAGCTCAAGGCCGAGCACGCCTCCGAGAAGCCCGGGGACGTGAAGAAGGCCGCGCACCACGAGTCGGCGCTGTAGCCTCCGGGCAGAGCTGCGCCACGACGCAGGCGGCGCAGTCGGGCTTTCGCGCGTGGCAGACCCGCCTCCCGTGCCAGACGAGGAGCTGGTGCGCCTTCCCCCATCGCTCGGGCGGGAGCAGCGCCGAGAGGTCCCGCTCCACCCGATCGGGGTCCTCCTGCCGCGAGAAGCGGAGCCGCCGCGCCAGCCGCCCCACGTGGGTGTCCACCGGGAAGGCGTTCCCGGCCCCGAGGTGCACGAGAACGACCCCGGCCGTCTTCCGCCCCACACCCGGCAGCGCCTCGAGCGCCTCGCGGGTGCGCGGGACCCGGCCGCCGTGCTGCTCCACGATGGCGCGGGCCGCGGCGACGATGCCCTTCGCCTTGTTCCGGAAGAGCCCCAGGGTCCGGACGTGGGGCCAGAGATCCTCGGGCCGGGCCGCCGCGTAGGCGTCGGCGTCCGGGAAGGCGGCGAAGAGCGCCGGGGTGGCCTGGTTCACCCGGACGTCCCGGGCCTGGGCGGAGAGCACCACCGCGACGAGCAGCTCGAGGTCGGTCCGGAAGTCGAGCTCGATGCGCGCGTCGGGCATGGCCTGCTCGAGCCGATCGATCACCCGGGCCGCGCGGGCGCTCCTGTCGTCCTGGGTCTCCGCCACGGCGGCGATGCTAACATCCGCGCTCCCGGAGGATCCCCGTGAAGACCATCGACCTGCGCTCCGACACCGTCACCCTCCCCTCCCAGGCGATGCGCGAGGCGATGGCCCGCGCGCCGCTCGGCGACGACGTCTACGGCGAGGACCCGTCGGTGAACCGGCTCCAGGAGCGCTGCGCCGACCTGCTCGGCAAGGAGGCGGCCCTCTTCGTGGCCAGCGGGACCATGGCGAACCAGGTGGCCCTCGGCGTACTGACCCGACCGGGCGACGAGGTGATCTGCGACCAGGGTTCACACCCAGTGAATTTCGAGGGCGGGGCCATGCCGGCCCTCTGGGGCATCCAGCCCCGCACCCTGCAGGGCGACCGGGGCATCCTCGACCCGGTGGAGGTGGAGGCCGCCATCCGCCCGGATTCGGAGCACTTCCCACGCAGCCGCGTGCTCGAGATCGAGAACACCCACAACCGGGGCGGCGGCGCGGTCTACCCCCTCGACCGGGTGCGCGCCCTCGCCGAGGTGGCGCGGCGGCGCGGGCTCGACCTCTACCTGGACGGTGCGCGGCTCCTGAACGCGGTGGTGGCCTCCGGCGTCCCGGCGCGGGACTACGCCGAGGGGGCTAGCCTCGTCTCCCTCTGCTTCTCGAAGGGGCTCGGCGCCCCGGTGGGCTCGATCCTGGCCGGCGACCGGGACCGGATCCGGGAGGCGCGCCGGCTCCGCAAGCGGCTCGGCGGAGCCATGCGCCAGTCTGGGGTGCTGGCCGCGGCGGCGAGCTTCGCCCTCGACCACAACGTGGCGCGCCTCGCCGAGGACCACGAGAACGCCCGGGCCATGGCGGTGGCCCTCTCGTCGATTCCGGGGGTCGTCGTCCCCCACCCGGTGGAGACGAACCTCCTCTTCGTCTCCTTCGGGGGGCGCTCGGCGGTGGACCTCGTCGGGCGCTTCCGGGAGGCGGGGGTGCTCGCGAATCCCGAGGGATCGCGGCCGGATCTGGTGCGCTTCGTCACCCACCTCGACGTCTCGCGCGACGACGTGCTCGAGGCGGCACGGCGCATCGCCTCGCTCGTCGGCTGACGCCTCTCGACATTCGCTGGCCTGCGTGCCAGCCTGCGTGCGGATGCAGATCAACCTGCGCAAAGCCATGTTCGTGCTGCCGAACCTGTTCACGGTCAGCTCGATCTTCCTCGGCTTCTACTCGATGACGCTGTCGGCGGCCGACGACACGCCGGTGGAGCTCTACCGGGCTGCCCTCGCCATCTTCTTCGCCATCTTCTTCGACATGTTCGACGGCCGGGTGGCCCGGATGACCCGCACCCAGTCCGACTTCGGGGTCCAGCTCGACAGCCTTGCCGACGTGGTCTCCTTCGGCGCTGCCCCGGCGCTCCTCGTCTACAAGTGGGCGCTCGCCCCGATGGGGTTCCTCGGGCTCTTCATCTCCTTCTCCTTCGCCGCCTGCGGGGCGCTCCGGCTGGCCCGCTTCAACGTGCTGGCGGCGCGCGGCGACAAGGCCTCCCACCGCTACTTCGTGGGGCTGCCCATCCCGCTCGCCGCGGGTGCGCTCGTCTCGGTGGTGATCGTCCACTACCGGACCTTCGGCACGCTCACCGCCCCCACCACCCACGTTCCCATCGCCATCGGGGTGGCGTTCCTCGCCTTCCTCATGGTCTCCACGGTCCGGTACCGGACCTTCAAGGACGTCCGGCTCGGCCCGAAGAGCCTCGCCATCTTCGCCTTCCTGGTGGCCGCGGCCGTGGTGGTGGGATTCGCCACCCGCCCGGCCTTCGTCCTGCTGGTCTTCGCCGGGGCCTACATCCTCATGGGGCTCGTGGAGTCGATCTTCTTCCGGCAGGCCATCAAGCGCTCCGACCTGCCCCCGGCGGTCCAGCGGGAGATCGACGCGGACGAGGCGCTCGAGGCGGACGACGACGACATCGAGGCGAAGGACGAGGGAGACGAGTACATTTAGTGAAAAAGGGTCGTCCCGACGGGCCTCCGACGCCCTGGGTGATCCTCGCAGCCTGGGGTCCCTGCGGCTACTCCCCCTGGGCGCCGGGGACGGCGGGAACGCTGGGCGCCATCCCGCTCTTCTGGGCGCTCCGGCAGCTGCCGCTCGCGGCCTACCTCGCCGCCACGCTGGCCCTCCTCCTCATCGCCATCCCCGCCGCCACGCGCGCCGGAGCCTACTGGAAGGTGGTGGACGCCTCTCCCATCGTCATCGACGAGGTGGTGGGCTACCTCGTCACCATGGCCCTCTTCCCCTGGTCCTGGGGCACGGCGCTGGCCGGCTTCGTGCTCTTCCGCATCGCCGACGTGATGAAGCCCTGGCCCGCCTCGGCCCTCGACCGGGTGAAGAGCGGCTACGGCGTGGTCCTCGACGACGTCGCCGCCGGGGTCTGGGCCGCGCTGGCGCTCGCCTTCCTCCAGCTCGGACTCGGGCTGCTCCTGGGCTGCACCGGCGACATTCACTGGTGGTGCATGGAGCTGACCCCGTGACCGACGCGTCTTCCCTCCACGTCGAGCTCCTCGCCACCGGCGACGAGCTCCTCACCGGGCAGGTGATCGACACCAACTCGCCCTGGCTCATGGACCGGCTCTGGGACCTCGGCGTGATGGTCCGGCGCAAGGTGCTCGTGGGGGACGATCGGGAGGACCTCGCCGCGGCGATGCAGGAGGCCTCGGGGCGCTCCGACCTCGTCGTGATGTCGGGCGGGCTCGGCCCCACCGAGGACGATCTCACCGCCGAGGTGGTGGCGGGGGCCATGGGCGTGCCGCTCGAGGTCCACGAGCCGTCGCTCGAGGCCATCCGGGAGCGGTTCCGGAAGCTCTCGCGGGAGATGACCCCCAACAACGCCAAGCAGGCCCGCTTCCCGCGCGGGGCCACCGTGATCCCGAACCGCTTCGGGACCGCCCCGGGCTTCTCGGTCCGGCTGGGGAGGGCGGAGCTGGTCGCGCTGCCCGGCGTCCCGGTCGAGTACAGGGGGCTCTGCGAGGAGTTCGTCCTGCCGCAGGTCTCGGCCCGGACGGGCTCGGCGCCGGCCTTCCGGCTCGTGAAGCTCTTCGCCGTGCCCGAATCCCACGCCGACCAGGCCATGCGGCCGGTGATGGACGATCCCCGGAACGCCTCCGTCCGCTTCGGATACCGGGCCCACTGGCCGGAGATCCACGTGAAGTGGTCGGTGCCGGACGGTGGGGAGGCCCACGCAGATCGCATCCTCGCCCAGGTTCGCTCCATCTTCGGCGACGCCATCTTCGCGGAGGGGAAGGACGAACTCGCGCCGCTCGTGGTGGCGGCGCTCGCCCGGCGCCGGGAGCGGGTCGCCCTCGCCGAGAGCTGCACCGGTGGGCTCGTCGCCGAGATGCTGACCCGCGTGCCGGGGTCGTCCGACGTGTTCGGCCTGGGGGTGGTCGCCTACGCCAACGAGGCCAAGTCGGGGCTCGTGGGGGTGCCGCCGGAGCTGCTCGCCGCCCACGGCGCGGTCTCCGAGCCGGTGGCCCGCGCCCTCGCCGAGGGCATCCGCGGCGCCGGGAAGGCCACCTGGGGCATCGGCATCACCGGCATCGCCGGCCCGTCGGGGGGCACGCCGGAGAAGCCCGTTGGAACCGTCTTCGTCGCGCTCGCCGGCCCGGGAGGCACCGAGGTGGTGCACCGGGTCTGGCGGGGGGACCGGGACCGGGTGCGGAAGACCACCGCCTACGAGGCGCTCGACATGCTCCGGCGGGCCACGCGGGGTTAGTCAGACCGGACGGCAGAAGAGCGCGGTGAATCGCTCCCAGGAGACGAATCCGCCGCGGGACTCCATGAGGTACTCGTGAAGCTCCGCGCCCGCCGCGGCCAGCTCCGCCTCGGGGCGCGAAACCCAGCGGCCGGTGAGCCCGGCGCTCGAGAGGACGCGGGAGACGTTGGCCTGCAGGCTCGCTCCCCGGGTCGAGAGGTCCGGGCCGTGGTCGAGGACGAAGCCGACGAGCTTCCCGATCTGCTCCCGCGCCACCACCCGCCCCACGGCCCCTCCCTCGACGAGCAGGTCGTTCACCCGGTCGGGGTCGGCGTCCCGCACCGCGAGCCAGGTGAGCTGCTGCTCGGGCGCGAGGCCGCCCTTCTGGAGGAGCGCCCGGCAGCGGGTCTCGTCCCCGGGGCTCGGACAGCGGATGCGCACGACCGGCTCGATGGTCTCCACGCCCTCCACCTACCCCGTGCGGCGCCGGGCCGCAACGGCGGTATGCTCCCGGGGTGGGCGCGGGCATCTCCATCGACGACGAGGGGCGCTTCCTCGTGCACGGGGAGCCGGTGACCCATGAGCGGACGCTGGAAGTCCTCTGGCGGGGCCTCTCCCCCGCCCCGGGCGGCGGCTGGCAGGTCCGGGTGGGGCGCGAGAGCGCGCCCGTCGCCGTGGAAGGCACCCCCTTCGTGGTGGTGGCGGTCGTGGACGTGGACGGACGGGTGATGCTCCAGCTCGCCGGCGGGGGCCGGGAGCCGCTCTCGCCCGGGACCCTGCGGGTGGGAGGCGACGGGGTGCTCCGCGCGACGCTCGCCTCGGGCCACGCGGCCCGCCTCTCCCGCACCGCACAGATCGCTCTCGGGATGCAGCTCTCCGAGGATCCCTCCGCGCCGGGCGGGTTCCGCCTGTCGCTCGGCGGGAGGGACTGGCCCATCGGCGTCGAGTGACGACGCCTCGCTACGCCCCCGCGGCCACGGCGAGCTTCGGCTCGGCGTGGACCGCAAGCCGGGCGACGATGGTATCGATGGCCGCGGGGTGCTCCCGCAGCCACTCGGCCGCCCGCTCCCGCCCCTGGCCGATGCGCTCTCCGTCGAGGGAGTAGAAGGCCCCCGACTTCTCGACGACGCCGCGATCGACCCCCAGGTCGAGCACCTCGGCCATCCGGTCCACGCCCACGCCGTAGCGGATGTCGAACTCGGCTTCCCGGAACGGGGGCGCCACCTTGTTCTTCACCACCTTCACCCGGGTGCGGCTTCCCACCACCTGCTCCCCGTCCTTCACCGCCCCGATGCGCCGGATGTCGAGCCGCACCGAGGAGTAGAACTTGAGCGCCTGTCCGCCGGTGGTGGTCTCGGGGTTGCCGAAGACCACGCCGATCTTCATCCGGATCTGGTTGATGAAGATGACGGTGGAGAGGTTGCGCGACACCACCGAGGTGAGCTTGCGCATCGCCTGGCTCATGAGGCGGGCCTGGAGACCCATCTGTGGATCACCCATGTCCCCCTCGATCTCCGCCTTGGGGACGAGCGCCGCCACGCTGTCCACCACCAGCACGTCGCAGGCCCCGCTGCGCACGAGCTGCTCGGCGATCTCGAGCGCCTGCTCGCCGGTGTCGGGCTGGGAGACGAGCAGCTCCGCGATGTTCACCCCGAGCTTCCGCGCGTAGCCGACGTCGAGCGCGTGCTCGGCGTCGATGAAGGCGGCCACGCCCCCCACCTTCTGGGCCTCGGCGATGGCGTGGAGCGCCAGCGTGGTCTTCCCCGACGACTCGGGGCCGAAGATCTCGATGACCCGCCCCCTGGGGTAGCCACCGACGCCCAGCGCCAGGTCGAGGCCGACGGAGCCGGACGAGATGACCGGGACCGCCGGCACCTCCCCCTCCTCCCCCAGCTTCATGATGGCGCCCCTGCCGAACTGCTTCTCGATCTGGGCGACCGCCTGGGCGATCGCCTTCAGCTTCTCCGACACCTTGCTCATCTTGCCTCCGTTGCCGCCGGACGATCGAGGGCGCGGTATTGCACGGCCTCCAGCAGGTGGCGCGCTTCGACGCGCGCCGCGCCCTCGAGGTCGGCGATGGTTCGCGCCACCCTGAGGATCCGATCGTGGGCCCGGGCCGAGAGGCCGAGCCGTTGTGCCGCCCGCGAGAGCACCTCCCGCGCCGCCGCGTCGAGCCCGCAGGCCCGGCGCAGCGCCCCGCCCCGCAGCCGCGCGTTTCGCGTGCCGCGTGCCCCCTGCCGCTCCCGCGCCCCGGCCACCCGGGAGGCGACCTCGGCGGTGCCCTCCCCCGTGCCGGCCAGCGAGAGCTCCGCGCAGGGGACGGCGGGCACGTCCACGTGCAGGTCGATGCGGTCGAGGATGGGTCCGGAGACCCGGCGCCGGTAGCGGAGCAGCTGCTCGTCGCCGCAGAGGCAGGCGCGGCGGGGGTCGCCGAGGAAGCCGCACGGGCATGGGTTCATCGCCGCGACCAGCTGGAACTCGGCCGGGTAGTGGACGGTGCGGCCGGCGCGGGAGAGGACCACGTCCCCGTCCTCGAGCGGCTGGCGCAGCGACTCGAGGACGTGGCGCCGGAACTCGGGCAGCTCGTCGAGGAAGAGCACACCCCGGTGGGCGAGCGACACCTCGCCGGGGCGCGGTGACGACGACCCTCCCACCAGCCCCGCGTCGGAGATGGAGTGGTGCGGCGCCCGGAAGGGGCGGTCGAGGAGCAGCCCCCGGTCGCGCAGGAGGCCGGCCACGCTGTGGACGGTGGTGGCCTCGAGCGCCTCGTCCCGCGCGAGCGGCGGGAGAAGCCCGGGGAGCCGGCGCGCCAGCATGGTCTTCCCGCTCCCCGGGGGGCCGAAGAGGAGGAGGTTGTGGTCCCCGGCTGCGGCGATCTCGAGCGCCCGCTTCGCCGCCGCCTGTCCGGCCACGTCGCGAAGGTCGAGCGCGCCGCCGGGCAGCACGAGCTGCCGTTCCCCGGCCGGGAGCCCGGAGAGCCTCCCGTGCCCGTCGGCCCAGGCCACGAGCTCCCCCAGGTGGCGAACCGGGAGGACGGCGAGCCCATCCACCGCCGCCGCCTCGAGCGCGTTGCCGAGCGGCGGCAGGAAGGCCCGGGCCCCGTCCCTCCGTGCAGCGACCGCCATGGGCAGCACGCCCCGCACCGGCCGCACCTCCCCCGAGAGGGAGAGCTCGCCGCAGAGATGGAGCCCGTCCAGCGCACGGGGTGGGAGGAGCCCGCAGGCGGCGAGCAGCGCCGCCGCGATGGGCAGGTCGAAGCCGGTGCCCTCCTTGCGCAGATCGGCCGGCGCCAGATTGACCGTGATCCGTTTGCTGGGCAGCCGGAAGCCCAGATTGCGGATCGCCGTCCCGACCCGCACGATCGACTCCTGCACCGCAGTCCCGGCGAGCCCCACGATCTGGTTGCGGGGAAACCCGGAGGCCGCATCGACCTCGACGTCGATGGGCAGGGCGGTGACCCCGAGGAGCGCGGAGGAGCGGACGCGGACGAACATCGACCGCGGACGAGAGCAGGTCTCGTGCCGCGGCCGGGGGCGCTTCGGGACTGGCGATGCTTCGAGCGGGAGCCCGCCCGGCGGACCGGGGGGCTCTGCGCCGGACTACTTCTTCTTCTGCAGCTTGGCGAGCCGCTTCTTCGCGTCGTCCTGGTACGACTTGACCACCAGATCGGTGATCCCCTTCAAGTTCACGAGCTCGGTGAGCGCCTTCACCGAGTCGGCGGTCTTCTTCGCCTCCTCGAAGGCGATGCCGGCCCGGTAGAGGTAGCGACCCTTGAGGTTCGCGTCCGACCCCACGCAGACGTCGTCGGTCGCGAACCGGAGGTAGGCGCTGGCCGCGTCGGCGAGCTTCTTCGTCTTCTCGTTGGCGATCCCCAGGTTTTCCAGGACGAGGCAGCGCTGCTGCGCCTCCGGCCAGCGGGCCAGGTACTCGTTCCCGACCCGCGCCAGCCCCGCATAGTCGTTCACGGCCGCCAGGTTGTTCCCGAGGAGCAGGTAGGTCTGGGCCGCCACCTTGGCGTCCGGGTACTTCTTCACGAGCTCCTCGCGAACCGCGATGGCCTTCTTCGGATCCTTGGCCTTGTCGTAGGCGATCCCGGCGTTGAACAGGTAGGCCGCGACGTCGGGCCCCGCCTTGTTCTCCGCGGCGGCCTTCTCGAAGAGCGCCCCGGCCTCCCGGTAGAGCTCGGCGGCCTCGGGCTTCCCCTCCTTGGCCGCGGCGTCGGCCTTGGCCATCGCCTGCAGCGCGGGCGCCGCCTCACCGCCCGACGCCCCCTCCTTGAGGTCCTTCGCGAGTCGCGTGAACGTGACGGCGCTCTTCTTCTGCTCGTCGGTTGCGCCCGGGGCGGCTGCCGCCTCGACCGCCAGCTTCGCCTCGGCCGACACGATCGGCTCGAGCCGGGCGGCCTCCGCCTCGAGACCTTTCTGGTTCTTCAGGATGCGGAAGCTGTCGAGGTAGTAGGGAACCGCCGTCTCGAGGAGGTCGGCCCGGGACGGATACTCGGCGATGAGGGACTTGAAGCGGCGCTGTGCGTCCTCGATGTTGTCGTAGCCGAACTCGACCTGGGCGGCGATGAGCCGGAGCTGGCCGAGGTCGGGACCGCCCCGCTCCTTGCGCTCGGCTGCCGGGATCTTGAGGGCCGGGTCGGCAGCCTTGTTCGCCTCGTAGGTGTCGGCGGCCTCGACGAACAGCTTCCAGGCCCGGTCGGGAACCCGGGGCGTGGGCGCCACGCCGCCGCGGCTCGACGAGGGCTGCAGCTTGAGCTGCGGGAGCTTCCCCGACTTCATCTCCTGGACGGCGAGCATCTGCCAGCCACCCGAGGCGTACTGGGCGCCGATGACCTTGCTCACCGGGAGCGCCTTGGGGTCGGACATGATCCGCTGGGCCGTCTCCGCCCCCTTCTCCCACTCCTTCGCGTTCAGGTAGCGACCCGACGCCATGCGGAGGAAGACGAGGCGCAGCCGGTGGCTGGGGTACTTGTCCACGAAGCTGATGATGGTGTCGGCCGCGATCTTGTCCTCGGCCGCGGCGGCGTCGAGCTTGCCCGAGAGCCGGTCGCGCATGGCCCGGTCGATGTGGATGTAGATGTCCTTGAGGAGCGCGATCTCGATCGCGTCGGCGTTGATGGAGCTGTCCTGCGCCTCGTTGAAGGTGGCCGGCTCGCGGAAGTCGGCCTGGGCGAAGACGAGGCTCTGGTCCTGTGCGGAGGCGGAGACCGGCGCGAGGGCCGCGACGAGGGCGACGGCGGCGGTGAGGGAGCGGAGGTTCATGGAGTTCCCCTGGGTTTGCGCTGCGGTCCTACATGGAGACGTGCCGGAGGGCAAGCGCTTCACTGCGCCCCGCGCTTCAGGTCCACGAGCACGAGCTTCGCCACCGCCTTGAGCGTGTCGAAGACCCCCGCGCCGGTGCGGGCGCTCGCCGGGAACTCGAGCACGCCCCGGGGGTTGAGAAGCCGGTGGAGCTCCTCGACGGGGACCACGCCCGGGAGGTCCCGCTTGTTGTACTGCACGACGTACGGGACCCGGTCGAGGTCGTATCCCTGCTCGGCGAGGTTCACCCGGAGGTTCTCCACCGATTCGAGGTTGGCCTCCATCCGCTCGAGCTGGCTGTCGGCCACGAAGACCACCCCGTCCACCCCCTTCAGGATGAGCTTGCGGGAGGCGTCGTAGAAGACCTGGCCGGGGACCGTGTAGAGGTGGAAGCGGGTCTTGAAGCCCCGGATCTCCCCCAGCGAGAGCGGCAGGAAGTCGAAGAACAGCGTGCGCTCGGTCTCGGTGGCCAGGCTGATCATCTTGCCCTTGGCCTCCGGCGAGGTGCGCGCGTAGACGTACTGCAGATTGGTCGTCTTCCCGCACAGGCCGGGACCGTAATAGACGATCTTGCAGTTGATCTCGCGTGAACTGTAGTTGATGAAGCTCATGGGCTAGGCGCTGAAGAGGTTGTCGATCTCCTCGTCGGTGATCTCGGCCAGCGGGCTCCTCGTGCCCGGCGGCGTCTGGTGCTTGGCCAGTTGCTCGAGCTCGCGGGAGATCTCCTCGGCGGCCTTCTTCACGCGGAGCCGGACCAGCCCCAGCGAGGTTCGCGCGTCGAAGACCACCACCAGCACCGCCTTCCGGGCGACGATGGTCATGTGGAGCGATTCGTTCTCCCCCTCGTGGAACTGGCTGGGGAACTCCTCCTCCCCGATGAGCTTCGCGAGCCCCCCCATGGCGGCCACGTTGCCCGCGGTGAGCGAGGCGAGCGAGGTGGTGTCCACGCCCTGGGACTGGCCGGCGGAGGTGATGAGCTGCCCGTTCTTGTCCACGAGGAAGACCACCTTGGCCGAGGCGTCGCGGGTCAGCCGCTCGCAGATCCCGGAGAGTCTCCGGGCCTCCTCCTCGTAGATCACCAGGGCGGCGCTCATGGGTTTCCGCCGCCCGCGGCGGCGACGTCCCTGGGCGATAGCAGGGATCCCGGGGTGGATCAATGGCGCTACAGCTCGCGCCGCCCCGCCATGGCGCGCGCCAGGGTCACCTGGTCGGCGTACTCCAGATCCCCCCCCATCGGAACGCCCTGCGCGATCCGGGTCACCTTCACCCCGGTGGGCTTGAGGAGACGGGCGAGGTAGAGGGCCGTCGCCTCCCCCTCCACGTCGGGGTTGGTGGCGACGATCACCTCGTCGGTCGGGTCGGTCTCGAGGCGCACGAGCAGTTCCCGGATCTTGAGGTCGGCCGGCCCCACGCCGTCGAGGGGCGAGAGCGCGCCGTGCAGGACGTGGTAGCGCCCCTTGTACTCGTGGGTGCGCTCGATGGCGACGAGGTCGGGGACCCCCTCCACCACGCAGAGGATTCGGGGGTCGCGCCGGGTGTCGGTGCAGATCCCGCACGGGTCGGTGTCGGTGAGCGTCTGGCAGCGGGAGCAGCAGCGCACGTCCCGCACCACGCCGATCACCGCCTCCGCGAGCGCCTGGGCGTACTCCGGCCCGGCCGCCAGCACGTGGAAGGCGAGCCGCTGGGCGGTCTTCTCCCCGATGCCCGGCAGGCGGGCCAGCTCCTTCACCAGGCGTGCAATGGGATCGGCGACGGCCACGGGGCTACACCCCCAGGCCGGGGATGCGCAGGCCGCCGGTGGCCTTCTCCATGGTCTCGTCGGAGAGCTTGCGCGCCTTCTCCAGCGCCGCGTTGGTGGCCGCGGCCACCAGGTCCTCCAGCATCTCCTTGCCGGCCGGGTCGAGCGCCCTGGGGTCGATGGTGACGCGCCGGACCTCGAAGCGGCCGTTCATCTTGACCACCACGAGCCCGCCGCCCGCCTCGGCCTCCACCTCGAGCTCGACGAGCTGCTCCTTCGCCTGCTCGACCGCCTTCTCGATCTTCTTCGCCTGCCGCATCAGGAACTGGATGTCCATGTCGCCTCCCGGGCGTCTCTCGCCCCTACAGCTCGTCGATGCCGTCGATGTCCGCTCCCAGGAGCCGGGCCGCCTCCTGGATGTTCGGGTGCGCCCGCGCCTCGTCCTGCGCCCGGGCCTTGCGAGCGTCCCGCTCGGCCCGCTCCACCGAAGCGATGGAGGCGCCCGGCGTGGCGGCCTCCGGCACGGCCGTGGCCGCGGCGGGGGCGATCTCGATGGCGAGCTTCACCACCCGTCCGAGGTAGCCGGAGAAGGCCTTCTCCACCGCGCTGCGCTTGCGCTCCACGAGGTCGGGGTAGCGGGTGCCGGCGGCGAAGCGGATCCGGACCTCGGGGGTCCCGAGCGCGACGAGCGTCGCCTGCTTCAGCGCCGCACCGAGCGACGGGCTTTCCGTTTCCACCAGGGCGACGGCGGCGCGCCAGCGCTCGGCCATCCCG
>CAIOAK010000162.1 GCA_903855945.1 uncultured Anaeromyxobacter sp.
AGGCGAAGCACGCAAGCCGTGGGGCCCGCAGGAAGTGACGATACGGGCGGTGGTGGACACGAACGTCGTCGTCTCCGGCCTGCTCGCGCCCTCCGGGAAGCCGGCCAGCGTTATCCGGGGCGCGGGGGTCTCGTTCCGCCTCGTGTGGTCCCCGGGCGTCGTCGCCGAGTGCCTGCGCGTCATCGACCACCCCCGGGTCGCCAGGATCCTGAAGCAAGCGGGGCGTCACGAGCAGGCGCGGAAAGTGGTGCGCGCCCTCGCGGCTGGCGCAGACATGGTCGCCGAGGAGATGCTCCCCCGGGTGGCCGTGGTCAAGGCAGACCCGGACGACGACCTGCTGCTGGCGACCGCGCTGGCCGGGGGCGCCTCGGTCGTGGTGAGCGGCGACCGGCGTCATCTCCTGTCGCTCGGCGAGTTCGCCGGGGTCAGGGTCATCGATCCAGCGACCTTCCTGGTCGAGATCGACCCCCTCGCCTCCAGCGTCCGGGAAGCCATGGCCGCCTATGCTCCGGCGCGCTCGTCGATGGTCCCATCGCTTCACGACCCCGGCAGCGGCCGCATCGACGCCAAGCTGGTGGCTGCCTACCTCGACGTGCCGCTCTCGACGCTCGCCCGGGCGGTGGGCAAGGACTACAAGGCGGTGTTCAAGAGCCCAGGCAGCGCGGCGCTCCAGCCCGGCCTGGCACCGATCCACCGCACGGTGGTCGCTCTGGAGCATGCCCTCGGAAGCCGGGCCCACGCCCACTCCTGGCTCAACAGCCCGCACGGGAAACTGGACGGAAAGACTCCGCTCTCGCTCGTCATGTCCGGCAGGGCCGAGGTGGTCGCCAGCCTCGTGGCGGCCACCCTTGCCGCCCCGACCACTCCTCAATCCACGGCAGATAACAGGTAGACATTTAGCAGACAGCAAGTTACACTCTCGAGATGACAAAGCCGATCCAGGTCGTTCTCGCTGGAGCCAAGGGGGTCCGCCTGCGGACTGCGAAGGCCCTTTCGGCCACCGGCCGCTCGGACGTCATCGTCGTCCACGGAGACAAGGTCGAGGTGATCCTGGGGACCGCGTCGGCCCGACCGGCCGAAGTGGAGGCAACCATCGATCGCCTCGCCTCCAGCGTCCGGGAAGCCATGGCCGCCTATGCTCCGGCGCGCTCGTCGATGGTCCCATCGCTCCACGACCCCCGGAGCGGCCGCATCGACGCCAAGCTGGTGGCTGCCTACCTCGACGTGCCGCTCTCGACGCTCGCCCGGGCGGTGGGCAAGGACTACAAGGCGGTGTTCAAGAGCCCAGGTAGCGCGGCGCTCCAGGCTCGCCTCGCGCCGATTCACCGCGCGGTGGTCGCCATGGAGCGGATTTTCGGCAGCCGCAGCAGCGCCCTTGCCTGGCTGAATAGCCCCAACGGACAACTGGACGGCAGGACGCCCCTCTCGGTCGTCATGTCCGGCAGGGCCGAGGTGGTCGCCGACATGCTGGAGGGAACCCTGGCAGGCGTCATCGGGTGACGC
>CAIOAK010000163.1 GCA_903855945.1 uncultured Anaeromyxobacter sp.
GCAGAGCGAAACGGGGAACGGATCGTCCCTCGCCGGAGCGACTTCCGGGCGCGTGCCCTACGGCTGGACGGGGTGAGGGGCGCGGATAGAGGCATAGGGCGCGGGCTGGCAGGTATCCGGCTCCGGGCGCCGGGAGGTGACACTAGTGACGGTCGATGACGCCGTTTCCGACAACTTCTCTATCACCCACCTCATGGGGAACTTTACGAAAATGGCGTCACCGAGTGTCACAACGTCACCGAGGGCGCCATGCCCCCCCCGCCGGGACGAGCCCGCCATGACCCCTGACGTGCGGACGGCCGAGCGGCTCCTCAAGGCTGGCGGCTTCTCCCGCCGGCAGGCCCGCGCCATCCTCTCCGGGGGGTGGAAGGCGATGGAGACCGCCCGAGCTCACCCGGCGCCCTCCCCCGTGTCCGCGGCCCAGGTCGACGAGATGCGTCGCCTTCTGGACGAGATGCGCTCCACGCTGGGGCCGGGGGAGGACATGCCAGCGGAAGGGCGCTAGACTACTTGTGCGGGCTGGGTCGGTGTGACGCCGATCGGCCCGTGGATGCCTCTCGCTGCGTGACGCCGCGAGCGACGCCGGATTCAGGCTGACGCTCGTTGTTCACTCGCAGTTACGCGGCCCCAGGCCGCAGAAAGAAGAGAGGCAGAATCATGTTCACCCAGGAACAGTTGCAGGAGTCGATCGAGATCCTCAAGGAGTTCAAGTCCACGGTCAACGAGAAGGTGACGAAGATCTCCAAGGCCCAGGACGAGATCGAGAAGAAGATGAACCGCATGTCCCTCGGGGGTCCCCCGGGCGGCGGGATCGGAGGCGGAGACCGGCGCGAGGAGCTGTCCGCGTTCTCCTCGTGGGCGCGCTCCGGCGTCAACGAGACCAAGGCGATGACGGCGAACAGCGGCCCGGACGGCGGATTCACCGTGCCCGACGCGCTGACCGGGCAGATCAACGAGGTGGCCTGTCGGATGGGCGCGATCCGCAACCTCGCCGCCGTGATCCCGAATGCCTCGGTGGAGTTCGCGCAGGTCGTCGCCACCAACTTCGCCAGCGTGCTCCGGGTGGCCGAGGGCTCCCAGCGAGCCGAGACGGCGACACCCTCCCTCGCAGAGGTGCGGCCCCCGAGTTGCGGCTACAGCGCCGTGGCGCCCATCTCCAACTGGCTCCTCGCGGACTCGAAGTATGACCTTGCCGCCTTCATCGTGAAGAGCATCGGCAAGGGGATCGGGATCGCGGAGGGCTTCGACTTCATCGCGGGTGACGGGGCGTCGAAGCCCTCGGGCATCCTGTCGAGCCCGATCGAGACCGGCGCCGACGACGTGCGCCCCTTCGGCACGCTGGAGCGCGTCGCCAGCGGGAGCGCCTCCACGCTCGACGTGGACAGCCTGATCACCCTGCTCTACCGCCTCGCGCCGGAGTACCGGGTGGATGCCGCCTTCGTCATGAACCCGCTCACCGTGGCGGCCGTGCGCAAGCTGAAGGACCAGTACGGGTCCTACCTCTGGCAGCCGGGATCGGACAAGGGCCAGCCCGCGACGCTGCTGGGCGTGCCCTGCCACGAGGACCCGAACATGCCGACCGTGGCGGGCGGGACCTACCCCGTGATCGCAGGCTCCTTCAAGGAGGGCTACGTGATCACCGACATCGGCGCCCCGATGATGATCCGCGACGCCTTCACGTCGAAGGGCCGCACCCTCTTCTACTTCGAGCGCCGCACCGGCGGCTCGGTCGTGAACTCGAACGCGATCAAGGTGCTTCAGATCGCTTCGTCCTAGTGGTCATGCTCCCGAGGGGGCACAGGCTAGCCGGCCTTCCATCCGGCGAAAGGCGACCGGCAACGGCGCCTCAGAGGGATGAGGTCCTTGAACTCCTCCTCCACCTCTAGGCCGACGCGGGTCGTGTCCCGCGCCCTCTCGGGAGCACGTCCAGGCGCACCCGGCGCGCCAGCACCAACACCCGTGGCCTGGGTGAAGTCGGGGCAGGCCCGGAGGCTCCGCGCGAGCACTCGCCCGCCCGCGTGGGGCCTTCGTCATTTCTGGGGGGCGCACCCGCCCGGAGGCCACCCACCCCCCGTATGGGTGCAAC
>CAIOAK010000164.1 GCA_903855945.1 uncultured Anaeromyxobacter sp.
CCCGCTGCCAATGGCCCACCCACGACGGCTCCATCTGCGGCGCGACGGTCAAGCTCGAGATCGACCACATCCAACCGCGCGGAAAGGGCGGCCCCTCCACGGTCGACAACTGCAGGATCCTTTGCAAACCCCATAATCTGGAAGCAGCGCGAAACACCTACGGCGACGAGCTGATGGACAAATTCACGGGATCAGTCCGAGAAACCTGTGCCGAGTACGCCCCGCCCTACCGTGCGCAGGCGAGCCGGGGTGGCCCCGGCGCGGGGCGCATCTGCGCGGGCGCCGGGAACCGGGACCACTCGAACCACGGTGTGCCCCGGCGCCATCCAGCCTTGCCCACCCACCCCGCGCAGCCGGCGCCCCCCAGCGCCGCGGGTCCCACCCCGGCCCGCCGGCACCCGGAAGGTCTACCGGACGATCTCCCCCAGCAGCTCCTTCGCCCCGTAGATCTTCCGCAGCGCCTCGGTCATGGCCGCGGTGTCCACCGCCACCGTGCGGTTCAGCTTCTCGTCGAAGCCGTAGTTGCCGCCCAGGGACCAGATGTTCCCGTCGAACACCAGCCCCACGAGCCGGCCGTCCTTATTCACCACCGGTGACCCTGAGTTGCCGCCGATGATGTCGGTGGTGGAGGAGAAGTTGAACGGCGTGGCGAGGTCGAGCCGCGGCTTGGCGTCGATCCAGCTCTGCGGGAGCCGGAACGGGTCGCGGCCGGTGGCGCGATCGAAGGCGCCGCCCAGGGTGGTGAAGGCCGGGATCGCCTTCTTCCCCTCGACCCAGCCCTGGACCTTGCCGAAGGAGAGACGGAGCGTGAAGGTGGCGTCGGGGTAGCTGGAGGTTCCCTCGAGGGCGAAGCGGGCCTGGGCGATGGTCTCGCCGGAGCGCTTCGTCACCGACTCGATCTCGTCCTCGTACATCTTCCGGACCGAGCGGGCATCGGGATCGACGAGCCGGGCCAGCTGGATCATCGGGTCCGAGGAGGCGTCCACGGCGGCCTTGCCCCCCTCCCAGAGCTGCTTGCGGACCGAGACCTCCTTCAGCTTCGTCCCCTTCACGAGCCGGCTCGCCATCTCGGCCGGCGACTCCTGCCCCAGCACCTTGCGGGTGAAGGGGTGGTCGGCGCCCAGGTTCTCGCGGAGCTTCGTGAGCGACCAGGTGAGCTTGAAGATCTCGAAGTCGTCGTCGATGGGGGCGCTGCTGAAGAGGGACTGGGTGACGGCGGGGAGCTTCGCCTCCTGGAACTCGGGGAACCGCTCGGCGGCGCCCTTCGTCCGCTCGTCGGCTCCGCGGACGAGGGTCCGGGCGAAGCGGAAGGTGTCGGACATGAAGCCCGACGTTCCCATCACGTAGGAGAGCTCCGGGCGCACGTTGCGCTGGAGGTCCACGGCCTGCTGGATGGCGCCGTAGGCCTTCAGCGCCTCCTTCCCGCGCTTCGCGTCGGCGGCGAGCGCCTTGCGGAAGGCCGCCTCGGCGGCCATCTTCTGCGCCCAGAAGGTCCGATCGACGAGCGCCGAGCGCTCGCCCTTGAACACCTTGAGCGAGTTCTCGACGCCGAAGAGCATCCCGGACGAGACGCGCTTCTGCTCCGCCCCTCGGTTCTGGAACTCGGTGAGCGCGCCGCGCAGCTCGGAGAGCGTCGCCATGGTGTTGGGCAGCGAGACGTCCCGCTGGTACTCGAGCTCGGCCATGGTCAGCTGCCGGTCGGTGCCGCCCGGGTGGCCCGAGACGAAGACCACGTCCCCGTCCTTCGGCCCGGCTGCGTCCCAGGCCAGCCAGTTCGCGGTCTGGAGCGGCTTGCCGTCCTCGTAGACACGCACGATCGACATGTCGAGGTCGAAGCGGGGGAACATGAAGTTGTCGGGGTCGCCGCCGAAGAAGGCGATGGCGAACTCGGGCGCGAAGACCATGCGCACGTCCTGGTAGCGCTTGTACCGGTACAGGTCGAAGCGGCCGCCGCGGTAGAGCGTGACCACGTTGCAGCGGAGCGACGGGCTCGTCTGGCACTCCGACTCGATGCGCCCGATCTCGGCGTTCTGGGCATCCTGGAACGGCTTGCCCTGCAGGCCGGCGGTGGCCTTCTTCACCCGGGCCGTGACGTCGCTGATGGCGACGAGCTGGTTCGCCTCGAGCACCGGGCACTTCACCTCGTCGGCCGGCGCGCGGGCGAGGAACCCGTCCGCGAGGTAGTCCTTCTTGGCGCTCGAGAGGTCCTGGAGGCAGGTCTCCACGCAGTGGTGGTTCGTGAGCACGAGCCCGGTGGGGGAGATGAAGCTCGCCGAGCAGCCCTGGGCGAGGCGCACCGACGAGAGCCGGACCCGCTCGAGCCAGGCGTCGTCCACCTTCACCCCGTGGGTCTTCTCGAGCAGGGCCCTGGGGAATCCGTTGTAGGTCCACATGCCCTCGTCGGCGCGGGCGAGCGAGGTGGCCGAGACGAGGGCGAGGAGGGCGATGATCTTCCGCATGGGGGGTACTCCTGGCGGGGCGTGGGTTTCGCCGAAGGTGGGGAGGGGCGCCCCTGATATTGCGACGGGGGACGGGAGTCAAGGCCGGGCGGAGTCCGGCGGGCCGCGGTATAAATGCGCTTCCATGTACCGCCTCCGGATCTGGGGATTCACAGCGCTCGTCGTCATCGCGGGCCTTTGCGGGGCCTGGTGGATCACGCGCAGGGCGGCGCCCGTCGCGATGGAAGAGGTGACGGCCACGCTCCGGGGCGGGGCACTCCAGTTCGAGAACGGCATGAAGCTCCTCTCGAGCCAGGTGCGGGAGGTGGCGGGCGTCGCGGCGCGCTCTCCCGGGTTCGGGCGTCCCGGCGCCGACCCGGTCGGTTCCGTCGAGCAGGCGCTCCGGAGCGCTGCCGAATCGCTCCAGGTGGATCTCGGCCCCGCGCCGCTCGTGGGGGTCTCGTTCGAGCAGTCGATCTCGCTCCGGATCGGAGGGAAGCGATTCGCAGCCGATGCCGCGGTCGTCCGATCGCTGCTCGGGACGGGCTCGCCTCCGGCCCACGTCCGGATCGACGACACGATCTACGCCGTGTCGGTCGCGTCGGGCGAGAAGGGGCTCGTCGTCGTCCTCGGCATTCCCGTGGACGCCCGCTGGTCGAGCCGATACCGGGAGCTCACCGGCACGGACCTCTCCCTCGTCGGGGTGAAGCCGATCTCCACCCTGGGTGACGCCGAGATCGAGATCGTCGTTCCGGCCGCCCTCCGCGCCAACGGCCAGATCGCCGATGCCGGCTCGCTCGGCCCGGTGCGGGCGCTCGGCGTTCCTCTCGCGCTTCCCATCCTCTTCTTCGACGCGCCGGCGTGGAGGGTGCGCGCGCTCTCCCTCCCCGGGATCGACGGCCCGGTGGCGGTGGTCTCCGCCTCGGCGCTGCAGGCGCTCGACCCCATCGCCGCCCTGCAGCAGGGCACGCTGCTCGCACTCCTCCTGCTCGGCATCGCGGGCTTCGCCCTGGGATTCGGTTCCGATCAAGCAGTCCCGCCCCACGTGCCGCGCGAACTCGCGTCCGCGTCCGATCGGATCGCCCAGGGCGACTTCACCACCCGGGTTCCGCGCATGTCGGGAACGTTCGGCACGGTGGCCATGGCGCTCTCGCGGGCCACGGAGGCGGCCCGGCAGGTCCGCACCGAGGCCACGCAGAGCCGCTCCCTGCCGATGCCCGAGCCCCTCCCGCCGCCCCCGTCGCTGATCTCGGGGCCGCCCCCGGAACCGACCCCCCCGGCGCGACCGCTCCAGCCGGTGGCTCCGCTCACGACGCTGGAGCTGCCGCTCCACGCCCTCGCGCCCGGCGAGTTCACGGCCAGCCAGCCCCTCACCGACGAGTACGGCGGCTACGCGGCGACCGGAGGCTACGGGCTGGCGCCGCCGCCCACGCCTCCTCCGGTGGCACTCCGCGAGCCGGGTGCCGTTCCCGCCTCCCCCCGGCCCGCCGCGCCGCCGCGCCCCCCTCCTGCGCCCCCGCCCGACGAGGCTCTCGAGGCCTCCTGGCGCAAGGTCCACGAGGAGTACCTGCGCGTCCGCACCGAGCACGGCGAGTCGCTCGACGGGATCACCTGGGAACGGTTTCGCGAGAAGCTCCGCAAGAATCGCGATCAGCTCATCCAGAAATACGCGTGCCGCGCCGTCCGCTTCCAGGTCTACGTGAAGGATGGCAAGGCGGCGCTGCGGGCCACGCCGGTTCGGTAGGCCGCCGCCGGGATCAGCGGTCGTCCTGGAAGAAGTTCTGCGGCTGCGTGGCGCGCTCCGGCGTCGTGCTCTTCGGAGCCGTGCCCGGAAGGAAGGGCAGGAGAACCCCGTCGGTCGCTCCCGCGGCGAGGAGCCCGGTCTTCGGGTCGATGCGGACCAGCTCCACCGCCGGCGGCACCGCGAAGTCTACGGGCGCCCGGCCCCCCACCGCCGCCTGCATGAATCCGAGCCAGCCGGGGAGCGCGGCGCCGGCACCGGTGGCGTGGGCCCCGAGCGGATCGTGGTTGTCGAAGCCCACCCAGACGCCGGCCACGAGATCGGGCGTCATCCCCACGAACCAGGCATCCCGGTGCTCCTGCGCCGTGCCGGTCTTCGCGGCCACCGGCCGGTCGAGCGCCCGGGCCGCCTGCCCCGTGCCGCTCTGCACGACCTCCTTCATCATGCTCACGAGGACGTAGGCGGTCTCGGGGCGGATCCGGTCGGGCAACGGTCCCACCGGCGGCGGGGGAGGGGGCGCGGGGGGCGGCGCAGGCGTCCCCTCCTCGACGAGCGGGGCGCCCATCGATCCGTCGGGCGGGGAGAGGGAGGTCGAGGCCTCGGGCAGGGGAGGCGCCTGCACCGGGAGCGACTCCTCGAGCACCTTCCCGTCCCGGTCGCGCACCCGCGTCACCAGGATGGGCGGCGTGGCGAATCCACCGGCGGCCAGCGTGGCGAAGCCGTTCACGAGCTCCATCGGCGTGACCTCGCCGGTTCCGAGGGCGAGCGAGAGGGTGCGCGGCAGCTCGCTCGAGATCCCGGCCCGCCGGGCGAAGTCGATCACCGCCTCGGCGCCGACCGCGTCCACGAGCTTCGCCGAGACCGTGTTCTTCGAGTGGGCGAGCGCGTCGCGGAGCAGCATCGGCCCCTCGTAGACGTCCTTCTCGAAGTTCTGGGGCTTCCACTCCTTGCCGGTCCAGCGGTCCCGGTAGACGTCGGGGGTGTCGAAGACCACCGTCGCCGGCGTGAACTTCCCGGTCTCGACGGCGGCGCCCCAGACGAAGGGCTTGAAGGCGCTGCCCGGCTGCCGTCGGGCCTGGATGGCCCGGTTGAACTGGGAGCGGCCGAAATCCTGCCCGCCCACGAGCGCCCGGACGCCTCGCGTCGTGGGGTCGATGGCCACGAGAGCGCCCTCGAGGCGCGGCACCTGCTCCAGCGTGAGGGGGAGCAGCTTGCCGGCGCGGGCCAGGTCACCCGGCGACCGCGTCCCCGTGACCACCCGGGCGAGCACGATGTCGCCCGGGCGCAGCACGTCGGACATCTTCCTCGGCGGCGCGGTCCCCACGCCCGGGTTGTACTTCCGGGCCCAGGTCACCTCGCTGAACGGGAGGGTCCCCTTCGCGTTGCCGAGGTCGAGCGTGGCCTGCTTGTCCTCCACCTTCTCGACGAGCACCGCGTAGGTCTCGCCCGCCTCGAGGGGACGGACCCGGACGCGCCGGCGGGGATCGACCCGCATCTCGCCGTCGCCGTCGATCTCGTCCGGGTCGATCCGACCCAGATCCCACACGAGGAACTCGTTGCCCTGGGGCTTTGCCGCGGCGAGCTTCTCCTTCCAGGCCGGGAGGACCGCCCCGAGCTGCTTCCCCTCCAGGTGCTGCGGGGCGCCGCGCCAGCCGTGCCGCTTGTCCACGAGCCGCAGGTCGGCCGCCAGCGCCGACTCCGCGGCGCGCTGCATGGCGGGCAGCATGGCCACCTCCACGAGCAGGCCGTCCGTCTCCACCCGCTCGGCGCCGTAGCGCTCGTCGAGGAGGCGGCGGACCGCGTCGGCGTACCAGGCGCCGTACGGCTCGGTGGGCTTGCGGAGCTTGAGCGGCCTGGCCGCCTCGACCTCGGCGGTCCGGGCGTCGATGGCGCCGTCCTCCACCATGCGGCGCAGCACGTAGCGCTGCCGGGCCCGCGCCGCCTCCAGGTGCTTCACCGGGGAGAGCCGCTCCGGAGACTGGATGATGCCGGCGAGGAGAGCCGCCTCCCCGACGCCGACGTCGGCGATCCCCTTGCCGAAGTAGAACCGGGCCGCCTCCTCCATCCCATACCGCCGGTGACCCATGTAGATCTGGTTCAGGTAGAGGTAGAGGATCTCGTCCTTGGAGAGGTTCTGCTCGAGGCGGGGGGCGAGGAAGAGCTCCTTCACCTTCCGTTTCACCCGCCAGTCGGTGGGGAGGAGGAAGGTCTTCACCACCTGCTGGGTGATGGTGGAGCCGCCGCAGGCGACGCCGCCGCGGAGCAGTCCCTTCACCGCGCAGCGCGCGATGGCGAGGTAGTTCACCCCCTCGTGCTGGTAGAAGCGGGCGTCCTCGGCGGAGAGGACGGCGCGCTTCATGACCGCGGGGATCTTCTCGAACGGCACCACGGTGCGCCGCTCCCGGGCGAAGACGAAGGCCTCGCTGCCGTCGGCGGCGAGCACCCGGGTGGAGACGAGCGGGCGGTAGTCCTTCAAGCCCTCGAAATGGGGGACCTCCCGCGTCCAGGCGAAGACCGCCCCGAGACCGGCGATGACGAGGAGCGCCATCGCGCCGAGCACCCCGAGCACGACCTGTCGCCATCCCAGCCGGTGGAGCCGCGCGCGCAGGCGAGGGAGCGGCCCGGATGGGGAGGGGGTCGGATCCACGGTTGGGCGTCGAACGATAGTCCCGGGGGGCGGTTCCGCCAAGGGGCGGGGGGAGCACGCAGGAACGCGGGCGACCCGACCGGGAGGGAGGCCGGGATCGCCCACGCCCTGCGCAAGGGGGAACCCGGGCCCCGGAGCCCTCATTCCCGGGATTTTCGTTTGACACACTCAGGATTCGGGAGCATCTGGAAGGGTGCCCTGCCGCGTCGGCGGAGCACTGCACACGGAGGAAATCCATGAGGATGCACCGCCCCTTCCTGCTCGCCGTTCCCGTCCTGGCCCTGTTCCTCGCCAGCTGCTCGCCGAAGGCCCAAAACGGGGAGTGCAAGACGAGCGAAGACTGCGCCGGCCAGGACGCCTACGGCAAGACCTGCGTCGAGGGGCGCTGCCAGGAGTGCGGCCAGGACACCGACTGCAAGGCCGGCTTCGTATGCCGCTCGCTCCGCTGCCTCCCCCGCCCGGAGTGCGAGCGCAGCGACGACTGTCCGTCGGGCAAGGCCTGCCAGACCGGCAAGTGCACCGACGTCGCCCCGCCGCCGGTCACCTCTCCGCCTCCGGAGTGCACGAACGACTCGGGCTGCACCGCGGGCCAGGCCTGCCAGTCCGGCAAGTGCGTGACCTCGCTGCCCTCCGCCTGTCCGCCCGGTGGCGGCAAGCTGCTCTCCGTCTACTTCGAGTACGACCGCGCCGTGATCTCCGCCGACTCGCAGTCCGACCTGCTGAAGAACGCGGCCTGCATCAAGGACAAGGGCTTCCACCAGATCACCGTCGAGGGGAACTGCGACGACCGCGGCACCGTCGACTACAACCTCCAGCTCGGCCAGCGCCGCGCCGAGGCCGCGAAGAAGTTCCTCGTCAACCTGGGCGTCCCGGCCTCCGCCATCAAGACGGTCAGCTACGGCAAGGAGCGGCCGATCTGCACCGACAACTCCGAGGACTGCTGGAAGAAGAACCGCCGCGACGACGTCGTCGTGAAGTAGCCGGGCCGCCGCGGATGAACCACCGCCTCGCGGTACCGCTGCTCCTCGCCGTCACCGCCTGCTGGGTCCCCACCGACAAGGGACGCCAGATGGATGCCCGCATCCAGCGGCTGGAGACGGACGGCGCTGCCCAGCAGAAGCAGCTCGAGGAGCAGCGCGCACTGGTCCGCGAACGCATCGCCCAGGTGGACCAGAAGATCGCCGAGGTCCAGCGGAAGCTCGACGAGCTGAACTCCGTCGCGCACCGCAGCGGCGCCGATGTCGTGGCGAACCAGGACCGGATGCAGGAGACCCTCACCCGGATGAAGGGGCAGCTCGAGGAGCAGCAGCACGGGCTCCAGCAGACCGACGCGAAACTCGCCCAGTTCCAGGGGGACACCGAGGCTCGCTTCGCGGCGCTCAAGGGGGCCGGTGCGCTCGAGGCCTACGAGGGGAAGAAGCGGGCCGAGAACATCAAGCGCCCCCAGGAGAAGGGGGAGTTCTTCGCCCTCGCCGTCCAGCAGGAGCAGGCGGGCGAGCGGGCCATCGCTCGCCAGCTCTACGACGAGTACGTGAAGAAGTGGCCCACCGACCCCCGCTCCGCCGATGCCTGGTTCCGGATGGGGGAGATCTCCTACGGGGAGAAGCGCTTCCGGGAGGCGGTGCTCTCCTACGGGAAGGTGGCCCAGGACTTCCCCCGCTCCGACAAGGCCCCCGACGCACTGTTCCGGACCGGCGAGTCCATGCTGGCGCTCGAACTGAAGGAGGACGCGAAGGCGATCTTCCAGGACGTCGTGAAGCGCTATCCCAAGACAACTGCTGCGAAAAAGGCCAACGCCCGGCTCGCCGAGATGGCGAAGGGCACGAAGAAGAAGGCGCCCCCGAAGAAGTAGGCGGGTCCGTAATTCCCGGCCCTCGCCCTGTCTTACATTGTGCTACAGGTAAGGCAAGGTGGGGGTTAGAGCATGAGACGCACGCCGCTGGGGCAGCTCCTCGTTGAGTCGGGTTCGATCGACGGGCGTCAGCTGCGCGCCGGCCTCGACTGGCAGAAGCGGCGCGGCGGCCGGCTCGGCAACGCGCTCGTGCATCTCGGGATGGCCCGGGAGGGCGACGTGATGCGTGCGCTCGGCAGCCAGCTCGGGATCCCCACGGTGGACCTCATCGGCCGGGACGTGCCCTCCGAGGTGGTCGGGCTCGTCCCCGCCCGGATCGTCGCGGCGCGGCAGGTGCTTCCACTCCAGCTCCTCTCCGAGTCGCGGCGCGGTCCGCTGGTCGTGGCCACCGCCGACCCGCTCGACCTCTCGGCCATGGACGAGGTGGCCTTCGCGAGCGGGAAGCAGCTCCGGATCGCGCTGGCGACGCGGAGCCAGCTCCAGGTCTCCATCGCGCACCACCTGGGCCTTCGCCATCCCGAGGCGCTGGAGCTCGGGCCGGAGCCGACCACCGAGATGGATCTCGTGCGGCCCCTCTCCGAGCGCCGGTTCGTGAACTGACCGTTCGTTCCCCGCGTCAGTCGGTGTCGTCGTCCGGCTCGGGCGACGCGCCCCCGTCCCGCCCCTCGTCCTGCAGCCCCCACTGGGCGATGCGCTTCATCACCGTGGACTTGGCGATCTGCAACTCCTTCACCACGCTGGCGCGCTTGCCGCGGTTGCGCCGCAGCGAGAGCCGGATGGCCTCCCTCTCGATCTCCTCCATGGTGCGCCCCGGGAGGTAGAGGGTGGTGTCGTCGCCCCCCGGCCCCGACGACGGGCGCAGGTCCTCGAAGGTGACCGCCGCCGCTGCGAGGACCGAGCCCTCACCCCGGAGCAAGAGCGCCCGCTGGACCACGTTCTTCAGCTGACGCACGTTGCCCGGCCAGTCGTGGGTCTCGAGGCGGCGCAGGGCGTCCTCGCTCCAGCGCAGCTGCTGCCCGCGGGGCGCGTTGGCGTCGAGGAAGCGCTGCGCCAGCGCCCGCACGTCCCCCTGCCGGGCGCGCAGCGGCGGGATGGAGAGCGGGACCACCGACAGCCGGAAGAAGAGGTCCTCCCGGAACCGGCCGGCCCGGACCTGCGCCGGCAGGTCGCGGTGCGTGGCCGACACCACCCGCACCGAGACGTGGATGGGTTTCGACGAGCCGACCCGCTTCACCTCGCCCTGCTCGAGCGCGCGGAGCAGCTTCGCCTGCAGGTCGAGCGGCATCTCGCCGATCTCGTCGAGGAAGAGGGTGCCGCCGTCGGCCTCCTCGAAGGCTCCCTTCCGCAGCCGCTCCGCCCCGGAGAAGGCCCCCTTCTCGTGACCGAAGAGCTCGCTCTCCATCAGGCTCTCCGGGATGGCGGCGCAGTTCACCGGGATGAAGGGCCCGTTGCACCGCACCGACCGGGCGTGGAGGGCCCGGGCCACGAGCTCCTTCCCCGTGCCGGTCTCGCCGAGGACGGTGACCGAGGCGTCGGCCGGAGCCAGCCGGTCGATGAGGTCGAAGACCTGGCGCATGGAGGGGTCGATGGAGAACATGCCCTCGTAGCTGCCGGGGAGGCGACCCTCCCGCTGTGCCCCCACCTCCAGCGTGAGCTCGCTGTCACCCACGGTGATGGGGAGCCCGGGCGGGAGCTCGGCGCGCCAGACCCGCACCCCGCCGAGCAGCGTCCCGTTGGTGGAGCCGGCGTCGGTGATCTCCCAGCGCCCCGCGGGGCGGTCGATGCGCAGGTGCCGGCTCGACACGAACGGGTCGTCGAGGACGAGCCCGTTGCCCGGGATGGACCCCACGGTGAGCCCCTCGCCGGGGAGGGGGACGATGCGCTCACCGCCGCGGTCGCGCACCCGCAGCCGGGCCTGTGCCTCCGGCGGCGCCTGCACGGCGCGGATGCCGGTGAGGCCGCGGACCGAGGTGGCCTCGGCCGAAGCCGCACCCCCCTCGCGGAACCGGGCGCGCCAGTTGCCGAACGTCAGGCTCGTGCCGTCCGCGAGGGGCGCCTCGTTCACATCCTCGGTGCCGACCCTGGTTCCTCGACCGGACAGGTCGATGATGACCCATCCGGCCGGACGGCGCTCGATGGAGGCCTGTATCCGGGAGAGACCGGGGTCCGGCAATGAGACGTCGCAGTCCGCGGATCGGCCGATCGTGGTCCGGTCGCCGAGGGCGACTCTCAGTAACTCCTCGCCATGACGGAAAAATGCGAGTTCGGGCATAGGTTGATTTCAAGCCTATGCCAGGACCGGGCCACGTCAACCGGAGACGAGCTCCTCGAAGGCGTCGCTCCCCCTCAGGGTGTCGAAGACGGGGTCCGACCCGATCCAGCCCTTCACCTTCTCCCGGTCGGCCTGGAGGGCCTTCCGGAGCGCCGGCAGCACCTCGCTCGACCGATCCCACCGCGCGTACAGGGCGGCGAGGTCGTAGTTGACGACCGCGTCATCGGGCTGGAGCGCACGGGCCTTCTCGTAGGCCCGCTCCGCCTCCTCGTAGAACCCCTTCTGCGCGTAGCAGAGCCCGAGGTCGAGATGCACCTCGAAGCCGTCCGGCGAGAGGCGCGACGCCTCGCGCAGGTGGCCGATGGCGGTCCGGTAGTCCCCCTCGTCCATGAGGAGGCCGGCCAGCTCCTGGCGAGGCACCGGGTCCTCCGGCGCGAGCCGGACCGCGGCCTCCATCTCCCGGAGCCCCTCCTCGGGGCGCCCCAGGTCGGCGAGAGCGAGCCCCAGCTCGAGGTGGGACTCGGCGTGCTCCGGGTCGATTGTGATGGCCCCCCGGTACTCGGCCTCCGCCATCTCCATGGCGTGGGTGGCGAGGAAGGAGCCCAGCGTGAACCGGGCGCCCGCGCTCCCCGGCTCCACCTCGACCGCCTTCAGGTGGGCGAGCAGCGCCTCCCGCCACTCCTTGCGGCGGACGTGGACCATGGCCAGGTTCTCGTGCGGGTGGCACGAGCCCGGGTCGAGGGCGATGGCCTTCCGGAACTCCTTCTCGGCCTCCTCGAGCCAGCCCCGGTCCGCGAGCTCGATCCCGCGCTCGTTGTGCGAGTCGGCCTGCTCGGTCCTGTCCCGGTCTTGCGCCACGCCCCGGAGTCTACTCCAATGAGTCCCCGGGCTCGCCCCGGATCCACCGCCATGAGGATTCCCCGGAACGTCATCGTCGTCCTCCTCGCCGCCCTGGCCGGCGTGGCCTCCCTGGTCGTCATCCGGGTGCTCCGGGAGGAGCCCACCGACGAGCAGGTCATCCAGCTGCTCCTGGAGCGGGCGGAGAAGGCGGCGGAGGACCGTCAGCCGTCCGAGCTGATGGCGGTGGTGAGCGAGCGCTTCCAGGGGGAGGGGATGGGCCGGCGGGAGCTCTCGCAGTTCGTCACCCTCCAGATCCTGCGCGGTTCCTGGAGCGCGGTGATCCCGGTGGCGACGCGGATCACGGTGGCAGGGGACAGGGCCGAGGCGGTGGTGGACGCGGCTCTGGTGCGTGGAGGGGAGGGGAAGGGGCTCCTCTCGCGCCTCCCCCAGGCCGGTGACACCTGGCGCGTCCACGTCTCGCTGGAGCGGGAGAAGGACGGATGGAAGGTGACGGGGGCCCGCTGGCGCCGTCTCCTGGCGCACGAAGGTTGACGGGCGCGCAGGCGGCTACAGCCCGGAGACGATCTTCCAGGTCTGGCCGTCGCGCTGCAGGAGGATGCGCTGCATGTCGGTGTCGCGCTTCGTGATCTCGTTGCGCGGCGTCGTGATCCGGTACTTGGCGTCGTAGAAGCAGTCGGCCTGCGCCTTGTCGCCGTTCACGAGGATGTCGGTGATCCCGAACTCGATGCGGACCTGGGAGAGGCGGGAGAAGGTGTCGCGCAGGACGCCGGGGAGGGCCTTGTAGTCCACGTCGTCGGAGGCGTCCACCGTGCCGGCGTCGTCGTAGTAGTTCGGGGACACGACGGCCATCACGGCGTCGGTGTTGCGGGAGTCGAAGGCCTTCCGGTAGGCGTCGATGACCGCGATGATGGAGCGGTTGTCCGGGGTGTCGCGGATGTCGGTGTTGGGGATGTTGCGGGCGCAGGCGGCGAGGGAAAGTGCCGCGATGACGGCGAACTTCGGAAGTCGCATCCGCTCGTCAAACCACGGGGCGCCCCGCCAGTCAATCGGACGGAATAGACTGGAACCATGACCGGATCCGGAACCGACGCGCTGGCCCGATTCTTCGAGACCTCGCCTGCGGCCCACAAGGCCACCCGCTCGCTGGCGCGCGACGCGCGCGTGGCGCTCGACCTCGAATCGGGCCCGGCCCGCTTCACGATGGCCGCGGGAAAGGCGCGTGTCGAGCCCGGCGCCGAGCCCGATCCCGACTTCACCCTCGCGCTGCCGCCCCAGGCGGTGGACCACCTCACCGCCATGAAGGGGGACGACGTGGGTGCGTTCGGGATCGCCTTCTTCCAGCTCCTCCTCGCACGGGAGCCGGACCGGCGCGTCCGGGTCCACGTCCACGCCTCCACGGCCCGGCTGATCGCGCACGGCTACCTGGGGGTCCTGGCGACGGGCGGCGCGAAGGTGGCCTGGTGGCTGCTCAAGAACGGCGTGAAGAACCCGAAGGCGGCCATCGACCGGCTCCGGGGCGGTGGATAGGCGGTCAACCCCCGCAGCGGCGCGCCGCGTGGCGTGCGCGCTCCCGGTCGGCCTCCCGATCGGTCTCCCGCTCGAGCCGGGCCCAGTCGCGCCGCGCTCCCTCGACGTCCCCCGTCCGGCAGCGTGCCTCGGCGAGGGTCGCCAGGGCCTCCACGCGAAACGGGAGCGAGGGCAGCTGCCCCGAGAGCGCCCGCTCGAGGAGCGGGATGGCCGCGGCCGCGTCCCCCCGCATGGCGGCGTAGCGCCCTGCCAGGTAGGGCCCGAGCGGATCGGGTGAGGCGGCGAGCGCCTCCAGCGTGGCCTCGGCGTTGCCCATCCCGAGGAAGTAGGGGGCGGAGGCGGCCAGGTCGGGCGACGCGGACCCGGCGAGCTTGGCGGTGAGGCGCCGCGCGCGTGCCCGGTCGGGGTGGAGCGAGAGGGCCTCGCGGTAGCGGGCCCCGGCGAGCGGGGCGTCGCCCTTCCCCCAGGCGAGGTCGCCGCGCGACTCGAGGAGCGTCGCCCGCAGCGAGGGCCATCCCGAACCCGCCGCCGCGAGCGCCTCCGCGTATGCCGAATCGGCGGCCGCTGCGTCCCAGTTCCGCAGCGCGTCGCCGAGCCCGAGCAGATCCGAGGGATCCCCGGAGAGGCGCGCCGCCCGGCGCCAGTATCCGGCGGCCCGCTCCGGACGCCCCTCGCGCGACGCATCCACCGCGCGCGCCTCGAGGCCGGCGGTCTCCCGCGCGCAGCGACGCCCCAGCAGCCCGGCCGGCCGGAAACGGGCCTCCGCCGCGACGGCAAGCTCCGGCGGGACCGGAACCGACGCGAGGAAGGCGTGCCAGTCGATCTCCAGCCGATCGAGGGGCACCCCGAAGGCATCGATGAACGGTGCACCGGCGTAGGCGCGCATCACCGGCCCGGGTCCGCGCGTGGCGAGCAGCCAGGCGAGGAAGCTCCCCGAGGCGGTGTAGGCACGGGCTCCGGGGGCTGCGTAGAAGCCGCCCGGTTCGACGAGCCGCGCGGCGGGCGGGAGGAGCGAGAGGTCCTTCATGGCCCGGGCCCATTCGTGCACCGTCCACTCGCCTCGCGGAACCTCGAGCGCCACCGCCAGCCCCTCCACGAGCCCCGCGTCCACGAGCACGCCGTGGCGCGCCGGCACGCCCAGGGGGCCGCCCGCGACCGAGCCCCCCACGGCGTGGACGATCTCGTGGCGGAGCGCCGGGGGACCGCCCGGTGCGTCGAGCAGCTGGATCTCGGCGAGCCAGGGCTTCGTGAACTCGGTCCGGCTCGCCCCCACGAGGCGCCGCTTCTCCTCCTCGGATCGGTGCACCCAGACATTCACTCTGGGTGAAACTGCGACGCCGAGGGCTGCCGAGACCTCGGCCACGTCGGCCTCGCAGGCGCGGAAGAGCCGCTCCGCCTCCCGGGCAGGCTTCTCCCGCGGGAAGTGGAGATCGCACCGGGCTCCGGTGAGCCGACCTCCCAGGGCCCGGTCGAGCGAGGCGCGGGTGGCGAGGTCGCCGGTGGAGGCTCCCAGCAGGCGCAGGGCGGCGACGGCCAGGAGTCCGGTGGCCGAGAGGGCGAGCCCGGTGCGGGCGCTCCCGGGGGGAGAACGGCGCCGCGCAGCCAGGGCGGTGGCCATCCCCAGCATCGCGCCGGTCCAGGCGAGCGTGCCGAGCCGGAAGAGGAGGAGCCGCCGGTCGAGCGAGAGGGCCTCGTCGTAGATCGGGCCCGGCCAGATGCCGAGGAACGGGTCGAGGAGCCACGCGGCGGGTCCGAAGTAGCCCTCGGTGAGCGTGGCCGCGAGCGAGAGGGCGAGCCCCGCCGCGCAGAGCAGGAGGGTGGGGAGGAGGCGGCCCCGCGCGAGGAGGGCGGCGAGCACCCCCAGCGCCGCGGCGGCGAGCGCGGACGGGAGCGCCACCACCGGCACGAAGGCGAGGCCGAAGGTCGGACTGCACGGGGTGAGAAGCGCGGTCCGCAGCGCCGCCCCGCCGACCAGGACGAGCTGGAGCAGCGCCGCGAACCCCGCCGCGCCGGCGAAGGCCCGCAGGGCGGACGGAGAACCGCCGAGGAGCTCGCGCCGGGCCCGCAGCACGCCGGCGGGGGCACCCACCGCGACGCCGAGGAGCGCCGCGGCCATCCCGAGCTCCCAGCCCGGTGCCTCGAGCAGCGGCAGGCCGGCCAGGCGGAAACCCAGCGCCGCGACGAGCCCGGCCCCCGCAGCCTGGAGCGCCAGCTGCCCGGCCCTGGTGGCGCGAGCGGTCACGGACGAGCGGTGGGGCCCGGCTCGAACCGGATCCGGTCCCCGACCCGGACGCCGTTCGCCGCCGCCCAGCCGCCCGGAACCTCGAGGACCATCCGGGCTCGGCCGCCCGTGCGGGGCTCGAGGGTGAGCGGACGCGCCCGGGCGACGATGCCCACCACCTTCCCTCCCGAGTCGGCGAAGATCAGGTCGAGCGGGATGAGGGTGTCCTTCATCCAGAAGCTGTGCTCCTCCTCCTCGTCGAAGAGGAAGATCATGCCGCGACCGTCGGGGAGCTCCTTGCGGAACATGAGCCCGCGCTCCCGCTTCTCCGGCGTGTTGGCCACCTCCACCTGGACCACGAGCGACCGGCCTCCCGTCTCGACGACGGCCCGGGGGCCCGACTGGGCGCAGGCGGGGGAGGAGGAGAGGACGAGGGTCGCGAGGAGCAGGAGAGCTCCGCGTCCGGCGACCACGCCATTTCGTGAAAGGGTTTCGGGGATCACGGGGCTGACGGTTCGAACCCGATCCGGGTACGATGCCATCCTACCCGATGAACCGGACGAACACGACGCCCTCGGGCTTCCCGGTCCCGGCGATGTGACGGAGGCGGTCGATGCGATTCAGCTGTGAGGGCTGCAGCGCGAAATACATGATCTCCGACGACAAGGTCGGGCCGGGCGGCGTGAAGGTGCGTTGCAAGAAGTGCGGCCAGGTCACCCACGTCCGACATCCCGAGCCGGTGATGCCCTCCGCGCCCGCTCCCGCGCCCGCACCGTCCGGCATCGAGTGGTGGGTGGCCCTCGACGAGCAGCCGGTCGGGCCGGTCGGGCAGGACGTGATCCAGCGCCACTGGGACCAGGGGGAGATCGGACCGGAGAGCCTGGTCTGGCACTCGGGCCTCGACGAATGGGCGCTCATCGCCTCGCTCCCCGAGCTGCACACGCGACTGGTCGCCGCCCAGCCGATGCTTCCCGCCGAGGCACCGCTGGCAGCGACCGAGCCGGTGCCCGCCGCGCCGCCTCCCCCGGAGCCCACCCACGGAACCGATCCGGTCGGCGTGAAGCCGCTCCCGATGGCCGGGCTGGAGCGGACCGTGGAGAGGCGCCTCCCCGGCGCGCCCGCGAGGAAGGCCCAGTTCGCCACGCGGCAGCCGCCCGCCCGGGGGAACCGAACGCTCGTCGTGATCCTGGTCGCGGTGCTCGTGATCGTGCTGGTCGCGGCCGCCGGTCTCTGGTGGATGAAGCGGTAGCGCCGACCCGCGATGGATGCCGGCCACCGGAAGGTCCTGCGCCTCATCCTCCAGGGGGGCTCCGTCATCGACTGGCGGCGCCTCCACTTCCGCGACGTCGCCGAGGTGGACGCCTTCCTGCGCCTCCACCTCTTCGACCTGGGCGATCCGCGCGACGAGAAGCGGCTTCGCGCCATCCTGGGACAGGCGGTCGAGTACCTGCGAACGGCCTACGGGTACCGGGTGGCGGCGGCGGTGGCCACCCCCGACGACCTCCGGACCCTCTTCCTCCTGGCGAGCGGCACGGCCGAGCCCTCCCGCTACCGGCGCATCGCCTGCGTGGTGCTCAAGGTGATGCACGTCATCCATCACCTGGAGGCCCGCGAGCTGCTCTTCCGGACCCCCATGCGCGAGGCCGACCTGGCCGAGCGGGTGGAACGCCGGGTGATGTCGGTGGCGCGCGAGATGGAGGGGGCTGGGCTCCCGATCGTGCAGTTCCAGGGGAACCGGAAGTCGCGCGGGTCGCTGGTGACGAAGCTGCTCGTGAAGCGGGAGTCGGTGGCGGCGCAGGTCTTCGACCGGCTGCGCTACCGGGTGCTGACGCGCGGCGCCCCGGACGTGGCGCCGGTGCTCCACCACCTGGCCCGGCGCCTCTTCCCCTTCAACTACGTGGTGCCGGGGCAGTCGGAGAACACCCTGCTCCCGTCGCGTACTTCACGTACAGTGAATCAGGGTCCGGACAACCCGTTCAGCGGAGACGCCTACCGGGCGCTCCACTTCGTGGTGGATCTCCCCGTGCGCATCGACGACGTGCTGCCGCCGGCTCCCCCCGCGGAGGGGGACGACCTGGGCTGCATCGTCTTCTCCATGGTGGAGTTCCAGGTGATGGACGAGGAGGCGGCCCGCCAGAACGAGGTCGGTCCGGCGAGCCACCACCGCTACAAGAGGCGCCAGGCGGTGGCGGCGCTGCGCCGGCTCTCCCGCGGGCTGGTGGTGCCCCGGCGGAAGAAGGCGCGGGAGAAGGGGGAGCGCGAGCCCTGACGCAGGGCCTACTTGCGCCGACGTGCCTTCTTGCGGGCCTGCCGCTCCTGCTTGCGCTTCTTCTTGCGGGCATCGCGGTCGGCCGCACTCTCCGTGGAGATGGGCTCCGGGGCGTAGCCCATGAGCCGGGCCCGGGCGAGCGCGCCGGCCGGCATCCGCGGCTGCATGCCCTTGGGGAGGCCGGCCATCTGTCCGGCCAGCGCCGCCGGATCGGGCGGACGCCCCTCCATGAGCGCCTGCACCGCCTCGGCGTCCTCGCCGAGCACGTCCTCGAGCCCCTGCCCCTTCGACTTGCGGAGGTTGGCGAGTTGCTTGATGCCGGGAAGGCGGGAGAGGAGGCCGGGGGCCGAACCCACCGCCCGCATGATCCCCTTCATCCCGTTGTACTGCTTGAGGAGGTCGCGAACCTCCTTCTCCTTGCGCCCGGAGCCGCGGGCCACCCGCTTGATGCGCGACTCGTTCAGCGAGTCGGGGCGGATGCGCTCCGTCGGCGTCATCGACCCGACCATGGCCACGATGCGCCCGAGCGCCTTCTCGTCGAACTGGAAGCCCTCGGGCATCTCGCCGAAGAGGGGGAACTTCTCCATCAGGTCGCCGATGGGCCCCATCTTGCGGATGGTGTTGATCTGCTTCACGAAGTCGTCGAGCGTGAAGTCGCCGGAGAGCAGCTTCTTCGCGTCGGCCTCGGCCTGCTCCTCGTCGACGTGGGCCTCGAAGTCCTTCATGAGGCCGACGACGTCGCCGAACCCCAGGATGCGGCCGGCCAGACCTTCCGGGCGGAACTCCTCCAGCTTGTCGAGCTGCTCGCCCATGCCGAGGAACTTGATGGGCTTGCCCGTGACCTCCTTGATGGACAGCGCCGCGCCGCCGCGGGCGTCGCCGTCGAGCTTGGTGAGGACGAAGCCGTCGATGCCGATGCGCCGGTCGAACTCGGAGGCGGTGCGCACGGCGTCCTGGCCGATCATCGCGTCGCAGACGAGCAGGGTGTTCTCGGGATGGACCGAGGCCTTCACCTGCTCCAGCTCGGTCATGAGGGCGTCGTCGATGGCGAGGCGGCCGGCCGTGTCGTAGATGACGACGTCGGTCTTGTCGCGGGCGGCCTTCTCGTGGGCGCGGCGGCAGAGCTCGGGAGGGGCCACGCCGGCCTCGTGGAACACCGGAACGCCGAGCTTCTCGCCGAGCTGCCTCAGCTGGTCCACGGCGGCGGGGCGCTGGACGTCGGCGGCCACCAGCAGGACCGACTTGCCCTCCTTGAGGTACCGGTTCGCGATCTTGGCGGCGGTGGTGGTCTTGCCGGAGCCCTGGAGCCCGATCATCATCACGCCGGTGGGCTTGCGCGAGCCGACGGCGAGCGAGGTGTCCACCGGCCCCATGAGGGCCTCGAGCTCGTCGTGGCAGATCTTGACGAAGTGGTCCTGCGGGGTGACCCGGACCGAGCCGCGACCGGTCTTCACCTTGATGTCGACGACCTCGCCGACCGCCTTCTCGCGGACGCGGGCCACGAAGCGCTTCACCACGTCGAAGGAGACGTCGGCCTCGAGGAGCGCCACGCGGATGTCGCGCAGCGCGTCGTCCACCACCTCGGAGGTGATCTCCGTGCGTCCCTTGAGCTTGTTCCTGGCGGCCTTGAAGCCCTTGGCTACGGTTTCCAGCATCCCGGTCGTGCCCTTTCGCGGAGGGGGCTTATAACACGGCCATGGCCCCGAAACCGCCCCCGCAGGGACCCAGGATGTTCACGGTGGAGGAGGCGAACGACCTCGTCCCCATCCTGGAAATGGCCTTCGGCCACCTGGGACGCCTGCGCACGGAGGCGAGCCGGCTCGTCGAGGCGCTGGGGGGAGGGGACCAGGCCATGGCGGTCCTGAAGGGAGGGGCGCCCGGTCCCGGCCTGGAGCCGCACGCGCGCCGGTTCCGGGCCGTGGTCGAGGAGATCAACGCGGTGGTCGAGCAGGTGAACGGGATGGGCTGCCTCCTGAAGGACATCGACACCGGTCTGGTGGACTTCCACGGGGTCCTGGACGGCGATCCGGTCCTCCTGTGCTGGCAGTTCGGGGAGCCGGCCGTCGTTCACTGGCACCCCCTGGGCGAAGGGTTCGCATCGCGCCGCCCCATCGAGGGTGTATCGTTGACGCCCCCGACCTTCCCAAACTGAGGCGTGCCCATGACGAGAACCCGGACCGCCTGCGCGGCGCTCCTGCTCCTCGCATCCCTCGGATGCGCAGGAGCTCCCCGGAAGCCAGACGCCTTCTACCAGCCGCCCGAGTCGTTGCCCCCCGGGACGCCCGGGGAGGTGCTGCGGATGGAGCCGCTCGAGGGAGGTCCGAGCGGTGCCCGCTCCTGGCTCCTCCTGTACCGTTCCACCGGCCTGAAGGGGGAGCCCGTGGCGGTCTCCGCGGTGCTGCTGGTTCCCGACGGGGAGGCGCCGGCGGGAGGGCGTCCGGTGGTGGCGTGGGCCCACCCGACCACCGGCGTGGCCCCCGACTGTGCACCGTCGCTCCAGCGGAACTGGAAGACGACCATCCCCGGGCTCGGTGCGATGCTCGACGCGGGATGGGTGGTGGTGGCCACCGACTATCCCGGCCTGGGAACGCCCGGACCGCACCCGTACCTGGTGGGGGAGAGCGAGGCGCGGGCGGTGGTAGACTCGGTGCGTGCTGCACGGAACGTGAAGGAGGCGTCGGCCGGGAACCGGTTCGCCGTGTGGGGACACTCGCAGGGTGGCCACGCGGCCCTCTTCACGGGGCAGCTCGCCCCCCGGCTCGCCCCGGAACTCACCCTCGTGGGCGTCGCCGCGGCCGCGCCGGCCACCGACCTCCCGGCGCTCTTCGAGAAGGATCTCGGAACCAAGCTCGGGAACGTGCTCACCGCCGAGGCGCTCTGGGCCTGGTCCCGGGTATTCCAGTCGTCCATCGACTCGGTGGTCGTGCCCTCCGCGCGGCCGGTGGTCGAACGGGTCGGCCTGCTGTGCATCCGCGATCCGGCCGAGGGGATCGCGGCCTTCTCCGAGGCGATGCCGCTGCGCGACGGGTTCGTCTCGGCGGCCCTGTCGGGTACGCAGCCCTGGGGGAGCATCATGCGGGAGAACTCCACCGGGGCCGCTGCCATCGGGGTGCCGGTCTACATCCTCCAGGGAACGGGCGACACCGTCGTGCGACCCTCCGTGACGGCCGTCTACGCCGGTTCGGTGTGCGGCCGGGGGACTCCGGTGCGCTACCAGGTCGCCCCGGGCGAGGAGCACTTCCTCGTGGCCTTCAAGTTCTCCGGGGACGCCGTGGCATGGATGTCGGACCGGTTCGCGGGGAAGCCGCCGCCGGACGACTGCGTGCGCGGCACGAAGTAGGGGAGCCATGTTCGATCGACGCCTCGCCGCAACGGGAATCGCGCTCCTCGTCGCCCTCGGATGCGGGAGTTCGCCCGCCGATCCGTGTGCGCTGCAGACGCCGGGCGCACAGTGGCTCGCCTTCTCCGCGAAGCGAGCCGACACCTACGACATCTTCGCCATGCGGGACGACGGCACCTGCCCCACCCAGGTCACGAGCGGTGCCGGCGACGATCTCTTCGTCACCTGGTCTCCCGCCGGGACGCTCGCCTACATGAGCGCGAGGAGCGGGCGGATGCAGGTCTACGTGCGCGACTTCACGACGGGGGCCGAGCGGCTCCTCGACGTGGGCGACCTCACGGCGACCTCCCCGGCCTTCTCCCCCGACGGGCGAACCGTCGCGTTCGAGGGATATGCACCCGGGGTGACGAGCGTCTCCGACGTCTACGTCGTCCCGGCGGCGGGCGGAACGCCCACCAAGGTGACCACGAGCCAGCGCTACAGCGCCGGGCCTGCCTGGTCGCCGGACGGTTCTACCCTCTACTTCGTCTCGAACCGGTCGGCCGGCTACAACGTCTGGAAGGTGCCGGCGGCGGGCGGCGCCGAGACGATGATCCCGGGGACCACCGGCGTGCTGGGGCGTCCCGTGGCGACGCCCGACGGGGCGGGCATCGCCTACACCCTCGCCGCCTCGGGTGCGGCCTTCACGAAGGTGGTGATCCAGACCCTCTCCACCGGAGTCATACGTACTGTCAGTGAACAGGCCGACGGGGAGCCCACCTTCGACCGATCCGGGGCGCGGATGGTGGTCACCTCCTTCCGGGGCGGCAACGCCGACCTCTGGCTCCTCGACGTGTCCACGGGTGCCGCCGCCCGGCAGCTCACCACCGACACCGGGATCGACGGCGCGGCGGCCTACGCGCCGTTCCCGTGATCGGATGGGCACCTCCCGCGACACCGCCGAGCAGCACTTCGTGCGCGAGGCATTGCTGGCGCTGGGCTCCGAACGCGCGGGGCTGCGCGAGGCCGCCCGGGGCGTGCGGAACTGGGACCGGGTCCTCGCCGTCGCCGCCGCCGGATCGGTGACCGAGTCGATCGGGTCGGCGCTCGCCCTGCGGGAGGTCGAGGAGGAGATCCCCGAGCCGGCGCGCACGGCGTTCCGGGAGGCCCACGCCGGTGCCACCGCGCGGAACGCGCTGCTCCTCGTCGAGGCCGCCGACGTGCAGGCCGCCTTCGCCGCCGAGGGGATCGACTCGGTGATCCTGAAGGGCCCGGGGCTCCTCGTGGCCCACTACCCGGACATCGGGTCGAGGCACGTCTCGGACGTGGACATCCTGGTCCGGCCCTCCGATGCGGCGCGCGCGGAGGGAGTGGCGCGAGCACGGGGCGGCCGCCCGGAGGTCCACGCGCTCGTCCCCATGGAGGAGGGGGAGGGGGCGCACCATCACCTGACGCCCCTCGTCGGCCGGAGCGGGGTGATCCTGGAGATCCACACCCGGCTCCCGGGCCAGGCGGCCGAGGAGGGCGACATCGAGGCGATCCTCTCCGCGGCCCGCACCGTCAACTGGCAGGGGCGCGCGATCCGGATCCCCGCCAGCCCCGATCTGGCGGCGATGCTCTGCCTCCACGTCTTCACGTACCACGGGGGGCTCGAGGAGTACCGGGCCCGCCACCTCGCCGACATCACCGTCCTCATGGGCGCGGGAGCGGTCCGGTGGGAGGAGGTCGAGGCCCGGGTGGAGAAGGAGCCGGACCGGGCCGCGGTGCGGATGTCCCGGGTCCTTCTCGACGGCACCGACGACGGGCTCCGGGGCTGGCGTTACGTGGTCGGGGTCCGGGCGGGCGGCTGGTGGAAGCTCCTCCGCCGGCGCGATCCGGGCGCCCTCCTGGCGGCCGTATTCCCTCCCCGTGACTTCATGGCGGGGCGCTACCATGTTCACCCGGAGTCGAAGCTGCTGCCCCTCCTCTACCTCTGGCGCCCGGTCCGCGGCGCCTGGCGCTTCGTGACGGGGCGCTGACCCGATGCGACTCCGGTTCCAGGGATTCGGCCTCTCGGTGGAGGGGGATCCGCGCGCCGCCCTGGCGGCGGCGGAACTGCTCGGTGCCCTGCCGGAGGATCGCAGCACCGGAGCCCCGGACCTTCGCCTCGTGCTGCGCGCGAGCGGCCCGGCCCCGCGCCCGGCCGGGGCGCGCCGCTTCTACCACGGGATCCTCGACTGCCACGGCGAGGGGGACGACCTCCTGCTCTGGGACGGCCACTCTCTCGCCCGGGTGCGGGCGGGAGGGGCGCTCGTCGAGGTGGACGTCGCCGACGAGTCGCTCCGCGACGGCTACCTGTTCGCCCACGTCCTGCTCCTGGTGTCGCTCGTCCTGGCGCTTCGCTGGCGCGGCCTCTTCCACCTCCACGCGGGCGGGCTCGTCGCGCCCGGTGGACGGGGCATCCTCGTCGCCGGTGGGGCGGGGGCGGGGAAGAGCACGCTCACCCTGGCGCTCCTCGAGGCGGGGTGTGCCTACCTGGGGGACGACGCGGTCTTCCTCTCGGTGCGGGGGGACGAGGCGTCGGTCCTCTCGTTGCCGCGCCCGTTTCACGTGGCGCCCCGGACGGCGGAGGCCTTCCCGCGCGTCGCCGCCCTGCTCTCGGACCTCCTGCCCACCGGCGACAAGCGTCGTCTCGACCCGCGCCTCGCCTGGCCGGGTCTCGAGCGCAGCTCGATGCGGGCGCCCTCGCTGCTCCTCCTGCCGCACGTGTCCGGTGGGGCGGTCACGACCGTCGAGCCGCTCTCGTCGGCCGACGCGCTGGGCGCGCTCATCGAGTCGAGCATGCTCGTCGTCGTGGACGAGTTGCCCCGCCAGCGCGAGCACATGGAGGTGCTGCGGGGCGTCTCCGACGGGATGCGGGCGTGGCGGGTGGAGTCGGGGCTCGACCTGCTCGCCCGTCCGGAGGCCACCGTGGAGCGCATCCTCCGGACCACGGCGGACCACGGTCGGGATCTCGAGTAGGGCCGCCCGGGGTCGAACCGGGACGCCGCTTTCGCGGCAACGGATTTTAAGTCCGCCGCGTCTGCCATTTCGCCACGGCCCCAAATGCTATGTAGTAGCGTGTTTCCTTGCTGTTCGCTTCTTCGGCTGTCGCTTCACTCTGCCAGTTCCATGCCAGTTCTTCCTGGCAGCCGCCCCCCGCGTGCTCCCCCGCTTGCTCGAAAGATCGACTGGGATCCTGGCTACATCTGCCTCTGAGAGCACCTCGGGACGCAGATGAGCGTACCGCATGGTCACTTCGGGGCCAGCGTGACCGAGTAGCCGGGACAGGTGGTCAAGAGAGCCGCCACCGAGGACAAAATGGCTCGCGTAGGTGTGGCGAGTGGCACGGTAGAAGTCGAGCCCCTCCTTGGTCAGGCCAAGGGTCGTGAGCACGGCCTTGGTCGCCGCGTTGATGGTTCCGGAGCGCATCGTCCTGGCCGGGGTTCGCTTCGGGCCGCTGGGCCGGCCCTCGTATCTCGTCGGGACCACCAGCCCCTGCCCGCCCGTTGCGAGCTTTCGCGCCCGGAGCACATTCAGCAGTTCGGGTGCGATGGGGAGTACCCGCGTTTCCGTATTCTTGGTCGGGCCGATCTGGCCGTTCGTGCTCACGGCCTCGCGGACGGTGATCTGCCGTTTGTCGAGGTCGACGGAGTCCCAGCGGAGTGCGCGGATCTCGCCCGTGCGAAGCCCAGCGAGCACCCCGATCGCATACGCCGTCCGAAACGGCTCATCCAGCGCAGCGGCAATCTTTTCGATGTCCCTGGCGTTCTCGATGTAGGGGGTCGTCTTGGGATCGTAGGTGGGGCGGATCATCGCTCTAATGCTTCGGGGCAACCCGAAGCACACGTTCGCGGTGACGCCCGTATCTCGTGGCCGCTCGGCGCAATCCTGGAGCAACTGTGAGAGCAGGCGAACGAGAAGCCTGACGGTCGCAGGGGAGAGTGTCTTGCGCTTGGACTCCACGAACGAGCGAACCCATGCCACGTTGACCTGGGGGCCGCGCATGTTGCCCAGCGCCGGCCTGACGTGGGCTCGCCAGTTCGTGCGTTCCCTGACACCGTTCCGCATCGTATCGACACGTCGCTCGGCCCAGGCGTCACCAAGCGATGCCAGGGTGGGGAGCTTCGCTGGATCTGACGGGAGCCCGATACGCTCACGGGCGAGGTCTACGCGCCTTGCGTCCAAGGCCTGCTGAGCCCGTGCAGCGGACGGGAAGCCCGATTCAAAGGCGCGCCCACCTTGGCCGTCAGAGAACCGAATCGCGTAGGAGCCGCCGGGGGTGGAAGGCGGAACTACGCTCCCCCGCCCCCAACTTCGACGTTTCCGGTCGGCCATCGACCGAAGGTCTGCCAGAAAGTCCCTGGCGTCAACTATGTCCCGTCAGAGCGGGAAGGTCGGCGCGCGAGATCCGCTTCAGGCGTCCCCGGACGACAACCAGAGGACACATTCGGAACCAGCGTTGAGCAGTTCGCGGCGAGACGCGGCATTCCAGGGCGACATCTGCCGGCGTGAGCAATTGCATAGACGTACCCGCCTGGATCGCGGCTTGGAGGTCCCGCTGCAACGGTTCCACCGCGCTGGCGATTCGTCGCGCCAGTTCGTCGGGGGTCAGGATGACAAAGGCCGCTGAGTTTCCCGTCGGAACCCGAGAGGCGGGTACGGGGAGGGGGGCGGTGGTTGTTGAACGATGCACAGAGAAATGACGGGAGGCGCGTAACATCGCCTCACCTCGCTTCCGTGCCTGGGGCGCCCCAACCTTGGTGTCCATACTCTTCATCGTCGGCGCCGCAGTCGGACTGGCCCTCTTCCTCGCCATCGCCCTGCTCCCGGCCCTCCTGTACGGCGGCTACGCGGGCGTGATGCTGGCCGGTGGGATCTTCGGGACGCCGGTGGCCCCGACCTTCGCGGTCCAAGCGCTGATCATCTTCGGGATGGTGATGGGCGTCACCGGCGTCGGCGCTCTCTTCGCGGTCGGTGGCGCGGTGGCTGGCGCTGCGGTCGGCGTCCTCGCCGAGACCCCGGCCAAGAAGGCTGCCGTGGCGACGAAGGCGTAGATCAGAGGTTCACTGCGGGCCAGAGGCCCGACGGATTTCGAGGCCAGC
>CAIOAK010000165.1 GCA_903855945.1 uncultured Anaeromyxobacter sp.
CACCGACCTCGTGGTGTAGTTGACCGGGATCCCGCCTCCGCCGCAGGCGATCACCACGGTCTCGAGGTGCAGCAGGTGCTTGATGGTGGCGAGCGGGAGCACCTTGAGCGGCTTGGGGGAGCAGACGGTCCGCCGGTACCCTCGACCGGAATCCTCCACCACCGTCCAGCCCTCCTCCCGCACGAACCGCTCCGCCTGCTCCCGGGTGTAGAACGGGCCGATGGGCTTGGTGGGGTTGCGGAAGGCCGGATCTTCCGGATCCACCACCACCTGGGTGAGCAGCGTCGCGACGTCCCGCTGCATCTTGTCCTCCTCGAGAACCGTCCTCATCGCGATCTCGAGCATGTGCCCGAGGAGCCCCTGGGACGAGGCCACCGCGACATCGAGCGGGGGGACTGGGATCTGGGCTCGGGCGTTCTCGAACTGGAGGAGAAGGTTCCCGACCTGCGGACCGTTCCCATGGACCAGCACGAGTTCGTATCCCTTGTGCAGGATGGCCAGCATCTGCCGGCAGGCGGACTTCGCCTTCTCCATCTGCGACGGAAACGAGCCGTCGTCCCCTGCACCGAGGATGGCGTTGCCTCCGATTGCAACCACTGCGATGGGTCTGGCCATGGTCGCCCCGGGTCACGTGGGAAAGGCGAGGAGGGCGCGCCGGAACGCCTCGATCGGCGCCCGCGCGATTCCGGTGCCGATCTGCCCGACTCCGGACGCCTTGTGCAGGACGCCGGTGTCGATGATGGGAGCCACCCCGGTGCGGACGACCTTCCGCACGTCGATGCCGATCGGTCCGGGCATGAAGTCCATCGCCGAGGGCGAGAACTTCGGGTTGGAGGCTACGCAGATGGCGCGCATGGCCACCATCGCCTTCCGCGCATGGGCGACGGAGCCACCGACGAAGGAGGAGATCCCGGGGGCCGCGCCGATCACGAGCCCCCCCAGACCCACGGTCTCGACGATGGCGCTGTCGCCGATGTCGCCTGCGGCGTCCGCCGCCGTGTAGCCGGAGTAGTAGATCGCCTCGTCCATGGGGGCGGTGGGGGCGACGAACCAGCGATCCGGTGCGCCGCCCACGCGAACCGCGAAGTCGACGCCGTTGCGGCTCATCGCCGTGACCACCGTGGACCCGGGAATGCCGTGCGCCGCATCCGCGGCCACCTTGCAGGCGGTGAGCGTCAGGCTGAGGAAGGAGTGGTTGTTGCCCGCCAGGAACCCGAGGACGTCCTGGATGGTCCTCTTGTCCGCGTCGGTCTGGAGGAGCAACGGGGTCAGCTTGCGCTGCAGCAGGAGCGTGCAGGCTGCGCTCCTCGCGTGCACCTCGTCGCCCATCTGGATTCCCTCGGCGACGATCTGGAAGATGTCGATGCCTTCTCCGGCGAATCGCAGCGCCTTCTTCAGGGTGGGGCCGAGGACGTCGCGCATCCACCGGAGCCGCTCGATGGTCGCCCGGTCGTAGGCACCCATCCAGATGACGTTGCCCTTGCCCTCGTTGAAGGTGGTCCAGCTCCGGTTCCCGAACGGCTGGTTCTCGGTGACGACGACCGGCATCGACGGGGAGATGACCCCGCACATGGCGCCCACGCTTCCCAGCGAGTAGTTGGGGCGCAGGAGGATCGCCTTCTCCTTCAGCTTTCGCTCCAGTTCCTCCCGCCCGGAGACCCAGCCCTCGAAGACCGCGGCTCCCTCCACCGCGCGCTGCTGGGGATCGCACATCTCCTCGAAGGCGATGGGCGGTCCGGAGTGGAGGATCGTGTCCGGTTCCAGCCCGGGGATGGCGTCGATCGCCCTCTCGACGTCCCGCCAGAGGGGACGGCTGTCCATCATGCGCTTCACGGTGGCCGCGTTGGCCTCATCGACCTCCGACCGTTGCAGCGCCGCGAGCCTGTCGATGAGCGCGGGGACCCCGCCGGCCGGCGGCTTCCAGTCCACCTGGATCACCGGGACGTTCTGGGCCCGGAGATCCCGGGCGAACCCCTCGAGGCCCACGTTCACGACGGCGACCCCCTGCGCGAGCCCCTTCATGGCAGCGCCTTCAGCTCGAAACACACTTCGACCGAGGCCGAGATGCTGTTCGTGATGAAGCAGATGTTCCTGGCCAGCAGGGCGATGCGCTCCAGCCGATCCGGATCGCAGCGTGCCTCGACCGTCACGAGGACCGAGGAGATGCGGGCCGAGGCGGGATCCTTGGAGCCGGTCACCTCGACCCGCAGCCCCTCGAGCACGGTTCGCGCCTTGGCGGCCACGTGCGCGAGCGACTGGCCGTAGCAGGACGCGATCGACCAGAGGAAGAGCTCGCTCGGCATCGGGCCCGTGTCGCCGCCCCCGTACTCGGGGCGCTGGTCGGCGAGCAGGATACGCTCGCCGGAGCGGAGCTCGAAGCGCATCCCGGAGACCTGGGTGGCCTCGACGATCACGAGCGCGCCCTCCGGAGCGGGTACTCCATGAGCCGGTGGGCGCACCCCGCCAGCGGGAAGGGGCGCCCACGCGCCAGCCAGTCGAGCCGCTCGAAGAAGCGGACGTTCTGGACCTGGACGGTGGCGAAGAACCGGCGCACGTCCGGGCGAGCCTCCATCAGCTCGACGGCCCTCCGGACCAGGCTGGCGCCCAGCAGGCCGGTGCGGTGGTCGCGCGACACCGCCAGACGGCCACCGAACCAGACCCCCTTCCACTTGCGGTAGCAGCGGACGACCCCGACCACGCGCCCATCCACCGTGGCGATGATGGGGATGGCGTCGTGGTCCCGGAGGTCGCTGTCGTCCGCCTCGAAGAGCCGCTGCTCCTCGACGAACACCTCGCGCCGGAGCTGGTGATACGCCGCGAGCTCGGCGGGCGTCTCGGCGACCGTGAGGACCGGGTGCGCCGCGGGCCGCGGGCGGACGTCGGTCTCGGCGCTTGCGTGGAGATGAGGCTGCACGGTCACTCCCGGAGCTGCAGAAGCGAGCAGGCCCGGCACTTCACGCATCCTGCGCTGCTGTCGCGTGAGCTCAGGCGGGCGCGGGCGAGCATGTCCCCGACGGCGTCGTAGACCCGGCCGACGTATTCCAGGCTGGGGGGCTCGGCCTTCGCGAGCATGGTCCCGAGCATCGGCCGGAGTGGGACGACGAACGGGTAGACACCGAGGGAGATCGCCCTGTGACACCCGTCGAGCGTGAGCCCTTCGTCCTCGCCGAGACCCAGGATGACGTAGGTGCTCACCCTTCCCCGCCCCATCACCCGCACGGCGGCATGGAATGCGGCGAAGTACTGCTCGATGTCGATGCTGGCCTTTCCGGGCGTGACGCGGGCCCGGACCGCAGGGTCGAAGCTCTCGATGTGCAGGCCGATGTCATCGACGCCGAGGTCCTTCAGCGCGGCGAAGACAGAGTCGTCGGAAGGCGGCTCGAACTGCACCTGCACGGGCAGCCCGGTGGTCCGCTTGATGGCCGCGGCGCACTCGCCCAGGTAGAGCGCGCCCCGGTCCGGGCGATCGACCGTCCCGGACGTCAGCGTGACGTGGGTGACGCCGTCGAGCATCTTCGCGGCCCGGGCCACCTCGGCGAGCTGGGCGGGGGTCTTGGTATGGACGGTGGCCCCGCTGGCCAGGGAGACCCCGATGGCGCAGAAGCGGCAGCGCGTGGCCGGATCGTCGTAGCGGTGGCACTCCTGGACCACCGTCGTGGCCAGGCAGTCGGAGCCGTGGAGCCGGGCGAGCTTCTCGTAGGAGGTCCCGTCGGCCGTCTGGAGGTCGTAGAACTGGGGGCGGGGTACGGCCACCAGTTGCCCGATCCGCTCCCCCTGCTTCTCGAGTGTGGAACCGTCACAGCCGGAGACGATCTCGAACGGCGACCCGCGTGCGGGCCGGTTCCGGGTGGGGATCATGAGGGTGTGCGCCCCCATGCGATAGGCGCGATCGTCGGACGGGCCCGCGCCCCCCCGCCTCGCCTCCTCGCTCCCGCTCCGCGTCCGCGCGCCCTGGCACTGGAGCGCGACGAGATCCCTCAACATGTCGCCCGCCATGGAGCACATCCCTTCGGATTCACCGCCCCGTCCCGCCGGGCCGGGGCCAGGCGAGACGGGAACGGAGGGTTGATCAGGCCAGGATTCGCGTGACCTTCCTGCAGCGCGTCATGTTCCGTAGAGCTTCTCGGCGTTGCCCCAGAAGATCTTGTCCTTCAGCTCCTCGGAGATGTCCTCGCCCTCGATCTTGTAGTACTCGCCCCAGAAGTCGCTCCAGGGCTCGTCGGAGCTGAACATCACGCGGTCGTCGCCGTACCCGTGCTTCTCGATCTCCTCCAGCAGGTACCGGGCGCAGAATCCGACCGCCCACGAGGTGTCCGTGTAGACCTGGTAGCCCTCGTGGATCAGCTTGAAGAACTCGGGGATGAACTTGATGTGTCCCGAGACGCCTCCGCCGCAGTGCACGGCGTGCACCTTGACCCGCTTTCCGTAGGCGCGGATGAACTTGATGCAGTTCCCGATGTCCGAACCCCCGCCCGGGCTGGTGTGGAGATGGAAGACGTGCCCGTGCTTCTCGGCCACGCCGATGATCCACTCCCACATCTCCCGGGTCTCGGGGTCCCACTCCTCCGGGTTCCAGGTCCCGCCGAGCAGGCAGGTGGCCTTCAGAACCTTGATGCCCGGCTCGCCGGCGTGCGCCAGCGAGGCCTCGTTCTCGGCCTTCATCTTGAGCATCGGCGAGAACCAGATGCCGCCCAGGATCCGCCGGTCGGGATCGCCCGCGGCCTCCAGGACGACCTTGTTCAGCCCGAACGGCTGGGTCGGGATCGGCACGCCGTAGTTCGACATCACGATCGCCCGATCGACGCCGAGGCGATCCATGACGGAGATCTTCGCGCCGCGGTCGTCATCGGTGAACACGGTCGGGTTCACCGGCTCGGGGAGGCCGTAGTACTTGAACCCCTCCATGAACCCGATGTGATTGTGGACGTCGAACACCTTGCGGTTCGTCTTCAGCCCCTTCTTGAAGCGCTGCATGCGGGCATTCCCCCTGGTCGGGCGATGAGGGCTAGACCGTCCACGTCGAGAGGATGAGGGCTCCGGAGCGCTGGTGGTCGATGAGGACGTCCAGGACGTCGAGCTGGTGGATGAGCCGTACGCCGTCGATCAGGTCCGACTCGCGCATGCCGTAGAGCGCCGCCATCGCGAACCGGCAGGCGAGGACCTTCCCGCCTTCCTTGAGGATCGTCTTGATCTGGTTGTTCATCGAGAGGTTGCCGGGGAAGGCCTCGTCCCCGACCTTGGGGAAGCCGCGGGTGGCGGAGGCCATCAGGACGCCGGGGCCGTAGAGCAGCAGCGTGGTGTCGTAGCCCTTCCGGATCAGCCGGGTCGTGGTGAGCAGGTTGACGAGGCCTACCGAGCCCTCAAACGGGACGGTGTGCATCTGGACGAGCGCGCGGTCGCCGGGCCTCGCCTTGAAGTCCTCGAAGAGCTTCGGGACGGACAGGTTGACGATCTCATCTCCGACTTGCGGCTTGGGAATCTGAACGACGCTCATGGGATGTTCCTTTGAATTGCAAAGGGTGAAAGAGGGCGACGGACGAGCACCAGGACTCCGCGTCAGAGCAGGAGACGTGCCAGGACACGAAGGAGCGGCGCCTCCCTCCCACGGCACCTTTCCGGTCGATTTCCCGGCGACTCGCCACGAAAGATCGTCGAGACCTCGACCTCTCGTCGTGGATGACGAGATCCGGTGGTGGCGTGGGTGGGCGGCGGACTCCCCAGGAGGGCGTTGCGCGCACGGCCCCGCCCGACTAACTGTCCAGGCCTGCCCTTCACCCAGCGCGCCCCCGGGCGCGGAGGATCGAATGCGAAACCTGTTGCGCATGGCCGCCGTCGCCACCAGCCTCGCCGTCGCGGTGCCCGCGGCCGCCCAGTACACCTTCACCCAGCCCGGCCAGGAGCCGCAGCCGATGCTCCAGATGTCGTCGGGCTGGAACAACGTCGCCCGCGTCAACGTGGGCGTCGGCTTCTACAACTCCGGATGGGCGAACTGCTACTCGTCCTACTGGTCGTACCCGTACGCCGGGTACTGCACCTCGGGCTCCTACACGAGCTACATCCCGTTCCTGGTCGGTCCCCAGGTGGACGTCAACCTGGGCGGCATGAACAACATCAGCGTGGGCTTCACCGTCGCCTTCGGCAACGTCACCACCACGGTCTACAACCAGGTCACGGGGCTCGACGAGAGCGCGACCAAGAGCGTCACCCTCTGGGAGCCGACCCTCGACTACGTCGCCAAGTTCGGTCCCCAGTCGCAGGACACGGTGGGGCGCTTCCGGGTGGGCGGCGCCATGTACATCGGACCGAACTCGACGCTCGGCGGCGCCTTCCGCATCGGCGGCGGTGCGTCCTTCCTGAGCACGAACCGTCTCGGCGTGGGGCTCGACCTGGTCCTCGAGGGCGGTGGCTTCAACGGCTACTGGATCGGCGGCCTCCAGCTGCTCGTCTCCCCCGAATTTCACTTCTAGTGAACCTGGCCGTTCCGGCCCGCTGACCCCTCCGGTGCCCCCTGTTCAGGGGACGCCGGAGGGAAATTTCGGCCGATCGTGTCCCTCGGTCGGGGCGCACTCATCGGGGGCTCTGTCCTTCCTGCGTGAGAGTTTCATATAACCCCTTGCGTGGATTCCTTCGTTCGACCGACGTCTTCCCTGCCTGGCTCGAGTTTCGGCGGCGAGAGCGACCTCTCTCGGCTCCTGGCGGAACGGGCGGAGGCTCGGCGCGCGTTCCAGAACCAGAGGCATCGTCGCGACGGCGCAGCCGCCTACTACGACTCGGTGGTCTACGAGGACACGACGTTGACGAAACCTGCGTGGGACGCCTATCGAGACGCGCAGGAGGCGATGGACCTGGCTGGGGACCGGCTGATCGCACTCCAGGCGACCATCGCAGACCTGACCCGCCGGTAGCCTTCACCCGACGCCTACCCCTGCTGCGGTGCACATCCCAGGTACGTCCTGGAACGTGACCGTGCTAGGGATCGGGGCGGATCGGAGGTGACCGCCGTGACCGACATCGAGTCGCGCAGCCCGCTGGAGTCCTGAGGCCGAGAGGCCGGGAAGCCGTGGGCTTCCCCATCCGCGAGAGATCCTTCCGAAAACCCGTTCGAGGAGCGTGGTGGCGATGATCCAGCCTGTCCTGTCAGACGATGCTTGGGACGCGGGCGACATGGGCTGCGGCGAGCTGGTATTCCTGCTCTCCCAGCGCATGCGCGCTCTCGGCCCCGGCAAGGTGCTGGAGCTCACCGCCACCGACCTCGGCGCGCCCCACGACATCCCGGCCTGGTGCCGGCTGACGGAGCACGCGCTCCTCGACGCATCTCCACCCCGCTACCTCATTCGATCCAGGGAGTGACGACATGGCTGGAAAGCTCTGTGTCTCGATCACGAACGCGAAGAACGATGCCGACCGCGCCACGGTGGGCTTCGTCGTGGCGAACGCCGCCGTCGGGTCCGCGCAGGAGACGATGGTGTTCCTCTCCACCGAGGCCGTTCGCCTCGCAGTGAAGGGATACGCCGACGACATCCACGAGGAGGGATTCGCCCCGCTCCGGGACCTCCTCGCCAACTTCGTGAAGGGCGGGGGCAAGATCTTCGTCTGCTCCCCCTGCTTCAAGAAGAGGGGGCTCGACGAGAAGGCTCTGGTGGAGGGCGCGACCATCGTCGGCGGGGCCAAGGTGGTGGAATTCCTGGCCTCCGGCGCTCCCTGCATCTCCTACTAGGGAAACTCCCGTGGCCTCCGAGAACATCACGGTCCCTCCGCCATCGGCCAGCTTCGACGGCGGGGCTCTCGACTGCGGGAGTGGCCTGCTCCTGCTCATCCGGCAGCACATCGACCCTCTCCGCGAGGGGCAGATCCTGGAGATCGCCTCGTCCGAGGCATCGGTGTGCGAGGACCTTCCAGCCTGGTGCCGGATGACCGGCAACGAGCTGGTCTCGGAGGACCGCGGGGAGGGGCGCTACCGGTTCCTGGTCGCGAAGGGGAGGTTCATCCCCACGCAGGTGTCCTCCGCACCGGAGACGTCTTCACGCCCCCGCATGCCCGGGCGGCAGATCCTGCCGGTCCAGATCCCGGGCTCACTCCCCTCCCCGGCTCCCGTGCCGTCCATCCCTCCGCTCTCGGTGATGGGAGTCGGGAGCTGGCCCCGTCCTCGCTGGATGATCCAGGCGCTTCACGAGTACCTGGACGGGCGCCTGCCCGAGGCCGACTTCCAGGCCACGGCGGACGACGCGGTACGGCTGGTGCTCGACGCGCAGGTGGCGGCGGGAGTGGACGTCGTCACCGACGGGGAGCAGCGTCGAGACAACTACGCGAGCTTCGTCGCCTCCCGGCTCGACAACTGCCAGCTCGTGCCCATCACGGATCTCATGCCCTACGTGGAGGACCCGGAGGAGTTCGAGCGCGAGCTCCGGGCCCTCGACGTCCCGGCCGGGAAGGTCCGTCATCCCGCCGTGCTCGGGCCCCTCTCCCGGTCACGCCCCATCGCGGTCCACGAGCTCGACTTCGCGAGACGGCATACTTCCCTACCCGTGAAGATTGCCCTCCCCGGTCCGTACCTGCTCACCCGGACCATGTGGATGGAGTGCGTCTCGGACATGGCCTACGCCGACCGGGAGGCCCTGGCCGAGGACGTCGTGCGCGTCCTCCGCGAGGAGATCCACTTCCTGCTCGCCGCCGGTGCGGCGCTGGTCCAGCTCGACGAGCCGGTGCTCTCGGAGGTGGTTTTCGGCGGTGCCGTGGCCGGGAACCGCTCGTTCATGTGCGGCGCACTCGGGGCGCGGAGGGACACCCCCGAGGAACTGGCCTTCGCCGAGGACCTGCTCCTGCGCGTCACGCGCGGCCTACCGGCGGAGCGGCTCGCGATGCACGTGTGCCGGGGCAACTGGACGCCCGACGAGACCGTCGCGCTCCGCGGGGACTACCGACCGCTCCTGGGCCTGCTGGCCCGCGCGCCGGTCGGAACGCTGTTCCTGGAGATGGCCACCCCGCGAGCGGGAGAGATGGAGGTCCTCGCCGAGCTCCCCCGCGAGAAGCGCATCGGGGTCGGGGTCGTGAACCAGAAGATCCCGGAGGTCGAGCCCCTCGACGTCGTGCTGGCCCGGGCGCAGCGCGCCGTGGAGCTCTTCGGGCCGGAGCGTGTGCTCCTCAACCCGGACTGCGGCTTCGCCACCTTCGCCGACAACCCCGTGGCCTCCGCGGAGATCGCCCGGGGCAAGCTGGCCGTCGCCGTGGAGGCATCGAGGATCCTGCGCGCGCGTCACGGGTGAGCCCGGTCGCCCGCCAAGCGCCCCGCATTTCACTCCTCGTGACTTTCCGTCATCTTCCGGGAGAAGGACGCCTCCAGCTCCGGGATGGCGCGGTCCAGTTCACAGAAGAACCGGGCGGCCAGCTGCCCGGTCAGCGGGTCGTCTCCGCGGGCCGCCGCCTCGAGGGCCCTGCACGTGTCCGCCGCGACCAGCGCACCCACGGCGCTCAGCGACGACTTGAACTTGTGCGCCATTCGGGCCACCGAGGCATGGTCCTCCCGTTCGACCGCGTGCCGCAGATGGGCGCGCTCCGATTCCATCGTCTGGAGCTGCGCTCCGGTGATCTCCCGGCGGAGGTTCTCGTCCCCACCGCAGTATTCCAGCGCCTTCTTGGAATCGATCGGGGGGCGGCTCAGGCGGTGCTCACAGTCCTCGTAGGCAAGATTCGGGCAGGTCCGGCATGCCTCGAATCTTCGTAGGTTCACCACCCCCGGGAGGCCGAGCCTCCCGTCCGCGGCCAGCTGGGCGCCGGCCACTGCGGCCTCCAGCGCTGCGGGCGTGAAGGGCTTCGAAAGGTACGCGTCGGCGCCCGCGGCGAGGCACTCCTCTCGGTCCCCCACCATCGCCTGTGCGGTCACCGCCACCAGCCACAGGTGTCCTCCGGATTCCTTTTCCCGGAACCGCAGCCTGCGCGTGGCCTCGAGCCCATCCATCTCGGGCATCTGGATGTCCATGAGCACGACGTCGAAGGGCTCTTGCGCCAGGAGGTAGAGCGCCTCCCTGCCGTCCTTCGCCACCCGGATGGTGTGCCCGGCCGCCTGGAGGATGCGCGTGGCGAGGAGCCGGTTCACCGGGTTGTCCTCGGCGAGCAGGATGCGGCGAGCGTTCCCCGTTCCGGAAAGGGCTCCGGCCCGGGACGGCTCGTCCTGCCGGGCTTCGGTGACCGGCTGCGCCTCCCTGGAGACCGGCAGGCGCAGCGTCATCCGGAACATGCTCCCGCGGCCAGGCACGCTCTCCACGGTCACGCGTCCACCCATCCATTCCGCCAGCTCCCGGGAGATGGCGAGCCCCAGGCCCGTGCCACCGAACCGGCGAGAGATCGATCCGTCCGCCTGGCTGAAGGGAATGAAGAGCCTGGAGATGGCTTCCCGGGTGAGCCCGATCCCGCTGTCGCGGACCTCGAAGGCGATCTCGGCCTCGCCGGAGGCGGTGATCCTCCCCCCGACACGGAGGGACACGTATCCCGATTCGGTGAACTTCACGGCGTTGGAGAGGAAGTTGTCGATCACCTGCCCGATCTTCCAGGGATCGCCGAGGAGGGAATCCGGGGTCCCGCTCACGACCTCCTTCGAGAAGCGCAGACCCTTCTTCTCCGCAGCCAGGACGAACGGAGTGGCGATGCGGTCCACGGCGGCGGCCAGCGAAAAACACTCCACGTGAATGTCGAACTGCCTCGCCTCGATCCTGGACAGGTCGAGGATGTTAGAGACGAGGTGCAGGAGCGTCTGTGCGGAGGCCTTCGCCGTTTCGACGCACTCCCGCTGCTCGTTCGAGAGGGGCGTGCGGAGCACGAGTTCCTGCATCCCGATCACGCCGTTCAAGGGCGTGCGGATCTCATGGCTCATGTTGGCGAGGAAGTCCGACTTGGCCCGGGAGGCCTGGACCGCGGCCTCCTTCGCCTCGGCGAGGCTCTCCTCGGCCCTCTTTCGATCGGTGATGTCGATGACGATCGCCGCGTATCTCTCCACCTTCCCGTCCGGGCCGAGCATCCTCCGCCCCCGGGAGAGCAGCCACCGATCCTTCTCCGTCCCACCCGAAACGCGGTACTCCAGCTCGAAATCGGTCCCGCCCTTCACCGCCACGGCCAGGGTGGCCTCCGTGGCCTCCCGGTCCAGCGGGTGAACCGAATCGAGCCACGTCGCGTAGGTGGCCGGGCGCCCGTTCCGCTCGATGCCGTGGAGCGCCCAGAGAGATTCGGACCAGACGTTCTCGTTGGTCCGGAGGTCCCACACCCACATGCCGGCGAGCGCCGCGTCGAGCGCCAACCGGAGGCGCTCGGCCCCTTCGTCCACGAGCCTGGTCAGGTGGAACCTCTCCGTCACGTCCTGGATGGTCCCGACCATGCGCAAGGGCTGGTCATCCGACGCTTCCACCCGTTCGCCGCGCCCTTCCAGGATCCGCTTCGTCCCGTCCGGGCGCACGATGCGGAACGTGATCGCGCCTGGGCCTTCTCCGGCTTCACAGGCCCTCATCCACTCCGTCATCTCCTTCCGGTCATCGGCGTGGAGGAGATCCAGGAGGTCGTTGCCTCGCGGAGGGGATGCGCCGAAGGGAACCCCGAAGATCCGATAGGCCTCCTCGGTCCACTGGCGGACGCCGCTGGAGAGATCGAGGGACCAGGCCCCGACGTGGGCGATGCGCTGGGACTGGGCGAGGACGTACTCCCGCTCGCGGGTCGCCATCTCGGCCCGCTTCCGGTCACTGACGTCGCTCAGCACGACGCGGATCGCCGAACCGGCGTAGGCGTCGGGCGTGGGCATGCAATCGAGATGGGCGTGGAAGCTGGTGCCGTCGGCGCGCCGGAAGACCTGCTCGCAGGACTTTCGCTCGCCGTCCCGGATGGCGGCGCGGCAGCAATGGTGCCCATCGGACCTGATGCCCTCATTCATCAGGCTCTCGAATCCACGGCCCTGGAGCTTCCCCCGCTCGATGCCCAGGAGCGAGGCCGCGGTCAGGTTCGCGTCCTGGATCTCCCAGGAGCCCGAGAGGGTGAGATACCCGACCGGAGCGAAGTCGTAGAGCTCGACGTACTTGTCCCGGGCCGCCAGCAGCGCGACCTGGGCTTGACGCAGCTCCTCGTTCTGGGCCTCCAGCTCGCTCCGTTGGGCGTCGAGCTCGTGAAGCAACCTGGCCACGGGCTGGTTCGCCTCGGTTGACGGTGTTTTCGTTCTCAGACGCCCCTCCGCTCCTGATTCGCGGATACGTAACAGCCCTCGGGGGGGGCGAACAAGGGGCCGCGGCGTGCATTCAGGCGAAAAGGCCGACACGCAACATATACTGAGAGTTTCACATACTATTAGTTCAATGTTCGTTTCGGGTTTCGGCCCACGGGCCACCTCCCGCACGCGTGCCACGGCGGCGGTCGCCGTTCGTGTGTTACTTGTAGTGAAGACAAGTTACCGCCGGGGTTTCGTGGCACATCGAATGGGGAGCGAGAAGGAAGCCGATCCGGTAGGCCCATCGAGGTGCAGACGAACGTGGTCGCGATCACGACCGTGTAATCACTTCGGGTAATACGGAGGCGCTGGCTATCCCGCGCTGCTGCTTCACGGCCGGGACGGCGGAGTCGAGGACCTTGGGGCGCCTCTCGGGGGGGGCAGATGGCGGACTCATGCGTGATGTCGGCGACCGGCCACCGCGGGTCGCGGCGGCGCCCCGCGTCACGCTCGCGCGCCTTCGGGGAACTGGGCTCCGGTCACCGCGGCTTCCAGCGCTGCAGGCGTGTACGGCTTCGCAAGGTAATCGTCGGCGCCCAGGGCGAAGCACTCTTCCCGGTCCCCGCTCATCGCCTGCGCCGTCACCGCCACGACCCACAGATGACCTCCGGATTCCTTCTCACGGAAGCGGAGCCGCCGCAGAGCCTCCAGTCCATCCATCTCCGGCATCTGGACGTCCATCAGGACCAGATCGAAGTGCTCCTTCTCCATGAACTGGAGCGCCTGCCGTCCGTCTCCCGCCACCGTCACCGAATGCCCGGATTGCTGGAGCAGCCGGGTCGCGAGGAACTGGTTCACCGGGTTGTCCTCGGCGAGGAGGATGTGCCGGGGCTGCGCCCGGACGGCGCCCGTGGCGGGAGAAGACCCTGGCCTCCGAGGTGCGGCCGCAGCGCTCTGCGCCTCCCCGGACGTGGGAAGGCGGACGTTCAGCTCGAACGTGCTGCCGTGTCCAGGCACGCTCTTCACGCCGATGAAGCCCCCCATCATCTCGGCGATCTGTCTGGAGATGGAGAGGCCGAGACCCGTTCCGCCGAAGCGACGGGAGATCGAGCCGTCGGCCTGGGTGAACGGGGCGAAGAGGCGGGAGACCGCCTCGCGTTCGATGCCGATGCCGGTGTCCTGGACCGCGAAGGTGATGTCGGCGTTCCCGTCGGCGCGGGTCGATCCCTCGACGCGAACGGATACCTCGCCCCGTTCGGTGAACTTCACCGCGTTCGACAGGAAGTTGTTCAGGATCTGCCCGAGCCGCCAGGAGTCGCCCACGAGCAGGTCCGGCGTCCCCTCGGAGATCTTCACCGAGAACTGGAGCCCCTTCCGCTCCGCGGCGAGCGCGGCCGGTCGCGCCACGCGGTTCACCACGGCACGAACGGAGAACCCGTGCGGGTCCAGCTGGAGCTGCCTGGCCTCGATCTTGGACAGGTCGAGAACGTCCGAGATCAGGTGGAGGAGTGTCTGGGCCGAGTCGGTGGCGGTGGCCACGTACTCCCGCTGCTCGTCCGAGAGGGGCGTGCGGAGAAGGAGTTCCTGCATTCCGATCACGCCATTCAGCGGGGTCCGGATCTCGTGGCTCATGTTGGCCAGGAAGGCGGACTTGGACCGGGAAGCGTCCTCCGCTGCCCGCTTCGCCTCGGCGAGCCTCTCCCCCGCTGCTTTGCGATCGGTGATGTCCTGGAGGAAACACACCATCACCTCCCGGCCGCCACCGAGGAAGGTGACGCTGACCTCGACGTCGATCAGTCGTCCGTCCTTTCGTCGGTGGCGTGTCTCGAAGCGTCCCCCGCCCGATCTCCGGATCTCTCCGGTGCGCGCGGCCGTCTCGGCGGGAGACTCGGCCGCCTCCACGTCCGGGATGCGCATCTGCAGGAGTTCCTCGCGGCTGTAGCCGGACATCGAGCAGTAGGCTGGGTTGACGTCGAGGAACCTTCCCTGCGGGTCCACGAGCCAGAAGGCGTCGAGCGCAGTCTCCAGGACCGTTCGACTGTATGCCTCCGCAGCCCGGAGTGCCGACTCGCGCTCCAGCGCGGCCTTCTCGGCCTCGGCGAGCCGGAGCATGTCCAGGTAGGTGGCGCGACGCCGCCGGTGCATGCGCCAGGAGACGTAGGCGCCGATTCCGTTTCCCGCGATCCAGGTGCTGACGATCAGCGCCCAGCCGTTGTAGTGGGGGGGCGCCCGAAACAGGATGAGCCAGGTGAATGCGCCTGCCGTGACCAGCCCGACCGACACCACCTGGAACCCGAAGCGGGTCTGGAACATCGCCCACAGGGACATCGAGGCCACGATCTCGGCCAGCAAGGGCATGAAGTAGTCGGCCGGACGGATGGACTGGACAGCGATGCCGCGGAGCGCGAAGGCGGCCGCCCAGGCCACGACCCAGCCATCCAGGACCGCCGGCCGTCGGGTCCGCAGGAGCGACCAGATGGTGGCGATGCCGATGATGACGAGCGCAGCACGGACGGAGAGCACTCCCACCAGGGCCGAGCGGGTCGTCGCAAAGGTGAAATCGCTCACGGCGCCCAGCGGGATGATCAGCGTGGCGATGGCGATGAACGCCGCCGCGACCCGAGCATCCTCGCGCAGGGAGCTTTCGCGAAAGGCCCTCTCGAGTTCCGGGGGGCATAGGGCAGCGCTCCGTAGTTCACTCATCGTGACCTTCCGCCGTATTCCGGGAGGGGTGCTCGATCCGATACAGGTGCCTTTAACCACGGGGGCGGCCGCTCGTCACCTCCGATTGCGCCTTTTCTTCAAGGATCTCGGGCCTTGAGACGACCACACACGAAATGCACCCGTCCGGGGATGGACACGGGCTCGACAGGCGCGGGTCGGGACCCCGAGTTGCGGACCAGGATGGATAGTACGATGCCACCCCATCCCATGCGCTCCTCCCTTCCCGGTCCGCGTCACGTCCTCCTGGCGACATTCTCTGCGCTTGCATTTCTCGGCGCGCCGCTCCCGGCATCGGCCAGCCCGCCCGAGGCAGGGCAGCACTGCGAGACGAAGGTAGACCTCGCCGCGGGTCTCGCAGCCGGCAGCCGCGCCGAGTGGGAACCGGCTCGGACCGTCGTCGTGCACACGCCCGGGGACGAGGTGATGTTCGGCCTCGCACACCCCGCGGCCGCCCTGTTCGAGCGCCCCTTCTCGCTGGAAGGGGCGCAGCGGGAGCATCGCAAGTTCATCTGCCTGATGGCCGCCCAGGGCGTGAGGGTCTTCCGGCTCACCGACGTCCTGCTGGCCGGGACCGTGGATGGCGACGGGGAGCCGCTGGCCGGCAAGCCCCAGGACGAGCTGCGCGGCCTGGCCCTCGCGGCGCTCCGCTACCGCGCCGCGGCGCTGCCCTCGAAGCAGGCGGCGGCGCAGGAAGCCTACCGGCGCGAGGTGATCGCGAAGCTCCACCCGCGCGAGCTCCTGGCGATCGTCCTGCAGCAGCCGGTGGTGACCCTCTTCTCCACCGGGACGCACAACACGGGCTTGAAGGCCGCCTACGGGGCGGATCCGCTGATGAACCTCTACTTCATGCGCGATCAGGTCATCACCACCGCGAAGGGGCTGGTGATCGGCCATTTCAACGCCGTCCAGCGGGCGCCCGAGAACCGGCTGGTGCGCTACGCGTACGAGAAGCTGGGAGTGACACCGGTGTACCAGGTGACCGGCTCGGCGCGCCTGGAGGGCGGTGACTTCATCCCGGCGGGCGACACCGCGCTGATCGGCCAGGGCCTGCGGACCAACGCCGAGGCGGTGCGCCAGCTCCTGAAGCACCAGGTATTCGGCACGCCGCGGGTCGCCGTGGTGAAGGACGCCTGGAAGAACCAGGACCAGATGCACCTCGACACCTACTTCAACGTCATCGACCGGAAGCTGGCGGTGATCGTCGAGGAGCGGATCGACCAGAGGGACGAAGCCGGACGGATCGTGAAAGCCGCGGACCCGGCCAAGAAATCGCTGGTGGACGTCTACGAGCTCGACGGCGGCTCGTACCGCAAGACGGCCTCCGACGTGCCGTTCCAGCAGTTCCTGGAGAAGGATCTCGGCATGACCCTGATCCCGGTCTCCAACGCGGACCAGCTGAAGTACGGGATCAATTTCCTGGCGCTGCGCGGGAAGAAGATCCTGGCCATCGACGGCGTGAGCGACGCCTACAAGAAGCGGCTCGCCGACGCCGGCGTGGATGCCACCTGGATGGACTTCGGCAACCTGACCGGCGGTTACGGCGCGGCCCACTGCACGACGCAGGTGATCGAGAGAGGACCCTAATAAACTTCGCCCAGCATGCAGCGAGCGCTGCCTCCTCCGATGGCCTCGATGGTGGGGATGGCCAGGGGGAGCAGCGTGCCGAAACGCTGCAACCGGGCTCGCTGCTCCGGGGTGAAGTGGTCGTACGCGGTCCGGGACATGACGATGAGCGGTCCCCGCTCGGTCCGGAGCTCGAGGATGTTGCCCGCCATCTTGCCCATCTGCGCCTGGGTGATGGGGATGACCTCCTTGCCCGAGCGCTTCAGCTGATCGAGGACCTCGCGCCGCTCCCGTGGATCACGGATGGACTCGGCGCAGACCACGGCAAACCGGCTGCCGACGCTCATCATCACGTTGGTGTGGTAGACGAGCCCCCCGCCGGCGTCGTGGCTGCGGAAGCTGACCGGCCGGTACTGCATCCTCCGGGCGAACTCCTGCAGGACCGCGGGGTCGGTGCGGGGCGAGAGCGCCGCGTAGGCGATCCGGTTGGCGCGATCGAGCACCATGCTGCCGGTCCCCTCGAGGAACATCCCCTTCTCCTCGTAGGGGCTCAGGTCGATCACCTCGTCCACCGGCAGGCCATCGGCCGAGAGCCGGCCCTGCAACTCGGCGAGGCGTCGTTCGGCACGGCGGTTGGGCGCCAGCATCGGATACCCCACCAGCACCCGGGGTCCCCCCTCCAGGGCGTGCACGGAGAACCAGTTGTTGGGGAAGACCGCGTCGGGCGTCTTCACGTCCGCCCGGCTCGCCATCCGGATCACCCGGATGCCGGCCTTGCCAAGCTCCGCCACCGCGGCGTCGAACTCCAGCATGGCCTTTCTTCGCGCATCGGCCCCCTCGGCGGAGCGGTCCTGGAACCGGTTGCTCCCGGCGGTCTCGACGTTGAAGGCGAAGTCGTCCGGGGACACCATGAACACCGTCGAGGTGGTCTGCCGCTCCCCGAGCGGAGCCTGCACCACGGGTGCGCCGCGCGCGCTGGCGAGGCCAGGCAGGGCCGACAGCGTGAAGAGGGCCAACGAGACGAGGAGCGGCCGCAGCGTCCTGCAGGGACCCGTCATGGCAGATCGACCTCCTGCGACCTACCTTATCGCGATTCGCGCACCCTCGTTTGGTATCCTGCGGGCTCGTGACCCGACCCGCCGCCGCCCTCCTGCCGATCCTGGCCGCGCTCGTCATCGCCTCCCTTCCGGCCGCATCCGCCGCGGACGCGCCCTCGCCCGAGTCGCCGGCCGAGGTCTCGGAGCCCATCTTCAAGATCTACGGATTCGCCCAGCTGGACGTGATCGGCGACTTCAAGCGGGTGGCCCCGGACTGGAAGGACACCTTGCGCCCCACGACCATCCCGGTCGTGCCCGGCCAGTTCGGCCCCGACGGCGAGACCAGCTTCAGCGTGAAGCAGACCCGCTTCGGCGTCTGGAGCGAGATCCCCACCGCCTTCGCGCCGGCCCGGGCCCACTTCGAGTTCGATCTCTTCGGCGTGGGCGTGCACGCCGGCCAGACCACCATCCGCCTGCGGCTCGCCTACGCCGAGTTCTGGCAGTTCCTGGCGGGGCAGACCTTCAGCCTCGTGATGGACGTGGACGTCTTCCCAGACATCGTCGACTACTGGGGGCCGAGCGGCATGCTCTACCTGAGCAATCCGCAGCTCCGCTGGACCCCGCTCTCCGGAGCGCATTTCCTCGCCGTGGCCCTCGAGGCGCCCGGGCTGGCCATCGACAGCGGCAAGGGCAGCGGCCTCGATCCCCTGGTCGGGGCGGGCAGCTACAACCGCTACCCCGACCTGACCGCCCGCTACCGCTTCTCGGGACCCTTCGGACACGTGCAGGCCTCGGGGATCCTCCGCTGGCTCGGGTACCAGGTGCTCCCGACCGCGACCACCGAGAGCCAGTGGGGCTACACCACCGGCTGGGGCGCCACCCTCGCCTCGGTGCTGAACCTCTGGAAGCTGGACCACCTGCGGCTCCAGGCCGTGTACGGCGCCGGCATCGCCGCCTACATGAACGACGCCACCTTCGACCTCGCGCCGGAGAACGGGGCCGCGAGGGCCCTTCCGGTCCTGGGCCTGGTGGCCTACTACGATCACGCATGGAGCGACCAGTTCTCGAGCACGGTCGGCTGGTCGATGACCCGCATGTTCACCACCGACCAGCAGACCCCGGCCGCCTTCGAGATCGGCCAGTACGCCTCCGCCAACCTGCTCTTCCGACCCATACCGGCCGTGATGGCGGGGGCCGAGTTCCTCTACGGCGAGCGGCGCGACAAGGGGGGCGCCGTCGGCACCGACTACCGCCTCCAGTTCTCGTTCCGCGTGGACTACGCGCACAGCTGGTGAATGGGGCGGCCGCCACGAGCAAATGCACCTTTTTCTTCAATAACATCAGGCACTAAGGAGGCCACGCCGGAGGGAATGGACCCACCCGAGGAGGGACACAGGCTCGACAGGCATGCGGCGATGTGGAGAGAGGTGCCTGGCCCCGTCCCTCCCGGGGCATTGTGCTATCGCGGGGACGGCGTATCCATGGTGAGCGCATCACCCGGGCGGCCAGGACAGGAGGCGGAGTGGATTCCCTCGATCGGTCGATGGCGGGCATCTATTCCGAGCTCCACCTCGCCACGGGGTCGGCCGAGGTCGTGCAGGCTCTTGGCCTCGAGGTCAAGAGCCTGGTCACGGCCAGCGATGATCCGGCCCTCGCCGAGCAGATCCTGGTACGGCTCGCGTCCATCCTCGTCACCCGGGCGGGACCCACCGTCGATGCTCTCCTCGATCTGATCGCGAGCCTCGGCCAGGGCCTCCCCTTCTTCGGCGAGGTCGTGGTGTCGATGCTCGGCGCATCGGACGAGGGCATCCGCGATCGAGTCACGGCCATGGTGGCCGAGATGGCGCAGGGCGGGTGCCTGACCGTCGACGCCGGACTGGTGGAGCGGATCGCCCGGGCGGATGGAGCGACCCCATTTTCGGCCTCGGCCCTGGCCAACCTGGGCGATGTGGTGAGACTCCTGGGAAGGGACGATCCTTCCGCAAACCCAGCGCTGGCTCTCTTCCGCACCGGTGCCACGCGGAACGTGCGCCGCCTGGCGGCACGCCTCCTCGACACGGCGGGTGAACGGCCCGACCCCTCGCTCGTGCGCGACCAGATCGGCGACGCCGCGGCCGACTTTCTCGCTCCCTACCTCGAGTACAGCGGCGCCACCCACCTGGACCTGCAGGAGATCACCTCGGGCGCCGCCGGCGCCGTTCCCTGCCTGGAGGGACTCCGCGCCGGGGAGCGGTCGCTTGGTCCCGCCCTCCTCCGGCAGGTGATCAGCGACCTGGGCTGGGCGCGTATCGGAGGGGGTCTTTCCATCCACGCGAAGACCGGCGTCGCCATCGACGGGAGCTTCCCGTTCGTGGTCGCCTCGGAACACGCGCGACTGCTGGGAGACGTGCTCGGCGCCGAACCCCTCTGGCGGCGACACCTCATCGTGGCGCAGGGGGGCGCGTCGGGCGACGGCACGGCGCGAGCCTCCGAAGCGACGGTGCAGCGCTTTCGCGCGTACAACCTGGCCCACGCGGAGCTCCTCGACGAGATCCTCGCCGTCGAGCCCGTCGACGCGCTCAAGGCGCTCCGGATCCTGCGGCTCCTGGAGCGAGTGGTGGCCGATTTCGCCGCCCTCTTCGACGGTCTGGGCGACGACGCGCGACGGGCTCCGTCCGTGCTGGAGCGGATCGGCGGCCTGGTGTTGGCCGACCTCTCCCGCGACCGGTCGAGCGGATCGCTCTCCGGGGATACCATCCGCCGCATCCAGGCGTTCGAGGACCCGAAGCACCTGGAGGACGTGACCACGCTGCACGGCCTGAAGCGCTACCTCCACCAGCAAGGGCTGCGGCTCGCGTTCCGGCTCTTCCGATCCTACAGCGGGGCGGCCCACACCGTGGACCTGCTCGTGACCGACGAGCGCCAGATTCTGCGCCGCGAGCAGGGCCTGCGCTACCTGGAGTTCGAGCCCACGCCGCCGGTGGGGACGGCGCGGCTGCCGTTCCTGGTATCGCTCCTCGCCGAGTCCTTCGGGCGGCAGATCCTGCTCGGTCGGAAGCTCCCGACGGTGACGGTGCTGGGGTACGGCAACGAGTTCCAGATCTACATCAACTACCGGAACCACCCGGCTTTCGTGCGCATCGACCTCTCGCCTCCGTTTCGCGGCGGGATGATCGACCTCGAGTACTTCGCCGTGAGCCAGTACGAGATGGATCAGCACCCCGACCTGTCCCTGCAGGGCATCCAGCGCCTCATGCGCGAGCTGGACTTCGACGTGTCGAAGGACGGGCTTCGGCTGCGGGCGCGTTACGACAAGGAGCGGGCGGTCGATCTCGGCGACGTCGTGGCCAAGGTCGGAGTGCTGTTCGACCTCCTGCCCTGCCTGATGGACGTCGACTGGCTGATCGGTGACCTCGACTATCCCGAAGGGACGCGGGCCGAGGTCGCCATGGCCTGGGCCGGCTTCTTCGCCCGATGGGGCGTTCTGCCAGCTCCGGACGTGCTGAGCGCCAGCCGGCGCAAGATCGTGGTGGCCGTCGAGCCCGATCCCGCCGGCCCCCGGGAGATCGCCTGGACGGGGCGCGGCGGCTACCGGGACCGGTTCTCCGATGTTCCGCCCGCTCCCCTCGCCGAGAAGCTGCGGCACGAGCTGGCACGCCGGGGCCTGGCCCCGCTCGTCGCCGAGGGTCCCCCTCCCCGGGGAGGTTGGGGACAGCGGTGGCTCGACCGCGCCGTGCTGCAACCGCTTTCCGCGGCGGCTGCGCGGGGCGAGTTGCAGGAGGGGTCGAACGGAGTCGAGCGCGCCCCGGATGACCTCTTCCAGAGGGAGCACGAGGCAGTCCGCCTGGCCAGCGCGCTCACCGCGGGAGGCTCGGCGCTCCGTGCCGCCGTGGAGATGGCCGAACTGGTCCGCAGCGTCGAACGGCAGGCCAGGTTCCAGACCACGGGGAGCATCCAGGGGTACGCGGTCCAGGCCACGAACCTTCCCACCGCGCCGCGTCCGGTAGGCCTCTTCGTTCTCCGGGACGGGCAGGGGATCGTCCGGCTGGCCATCGCGGCGGGGGGCGGCGTGCTCCACCGCGAGCGCGCGTCCCGCGACGTTCCCTGGGTCCGGAGCGCCGAGATCGACGCAGGGGAACTCGCCCACGCACTGAGGTCCTACAACTACCTGGGCGCCGGCCCGGGCCGCACATCGCGGGCGACCGACGAGGAACTGGAGGAACTGCGGAATGGGTTCGCCGCCTTCCACGTCACCCCGGTGGGACGGCTCCGGTCCGACGAGCGGGTCGTACCGGGCACCGTGGCCTCGCCCGGTCGGGCCACGGGATTCGCCGAGTTCCACACCGAGGGGCGAAAGCTCACCGACCTGGACGGTTGCGTCCTCGTGGCCCGCGCCGTCCGCCCCGAGGACGTTCCCTGGATCCGCCACTCCGCCGGCATCGTCTCCACGGGGGGCGGAATCCTCAGCCACGTCGGGCTCGTGGCTCTCGAGCTGGCGAAGCCGGCGCTCATCGTGGAGGGATCCTGGTCGTCCTCCCCGTCCGGAGCCGAGGTTCTGGTCTACCGAAGGCCCGAATGGCGCGAGGAGGAGAGCACGGAAGGCCCCTACCAGGTGGTGTGCCGTCTCGACCTGCGCCATGCCGAGGAGACCCTGGCGGAGGGCGACCTGGTTGTCGTGGACGGCGACGAGAGAGCGCTCATCGTGCTGGGGCACGACGCGCAGGCCCTCTCCCTTCACCAGGACCTTCACGAGCTGCAGCGGTCCTCGGCAGCGCTCGGGGTCGTCCGGTCCGACGACGAGATCCTGACCAGCCGGGGCCGCCTCCTCCGGGCCACGCACCAGCTGGAGAGGCTGCTCGCGCGGATGGAGCGTCCGGCCCTGGTCCGCCACGCGGTGCGAGAGCTCCTGGTCCCGGCTGGAGCGTCCCTGTCGCCGGAAGGGCGCGGGGGAAGGTCGCGTCTGCTCTCCGTTCTTCTCCGGAATCCCTCCTGTGCGGGGGAAGCGCGTGCCTCCGCATCGCTCCGGCTGCACGACCTCCGTACCCGCATGGACGCGGCCAGGCGGGTCGCCCTCGACGACATTCCGCTTTTGGTGAATCCCGCGGAGGTCCTGCTCGCGCGGACAGGCGTACGCAAGATGTACGATTCGTTGCAGGATGCGCTGGAACTGGCGCGTGCGCACGGGCTCGACGTCGGAACCCCGGGGGATCCCATCGACGTGGATCACGCCTGCCGGCGCCGCCTGCGGGAGATCCGGACCCGCCTCGTCGAATGCGCGGCCGGGGCCGAGGCGAATCCCCAGGAGCGCTGGAGGCTTCGCCACCTGCTGCCGCAGATGGAGCAGGTCGAGCGGGTCCTCGGACAGGAACGGACCGATACCTCCATGGCGCTCTCCCTGGAGCGCTCCGACCAGGAACTTCGGGGGACATCCGCGCTCCGCCTGGTCTTCGGGGCGGAATCGGGGGGCCAGGAACTGGGGCCGCTGGTGGGGGGGAAGGCTGCCTTCCTGGGCGAGATCGCCAGGGTTCTCGGCCCATCGGCGGTTCCTCCCTGGTTCGCGGTCTCCGATGCGGCCTTCCGGGAGGTGCTGGCCACCTCGGTTCCGGCGCCGGTGCTCGACCGCCTCGGGCTTTCGGGCATCACCAGCCTGGAGAAGGCCATCGAAAGGATCACGGAGCGAACCGGGAAGGAGGCAGCGGGCCAGGCCTCGTCCATCTGCGACCTGTGGCAGGCGATGCCGCTGCCAGCACGACTGGTGGATGAGGTCGCCTCGGCCTACCGGTCTCTCTCGGATCGGTCCGGGGAGGAGCGACTCGTGGCGATCCGGTCCTCCACCCACGAGGAGGACTCGGACGTGTCCACCTGGGCCGGCGAGTTCGACACCTTCCTGTTCGTTCGGGGCCTCGCTCCGGTGCTCGAGCACCTCAAGCTCGCCTGGGCCGGGTTCTGGACGGACCGAGCCATCGAGCGCCGTCGCGCGACGGGCGCCTCACCGCTTGCCCGCGGCGGGGGGATCGTCGTCCAGCGCATGGTCGACGCCCGGGTCTCCGGGGTGCTTCACACCGTGTACGCGGCCGCCAACCAGCTCCGGGAGATGGTGATCAACGTCGGCCTGGGCCTGGGCGAGGGGATCGTGTCCGGCACGGTGGATGTCGATCACATCCTGGTGGCCAAGAACGGCAACCTGCTTCACGGGGATCTCCAGCTCCGCTACCGGGTCGGCGACAAGCGGGAACAGGTGGTGTTCGACCGGGAGCGCGGCACCGGGACGAAGCGCCAGGAGACGCGCTACCACCAGCGGTTCCGGGCCGCCCTGGAGTACGTGGAACTTTGCGATCTGGTGCGGGTGGCATCCCGTCTGGAAGAAGCTTTCCTGCAGCCTCTCGACGTGGAGTTTGCCCTCGAGGGTCAGTCCCTCTTCATCCTCCAGGCCCGCCCCATCCCCCTCTGCGACGCCGCGTGGCGGGAGACCCTGGCGCATCACCCGCTGCGCCCCGACCCCACATCCACGAAGGAGCTCCCATGATCCGCAAGCTCGACGCTCTGCGCTACCACTCGGGCGACCGGCCCGGAAAGGTGGAGGTCAAGGCGAGCAAGACCTGCCTGAGCCCTCGCGAGATCCGCCTGGCCTACCTGCCGGGCGCCACCTTTCCCGCCTCCGAGATCGCCGCCGACGCCGCAGCGTCCTACCTGTACACCGCTCGTGGGAACCTGGTGGGCGTGATCACGAACGGGACGGCGGTCCCCGGCCTGGGCGGGGTGGGCGCGGCAGCGGCGAAGCCGGTCCAGGAAGGGATCGCCGTGCTGTTCAAGACGCTCGCCGACATCGACGTCTTCGACCTGGAACTCGACACCACCGTGGTGGAGGACTTCACCCGCGCGGTGCGCCTGCTGGAGCCGACCTTCGGCGGCATCAACCTGAGGGACCTCCGTGCCCCGGAAGGTCTCGCCATCTACGACCAGCTGGTGGAGTCGATGGGGATCCCGGTGTTCCACGAGAACCTCCACGGCACGGCGGTGGTGGCCATCGCCGCCCTGATCAACGCGCTCGACCTCGCCAGCAAGCGCCTGGAGGACGTCCGCGTGGTCGTGTGCGGTGCCGGAACGGTGGGACTGGGCTGCGCGCGACTCCTGGTCGCAATGGGCCTCCCGACCGAGAATCTGCTGCTCTACGACATCCGGGGGCTGGTTCACCCGGAGCGCGATGACCTCTCGACCTACCAGAGGGCGTTCGCGCGTCCGGGCCCGCCCACGCTCGCAGAGGGACTTGTGGGAGCCGACGTCTTCCTGGGCGCGGCCGTGGCCGGGGTCATCGATCCGCACATGATCCGCTCCATGGCCCGCTTCCCGGTGATCCTCGCGATGGCCATGCCCGATCCGGAGATATCGTACGACGCGGCGCGGGCGGCGCGGCGCGACGCCATCGTCGCCACCCGCAGTGCCCAGGACCCCACCGCCATCGTCGACCTGCTCAGCTTCCCGTACATCTTCCGCGGCGCCCTGGACGTGCGCGCCTCGCGGATCAGCACGGGGATGATGCTCGCGGCGGCGCGCGCCCTGGCGGAGCTGGCGCGCGAGGAGGTCACCGAGGAGGTGAGCCGCGCCTACGGGAACGCCACTTTCACCTTCGGCCCCGAATACCTGCTCCCCAAGCCCATCGACCCCCGCATCCTGGCCCGGGAGTCACACGCCGTCGCTGCACAGGCGGTGGCCGAGGGGTTGGCGAGGATCCCGCTCGACGTCGAGAGCTACGAGGGCGCCCTCACGGTCCGACTGGGGACCGGCCGCGAGGTGATGCGGCGGATCATCATCAAGGCCCGCCAGCACGGGTGCCGCCTGGTGCTCCCGGATGGAACCCAGGAGACCAACCTGCGCGCCTGCCGCCTCCTCATCGACGAGGGGGTGGCCAGTCCCGTCCTGCTGGGACGCGAGGAGGAGATCCGCGCGGCCGCACAGCGTCTGGGCCACGAACTCGAGGGAGTGACCATCGTCGATCCGCAGCGCAGCCCGCGGCTCGATGCCTACGCCCAGGAGTACCTGCGCCTCCGGGCGCGCCGCGGCGCCACGCCGGACCTGGCCCGGGCACGGCTCGCCGATCCCATGTACTTCGCGGCACTCATGGTTCATCTCGGCGACGCGGACATGATGGTCGGATTCGCCTCGGGCCACTACGCCGATGCGATGCGCAAGGTGCTGGAGGTCATCGGCCCGGCGCCGGGCGTGCGCCGCATCGCCAGCTTGCACGTCGTGCTCCGGCCGCGCACCACCTACTTCCTGGCCGACTGCGCGGTGAACATCGCACCGGAGGCGGAGGACCTGGCCGAGATCGCGTTGCTCTCCGCGGGCGCGGTGCGCCTCCTGGGGATCGAACCGAGGGTGGCGATGCTGTCGTTCTCGAACTACGGAGGAGCCGAGCACCCGCTGGCGCGCAAGGTCCGCCGGGCCACCGAGATCGCTCGGGAGCGGGCGCCGGATCTGATCATCGACGGCGAGATCCAGCTCGGAACGGCGCTCGACGAGGCGACGCGCCGACGCTACTTCCCCTACTCGGAACTCCAGCAGAACGCCAACGTGCTCGTCTTCCCCGACCTCCAGTCGGGCACCCTCGCCCTGCACCTCCTGCAGAAGCTGGGCGACGCCGTGGCGGTGGGTCCGGTCCTCACCGGAACCCGCCGGCCATTCCACATCCTCCAGCACGAGAACAGCACGGCGGAGGACCTGGTGAACGTCGCCGCCATGGGCGTGGTCCAGGCGGCGGAAACGCGTCGTTGAGATCGGCGCCTCAGACACCCCGCAGGAGCAGGATCGGCACGCCGATGAGGAGGAGCGCTCCGAGGAAGATCGTCCCGAAGACCAGGCCCAGTCGCCAGAAGTCCCTCTGCGGCACGTAGTGCGAGCCGTACCAGATGGGCGCCGGACCCGTGGCATAGGGGCTGATGACCCCCATCAGTCCGAGCGAGTAGCAGAGAAGGAGCGCAAACGTCAGCGTCGGGAGTCCGGGGACCGCCGCGCCGGCAGCCAGCACCACCGGGAGCACCGCGGTGGTGTGGGCCGTCGAACTCGCGAACAGGTAGTGGACGAAGAAGAACAGGACCACCAGCGCGATCATCACCGCTACCGGCGGCATCCCCGCCAGCCTGGCCGCCACGCTCTTGGCGAACCACCCCACGAACCCGACCCGGGCGAGCCCGTCGGCCATGGTCACGAGCGTCGCGAACCACATCAGCACGTTCCAGGCAGGCTTGTTCCCGATGATGTCGTCCCAGGACACGATGCGACTCACCACCATCAGGGCCACGACCACCAGCGCGACCGTGGTGGCGTCGAGCAGGCTGCGCCCCGCGATCCACAGGCCCAGCGCCAGGATGACCAGTGCGCCCATTCCGATCTCATCCCGCTTCACCTTCCCCATGGACTTCAGCTGGTCATCCGCCCAGCGGGGGACCTCGGGACTGAGCTTCAGTTCCGGCGGGTACAGCACCCAGGCCAGGAGCGGGAGCGTCAGGATCAGGACCAGGCCCACCGGGAGAAACCCCATCATCCACTGGGCCCAGCCGATCTCGATCTTCACGGTCTTGCGGACCAGTTCCACCGCCAGGAGATTCGGCGCCAGCGCCGTGAGGAACATGGAACTCGTCACGGCCTGCGCAGCGAAGGCGGTCCACATGAGGTACGAGCCGATGCGACGTGCGCTGGGGCCCGGGCTCGAGTCGTAGAGCGGTGGGATGCATCGGGCCACCGGGAAGACGATGCCCCCGCTGCGCGCGGTGTTGGAGGGAGTGAAGGGCGCCGCCAGAAGATCCGAGAACGTGAGCGCATAGGCCAGGCCCAGGGTCCTCTTCCCGAGCGCCCGAACCAGGAGCAGGGCGAGCCGCCTCCCGAGCCCGGTCTTCTCGTAGCCCAGGGCGAACATGAAGGCGCTGAAGATCAGCCACACGGTGGTGTTCGTGAAGCCCGAGAGCGCCCACCGGATCGATTCGGCGGGCCCGTTGAAGCCCTTTGCCGCGACCTGTGCCGCCGTGAACGGAAGCTGAAGCACGGTGGCGGTCACCACCCCCACGAGACCGATGGCAGCCGATGGGAGCGGCTCCAGCACCAGCCCGAGCACCACCGCGCAGAAGAGACCGAAGTAGACCCAGGCCCGGGGCTCGAGACCTGCGGGCGCGGGGATGAGGGCGATGAGCAGCCAGACGGCAAGGGGGAGGATCGACTTCCAGATGATGGTGGATCGCGCCATGGGTGAACCTCCTGGGCGATGCGTGGGGTCAACCGATCTTTCAGACGGTACCTGCTCCGGCCTGGCGTGGACAGGGGCGAATTGGGGCGCGGGGCGCTACATTCCGAGCATCTTGTCCTTCAGCTGCGGGTCGATGGGGTTGCTGCCGATCCAGGTGCGCAGGATGCCGTTCGCGAACTCCCGTCCGGGAACGGTGCTGCTGTTGCCGGTGGGTGCGTGGAGCGTCGTTCCAACCCCCGGCACATACCGGATCGTCAGGTCCTGGCCCTTCTTCAGGTCGTCGAGGACGACGTGAAATTTCTCCAGTTCCACCTCCGACTGCTGGGACTGCGGGGACGGATCTCGCTCGAAGGAGTCCTTGAACGCCTGCAGGACGTCGTGGTGATCGATGTTGCGCGTGAAGTGCATCGCCACCTGCCAGGGTCGATCCGAATCGAGGATCGCCGACGCATCCCTCGTGCGCTTCGGCAGGTAGAGGGCACAGGCGTACACACGTGAATAGAGCTTCTGCCGGAATCCTGCGCCGTTCAGCACCAGGGTCTGGTCGCCGACGCGAACCGTCTTGGGAATGTCGTGCCCGCCAAGTTCGAGCGCGAGAGCGGACCCGGAGGCCAGCAAGAGCAGGGCGGTCACGAAGACTCGCATGGGCAGCAGCCTATCCCGGGCGCAAGCAAGACGGAACCTATCGCTGGAAGCATGTAGGCAACCTTCATGGTCGGCCGAACCCTGGAGAGTTCCAGCGCAAGCGTCCTGCCGTTCATCCTCGGCATGACGACGTCCGTCAGGAGGAGATGGATGTCACCCACATGCCGGGCGCTCACGCGCAACGCGTCCTCGCCGTCCGCGGCGGCAGGGACCCGGTAACCGGTTGCCTCCAGGCTTCTCTTGGCCACCTTGCGCAGGGCCTCCTCATCCTCGACCACGAGGATCGTCCCGGTTCCCGTGATCTGCCTGGGAACCGTCGTGGTCTTGATGGCGGCCGCCTTGGTGGCCGAATGGGCGCGCGGAAGACAGACCTTGAATGTGGCCCCTTGGCCCATCTCGCTGTGGACCTCGACGCTGCCACCGCTCTGCTTGACGATGCCGTAGACCGTGGAAAGACCGAGGCCGGTGCCCTTGCCCTTCTCCCTGGTGGTGAAGAACGGCTCGAAGATGCGCGCCCGCGTTTGCTCGTCCATGCCGCACCCGGTGTCCGTGACCGCGGTCTGGACGCAGGAGCCGGGCTTCATTCCCAGGTGACGCGCTGCGTGCTCCTCATCGATCTCGACGTTGGAGGTCTCGGAGGATTCGTCGGCGCACTCTCGACCCCCGCAGTGACCTGATTGAGGTCGAGCGCCACGGGCTGCAACACCTGCTTGCGGCTGAATGCCAGCAGCTGGCGAGTGAGCGCCACCGCGCGGTCGGCGGCCTCCCCGACCTCCAGGAGGTCGTCGCGCCGGGGGTCCCCCTCCTGCAGGCTCGCCAGGATGAATCCCGTGTAGCTCAGGATCACGGACAGCAGGTTGTTGAAGTCGTGCGCCACGCCTCCCGCCAGGCTGCCGATGGCCTCCATCTTCTGCGACATCCGGAGCTGTGCCTCGAGCTTCTCGCGCTCCTCCTCGGCCCGCTTGTGCGCCGTGATGTTCCGCTCGGTGGAGGCCAGGCCGACGGGCTTCCCGGCGTCGTACATCAGCTCGGCGCCCCGGTTCCACGCCGTGATTCCACCCTCGAAGCCCTGGATGGTGATCGCGTCGTTCGAGTCCCTCACCACCGTCGCCATGCGCGCGGCCAGGGCAAGCTGGGCTCGCGCCACGTTCCTGTCCGATTTCAGCAACTTGCTCTTGGTGATGTCCTGAACCGTGCCCACCTCGTAGACGAAGTGGCCGGTACGGGTGACGGCCTCGCTCATCCCCAGCCAGCGCTCGCTCTCCCGCAGAGCCTTCTCGGCCTGCGCAAGGTCGGTGACATCGGTGAGGACGACCCGGACATGCGCCCCAGCAGGACCTCCCTCCCTCCGCTCGCACGCGAGCAGGGCGTCGAAGGCGACGTCGTCACCCCTGGTGAGAGCGAGTCGGCAGGTGGCGACCTCTCCCGCACGGGGCAGCGTGTGGACGAAGCGATGCCAGCCATCTGCATCGCTCTCCCGAACCACGCGTGCGAACGGACGGCCGGCCAGGCTCTTTCGGTCCCTGCCGAGGAGACTGGCCGCCGTCAGGTTCGAACCGATGATGACCCCGCTCCCGTCGAGCGTGACGTAGCCGACCGGGGCGAAAGTTGCTCTCCGTCCGTGCCGGTGCCGACAGTGACGGCTTTCCCGACAGGACGTATGCCCCCTCCGTAGGGGGCGTGATCCTTTGGCGAAAGGCGGCTCTCGCCGCCCCCCCGTCGCTGCCGTTCTGAAGGGAGACCCTCGCCCTACGCGTTCCGCTTCTCTTCCACTTCCTTGGCGAGCTCGGCGAGCTTCGCGTCCTCGGCCTTCTCGCCCTCGACCTTCTTCTCCTCGGTGGCCTTGCCGGTCATGTGCGCGGCGCCGGGAGCCCAGCCGGGGGTGATGGTTGCGGCCAGGTCCTGCGCGGAGCGGTTGAACGCGCCGCTCACTCCGCCGGCCGCCGTCTTCGCGGCGAGGTAGAGACCGATGAAGGGGAGGAAGACCACCATCAGGCCGCCCAGCACCGGCATGAGACCGATGGCTGCCGCGGTGGGGACCTTCACGTAGTGCTCGGAGGAGGCGCCGGGGAGCTTCTCGCCGTCATGGGCGATGGGGAAGATCTCCCAGTGGCTCTTGGAGAGGTAGTACCCGCCCTGCACTGCGCTGCCGCCGTTGATGGTCTTCATGGTGTGTTCTCCCTTTCTGATGAGGAGTATGCGCGCGGCCGCGCAGCTGCGAAATTGGGAGAGTTACCCAGGTTGCGGAGAACGATTCCGGGTCCGGACCCGGGAAAACACCCGAACCCGGATGGGGCGCGGGCCACGATGGCGATGAATGGCTCCTCGCGCTAGGCTCGCCCGGTCATGGCGGCCGTTCAAGGATCCCAGGGATCCCGACGTGAAAATCGACCCGATGACCTGGTATCAGGCCACCCACTGGACTACACGGATGTTCAGCTGCTCCAGCCCCTCCCCTTCCCCGCCGCACCCGCACCGCCGAGGCGGGCCGGTCCACGTAGAGGTCATCCTCCGAGACCTGGCCGACCTTCCTGTCCGACCCGAGTGCAGGCGTTTCACCGCGCCAACGGGATCACCCGAAGCACCTCAGGGGAATCCATGACAGTGACGATGACCGACATGGAAACGCCGTTCTGTAATCACTTCAGGTCATTGCGCATCGACGGTTGCTGCCTATGTTGGGGCATGACCCTCCTGTCGGCCGGGCTTACCCGCGAGCAGTCCCCACGTCCTCTCGTCCTCCTCACGGCGCTTTCTCTCGCCCTGTCCCTCTCGGCCTGCGGCAGCTCTTCCACCACCGACCGGCTCACCTCTCCTCCGACATCCGGCACCTACCACGGCATGGCGAGTTCCTCCACGCTCGGCAACGCGATGCTCTCGGGAACGGTGTCCGGGTCGAGCGTCAGCCTGGTCTTCAAAGACCACCTCGGGGAGACCGGCTGGATCTCCGGAACGTTCTCCTTCTCGGACAACACCTGCTTCACCGGAAGCGCGGCGTTCCGCTCCGGAAGCCGGCCTTTCGCCCTCGTGGACTGCACCATGAAGGACGGCCGTCTCTCGGCGACGGTGCAGTCGATGACCAGGGCAGCCTTCCCCACCGCCCTCGCCGCAGGGGGTGCCGCCACCGACGTCATGGTGCTCCAGAGCAGCACGTCCATCCCGGCTTCCTCGGGAACGGTCTACACACAGTACAACTATGTCTCCAGGGCCTTCACGCCCGTCAGCCTCACGAACACCGAGGATCTGGTGATGTCGAACTACGTGGCGGGCGCCATGCTCGGCCACCTGATCCGGGAGTACAGGCCGAACCTGGCCTTCGACCGCGACCGGATTTACGGGTCGATCTTCGCCCACCTGCTGCAGGAGGATGGCGCGAACCTCAAGGTGAGCCCCTATGACCCATCCAGGGACACCATCGACGACAGTGGCAAGACGAGCCTTGCGCTCGTGATGGATGGTGGCGGCCCGTACCAGCTCAACTCCTGGTACAGCGCCAACACGACCGCCTTTGACTGGCCGAACCCCGACTTGTACTACGGGCTCGTGAACCTGATCGCCCTGCAAGGTTCCCTGGGCGGCTTCACGACGGACCAACAGGCTGCCGGCATGGTCCCGGCGACCGCTCCCGACATCTTCAACAACAAGTACTGGGCCCCGATGGCCGCCGCCTACTGGCACTTCCAGAACCTCGCCAGGATCGAGGCGGCCAACAAGGAAACCGCCTACGACATGGCCGCCTGCGAGGCGGCCCTGGACCCGATCAACGCTCTCGCCCTCAAGCACAACATCTTCGACATGATCCTGAACGCTTCCTACAACAGCGGAGCGAGTACCCGGAACGACGGGATCACGGGGACCGAGGCACTCGTCGGCCTCTGCCAGAACGCGGCCAGTACGGCGACCCAGACCACCATCACCGGCACGCTTCTGAGCAACTCGATGGCGACCGATGCCTACGGGCACGCCCTCGGCATCACGAGCACCAAGTTCTGGGACGTACCCGGCGGGGCGTACCCGGCCTATATCGACTACCCCCGGCAGCTCCGCTTCACGGCCGACCAGGTCAACGGTCCTTCGGCAGGGGTGACCGGCTACCCGACCAGCATGTTCGACTCGGACACGCAGAAGACCATCACCCCGACCTACGACGCCACCGCCATCGTGGCGATCTCCGACCTCGAGACGGTCTTCGAGATCGTCATGGCGATGCTCTACTACGTGAACAGTTCGCGCGCCTACGTCCAGGTCAGCGCGAGCGACGCCCAGGCGGCGTTCGTGAAGGCCAACACGTCGGTCAACACCGGGAGCAAGACCTACGCGACGATGACGACGGCGGCCGACCGGACACTCGTCTTCGACATCCTCGACGCGGCCATCAGCAACCTGAAGGCAACGCTCGTGAAGAGCAGCGTCAACTTCGTCTCCTTCTCGGACACCACCCAGTCGATGATCACCAGGTAGCCTGGCCACCCTGGGCCCTTCGCCACGTGCGAACAGCGAGAGCACCTCTCACGGTGTGCGGGATCGACCGCGTGAGGCCAAATCCCGATCTCAGCCTGGCTCCCTTCTCGGGAGCAAAGGCGGGTCAGTTCCCGTTAGCGGCGAAGACGACGACGCCCTGCCTGCCCGCGACGTCAGCTGCGTCCCAGCTGCCGACCGCTCCGGCCGGTACCAGCTGCGGCAGACGCAGCAGCGCCGTCGCTTCTCGCTCTTGGTCGTCACTCCTCGACGGTCGCCGAGTCCATCCTCTTTGCCGACTTTCTGGACTCACCTCGGCCGGGCCTCGCCCGCGACGGCGGGTGGATCTCCAGACCGCCGCTCGGTGGATCAGCTAGAGACCGCCGCTAAAGCCCCGGGACATCCCCATCTTCGATGACCTGATGCCGGAACCGCTCCGACACCGGAATCAGACAGGCGGCGAGGGGTTTCTGTTCGCACCGAAGCAGCCTGGACGGAAGGCTGGTAAGAACGGTACACGTTCCCGGTTCATGCGCCCGAACACGCTAGATGACGCCCTCGACACGGTTCTCGGCCAGATGAAGCTCGAGATGACCTGGTACGAAGCCACGAAGCACACGTTCGCCAGCCACTTCCTCATCAACGGGGGGTCCATCGAGCGCTTGGCAGTGATCTTGGGCCACTCCACGAGTGAAGTAACCAAGGTCTACGGCCACCTGACAACCGAACACATCACTGACCAAGACAGGAAGCGCTTCAGCCCCTTATCGGTCAGAAAACGGTCAGAATCGGAAACTTCCGGAGCCGGAGGATCTCTGAATTCTTCAATGCTATAGGCATCATGAGGCGCTAGCTCAATTGGTAGAGCATCGGCCTTTTAAGCCGGTGGTTCCGGGTTCGATCCCCGGGCGCCTCACTTCATTACGACGGCGTGGCCACGCCACGGCTCCACGCAACAGGTCCCGACGTCGGAAGAAGATAGCCCCCGTGTACGTTGCACCACCGATGCCCTCCGTGACGCGCAGACAGTTCCTGCTGGGTGCTGCAGCCGCAGTCGCCGCGTCGGCCGCGCCCGCCCCGGCCCTCGCCTCGTCCGAGGAGGTGACGCCGGAACCGAGCGAGATCGTGGTCCCCGACCTCGATCCCGCCCACGACGGGCTTCGGGTCGCGCAGCTGTCGGACATCCACGTGGGGAGCCTCACCCCGGTGGATCGCATCCGGGCGGCGGTCGCCGAGGCGAATCGGTTCCGTCCGGACCTGGTCGTCCTGACCGGCGACTACCTGACCCGGAACCGGGACGGGGTTTCCCTCATCGGAGAACAGCTCGGCGGGATCGAGGCCCCCACCCTCGCCACCCTGGGGAACCACGATCGCTGGGTGGACCCGGTCGGCGCCGCCGGGGCCCTCGAGCATCTCGGTTACGGCGTGCTACTGAACGAGAACACCACGCTCCGCCTTCGCGGCGCGCCCTTCACCGTGGTGGGCATCGACGACCTCCGGACGCTGTCGGCCGATCCGCCCCTCGCCATGAAGGGGGCCGCCCCGGGCTCGCGCCTCTACCTCGCCCACGTCCCGAAGACGGCGGAGCTCCTCGCCAACTGGGGCAAGCCGATGCTGCTCCTCTCCGGCCACACCCACGGCGGGCAGGTGAACGTTCCGCTCCTGATGCCGGCGCTCCGCTGGATCGTGCAGGAGCGCTACCTGGACGGGCTCTACCAGGTGGGGACGGTCCAGCTCTACGTGAACCGCGGTGTCGGGAACGTGGGCGTGAACCTGCGGCTGAATGCCTCGCCCGAGGTGTCGCTCCTCACGCTCCGGAGCGGCGCCGTGGTGGGTCATCCCTCTCCCGGCTAGGCAGTACCGGAGTCGAGCTCGTCGGGCGTCTCCTGCCTACGTCACGGGCCGGAGGCGCGTTGCCTCGTCGTCCTGCCTCCCGGACGCGGAGAGTACACTGGGAGTGACGACGCGGACGTCGCGCCCGCCGCGCTACTTGCCCTTCGAGAACTCCGCCATGAACGACGCCAGCGCGTCCACCCACTCGAAGGGGACGGCGTTGTAGGTGGACACCCGGATGCCGCCGACCGAGCGGTGCCCCTTCAGGCCGACCATGCCGAGCTTCTTCGCCTCGGCGACGAACTGCTCCTCGAGCGGCTCGGTGGGCAGCCGGAAGACCACGTTCATCACCGACCGGCTCTCCCGCTCCACCGGAGACCGGTAGAAGGCCGGGTTCGCCTCGATGGCGCCGTAGAGACGCGCCGCCTTCCTCCGGTTGGCCGCCTCCATCGCCGGGAGGCCGCCCAGCCCCTTCAGCCATGCGAGCACGTTGCGCACCATGTAAACGCCGAAGGTGGGCGGCGTGTTGTAGAGCGACCTGTTCTCGGCGTGGGTTCGGAACTGGAAGATCTTGGGGATGTCCTTGCGCCCCTTCTCGATGAGCTCCTTCGAGACGATGGCCACCACGATGCCCGAGGGTCCGATGTTCTTCTGGGCGCCGGCGTACACCAGGCCGAACCGGGAGACGTCGAACGGCCGCCAGAGGAAGTCGCTCGACATGTCGCCCACGAGGGGGACGGTGCCGGTGGCCGGGAACGCGCGGGCGGCTTCCACGTTGAACTCCACGCCGTGGATGGTCTCGTTGGAGGTGAGGTGGAGGTAGGAGGCGGCGGGGTCCACCTTCACCTCGGCCGGGGCGGGAACGCGGACGTAGCTCTTCTCCTTGCCGTCACCCGTACCCGTGGACTGGCTCGACACCGAGGCGCCGAGCATCGTCGCGACCACCTTCGCCTCGCCGAGCGCCTTCTCGCCCCAGGCGCCGGTCACGAGGTACTGGGCCGCCTTGCCCTTCTCCATGAGGTTCATCGGGATCTGGGCGAAGAGCTGCGACGCACCGCCCTGGAGGAAGAGGATCTCGTGGCTGGCCGGGACGGCGAGCAGTTCCCGGAGGAGAGAGAGGGCCTCGTCGTGCACCGCCTCGTACTCCTTGCCGCGGTGGCTGTGCTCCATCACCGACATCCCGCTTCCGGCGAGGTCGAGGAGTTCGTCGCGCGCCCGTTCGAGTGCGGGGAGCGGCAGCGCTGCGGGTCCGGCGTTGAAGTTCATCTTGCGGGCCATGGAAGCCTCCGTGCGGCTCTGTAAGGTGGGGGGGGATCAGCGGGCCGGAGGGGCTGCGGGCATGCCCGAGCCAGCCTGGCGCCTGCGAAGCTCGGCGATGGCGGCGCCGGCCTGCCCGGCGAACTGACCGGTCTTGTCGGTGGCGATGACCTTCAGCCACGCCTCCTCGGCCATCTTCGGCTGGTTGGTCTCCGAGTAGACGACGCCGGCGTTCATGAGGCTCTGCATGTGGTTCGGGTTCAGCTGGTTCGCCTTCACGAAGTTGGCGAGCGCCTTGTCGTTCTGGCCGAGGTCCCGGTACATCACGCCCTGGTCGGTGAGCACGTCGGGGTTCTTCGGGTCGATGGCGAGGGCGTTGGCGTAGGCGTCGATGGAGGCCTGCGCCCGCTGCCGGTCGCCGGTCGCCTTGAAGCTGTCGAAGTAGAGGTTCCCGAGCCCGACCCATGCCTGGATGTTCTTCGGGTCCTGGGCGACCATCTGCTTCCCGACGGCGATCTGCTGGTCGAAGCTGGATGCGCCTCCGGGAATGCTGGGCGCCCCCATCATCCCGCCGGGTGGCATTCCTCCCCCGCCGGGTGGCATCGCGGGCGGCGGCATGGACGGCGGTGGCATCCCGGGGGCGCCACCCGCGGGGAACGCACCCGCGGGAGGAGCGATGGGGGCTGCGGTCACCGGCTCGTTCTTCTTGCATCCGGCGATGGCGAGGGCTGCGGCGAGGGCGACGAGCGGACGGTTCAAGATGGGATTTCCTCCAGGCAACCGGCGGCTTAGCGCCATCGGAGCACGCGGCGCAGTGTAACCGGACGCCAGCGAGATTCAAGGCGTCAAGGACGACGACTGCCGCCGCCTCGTGACCGCCCTACCTTGCGCAGGCGGGACACACACGGCCTCCGGCGCTTCGGGGCGGGCGTTCCGTGATACGGACCATCGGAAAAATGGGGCGTGTGACGGGGAGTGCTTGACGCACTCTCGGGCGAATTCGCGTTCCGATGGCTGGGCCCCCCGGGATCGGCGCGCTGGCCATCTCCCGGCGACTCGGGTACCCGAGCCTCTTCGTCCATCTCCACCGGTGCACCGGCCTCTCCAAGGTGATGACGGAGGACAACCGGGTCGAAACCCTGCCGAAGTTCTTCCACCGGTCCCGCAGGAGGCGAAGGAGTTGGTGGCCGGGATCCGGCCGGTGGAGAAGGTTCCGGAACGCACGGTCGTGACCGTGGAACGGACCGTCGGTTCAGCGGTTGAACCGCGTCCGACCCACCCCGAACGGGTTCAAGTCGATCCGCCGCGCACCCTCGTCGAACCGATGACGGCCACGTTGAGCCGGATCCACCTCACGGCCTCCCGCGACTTCCTCGCCCTCCTCGAGAAGGCCAAGGCCGGCCAGCCTCACGTCCAGCCCGCTGCCCACCCACGACGGCTCCACCTGCGGCGCCACGGTCAAGCTCGAGGTGGACCACATCCAACCGCGCGGCCGGGGCGGCCCCTCCACGGTCGCCAACGGCCGGATCCTCTGCAAACCCCACAACCTGGAAGCAGCGCGGGACCCCTACGGCGACGACCTGATGGACAAGTTCACGACGACAGTCCGAGAACCCCCCGCTGTCTACGCACCGGCGACCCGGGAGGCCTCGTCCCCGTCCCGCCGGCTAGTAGGCCCCCACCAGGAACACGTTCGCCGCCGTACCCCACGGAACCGACGCCTCCATGTTGTCGATCCCGCCTCGCAACAGGATGGAGGCCCGCACGGCCAGCCACCGGTTGAGCGCGACGACTCCGTTCAACGTGAGCCCGAGATCGTTCGTCGTGGCGGGCATGGCGACGCCCTGGACCGTCTCCAGCGTCTGGAACCAGGAGACGCGCGCGGTGAGGCGGGTCCCCTCCGCCGGCGCCCAGGCGACCTGGCTCCAGGCGCTCTGCCCGTCCACCCAGCCGAAGTCCTTCAGGTAACCGAAGGAGAGACCGGAGAGCACCTTCGTGAAGGTGACCTCGGGACCGACGTAGGAATGGGAGAGGTCGGACGTGAGGTCGCTCACCCAGCCTCCCAGCACCGCGATGCGCAGCCAGGGCGTGGCCTCCACGCCGGCCGACCCGTCCGCGCGCCGCGACGGGCCCGGATAGGTGGAGATGGGCTCGCCATCCGGTACCGTGAGCCCCCAGTAGGAGAAGCCGGCCGTGAACCACACGATCGGGTCCGGGCGGAACGTGACGGCGAGACGCCCTGCATCGATGTAGCCCGGGGAGTGCACGTCCCCGAATCCGACCCGGAGGTCCCCGCTGACGGCCAGCATGGCTCCCGCCCAGTAGCTGAGCAGCAGTTCCCCCTCGTAGTGGCGCTGGACAGCCTGGTTCTGCACCAGGGCGGCCCGCGCACTTCCGGAGAGCAGCGTCGCGCCCAGGGGGGCCTCGAAGTTGGCGTAGAGTCCGCCGGTGTACTGGTTCACCGTCGGTTCGGTCGTCCAGGTGTCCGGCACGAGGCCTCCGAACACGCCCACCTCGGACCTGCCGAAACGAAGCCCACCCTGGGCCCCGTCGAACACGGTGGCGCCGGGGACGAACCAGGGCTGAACGCGCCCGAAGGCCGCGCTCCAGGACTTCCGGGGATCGCGCTGGGCGAGTTCCAGGTCGTAGACCAGGAGCTGGGTGGACGATCCGGGGACGTAGGTCGAGTTGCGCTGGGTCCACTGCATGAGCCGGGCGTCGGCCTCCAGCTTGAAGCCGGCGAACGTGTCGAGGCCGTGCACCTGCACGTCGAGCTGGAGCCGCTGGGAGTCGCCGGGGCCGGAGGGGCTCGCGAGCCAGACCGC
>CAIOAK010000166.1 GCA_903855945.1 uncultured Anaeromyxobacter sp.
AGCAGGAGCTCTCCAGGCTGGAGTCGGGAGGACAACCGGGCGAGCCCGAGGACAGCAAGGATGTCAAGGGACTCGGCCAGATCCGCCTGCTGCGTGAAGTGAAGTACAACGAGGCGCTCTTCGAGGCGCTTGCAAAGCAATATGAGCTTGCGCGGGTGGAAGAAGCCCGGGAAGCTCCAATCGTTCAGGTGCTCGACAGGGCGTCGCCGCCAGAGAAGAAATCAGCACCCGGCCGCGCCCTCATCGTGATCATTAGTACGATCATTGGGTTCTTCGCTGGAGTGGCGACGGTCTTTGGGAAGAACGCAATCGAAGAAGCCCGGAGGGCTCCAGCCGTTGCAATCCGCCTCACGGCCCTCCGAAGAGCACTATCTAGGCACAAGCCGGGATAGCAGTCGCTTTCGCGGTATCAGAAAAGCCAACCCATCCCGATCTGCACCGAAACCCACTGGGCGTTCTTCACCTCGTAGAAGCTCGCCGTAGTGAACTGGTATCGCCCGAGGAGGTAGAGGGCGAACGACTGGGACGTGCTGAGCATGAGCCCCGCCTCCGGATCCACCGCGAAGTAGGAGCTGTAGGCGTACCGTTGCTGGTCGGACGTCTGGAGGCGCGTCGCCGTCCAGATCCCCCCCACGCCCACACCGACGAATGGCTGGAGCCTCGTGGACGTGAGGTAGTAGTGCACCGTGCCGCGCGCCGAGAACGCGCCGAGCCGCCGGTAGACGGGGCCCGTGATGGTGTACTCGGGATAGGTGACCGTCACCTGGGAGAAGTTCTGGTCGAACCAGTTGTAGTTCATGGCCACGCCCACCGACAGGCGTTCCATGAGGCCAACCCGGACCTCGAACTGCCCCCCCGCGAAGCTCGGCCGGTTCACCCAGTCGGAGCGGAAACTGGTCGTCGGGAAGCTCACCTCCCAGCCGATGGCCCAGAAGGACTGGTTGGGGTGCCACGCGTCCAGGAACCCGTCCGCGCGGGCCGCCGAAGGCGCCACGACGAGGGCGGCCAGGGCGAGCAGCAGGGGTAGGGTCTTCGCGCGCATGCCGTTCAGGGAGTCTGGAGATACGGGGACTGGATGAAGGCCTGGTTCACGGCCTTCACGGCGAGCGCGCTGTCGGAGCTGGAGGTGTCCAGGATCGCGTGGGCCACGCCCGACCAGATGACCTTGAACGATGGCGCGCTTCCCGGAGGGGGCGGATTCTTGAGGTCGGCGAGGGGGATGAAGAGGGTTCCCACCGTGTAGGACACCCAGTCCCAGGAGGCGGTGCAGCCGTAGGCGGGGTAGCTCCACCAGCTCCACCAGTCGCACGGGTAGGCGGCCGACTTGGCGGCCTGGAGCGCCACCGGGTTGATGGAAAGGTCGGCGACCACCGGCGTGGGTGGCGGGTTCTGGGGGTCGATGACGGCCACCTTCACGTAACCGCGGGCCGCCATGTTCTCGTCGATGGCGGCGAAGAGCAACGGGGCGGGAACGAAGGTGTAGACCGGCAACCCCAGAAGCTCCTGGTATACCGCCAGCTTGTTGGTGATCGCGTAGGTGCGGTAGGTGCCGAAATTGACCGAGGCATCGTGGTAGGTGACGACGGCAGTCCCCGTGATGGTGCCGGTCGAGACGCTGTCCGAGCACCCGGTCGCGGTGAGCGCGAGCAATGCGAGACCACAGAGGCGGCTCAACCCGGTCACATCCATCCGGGTAGTTATCCATCAACCATCCGGCCCGACCAAGACAAAATGGCGCTCCGCGGCTTTGAATGGGCATCCACGTCACATTCCGGCACCTCAGTCGTCCCGTCGGGGGCAGCCCGCTTCCTTGCCTGAACCCCCCGAAAGGCGTTACTTTCATGCCCCTTGGAGGTTTTTAGAGATGGCTCGCGTTGAAGGTAGATCCACGCCACGCTTCACCGCCCTCCTCCTCCTGGACGGGCTGACGACGGCGTTCGCCTACCTCCTCGCCGTCCTCATCCGCTTCGAAGGTCTCCCTCCCCCCGAATGGGCTGGGGACATCAAGGCCGCCCTACCGGTCCTCATCGCCTCCCGCCTCTTCGTCCTCTGGGCGATGAAGTTGCACCGCTGGTCGTTCTTCCTCTCCGGTCTGGAGGAGGGGGTCCGGCTGGCGGGGTCCGTCGTCGGGGGGACGCTCCTCTTCGTCGTCGCCTGGTTCGGCATCCACGGTCACGGGTTGCCCATGTCCGTCGTGATGCTCGAGGCGCTCCTCTCGGCGGTCTTCCTGAGCTCCATCCGCTTCTCCCCCCGCTTCACCGCCAGCTTCCTCGGCGAGCGGATGGACGACGGGCGGGAGAAGGCGCTCATCGTCGGTGCCGGGAGTGCAGGTGACCTGCTTCTACGGGACATCCGCCGCTCCCCCGACAAGAAGATCAAGGTCGTCGGCTTCGTGGACGATTCTCTGCGGAAGCAGGGGCTCACCCTGGGCGGCCGGCGTGTCCTCGGCACCGTGGACGACCTGCCCGAGCTCATCTCCAAGCACGAGGTCACGCTGGTGATGCTCGCCGTCATGGAGATGCCGGCCGAGCGGCTCCGGCACATCCTGAACCTCTGCTCCGGGTCGAAGGCCAAGTTCAAGATCATGCCGGCCTCCTTCACCCAGCTGGACGACAAGATCAGCGCGGCGATGCTGCACGACCTCTCGCCCGAGGACCTCCTGCCCCGCGTCCAGGTGGACTTCGACGAGGCGGAGACCCAGGCCAAGATGCGCGGCCGGCGCATCCTCATCACCGGCGCGGGCGGGTCGATCGGAAGCGAGATCGCGCGCCAGGTCGCTGCGGCCGGATGCGCCCGGCTCATCCTCGTGGACATCAACGAGAACAACCTCTACCTCAACTCACGCGAGCTCCAGGCCCAGCACCCCGACCTGATCCTCAGAGTCGAGGTGGCCGACGTCCGGGAGCCCGACCGCATCATGCGGCTCGGCAAGCGCCACCGCCCCGAGATCGTCTTCCACGCCGCGGCGCACAAGCACGTGCCGCTCATGGAGGACGCGCCCGAGGAGGCGGTGAAGAACAACGTCTTCGGCACGAAGAACGTGGCCCAGATGGCCGACGCGGTGGGTGCCGAGCGCTTCGTCCTCATCTCCACCGACAAGGCCGTGCGCCCCAGCTCCGTGATGGGCTGCTCGAAGCGCATCGCCGAGATGGTGGTCCGGGACCTGGGCCGCCGGTCGAAGACCCGCATCACCGCCGTCCGGTTCGGCAACGTGCTCGGGTCGGCCGGCAGCGTCATCCCCATCTTCAAGGCGCAGATCGAGCGGGGAGGGCCGGTGACGGTCACGCACCCCGAGTGTACCCGCTACTTCATGACCATCCCCGAGGCGGTGGGGCTCGTGCTCGCGTCGGGGCTCAACGACTACGGCGAGCTCTGCATCCTGGAGATGGGCAAGCCCGTGCGCATCGCCGATCTCGCGCACCACCTCATCACCATGGCCGGGTTCGTGCCCAACCTGGAAATCCCCATCGTCTACACGGGTCTCCGTCCCGGCGAGAAGCTCCACGAGGAGCTCATGACCGAGGAGGAGGAGAAGACCCAGCGGGCCAACAACCGGATCCTGGTGGCCGAGAGCCCCGATCCGCCGGCCGACCTCCGGGAGCGGCTGCTCGTGCTGCGCCGGCTCGCCGACGAGGGGGAGAAGGAGCCGATCCTGCGCGCCATGCGGGAGCTCGTGCCGAGCTTCCGGACGCCGGAGCAGGATTCGAACAGCGAGGCGGCCATCGCGGCTGCGGAACTGGCGGCGCGGCAGCAGAAGAGCGCGTACGACCAGGACGGCAAGCAGCCGCCCACCTTCCCGGTGCCGCCGGGGAGGGCGTAAGGGGGCCCCCATGCCCCGCGCCCTCGTCACCGGAGTCGCCGGCCAGGACGGCTGGTACCTCGCCAAGCTGCTTCTCTCGAAGGGCTACGAGGTGGTCGGCTGCGGCCGCCCCGGCTCGCTCCTCGGCCCCCGCGGCGCCCCGCTCCGTGAACTTGGAGTGAAGCTCGTCGAGATGGACCTCCTCGACCGCTACCAGACGCTGCGCGGCGTGGCCGAGGTGGCCCCGGACGAGATCTACAACATGGCGGGCCACTCCTTCGTGCCCCAGTCCTGGGAGGACCCGGCCACCGCCATCCGCATCACCTCCTGGCCGGTCATCCACCTGATGGACGCGGTCCACGAGGTCGCGCCCCGCGCCCGCTTCTACCAGTCGAGCACCTCGGAGATCTTCGGCCTCACCCCCGTCACCCCCCAGGACGAGGCGACGCCGGTGGCGCCGGCCAACCCGTACGCGGCTGCCAAGGTCTTCGCCCACCAGCTCGTGGCGCTCTACCGGGCCCACTACGGCCTCTTCGCCTGCTCGGGCATCCTCTACAACCACGAGTCGCCGCGCCGTCCGCCCAAGTTCGTGACCGCCAAGGTGTGCCACGCCGCCCGGGCCATCGCGGCCGGCAAGGAGCGGGAGCTCTGGCTCGGCGACCTCGACGTCATCCGCGACTGGGGATTCGCCGGGGACTACGCCGACGCGATGTGGCGGATGCTGCAGCAGGAGAGGGCGGCCGACTTCATCATCGGAACCGGCGTGCCCCATACCGTCCGTGAACTGTGCGAGCTGGCCTTCCGGCGCGTGGGGCTCGATTACCGGGAGTACGTCCGCCAGGACCCGGCCTTCATGCGCCCCGGGCAGCCGACGCGACTGGTGGCGAACCCGGCCAAGGCGCGGCGCGAGCTGGGCTGGCAGGCCACCACCGGCTTCGACGCGCTGGTGGCGATGATGGTGGACGGGGTGGCGGGGTAGTCGTGCGACCGACGTCGGCGCCGCTGAACCAGCCCCACGCACCTCTGCCGGTCAGGAGGGGTTTCGACCACGGCTGCGCTCGGACGTGCCCGCGCAGCGGTGGGTGCCGTGAGCAAAGCCAAGGCCTCGCACCCCGCGCAGGAGTCACACATGACGATGCAATCGTTCAGCGCCCTCTTCCCCGATCTCGCCGACCGGGAGTGCCGGACCGTCCGCCCGATGAACCACGAGCGGCTGCCGAACCGGCGCTTCTTCTTCCTGGAGGCGTACTGCGCCGAGCCGCGGTGCGACTGCCGGCGCGTCATGCTGAGCGTCGTTGACGGGGAAACCCGCGCGGTGGCGGCGACGATCAACCACGCCTTCGAGCCTCCCGGGCCACCGCACGAGGACGAGCCGCAGACCTTCCTGGACCCGCTCAACCCCCAGTCGCCGATGGCGGACGACCTGCTGGCCCAGTTCCTGTTGATGGTCGAGCACGACCCTGCCTACCAGGAACGCCTCGAGCGGCACTACCTCGCCTGGAAGGCGGTCGTAGACGATCCCACGCACCCCGACCACCACGTGGTCCGAACCGAGCTCCACGACGACCCGTCGTTTCGGCCTGCCTTCCCTTCGCAGACCCCGGTTCGCCGGCAGGAGCCCAGGATCGGACCCAACGACGCCTGCCCTTGCGGGAGCGGCAAGAAGTTCAAGCGCTGTTGCCGAGGGTGAGATCCCGGCGAGCTGCTGGATTCGCTGGTGGGAGACGCCGAGGAGCTCTGCGGCGTCGCGAGTCCTTGGCGAACCGCGCCGTGTAGCGCTTCTTCAGTGTACATTGCAATGCTCAAATCCAATGCTATTATGAGCATCACGATGTCCATAGTCGATCTTCTCCATGACTTGAACCCGGCCTGGAGTGACACAAGCGCTCGTAGTGCCTCACGATTTCAGGTTCGGCGGGAGATGCACGCTCGCCTGCTGGAGCACCTCTCCACCACCCGGCGTCGGGCTGCGGTGCTCCTCGGGCCTCGCCAGGTCGGCAAGACCACGTTGCTTCTCCAGCTCGCCGACGACCTCGTGGAGAAAGTCGGGGTCGCGCCGGCAAACGTGACCTACTTCGACTTTTCCGACGACCGACTTCCGGTCGAGGGGATCTCTCCGCGCGACGTCGTCGAGTTCGCTCCGCCCGGGGTCCGCCAGGACCAGCCCCGTTTCTTCCTTCTCGACGAGGTGGGGCGCGGCGCGCGATGGGCGCAGTGGCTGAAGCACGCGGTGGACGCGAACCAGGGGATCTTCCTCGTGACCGATTCCGCATCGAACCTGCTCTTGCAAGGAGGGCGCGAGTCGGGCCTCGGCCGCTGGGACGAGTACCGGATCGAGGGGCTGTCGCTGCGCGAGTACCTGGCGTTCCAGGCGCTGCCCGACGAGACACCGGATACGACGATGAGGCGGCTTCCGTCTCCCTTCGAAAGGTACCTGAGCTTCGGCGGCCGTCCCGAGCACGTGCTCGCCACCTCGCTCACCGAGGTCCGCCGCCGAACCCGTGCCGACGCGGTCGATCGCGCCATCGGACGCGATCTGCTCCGGCACGACGTCGACCTGGATCGCGTCCGGGAGCTATTCGTGTACCTGGTCGCCGACTCCGGGGCGATCTTCGACGCGGGTGCTCGTACGCGCCTGCTCCAGAGGCCCGACGCCGCACCGGTGGACCGCCGGTCCCTCGGGAAGTGGATCGCGCTCCTCGAGGAGACCATGCTCCTCGTTCGGCTCGATCCTTTCGCGCGAGCCGCGTCTGGCAAGCTCGCAGGGCGCGCCCACCCGAAGCTGTACGCGTCCGATCACGGGCTGGTGGTCGCCTTCGCCGGAGTCGCCGACCCACTCGAGGACCCTGCCGTTCGCGGGAGGGTCCTGGAAGCGGCGGTGTTCCGTCACCTGCGTGAATACGCCGAGGGCACGGACGAGGAGATCTCCTACTCGCGCGACCGGCGAGGCCTGGCGGAGGTAGACTTCGTCGTGCACAGCGGGCCGAGGGTCCGCGCGCTCGTGGAGGTCACCAGCGGGAAGGACCCGACGAGGAAGGTGGAGAAGCTCGCGGCCACGGCTCTCCGGCTCGGGGCGCGGAGATCGATCATCGTGCACGGGGGGCTGGAGGAGCGGCGCGAGGGCGACGTCTGGCTGGCCCCCGCGCCCGAGTTCCTCCTTGCCGTTCCGGAATGGCTCGGAGGCGCTTAGATGGACTGGCCTCTCGGAAAGCGGGAGTCGCTCACCCTGGAGTTCAAAGAGGCCGAGGCGCTGAAGGTCCCCGCCAACGTGGCGAGGGAAGTGGTCGCCTTCCTGAACGGGAAGGGCGGCGAGATCTGGATCGGCGTCACGGAGGTCGATGGCGTGGCCACCGAGGTCGAGGGCATCCCGGATCCGCGTGCGCAGCGGGATCGCCTGCAGGACGTGCTGGTGGACCTCGTCGAGCCCTCGCCGACCATCGGATCGGAGGTCGAGATCGACGTGGCTCCGTTCCCCGGGGACCCGTTGCGGGCCCTCCTGAGGGTGGTCGTGCAACCGGGACGGCGTGGCCCCTACGCGCTCCTTCGCCAGACGTCACGGGCCTACCTGGTGCGAACCGGGAGCAGGCTCCGCCCGATGACGCGCGAGGAGGTTGCCCTGGGATTCCGTGAGGCCGCGACCGACGAGGAGATGGCCTCCAGGGTCGGGCGCGAGGTGGTCCGTCACCTGAGGAGTTGCGCGGAGGATGGCGACGCCGGACTCAGGGTGCTGGTCCGCGCCGTTGGCGAGGTGGAGCTTCACCTCGAGAAGGAGAGGCTCGAGCCCCTGTTCCGGGATCCCCGGCGGACGGGAAATCGCCCCCTGGGATGGAACTTCACGAGCAGTCAGTTTGGCGAGTTGCGCCGATTCCGCCAGGGCGCCCGGCACGGGTACAGGTTCGGGGAACGGGATTCCGTGCAGTGGACGGAGGTCTCGGCAGGCGGCGACGTCGAGTTCGCCGCCGGCCTCGAGCGCCTGAAGTGGCAGGGGCCGGCGAGGAGCCTGTGGCCGCTCGCGCTGCTCGAGTTCCCCGTCTCCCTGGCCCGCCTCGTGCGCACGCTCTACGAGGACTTCGCCGCGACGCCCCCGGGGCCGGACGCGCGCGTCGTCCTGGGGCTCGGCCTGTTCCAGATCGGGAACTGGACGCTCGCCCCCGGATCGCCGAACTCGATCGCGTTCCTGATGCAGAAGCCGAGAGTGTACTCGGGTGCGGATGCCTTTCTCGGCGAGCCAGTGGTCGTTCCCTGGAAGGAGATGCACGCCACGCCGGACCGCTGTGCCTTTCATCTGGTTCGGCAGGTGTACCAGGCGTTCGGGTACGAGGAGCAGGACATCCCCCGGGAGTACGACCCGGTTGCTGGCAGGCTCACGTTTCCGGGGTGAGGTGGCTGCGAAAGCTCCGAAAGGAGCATCGAGTGCGGCTCACGACGCCAAGCGCTCGCTCGCCGAACGCCAAGTACACGTTGACTGGTGCCTCGAAATCTCGAGCACCAAGGTCTCGAACTCGAAAGTAGCAAGCTCGTATCAAGCTTGGACGTACACCGTCACCTCCGGAGTTGCGCGGAGGATGGCGGCGACGTCCCCGAAGTCCTCGTCCCTCCTTTCCCCCATCTCCCACTCGAGGTCGTCCGGCGCGACACCGCTGACCCGGACCCACCCGCGGTGGATGCAGGCGAGGTGGTGGACGACGCAGACGCCCACCAGGTTGGAGGTGTCGTCGCTGCCGCCGCGGGAGCGGAACTGGACGTGATGAGCGTGGCAGGCCGGCCGGCTGCAGCCGGGCACCTGGCAGAGCCCACGGTCGCGGGTGACCGCGCGCCGTGCCGGCGTGGGGCGGTGCTCGAGCTCGTGCTCCCAGGTGGAAACGAAGTGGTCGGCGATGCGGAAGAGGCACTCGTCGGCCCCGAGCGGGGAGGGTGATGCCACGCGGACCGCCCGGAAGGCGTCGTCGAGGAGGCGGGCCACGCTCTCGGGCATGGGGAGGACGAGACCCCCCTGCGCACGCATCTGCGCATCCTGGGTGGCCTCGACCTCCCGGCGGAGGGCGATGCAGGTGCGGG
>CAIOAK010000167.1 GCA_903855945.1 uncultured Anaeromyxobacter sp.
ATGCCAGGCCCAGCACCGCCGCCCAGTGCGCCTTCACGTGGAAGAAGGCCAGCGCCCCGAGCAACAGGATGACGGGGATCGCCGCCACCAGCGCCGAGATGAACAGGTTGTTGCCTACGGGTGAATAGATCTGTGTCCAGATCGCGGAATTCATGCAATCCCTCCCGGGATGGTGGAGCTTCAGTCCTTCCGGGCGGCGGCCCGGTCGGCGAGAAAAACGATCGATCGATACGGAATACCACCGTGCAGCGCGAGACCGATCTCGCAGGTGCGGCTGTTCGAGACTCCCTCCGTGCAACCCTTCACACCAGCGGCCAGTTCCGAGAGCGCGGCCGCGTTCAACTCCGGGAACGAGAAGCCCCGGTCCCCGGCGAAACCACAGCATCCCACCCGCGGCGGGACGACCACCTCGGCGGCACAGGCGCGGGCCACCGCCTCGAGCTTGGCGCCCACGCCCATCTTCGTGCTGCTGCAGGTGACGTGGACCGCCACCCGCCCGGCGAGGCGCTCGAAGCGCAACTTGTCGAGCAGGTGGTCGTGGATGAACTCGGCCGGCTCGAGCAGGAGGAGCTTCGAATCCATCTTCTTGCGCATGCGCTGCAGGCATGGGCTGGTGTCGCAGAGGATGGGGATGCTCCCGCCCTCGCTGGCGGCGACGAGCGCGCGCTCCAGCTCGCCCGACTTGGCGTCGGCCACGTCGCGGAAGCCCTTCGAGTCGAAGGCCAGTCCGCAGCAGAGGGACGAAAGCGCCTCGGGGAAGATGACGTCGTAGTCGGCCTTCTCGAGGAGCGACAGGGTGGCCTCGAACACGGCGCGTCCGTCCTCGTCCCCGCGCGGCGCCCCCATGGTGCGGGCGATGCACGACGGGAAGTAGACCACCGAACGCCCCTTGCCGCGCCGGACGCTCCGGAGCGGGGTCGCCGGAGCCGCCCGGGGCATCTGGGCGTTCCACTGCGGGAGCCATTCGCCCGCCATTCCGCGGGCGCCCCGGGAGAGGGCTCCGAGAAGACCGGGGCCGAGGACGGCATGAGCCGCGTCGGCGGCAGCGAGGCCTCGGCGGGCCCATGCGGTGGTGCCGGCCATGTCCTCGGCCAGCTTGCGGGCCCGATGGCGCGCCTTCTCCGACCAGCCGGCGCTCCGCAACTGCTTCACGAACTCGCCGGTGTCGATGGAGACCGGGCAGGCCGTGGCGCAGAGGCCGTCGGTGGCGCAGGTCTCCTCCCCTTCGTAGACGAACGCCTCGGCGAGCCGCGCCCGCCGCTCCGGATCCTCTCCGGTGCGACCGAGGCGGGTGATCTCCCGCTGCACGGTGATGCGCTGGCGCGGCGTGCTGGTCACCGGCCGCGACGGGCACTTGGGCTCGCAGAATCCGCACTCGATGCACTTGTCGATGATGGGATCGACCGGCGGCATCGCCTTCAGATTCTTGACGTGGGCGAGCGGGTCGTCGTTCAGGATGACGCCCGGGTTCAGGATGCCGCGGGGGTCGAAGAGCGCCTTCACCCGCTTCATGATCCCGTAGGCCTTGGAGCCCCACTCCATCTCCACGAAGGGGGCCATGTTGCGGCCGGTGCCGTGCTCCCCCTTGAGCGAGCCGTCGAAGCGCTTCACCACGACCTCGCAGACCTCATCCATCAGGGTCTGGTAGCGGCTCACCTCGGCGGGGGTGCCGAAGTCCTGGGTGAAGGTGAAGTGGAGGTTCCCGTCGAGGGCGTGGCCGAAGATGATCCCCTCGTCGTAGCCGTGCTTGCGCATGGCCTGGTCGAGGAAGAGCGTGCCGGCGGCCAGGTGCTCGATGGGGAAGGCCACGTCCTCGATGACCACCGTGGTGCCGATCTTGCGACTGCCACCGATGGCCGGGTAGAGGCCGCGGCGCACGTCCCAGAGCCGCTCCTGCTCGGCCTTCACGTCGGTGAACCGGACCGGGCCGAGCTTGCGCACCTCGTCCACGAGCCGCGCGGCCTCGTCGGCCTGCCGGAGTAGCTCCGCCCGGTCGGCGGCGCGCGTCTCCACGAGGAGCACGCAGGCGGCCGGACCGAGCTCGGCGAGGTGGGCCGGCATGCCCGGCTTCTCCTGCACCGAACGGATGGAGGCCCGGTCCATCATCTCGACCGCCGACACGGGCCCGCCGCGCAGGCGCATCGTGGCGATCGCGGCCTGCTCGATGTCGGGGAAGAGCACCAGCGCGCTGGCCTTGAACGGGTGGTCCGGGACCGTGCGCAGCGTCACCTCGGACATGAAGGCGAGCGTGCCCTCCGAGCCCACCAGGAGGTGGACCAGGATGTCGACCGGGTCGTGGTGATCCACGAAGGCATTGATGGAGTAGCCGGTGGTGTTCTTGATCCGGTACTTCTCGCGGATCCGCCGGGTCAGGACGGGATCGGCGGCGATCTCGTCCCGCAGCGCGGCCAGTCCGTCGAGGAGCGGCGCGTGGGTCTCCCGGAGCCTCTGCCTCGAGGCCGGGTCACCGGAGTCCACGCGGGTGCCGTCGGCGAGCACGAGCCGCATCGACTCCACGGTCTGGTAGCTGTTCAGCGCGGTGCCGCAGCACATCCCGGCGGCGTTGTTGGCGACGATGCCGCCGATCATGCAGGCACCGATGGAGGCCGGGTCGGGCCCGATCTTCCGTCCCATCGGGGCCAGGAAGGCGTTGGCCTCGGCGCCGATGACGCCCGGCTCGAGGACGATCCGCTCCCCCTTGTCCTCGATCCGCCAGCCGCGCCAGCCTCCGGCGAGCACGATGAGCACCGAGTCGGAGATGGCCTGTCCGGAGAGGCTCGTGCCGGCCGCACGGAAGGTGACCTTCACACCCAGCCGCGAGGCGAGCTCGACGAGGCGCGCGACCTCGTCGGGCGTGTTCGCGCGCACCACGATGCGGGGGATGAGCCGGTAGAATCCGGCGTCGGTACCGAAGGCGAGCGTGCGGTACGGGTCGCACATCATGCGATCCGCGGGGACGAAGGTGCTCGCCTCGTCCCAGAATTGCCGGTGGGACACGGGCAGCTTCAGGTGATCGAATCCGCTGACTCGCCCCATCGCCATCCTCGCTTTCGCTCAGCCGGGCAGGGATGCTAGCACCCTTCACACCGGAACCGACGACGAGAATCGTGGGGGCGAAACTGTGAATCCCACCAGAGCCTAGCCGAAGCTCTTCTCGGCCTGCTCCTGCTCCTCCTTGCAGCGGATGCAGAGCGTCGTCACCGGGCGAGCCTCGAGCCGCTTCGGGGAGATCTCCTCCTCGCAGCGCTCGCAGATGCCGAACATGCCGCCGTCGATCCGGGTCAGCGCCTTCTCGATCTTCGCGAGCAGGAACTTCTCCCGGTCGCGCAGGCGGAAGATCATCGACTGCTGGTACTCGCTGGAGGCCTGGTCGATCTCGTCGGGCAACTCGTTCGTGTCGACGCTCGACTCCTCCGACAGCGTCTTCTTCGCCGAGGCGAGAAGCTGCCGCTTCGACTCCTCGAGCATCATCTTGAACCGCTTGAGATCCTTCTTGTTCAAGCGCCAACTCCTCTCGGCGAGCACCCCCTGCGGGGCGTCCCGGGAAAAAGGAACGGGGAGGCTATTCGCCGTCCACCGGCGTGTCAAGGAGGGCCCGAACGGCGTGGACATCCCGTCGGACCTCGTCTAGACCGGTGCCATGGGAGAGGGACGGATCGAACGAGCTTTCGTGACGACTGCGCTCGCCCTGGCGACGCGCCCGGAGGTGGACCGGCTCGTCTTCGTGTCCGACGCCCCGCTCGCCACGAGCGACCTGCGCGGCCGCCCCATCAAGCGGAAGCTGGTCTACGCGGTCACCACCGAGATGCTCGCAAGCCAGCTCATGGCGCGGAAGTACTCCGCGGTGGTCATCCCCCCGTTCGGATACTCCCGGGTGGAGAAGGTCCGGGTGGCGATCGTGGCCTGCCAGAGCGAGGGGCTGGTCAAGGAAGGCGACACGGTGCTCGCGCTGGCCGGGCACGACCGGAGCCTCGACACCCTGGTCCGCATCCGCATCGGCGCCGACGACGAGGAGGACCGGGTCCAGCTGAACGCCCTCGACCTCCCCGAGGCCCACAGCGCCCAGGTGACGGAGCAGGTGATCCACGTGGCACTCGAGGTGGGCGCCCAGGGGTACGAGGGGCACCCGGTGGGCACCATCTTCATCGTGGGCGCCTCCCCCCGGGTGATGGAGCAGAGCCGCCAGATCACCTTGAACCCCTTCCAGGGCATGAGCGAGTCGGAGCGCAACGTGATGGACCCCACCATCCGGGATGCGCTGAAGACCTTTGCCTTCCTCGACGGCGCCTTCGTGATCCGGGAGGACGGCACGGTGCTCGCCGCCGGCCGTTACCTGCAAGCCGGAAAGGCCGAGGCCCGGTTGCCGATGGGGCTCGGGGCGCGCCACCGCTCCGCCGCCGCCATGACCTCCGCCATCCCGGGCGCCATCGCGGTCACCGTCTCCCAGACCACCGGCACGGTCCGGGTGTTCCGCGACGGCGAGATCGCGCTCGAGCTGACGCAGTCGGCGCGCCGCCTCTGATCCCCGGGCTCCCCTTGTCGATCCCCTCCCCCTCCCCCGGAGCCGTTCCCGGCCGCGCACCGAGCGACGCCGCGCTGGCCTTCCTCCTCGTCGCCGCCTCCACGCTCCTGCACGTGGCCTACGCCGGCGCCTTCCCGCTCACGCCGCAGGAGGCCTATTACTGGCAGTACGCGCGCCACCCGGCCCTCTCCTACTTCGACCATCCTCCCGCGGCGGCCTGGACCATCCGGGCCTTCACGCGGTTCCTGGGGGACTCGGAGCGGGCGGTGCGCCTCGCCGCCGCCTCCTGGTCGGCGGTCTTCTGCCTCTTCTTCTTCCTCGCGGGCCGGCGGCTCCTCGGCTCCCGGGGCGCGCTCGCGGCGGTGGCGGTGATGCTCGTCACCCCGTTCTTCTCGCTGGGGCAGACCATCATCACCCCCGACGACCCGCTCGTCGCCGGCTGGATCGCCGCCTTCTACTTCACCGTCCGTGCACTGCAGGACGAGCGGCCGGTGTGGCTCCTCGCCGCCGGGGCGGCCACCGGCGTGGCGGCCCTCGGCAAGTACACCGGGTTCCTGCTCCTGCCGCAGATCCTGGCGGCGCTGCTCCTCGACCCGCGGGGGCGCCGGATGCTCGCCGGGCCCTGGCCCTGGCTGGGGGCGGTTCTCTCGCTCGTCCTCTTCTCCCCGGTGGTGATCTGGAACGCCACCCACGGCTGGGCCAGCTTCGGCTTCCAGTTCGGGAAGCGCGGGCACGACATGCACCTCGAGCCGGTGCTCGTCGGCCGCTTCTTCGGGCTCCAGTCGCTCGCGGTCTCCCCGATCCTCTTCCTCGTCCTGCTCGCCGCGATGGTCGTCGCGGCCCGGCGGTGGCGCGACGAGACGATGCGCCTGTGCGCCCTCTTCTCGGTCCCGATGATGGCCATCTGGACGGTGGTCTCCCCCTTCCACTGGGTGAAGATGAACTGGGCCGTCCCGGTCTACCCCACCGCGACGCTCGCGGCGGTGGCGCTCTACGCGGCCCGCCCGGCCCGGTGGCGCGCCCTCGCCATCGCGGCGCTGTCGCTCGCGGTCCTCTCCACCGCCTTCCTCACCCTCATGCCGGTGGCCCCCTGGCTCCCCTTCCCGGCCCGCGACGACACCACCGCCGGCTGGAAGCCGCTGGCCGCGCGGGTGGAGGCCATCCAGCGTGAGGCCGGCCCGCTCCCCGTCGTCGGCTGCTTCTACCGGACCGCCAGCACGCTGGCCTTCAACCTGCCCGGCCGCCCGGAGACCTTCTCCTCCAACGCCTTCGGCGAGCCCGGACTGGCCTACGACTTCTGGCGTGACCCCCGGGAACTCATCGGGCGCGACGTGCTGCTGGTCCTCGACGACCGGGACGCCGGATGGTGCCTCCCCCGCACGGAGCGCTGCGCACCGCTCGTCCCGCTCGAGCCGCTCGAGGTGCTGCGGGGAGGGAACCGGGTCACCACCTTCCGGTTCTGGCGCTGCGGCTACCTGGGGCCGCCCGACAGGCCTCGCGGCTAGACGGGCGACCCGGCTTCGCAGACTCCGCGCAGCAGGCACTCCGCGCAGAGTTCCGGAGAGCGGCGGGGCGGACACCCCCCGCTCATCCCGAGGTGGCAGAGGGCGAAGTCGAACCGGACCGGGTCGTCGGGATCGACGAGGCGCAGCGCCGCGGTGACCTCCTCGGCGGTTCGCCAGGAGAGGTCGTCGCGCCGGGTGAGGCCGAGCCGCCGCGCCACCCGGGCCACGTGGGTGTCGAGCGGTACGACGAGCAGCGCGGGCGAAACGCCCTTCCAGATACCCAGGTCCACGCCGTCCGGACCTCGCACCATCCAGCGCAGGTAGAGGTTCCATCGCTTGGCCGCCCCGCCCGCCCCCGGGTCGGGGCAGAGGTGCCGGAGGCCGCGACCGCCGCGACCGGCCAGGATCGCGAGAGCCGGAGGGGCCTCCCTGAACTCCGAGGCGAGCCGGGTGAGCGCGGTGCGCATCCGACCCTCCCCCTCGGCCGGCTCCCCGAGCAGCGCCGCCATGCGGCCGCCGATCGACCCGTGCCGCTCGCGCATCCATCCGGCCGCCGCCAGCAGCGCCGCCACGTCCTCCCCGGTGTTGAACCGGTAGCGGAACTCCGCGAAGGGGCGCGCGTCTGGATTCCGGGCGAGCTGGAGCGCGAACGCGGCGGGGGACGGGGCGCAGGCGGCGAGCACCGCGGCCACCTTCTCCTTGAAGACGTCCGCCCGCCCGTAGGCCAGGCTGGCGGCGACGAGACCGGCCACCTCGGCGTCGCCCGGGTCGGGGTACCGTCGAGGGAACTCGACCGGGTCGGCCGAGAGGCGCGCGGCCGCGTCGAATCCGCGCTGGAACCGATCGAGGACCGGGGCCAGATCGGCCGCCACCCGCCGTCCCTTGCGCGCCCGCCGCCTCGCCATCCTATCCGCCGTGGCCGCCCGCCCCCGGCGCGTGGCGCGAGAGCTCGAAGACCACGTGGCCGAGCTCGGGAGCGATGAGCCGTTCCCAGGCGAGGCGAACCGCCGCGGTGGAGCCGGGGACCGAGAAGACGGCCCTCCCCTGCCAGGCGCCGGCCACAGCGCGGGAGAGCATGGCGGCGCTTCCGATCTCCTGGAAGGAGAGCATCCGGAAGAGCTCGCCGAACCCGTCGATCCGCTTCTCGAGGAGCCCCGCCACCGCCTCGTAGGTACGGTCGCGCCCGGAGAGGCCCGTCCCCCCGTTCACGATCACGGCCTCAGCCCCCGCAGCGGCCGCCTCGGCGAGGGCGGCACGGATGCGATCGGGCTCGTCGGGCACCACGCGGTAGCCCGCCAGCGCGTGGCCGGCCTCGGCGAGCGCCCGCTTCAGCCAGGCGCCGCTCACGTCCTCTGCCTCACCGCGGGTATCGGAGGCGGTCACCACGAAGACCCGGACCGGCCGGTCGCCCGCGCGTCGATGCTCCTCGTGTCCCATGTTCGCGGTTATACATCGGGCATGGTCGACAAGGTCGCGGTGGCCCGGGCGCTGCGGGAGCTGGGGATGCTGCTCGAGGTCCAGGGCGAGAACCCGTTCAAGGTGCGGGCCTACGAGAACGGCGCCCGCGCGCTGGAGGAACTGCCGGGCGGCCTCGACGAGGTGATCGCCGCCGGCACGCTCACCGAGATCCCGGGCATCGGCAAGGCGCTGGCCGCGAAGATCGAGGAGCTGGCGAGGACCGGCAGGCTCGAGCTCCTCGACCGGACCCGCGCCGCCCTGCCGGCCGGGATCGGCGAGATGCTGCGGATCCCCGACCTGGGTCCGAAGAAGATCGCCGCCCTCCACGCCGCGCTCGGGATCGGGAGCGTCCCGGATCTGGAGCAGGCCTGCCGCGAGGGGCGCGTCCGCGAGGTGAAGGGATTCGGGGAGAAGACGGAACGGAAGATCCTGGAGGGCATCGAACGGCTGCGCACCGCCTCCGCCCGCGTCCGGCTCCCGGAGGCCCGGGAAGTCGGTGAGCGGCTGGTGCGGCGGCTCCGGGAGAGCGGCGCCGCGGAGCAGGTGGAGCTGGCCGGGTCGGCGCGCCGATGGAAGGACACGGTGGGCGACCTGGACCTGGTGGCCGGGTCGCGGGAGCCGGCGCGACTCTCTGCGGTGCTCTGCGCGGCCCCCGGTGTGGAGTCGGTGGTCGCGCACGGGGAGACCAAGACCACCGTCCGGATGGCCGGCGGGCTGTCGGTGGACCTGCGGGTGGTGCCGCCGGAGGACTATCCGAGCCTGCTCCTCCACATGACCGGTTCGAAGGAGCACAACGTCCGGCTCCGGGCCCTGGCGCGGGAGGCTGGCTTCACTCTTAGTGAATACGGACTGGAGCGACTCGCCGACGGCCGGAAGGTCCCGGTCCACGCCGAGGCGGATGTCTACCGGGCCCTCGGCCTTCAACCCGTACCGCCGGAGCTCCGTCAGGACACCGGCGAGGTGGAGGCGGCCCGCGAGGGGAAGCTCCCGGCCGAGCTCGTGACCCTCGGCGATCTCAAGGGCATGGTCCACGTCCACACCCGCTGGTCGGACGGACGGGCCTCGGTGGAGGAGATGGCCCGGGCCGCGCAGGAGATGGGCATGGAGTACCTCGCCATCACCGACCACAGCCGGAGCGCCTCCTACGCCGGAGGGCTCGACGAGTCGCGACTGCGCGCCCAGTGGGACGAGATCGCCCTGGTCCAGACGAAGGTGCGCATCCGGCTCCTGCGCGGGACCGAGGCGGACATCCTGGAGTCGGGCGCCCTCGACTGGTCCGACGCGGTGCTCGAGCAGCTCGACGTCGTGGTGGCGAGCGTCCACTCCCGCATGAAGATGGACACGGAAGCCATGACCGGGCGCATCCTCCGCATGCTGGAGCTGCCGGTCTTCAAGATCTGGGGGCACCCCACCGGCCGGCTGCTGCTCGAGCGGGAACCCTACGGGCTCGACATGGAGAAGGTGATGGACGCCGCCGCCACCTCCCGCGTGGCGCTGGAGGTGAACGGCGATCCCCACCGGCTCGACCTGGAACCGCGCCACCTGCGCATGGCGCGGGAACGGGGCATCCCGGTGGTGCTCGCGACCGACGCCCACTCGGTGGCCGGCCTCTCGAACCTGCCCTACGCGGTCATGACCGCCCGGCGCGGATGGGTGGAGCGCGACGAGGTGCTGAACGCGCTCCCGGCCGCGAAGTTCACCGCCCGGGTCCGCCCCGGGGCGGGGTAGAGTCGCGCCCCATGTCCGCCCTGCGCAGCCGCCGCGTCCAGCTCACCGGGCTGCTCATGCTCTCCTCGGGCATGCCGCTCGGCTTCGTCATGAACACCCTCCAGGTGTTCCTGCGCGGGGCCGGGGTGAGCCTCAAGACCATCGGCTACGCCCAGATGGTCTCGATCCCCTGGTCGTTCAAGTTCCTCTGGGCCCCGCTCGTGGACCGCTACGCCATGCCCTTCCTGGGGCGCCGGCGCGGCTGGATCGCGGCGATGCAGCTCGCCCTCGCCAGCGGCCTGGGTGCGCTCGCCGCCTACGTGTCTCGCCACCTGGTCCCCGGGCCGGGCGGCCACGACGTGCTGGCGGCCGGCGCGGTCACCGGCGTCGTGCTCTTCGCGCTGGCCATCGCCTTCTTCTCCGCCACCCAGGACATCGCGCTGGACGCCTGGACCGTGGAGGTGCTCGACAAGGACGAGGTCGGCCCGGCCAGCGGGCTGCGCATCCTCTGGTACCGGATCGGCATGCTGGCGGCGGGGGCGCTCGCCATCTTCGCCTCGGAGTGGGTCCCCTGGCCGTGGGTCTTCGCCGGCCTGGGCGCGGTATTCGTGGCGCTGGTGCTCCTCACGGTGGTGGCGCCCGATCCGGTCGTCCCCTCCCGGACGCCCCGCACCTTCCAGGAGGCGGTGGTCGAGCCCTTCGTGAACTTCTTCCGGCGCCCCAAGGCGCTCGAGGTCGCCCTCTTCCTGGTCTTCTACAAGTTCGGCGACAACGTGGGCGGGTCGATGGTGAACCCGTTCCTGGTGGACCTCTGCTTCTCCAACGCCGAGATCGGACTGATGGTGAAGACCATCGGGACGGCGGCCACCATCGGCGGCGCCGCCGCCGGCGCGGCGGTGATGACCCGGCTCGGGATCGGCCGGGCCCTCTGGGTCTTCGGCCTGGCGCAGGCAGCGGGGAACCTGCTCTACGCCATCGCGGCGGCCACCCACCCGGGTGCGACGAGCGTCGCGCTCTGCGACGGCGCCACGGTCTCCGCGGCCACCCGGGTGGCCACCTACGTGGCCGTGGCCGGCGAGTACGCCTCCCAGGGGATGGCCACCTCCGCGCTCCTCGCCTACCTCACCCGCCTCTGCGACAAGCGCTACGCAGCCAGCCAGTACGCGCTGCTCTCCAGCCTCTTCGGCCTCGGGCGGACCCTGTCCGGCCCGCTCAGCGGCGAGATGGCGGTACGGCTCGGGTATCTCTGGTTCTTCGTGGGAGCGGCCCTGCTCGCGCTGCCCGGCATGGCGCTGTTGCAGCGGGTGGCGCCGATTCAACAGCGGGACCTCCCGGAAGGGGAGATCCCGCAATCCTGACCTACGCCCCCGAGCGCCCCTTCGCCTCCGCGGCGAGGGTTCGCGAGGAGAACCCGGGCGTCTGGCTGTACTCGTCGGCGCCCAGGGAGGAGAACGGCCGCGCGGCGGCCCGGTCGGCCGCGAGGGCCGCGTCGGTGAGGCGCGACGGGCGGACGAGCCAGGGGTCCTTCTCGTAGGAGACGGGCGGGCCCCGGAGCAGCCGCTTCTCGTCGTAGATCTGCCCCTCGCGCGTGTAGGTGGCCGTGGGATGCTCCCCGGTGTCCATCCGGATGGCGTCCTTCGGGCAGGCCTCCACGCAGAAGCCGCACACCACGCAGCGGAGCTCGTCGATGACGAACTTCACCGGGTACTTCTCGATGGGGTCCCCCTCGACCTCGCCGGCCTCGATGTAGATGCACTGGGCCGGGCAGGCGGTGGCGCACATGTAGCAGGCCACGCAGCGCGGGCTGCCGTCGGCGCGGGGCACGAGCCGGTGCAGGCCGCGGTAGCCGATGGGGTACGGAACCTTCTCCTCGGGGTACTGCACCGTGGCCACGCGGTTGTGGGTGCGGTCGCGTTCCAGGATGTCGGGGTTGGGATCGCGGGAGAAGAAGGCGTTGCGCCAGAAGGTCTTCACCACGAGGCCGATGGCCTGGAAGATCTCCGGGAAGTAGAGGCTCTCGCGGACGTCGGCCGGTCGATTGTCGATCGTGTAGGGCATGGTCAGTGTCCGGCGGCGTGGGCCGCGTGGCCGTGGGCGTCGCCGGCATCGTGGCCGGCGTGGGCGCCCTTGGGCCGGGCCACCGCGAGGGTGATTCCGAAGATGGCGACGATCTCCACCACCCCGATCCAGGCGAGCAACTCCAGGCTGGGGTCGGCCAGCACGGCCGCGCCGGTGACGAAGACGTTGACGATGGCGCCGGGCAAGAGGAGCTTCCAGCAGAGCGCCTGGATCTGGTCGTAGCGGAAGCGGGGCAAGAGCCAGCGGATGATGAGCTGCAGCCAGGTGAGGAAGATCACCTTGGCCAGGAACGCCGCAGCGCAGACCGCCCCGAAGAGCACGGGGTCGAGGTGGGCCTTGAGCCAGCCCTCGAAGAAGATGGGGTGCCAGCCGCCCAGGAAGACCGCCGCGGTGATGGCGCCCAGGATCACCACCTCGACGAACTCGGCCAGGAAGAGCAGGCCGAACTTCATGCCCGAGTACTCGAGGAAGTAGCCGACGATCTCGCTCTCCCCCTCGGGGAGGTCGAAGGGCGCGCGCTTCGTCTCGGCGAAGGAGCTCGTGAAGAAGACCAGGAACCCGAGCGGCTGGAGGAGGAGGCCGATGGCCGGGATGGGGCCGATGACGTCGACGCCCTGCGCGATGGCCATCGCCTGCAGATTCACGGTCTTGTAGGCGATCATCACGCCCACGAGCGACATCCCCAGCGAGACCTCGTAGCTGATCATCTGGGCGCTGGCGCGGACCGCGCCCAGCATGCCCACGCGGCTGTTGGAGGCCCAGCCGGCGAGCGTGGTGCCGTACACCGAGAGGCCGGCCAGCGCGAAGACCCAGAGGAGGCCGGCGTCGGGGCTGGCCACCCACATCCCCACCTGCTGCCCGAGCACCCGGACCTCGGGGCCGACCGGGACCACCGCGAAGAGCGCGAAGGTGGGGGAAAAGGCGAGCACCGGGGCCAGCTCGAAGAGGAACTTGGAGCGGGCCACCGGGAAGGTGGACTCCTTCGTCAGCATCTTCAGCGCGTCGGCGAGCAGGTAGGGCACTCCGCCCAGGGGGAACTTGCCGCCCACCAGGATGCGGTTCGCGCCGATCCGGTCCTGCATGGCGGCCGACCATTTGCGCTCGGCCACGGTGAGGAGCGCGGCCACCGTCATCAGGGTGACGGCCATCAGGGTGATGGCGTTGACGATGGAGCTCCCGAAGAACCCGGGGAAGCCCAGCGCCACGGCCGCCTGCGCGCCCAGGGCCGCGAGCGCGTAGAAGGCGGCGAAGAGCCCCACCAGCCCGACGAGGACCGCCCCGATGACCAGCCACATGCCCACGAATCGCTTCACGGCGGTCTCCTCTCAGGGGTTCGGCAACCGGCTCCACTCGACGTTTCCGTTCGCGTCGAGGGGCATGCGCTCGCGGTGCCCGGGCAGCCGTCCGTCGGTCGTGCCGGCGGGGAGCGGCTCGATCCCCTTGCGCCGATCGACGGAGGGGAGCGACGCCCAGGCGTATCCGGGGAGCTGATCGGCCACGCGCCGGCCCAGGTCCTCGAAGACCTCGCGGGCGCTGCTCCAGCGGGAGGTGAGCCCGAGCACCCGGCCGATCTCGCCGGCCAGTCCCCAGTGGGGAAGCGACTCGCCCCGCGGCCAGTAGGCCAGCTCGAAGCGCTGCGCCCTGCCCTCGAAGTTCACGAAGGTCCCGTCCGACTCGGGGGCGGGGGACGCCGGGAGCAGCACGGTGGCCGCGGAGGCGAGCGCCCCCTCGTTCACCGCCTGGACCACCCGCACCTCGGCCCGGGCGAGCGCGTCGGCGAGCTCCGGCGCGGGCAGCTCGGCCCCCACCGCCCAGATCGCCTTCACCTTCCCGGAGGCCACCGCCGCGGCGAGCTCCGACGCCGGCTTCACGGCCATGCCGAAGGCCCGGGCCACCATCGCCAGGCCGGCCCGGTTCGGGTTCTGGTCGGCGCGGCGGAGGAAGTCGTCCTGCCAGCCGTCGGGACGCCCGCCCACGTACACCTCGGAGAGCTTCAGCCCGTCGCGGGCCACGAGCGCCGCGGCCAGCAGGTCCTCGAGCGAGGCCGTGGGGGAGGCGATCCAGGCGAGCGTCCCCTGCCCCGCGTGCGCGGACAGGACCCGGGCCGCCTCGGCCACCGCCGCGGCGCGCCCGCCCTTCGCGGAGAGCACCCGGTCGTCGTTGAAGTGCTTGTAGGAGAGGCGCCCCTCGTCGCAGATCCACTCCCGGTTGACCTGCTCGTTCTCCCGGGGGCGGTAGCGGTAGGTGCCGTCCCGCATGTAATCGAGGAAGACGTTGCAGCCTCGGGCGCAGCCGGTGCAGAGGGAGCGGGCGCTGGAGAGGAACCAGACCCGGCCGCGGAAGCGGAAGTCGGTGGAGGTGAGCGCACCCACCGGGCAGAGATCGACCACGTTGCCCGAGTAGCGGTCGTCGAGCGGCAGGCCGGGCGCGGTGGTGATGACCGAGTGGCTGCCGCGGGCGTCCACGCCGAGCTGCGGGTTCTGCCGGACCTCCCGCAGGAAGCGGACGCAGCGGGTGCAGAGGATGCAGCGCTCCTGATCGAGCACCACGAGCTTCCCGAGCGGGACCCGCTTGCCCAGCTTCACCTTGGGCTGGTCGTAGCGGGAGGCCTGGGTGTCGTACTTCATGTAGAAGTCCTGCAGCTTGCACTCGCCCGACTGGTCGCAGATGGGGCAGTCGACCGGGTGGTTCAGGAGCAGGAACTCGAGGGTGGCCTTCTGCTGCGACTTCACCTTGGGTGAATCGGTCTTGACGGCGACGCCCTCGGCCGCGGCCATCTGGCAGGCTGGCATGAGCTTGCCGCCCGGGGCGTTCGACATCTCCACCAGGCACATGCGGCAGTTGGCGGCGATGGAGAGCCGCTTGTGCCAGCAGTAGTAGGGGATGCCGACCCCCACCGAGGCGGCCGCCTCGATGAGGTTCGTTCCCGGCTTCACCACCGCCTCGCGCCCGTCGATGGTGAAGGTCACCATTCCGGGGTTCTTGGGCGGCGGCGGTCCCGGGGGACCGGCCGGCTTGGGGGGCGCGGCGGCGGGCTTGATCTCTTCGGCCATCGGTGGCTCCGGTCTCGCGTCTCGGGCGGGGCGCTACTGCTCGACCTCGCCGCCGATCATGTTCACGGTGTCGAAGGTGGGGATGAGGTCGGCGAGCATCTGGCCTTCCATGATCTGCGGGAGGGCCATGAGCATGTTCCAGCCCGGGGCGCGCACGCCCAGCTTGTACGGGCGCCCGCCGCCGTCGGAGACGGCGTAGAAGCCCAGCTCGCCGTTGGCGGCCTCCACGTAGGAGTAGGCCTCGCCGGGCGGGACCAGGATCCCCTCCATGATGATCTTGAAGTGGGCCATGGCCCCCTCGATGGTCCCGTAGACCTCGGGCTTGGGGGGCAGCACGAAGCGCGGGTCGTCGGAGGTGATGGCGCCCGGCTCCATCTGGGCGAAGCACTGCCGCACGATGCGCTCCGACTGCTTCAACTCCTCGATGCGAATGAGGTAGCGATCGAAGTTGTCGCCGTTCGTGCCCACCGGGATGTCGAACTCGACCCGATCGTAGACCAGGTACGGGGAGGCCTTGCGCACGTCGTATGGCTCGCCGGTGGCGCGCAGGCACGGCCCGGTGAAGCCGTAGTCGATGGCGTCGGCGCGGGAGATGACGCCGGTGCCGCGGCAGCGGTCCATGACGATGCGGTTGCGGGTGAGGAGCTTGTCGATCTCGTTCCGCATCGCGACGCTGTGGTCGAGGGTGCGCTCCACCTTCTCCACCCAGCCCTCGGGCAGATCGCGGGAGACGCCGCCCACCCGGGCGTAGTTGGAGGTGAGCCGGGCGCCGCAGAGCTCGGTGAGCCGGTCCCAGAGGAGGTCGCGGGCCTCCATGGCGTAGATGAGCACCGTCATGGCGCCGAGCTCGAGCCCCATGGCGCCGATCAGCGTGAAGTGGTCGCACATCCGGTGCATCTCGGAGGTGATGGTCCGCAGGTACTTGGCGCGGTCGGGGATCTCGAGGCCGCAGAGCTTCTCCACGACCATGGCGTAGCCGACGTTGTTCAGGATCGAGGAGACGTAGTTGAGACGGTCGGTGTACGGGAAGACCTGCGTCCAGGTGACGTTCTCGCAGGACTTCTCGAAGCCGCGGTGGAGGAAGCCGATGTCCAGCTTCATCCCGTGGATGGTCTCGCCGTCGAGCTCCACCACCGCCCGCACCGTGCCGTGCATGGCGGGGTGGGAGGGGCCCAGGTTGACGAGCATCCGCTTCGACGGGAACGGCGCGTCGAGCGGGCTCTCCACCGGAGCGGCGTCGAGGGGGGAGGGGTCGGTGTCCTTGGCCATGATTGCTCCGTCCTAGCCGCCGGTGGGGCCCGGGCCGCGGAAGCGCTCGTCGACGGGCCGCTCGGGCATGAGGGGCTGCCGCCCACGCAGCGAGTAGTCCTTGCGCAGCGGGTGACCCACGAACTCCTCGTACATGTAGAGGCGGCGCGGGTCCGGATGGCCCGCGAAACGGATCCCGTACATGTCCCAGCAGTAGCGCTCGTACCAGTCCGCGCCCTTCCAGATGCCGGTGACGGTGTCCACCACCGGGTCGGACTCGGGGACGCCCACGCGCAGCCGGATGCGGTGGTTCTTCTTCGTGGAGTACATCTGGTAGATGAGCTCGAAGCGCGGCTCGGAGGCCTGGTAGTCGACGGCGGTGATGTAGGGCGCCATGTCGAAGACGAGCTCGGGGTCCTCGCGGAGGAACCGGCACACCTCGCCGATGGCCTCCCGCTTCACGAGGGCGACGTCGTCGCCGCCGCGGCTGACCCCCGCCCCGGTCACCGCCGCAGGGAATCGCTCCTGGAGCCTCTGGATTGCGGCCTGGGACACGGTCTACCCCTTCGCCGGGAGAGCCGGCTTCTCGCGGTCGATGAGCTTGTGGCTCTGGTCCTGGATCTTCTGCTGCAGCAGCATGATCCCGTCGAGCACCTGCTCCGGCCTGGGCGGGCAGCCGGGGATGTAGACGTCCACCGGGATGATGCGATCGATGCCCTGGACGGTGGCGTAGTTGTCGTAGAAGCCGCCCGAGGAGGCGCAGACCCCGAAGGCCACCACCCACTTCGGATCGGCCATGGAGTCGTAGACCCGCTTCAGGATGGGGGCCTGCTTCACGTTGATCGTGCCCACCACCATGAGGAGGTCGGCCTGGCGGGGGGAGAAGCGCGGGAGCGCGGCCCCGAACCGGTCCAGGTCGTAGCGGGCCGAGGCCACCGCCATGAATTCCATCCCGCAGCAGGCGGTGACGAAGGGGTACTGGAAGAGGCTGTACTTCCGGGCCCATCCGAGCCCCTGGGAGACCATCTTTCCCAGGCCGGTGAGGGCGTCCTCCCGCCGGGTGGCGATGGCGGGGACGAGGTCGATATCGGTCGTGGACGACATGGTCACTCCCGGCTCCAGTCGATGGCGCCCTTCTTCCAGACGTAGACGAGCCCCACCACGAGCGTGGCCCCGAAGACCGCCATGACCACGAAGGAGGGCCATCCCAGATCGCCGAGGGAGACCGCCCAGGGGTACATGAAGACCGCCTCGACGTCGAACACGACGAAGAGCAGCGCAAGCAGGTAGAACTTCACGTCGAACCGGTCCCGGCCGAGCCCCGACGGCCTCGATCCGAACTCGAAGGGGCTCGACTTGGCCTCGTTGGGCCGGCGCGGTCCGAGGAGGTTCGCGAGCCCCAGGAGCGTGAGCCCCAGGATGACTGCGAGTACGATCACGACCGCGAGCGGAAAGTAGCTCTGCAGGGCAGGGTTCATGGGTCGACCGGGTGAGGGGTCAAGGTGCTCCTAACTGCCTGTATGCGCATGTTTCGTCAAGCGGAATCACCACTTCGGCGCGTGGATTCGACGCTTGACTCCTCGGACCGGGACTGTAGACTCCGCGCCCTCTTTGGAGCCCTCCATCTTCTCCGCACCCGGGGTCCTTCCCATGGGCTATCAGTTCGCTGCCGTCCTCGCCTTCGCCGCCGTCGCCGTCCTCCTCCCGTTCGGTCTCCTGGCCGGGTTCCGGGCCGTCCGTCCCGTGTTCCCGTCGGAGGACAAGTCCCTCATCTACGAGTGCGGCGAGAAGCCCATCGGCAGGGCCTGGTTCAACTTCAACCCCCGCTTCTACCTCGTGGCCCTGGTCTTCGTGATCTTCGAGGTCGACCTGGCCCTCACCTTCCCGGTGGCCGTCGTCTACCGTGACTGGGTGGCGGGCGGCCCCACGCTGGCCTGGATCGCCTTCACCGAGCTCTTCCTCTTCATCGCCATCCTGATGGTCGGCCTGGTCTGGGTCTGGGCCCACGGCGACCTGGAATGGGTGAAGAAGCTGGCCGTCGTGGACGAGGAACCGGCCGTCGCGGAGACCCCGGCCTCCAAGGCCGCCTGATTCCCCGGAGAAAACCCGAAATGGCCCACCGAGACACCATGGACGCGGAGCTGGGCGGCGACGTCGTCTTCGCCCACACCAGCCAGCTCGACAAGATCATCAACCTGGCCCGCGCCAACTCGCTCCACTACCTGCTCTTCGGCCTCGCCTGCTGCGGCATCGAGCTCATGCAGTTCGGCGGCCCGCGCGCCGACGCCGACCGGTTCGGGGCGGTCTTCCGCGCCACCCCCCGCCAGGCCGACTTCATGATCGTGGCCGGAACGCTCACGTACAAGATGGCCGAGCGGTTGAAGCTCCTCTACGACCAGATGGCCGAGCCCAAGTACGTGATCTCCATGGGTTCGTGCGCCAACTGCGGCGGCCTCTTCCAGCTCGCCTACTCGGTCTGCAAGGGTGTGGACAAGGTGGTCCCGGTGGACGTCTACGTCCCCGGCTGCCCGCCCCGCCCGGAGGCCCTCACCGAGGGGCTGCTGCGCCTCCAGGACCTCATCATGCGCGAGCGCTGGAAGGACAAGCGCCGTCCCCCCCGCACCGCAGCCGGCAAGGCCTGACCTCCGGGAGACGGCATGAACACCATCGAGATCCACCAGAAGCTCCAGGAAGCCCTCGGCGACGCGGTCGGACCGCTCTCCGAGCCCAAGATCGATTCGTTCGCCGTGGTGAAGGCGGACCGCATCCTCGAGGCCTGCGCCTTCCTCCGGGGAACGCCGGGGCTCGAGATGGACTTCCTCCAGGACCTGACCGCGGTCGACTGGCCGAAGCGCAGCGTGATCGAGGTGGTCTACCACCTCTACTCCTTCCCCCACCGGCACGGGATCGTCCTCAAGGTCGAGCTCGACCGCGCCAATCCCGTGGTGGCGACCGCCACCACGGTCTGGAAGGGGGCCAACTGGCTCGAGCGGGAGGTCTACGACCTCTTCGGCGTCACCTTCACCGGCCATCCCGACCTGCGCCGGGTCATGCTGCCCGACGACTGGGTCGGCCACCCGCTCCGCAAGGACTACCAGGAGGAGGGCGGCTTCCACGGCATCCCCAACCTCCGCGAGAACCCGCTCGTCGAGCTGCGCCGCCTCGATCTCGTCCGCATCGCCGAGCACCTGAAGGCCAATCCGCCTCCTCCCCCGCCCCCGCCCGCGGAACCGAAGGCCTGAGAGGACCCGCCATGTCCAAGCTCGTCCTGCGACGCCTCGACCGCAACAACGAGGAGATGCTCATCAACTTCGGCCCCCAGCACCCGTCCACCCACGGAGTGCTCAACTTCCTCGTCGAGACCGACGGGGAGGTGATGCGGCGGGCCATCCCGGACATCGGCTACCTCCACCGGTCGCTCGAGAAGATCGGCGAGATGGTCCAGTACCCGGGCTACATGCCCTACACCGATCGCATCGACTACCTGGCGGCCATGTTCGCCAACGAGGGGTACGCGATCGCGGTGGAGAGGCTGCTCAAGATCGAGGTTCCGAAGCGGGCCCAGTACCTCCGCGCCATCTCCTGCGAGCTGAACCGCATCACCAGCCACCTCGTGTCGATCGGCACGATGGCCACCGACATCGGCGCGGTCACCCCGCTCGTCTACGCGCTGCGGGAGCGGGAACTGCTGAACGACCTGCTCGAGGCCCTCTGCGGCGCTCGCCTCACCTACAACTACCACCGCATCGGAGGCGTGGCCTTCGACATGCCCGAAGGATGGCGCGACAAGGTGCTCGCCTACCTCGACCGGCTCGACAGCTCCATCCAGGAGTGGGACCGGCTCATCTCCACCAACGAGATCTACCGGAAGCGGCTCGGCGGCGTGGCGGTCATCTCCCGCGCCCAGGCCATCGACTACGGCCTCTCCGGCCCCAACCTGCGCGGCAGCGGCGTCGACTGGGACCTGCGGCGCGACGTGCCCTACGGCGCCTACCCCGACTTCAGCTTCGAGGTCCCGGTGGGGTGCGGATGGGCCGGCGTGGTGGGGGACTGCTACGACCGCTACTACGTGCGCGTGCTGGAGATGGCGCAGTCCTCCCGCATCATCCGCCAGGCCCTCGAGAAGATGCCCGACGGGGAGCTCACCGCCAAGGTGTCCCGCAAGCCGAAGCCGGAGGCCGGCGAGGTCCAGTCGCGCATCGAGTCGGCGCGCGGCGAACTGGCCTACTACCTGGTCTCCGACGGCACGGAGCGCCCGTACCGGCTGCGCGCCCGTACCGGTTCCTTCATGGCGATGGGCATCATCGAGGACATCTCGCCCGGGCTCATGGTCGCCGACCTGGTCGCCCTCATCGCCTCCCTCGACGTCGTGGCTCCCGAGACGGATCGCTAAGACATGGCCCAGTTCTCCTTCGCCTTCCCGAAGCCCGGCACGAAGAAGCTCCTCGTGGGTGCGACGCTCGGCGCCGCGCTCGCCATCCCCGCGCTGCTTGCGGGGTTGCTCGTCTTCCTCGTACCCATGGTGAACAAACCCCTCCTCGACGCCTTCATCCGCGAGAAGCTGGGGCACGTGCCCGCCACCTGGGTCGGCACCCAGTGGGTCTACGCGGCGGCCCTCTTCCTGGCCGGCATTGCCATGTTCACCTTCGCCGCCATCACCGGCGGGATCTTCTCCTGGTACGAGCGGCGCGTCGCCGCCCGCATCCAGAGCCGCATCGGCCCGAACCGCGTGGGGGTCGCCGGCTTCCTGCAGTGGATCGCCGACGCGGTGAAGCTCCTCTTCAAGGAGGACCTCGTCCCGGGCGAGGCCGACGCGATGCTCTTCCGCGCCGCCCCCTACTTCGTGGTGGCCGGGATGACCCTGGTGCTCGTGGCGCTTCCCGCCGGCCAGGCCATCGTGGTGGCCGATCTCGACGTGGGCATCTTCTACATCCTGGCCGTCACCTCCTTCATCGTGGTGGGCATCCTCCTCTCCGGCTGGTCCTCCAACTCCAAGTGGTCGCTCTTCGGCGCCATCCGCGCCACCGCCCAGGTGGTGAGCTACGAGGTTCCGGCCGGCCTCGCCATCCTGGTGCCGGTGCTCATGGCCGGCACGCTCTCCACCCAGGGGCTCATCCGGGCCCAGGGCGGCTGGCCCTGGGAGTGGTTCTTCTTCCGCAACCCGGCCGCCGCGGTGGCCTTCTTCATCCTCTTCATCTCCCAGCTCGCCGAGGGCAACCGCACCCCGTTCGACCTCGCCGAGGCCGAGTCCGAGCTCGTGGCCGGCTACTTCTCCGAGTACTCGGGCTTCCGCTTCGCGCTCTACTTCCTGGTGGAGTGGGCCAACCTCTGGATCATCGGCGCGGTGGCCACCACGCTCTTCCTGGGCGGCTGGCAGATCCCCGGCGTCTCCGCCCAGACCTGGGCCTCCGTCCGCGGCGCCGGGTCCTTCCCGGCCTTCGGCTGGTGGGCGCTCCAGTTCGTGTCGCTCGGCATCTTCGCGGTGAAGACCCTCTTCCTCGTCAACGTGGTCATCTGGATCCGCTGGACGCTGCCCCGCATCCGCATCGACCAGATGATGAACCTGTGCTGGAAGTACCTGGTCCCGGCCGGCTTCGCGGCCATGCTCTTCACCCTCGTCTGGCAGATGGTGGCCACCTGGGCCCCGATCGTCGAGAAGATCACGGCGCTCGTGGTCTTCGCCGCCACCGTCTGGGTGACCTGGCGCTTCCTGCAGCAGACCCGGAAGAACGTCTCGCTCATCGCGCACGAGCGCGTCGATCTCTCGAACTGGTAGGAACCGCACGCCATGTCAATCACTACCAGTCAATACGTCGGCAACGTCCGCGACACCGTGAAGTCGTTCTGGCACGGCATGTCCGTGACCCTGTCGCAGGTGCTGCGCCGCCCCATCACCATCCAGTACCCGGACCGGCTCGAGATCCCGGTGCAGGACGTGCTGCCGCCGCGCTACCGCGGCTTCCTCGAGGTCGACACCGACATCTGCACCGGGTGCCAGGCCTGCGAGCGCGCCTGCCCCATCAGCTGCATCCAGATCGAGGTGGAGAAGGACCCGGCCAACCCGAAGCAGCGCGTGGTGACCCAGTTCGACATCGACGAGGCCAAGTGCATGTTCTGCGGCCTCTGCGTCGAGCCCTGCCCCACCGGATCCATCCAGCACACCCGCGAGTTCGAGGCCACCCAGCGCTCGGTGCGCAACCTGGTCTTCCGGTGGGCCGATCCGATCAAGCCCTTCCCGGTCTACAAGGTCGTCAAGGGTGCGCCCTACATCCCGCGCGCCCCGCTCGGCTCCCGGGTGAAGGATCTCCTCGCCCAGCGGAGCTGGGATGCGGTGGGCACGAGCTACCTGCCTCCCGAGCCGCTGAAGCCCCCTCCGCCTCCTCCCGTCAAGCCGCCCCCCGCCGCCAAGCCCGCCGCGCCCGCCGCGGCGAAGCCCGCGGCAGCCCCCGCCCCCGCGCCCGCACCGGCCGTCCAGCCGGACGAGCCCAAGCCCTGACCGGGAGCCCCAGCATGCGAACCCCCAAGAAGCTCCTCGCCTGGACGGTCGGCAGCGCCGCGGTGATCGGCGTCGTCGGCATCCTCTCGGCACGCCTCTCCCCGGCGATGGCCGCGGGCGGCGCCCGACCGCTGGCCGGCCCCTTCACGATCGCCGACGCCATCTTCTGGGGCGTGGCCGCGCTCACGGTGGGCGGCGCTGCCGCGGTGGCCCTCTCCCGGAACATCGTCTACTCGGCCCTGGGGCTGCTGGCGGCGCTGCTCGGGGTGGCCGGCCTCTACGTCTTCCTCTCCGCCGACTTCGTCGCCGTCGCCCAGGTGATGATCTACATCGGCGGCGTGCTCATCCTGGTCCTCTTCGCCATCATGCTGACGAACCGCATCGGCGAGGTGAACATCTCCAACGCCAGCATGGGCTGGGCGAGCGGCGGGCTCCTCTCCGCGGTGATGCTGGCGCTCGTGCTGGTGGTGGCCTTCGAGGTCCCCTGGAACGTCCGCCCCTCGGGCGGGAACCCCACCACGGCCCCCATCGGCCACGCGCTCCTGCAGCAGTGGCTGCTCCCCTTCGAGCTCGCCTCCCTGATCCTGCTCTGCACCCTCATCGGCGCCATCATCATCGCCCGGAAGGAGATCCGGGCCGAGTAAGCCGGAGACGCCATGATCCCCACCCTCTCCCACTACCTGGCGGTCGCAGCGGTCCTCTTCACGCTCGGCCTCTTCACCGTGCTCACCCGGCGAAACGCGGTGGCCATCCTGATGGGCGTCGAGCTCATGCTGAACGGCGCCAACCTGAACCTGGTCGCCTTCAACAAGTTCGTGGTCGGCGGCCTCACGGGCCAGACCTTCGCCCTCTTCGTGGTCGTGCTGGCTGCGGCGGAGGCCGCGGTCGGGCTCGCCATCGTCCTCAGCATCTTCCACACCTTCAAGACCATCGACGTCCGCGCTGCGGACCTGATGCGAGAGTGAGATGGAACACGCCACCCAAGAGCTAGGACCCCTCGCGGTCCACACGGCGGGCTACCTCTGGCTCATCCCGCTCTTCCCGGTCGTCGGCGCCGTGATCAACTCCCTGTTCGGCATCCGCATCCAGCGGACGCTGGGCAAGAAGTGGAACCACGGCATCGCCGTCGGGATGATGACGCTGTCCTTCCTGGTCGCGCTGCGGGCCCTCGCGGAGATGATCTCCCTGCCCGCCAGCGAGCGGTTCCTCCAGAACACGCTCTGGAACATGGCCACCGCGGGAAGCATGCGCTTCGACCTGGCATTCGCGCTCGACCCGCTCTCCATGATGATGGTGCTCATCATCACCTTCATCGGGACGCTCATCCACGTCTTCTCGATCGGCTACATGGCGGAGGAGCCGTCCTACTGGCGGTTCTTCGCCTACATGAACCTGTTCGTCTTCGCGATGCTGCTGCTCGTCATGGGCGACAATTTCGCGGTGATGTTCTTCGGCTGGGAGGGCGTGGGGCTCGCCTCCTACCTGCTCATCAGCTTCTGGTACACCGACATCGAGAAGGCCAAGGCCGGCATGAAGGCCTTCGTCGTCAACCGCTTCGGCGACTTCGGCTTCCTCATCGGCCTGTTCCTCCTCTTCTGGTCGCTCGGCGGCGTCTGGCAGCCGCGCGCCGACGCTCGCTCGGTCCGCTACGTTCCGGAGATCGGCTACAAGAGTGATTCGACGGCGCTGAACCCCTACGAGTCGACCGGGCCCCGCACCGTCACCATCCACGGCCACGCCATCCCGCTCGGCCCCACCCTGAACTTCCGCGAGCTGCGCGATCAGATCGTGGTGGAGGGCACGGGCGTGGGCGAGCACCTGCGCCACCAGAAGGTCTGGGGAGTGATGCTCCTCACGCTGGTGGCCATGCTCATGTTCGTGGGCGCCATGGGCAAGAGCGCCCAGCTGCCCCTCTACGTGTGGTTGCCCGACGCCATGGCCGGCCCCACACCGGTGTCCGCCCTCATCCACGCCGCCACCATGGTCACCGCCGGCGTCTACATGGTGGCCCGGCTCTCCTACATCTACGCGATGTCCCCCACCGCAATGGGGTGGGTGGCCACCGTGGGCGTGCTCACCGCCTTCTTCGCCGCCACCATCGGATTCTTCCAGTACGACATCAAGAAGGTGCTGGCCTACTCCACGGTGTCCCAGCTCGGCTTCATGTTCATCGGCGTGGGCGTCGGCGCCTACTGGGCCGGCAGCTACCACCTGCTCACCCACGCCTTCTTCAAGGCCACCCTCTTCCTCGGGTCGGGCTCGGTCATCCTGGGCTGCCACCACGAGCAGGACATGCGGCAAATGGGCGGGCTGAAGAAGCACATGCCCATCACGGCCTGGACCTACCTCATCGCCACCTGGGCCATCGCCGGCTTCCCCTGGGCGAGCGGTTTCTACTCCAAGGACGAGATCCTCTGGAAGGCCTTCACCCAGCGCGGGATGGAGCTCTTCGGCACCCCCGCCCCGTGGCTCGGGCCGGCCGTCTTCGCGCTCGGTCTCGTGACCGCGACGGCCACCAGCTTCTACATGTTCCGCAGCTACTACATGACCTTCACCGGGAAGTACCGGGGAGGCGCGGGGCACGCAGAGGAGCACGACGAGGACCCGCACTCCGCCCACGCGGCGCCGCACCACGTCACCGCCGGCCACCCGCACGACAACAAGGACCCGGTGGTCCACGGGGCCCATGCGGTCCACGGGGCGCATGCGGCACACACCGCCCACGCCGCGCCGGCCCACGCCGCGCCGGCCCACGACGACCACGGCCACCACGGCGGCCTCCCCCACGAGTCGCCCCGGTCGATCACCTTCGTGCTCGTCACCCTCGCCACCGGCGCGGTGCTCGTGTCGCTGCTCGGCATCCCGATGCTCTGGAGCCACCACGAGCCCATCCTCGAGCACTGGCTGGCCCCCGCCCTGCCCGCCGAGGTGAGCTTCGCCCACTTCTCCCATGCCACCGAGTGGCTCTTCCAGGGGATGGGCGTCGCGGCCGCCACCATCGGCTGGTTCTTCGCGATGAAGCTCTTCAAGGACGGCAAGAGCAGCGTCCCGGCAGATCTCAAGGCCCGCTTCTTCGGGGTCTGGACGGTCGTCTACAACAAGTACTACGTCGATGAGGCGTACCACGCCATCGTGATACGTCCGGCCCTGTTCCTGGCCGCGTTCCTGTCCTGGTTCGACCAGCACGTCATCGACTGGTTCGTGAATTTCGTCGGCTGGGTGGCCCGCCTCCTGGCCGCGGTAGACGACGCCTTCGACAAGTATGTCGTCGACGGCGCCGTCAACGGCGTGGGCGGTCTCACCCGCGAGGGTGGGCGCCTGCTGCGCCGCATCGAGACCGGCCGCATCCAGACCTACCTCTACGGCGCGGCCCTCGGGTCGCTGCTCGTCGTCCTTCTCAACTTCCTCTTCCGCTAGGAGATCGGCTTCATGATCCGCCCCGACAACGTGCTGGTTTGGGCCACTTTCCTCCCGGTCATCGGTGCCGCTCTCATCCTGGCGCTGATGTCGGTGAGGCACTTCCTCGGCCTGCCGAAGAGGTTCCTCGATCAGTCCTCCCGCTGGATCACCCTGGTCGCCAGCTTCCTCATGATGGTGACCTCCATCCTGGCCTGGGCCTGGTTCGACCCGAAGGCGCAGGGCCTGCTCGTCCAGGGCAAGGCCACCGGCGTCCAGATGGTGAACCGGGGGATCTGGATCCGCCCATTCAACGTCGAGTGGTTCGTCGGCGTGGACGGGCTCTCCATCTCCATGGTGCTCCTCACCGGCCTCATCTCCTTCGTGGCCGCCATCGCCTCCATGCCCTGGTGGCAGGGTGGCGAGAAGGCGATCCACATGGCCGGGATGGACGAGGACGACCACGGTCACGGCAACGACGAGCACCACCCGAAGCACTTCTCGGTGCGGATGGTGCCCGGCTACATGATCCTGCTCCTGCTCCTCATGACCGGCATGATGGGCACCTTCGTCGCGCTGGACATGTTCCTCTTCTACGTCTTCTGGGAGGTCATGCTCCTGCCGATGTACTTCCTCATCGGCGTCTGGGGCGGACCGCGCCGGGAATACGCGGCCATCAAGTTCTTCCTCTACACCCTGGCGGGCTCGGTGCTCATGCTGCTCGCCATCATCGCGGTCTACTACCGCAGCCTGCCGGCGGTGCTCGCCGATGGCACCCTCTCCGCCAAGCACACCTTCAACCTGCTCGAGCTCGCCGCCCAGGGGCGCGCCGGCCAGTTCGCCACGGCGGTTCCCATCTTCGGCTTCGCCTTCACGAAGATCGTCTTCGTGGCCTTCTTCATCGGGTTTGCCATCAAGATCCCGATGTTCCCGTTCCACACCTGGTTGCCCGACGCCCACGTCGAGGCCCCCACGCCCATCTCGGTCATCCTGGCCGGCATCCTGCTGAAGATGGGCCCCTACGGCATCCTGCGGTTCAACTACCCGCTCCTGCCCGACGCCACCGAGTGGGCCGCCAACGGCATCGCCGTCTTCGGCGTCATCAACATCATCTACGCCGCCTACGTGGCGCTGGCCCAGCGGGACATCAAGAAGCTCGTGGCCTACTCGTCGGTCTCCCACATGGGCTTCACCCTGCTCGGCATGGCCGCCATGACCCCCATGGCCATGTCCGGCGCGGTGCTCAACATGTTCACCCACGGCATCATCAGCCCGGCACTGTTCCTCCTCGTGGGCGTGATCTACGACCGCGCCCACCACCGCGACATGGAGCGCTTCGGCGGCCTGGCCAAGGAGCTCCCCGAGTACGCCGGCCTCACCGGTCTCGCCTTCTTCGCCTCCCTCGGCCTCCCCGGCCTGGCGGGCTTCGTGGCCGAGTTCATGGTGCTGGCGGGCGCCTTCCCGGTCTACCTGACCTTCACGGTCATCTCGGCCACCGCGGTCATCATCACCGCCGCCTACTACCTGTGGGCGATGCAGCGGGTCTTCCTGGGCAAGCTGAACCAGGCCTACGTCGGCTTCCCGGACGTGAACTGGCGCGAGCGGCTCACCCTCTACCCGCTCGCGGCATTCATGATCTTCCTCGGGTTCTACCCGCAGTTCATCCTGCACGCGATCAACCCGGCGCTGCAGATGCTCATCCAGAACCTGCGCCCGGTGTAGCGGGGCGGAGATCGCACGATGGACATCCAGCCTTTCATGGTCGCCGAGAACGTGCGCAGCGCGGGGTGGTTCCGCCCCGAGCTCGTGCTCACGCTCGGCACCCTCGTCCTCTTCCTGCTCGACCTGCTCTGGCGCAGGAGCGAGGCACGCGCCCGCCTGCTCGGCGGCGCGACGCTCCTCGTGCTGGGCCTGGCCGCCCTGCTCCTCGCGGCCCAGCCCGGCACGCCCCAGTCCCTCTTCAACGGGATGATCGCCAACGACGCCTTCGCCAGCTTCTTCAAGTGGATCTTCCTGGCGGGCGGCGCGCTGACGGTCCTCATCGCCGGCCCCTCGAAGGCCTATCCGCCCTCGCGCATCGGCCCCTTCTACGCGCTGCTCGTGTCGATCGTGCTGGGCCTGTTCCTCATGGCGAGCGCCACCGACCTGCTCATGATCTACATGTCCATCGAGCTCGTCTCGATGGTGAGCTACGTGCTGGCCGGGTACTCCAAGGGCGACCGGAAGGCCAGCGAGGCCGCCTTGAAGTACGTCATCTTCGGCGGCGTGGCCTCCGGGGCGATGCTCTTCGGCATGAGCTACCTCTACGGCATGCTCGGAACCACGGACATCACCCGCTTCGCGGACGCCATCGCCCGGGTCCCGGCCACCGTCCCGTACCGCCTGGGGCTCATCCTGGCGGTGGTGCTGGTCTCCTCGGGCGTGGGCTACAAGATCGCTGCGGTGCCCTGGCACATGTGGGCTCCCGACGTGTACGAGGGCGCCCCCACCCCCTTCACGGCCTTCCTCTCCACCGGCCCCAAGGCTGCCGGCTTCGCGCTGGCGGCCCGGCTCCTCTGGGGCTCGCTCGACGTGCGCGGCTCCATGGGCGGCCTCTCGGTGGCGGTCGGCAACGTCCCCTGGCCTGCGGTCGTCGGAGTCCTCTCCGCCGTCACCATGACGCTCGGGAACCTCACGGCCCTCCCGCAGACGAATCTCAAGAGGCTGCTCGCCTACTCCTCCATCGCGCACGCCGGGTACGCGCTCATGGGGCTCGCCGCCAACTCCTTCGTGGGGACGCAGGCGGTGATGGTCTACATGCTGGCCTACCTGATCATGAACCTGGGGGCCTTCCTGGCGGTCATCGTGGTGGAGCGCTTCACCGGCTCCCCGTCCATCTTCGAGTTCCGCGGACTGAGCCATCGGGCGCCGCTGGCCGCCGTCTCCATGGCGGTATTCCTCTTCGCGCTCACGGGGCTCCCGCCCTCCATCGGCTTCACGGGCAAGTACTGGCTCTTCGTGGCCGTGATCGAGCGGTTCCCGGGCGCGGGCGGCACCTGGTACGCGGCGCTGGCGGTGGTTGCGGCACTCAACACCGCGGTGGCGCTCTACTACTACTCACGCGTCCTGCGGGCGATGTTCTTCGAGGCCCCGCTCACCGAGACCCCGGTCTCCTACCCGACGTCCTACAAGTGGCTGCTGGCCGGCTTCGCCGGGGCCACGGTCCTCTTCGGCATCTGGGTCACGCCCATCATGGACTGGACCCGCAACTCGCTGGGGATGTTCTACCGCGGCTGATCGACGGAGCGCGGCGCACCGGTCGACGGGCGCCGCGCCTCCAGCCGGTCGAGGTCTGCAAGCGCCATCCTCGAGGTGCCGAGCGCCCTGTCGGGGGCCACGAGCTCCCCGTGGAAATCGGTGCCTGCCGTGCAGACCAGCCCCGCCGCCGTCGCCGCCTCCCGGTAGCGCGCCGCCTGCTCCGGCGGATGGTCGGGATGAGCCGCCTCGACCCCGTCGAACCCGATGGAGCGGAGCCGCTTGAGCTCCCCGGGCTGCACCTTCGAGACGCCCGGGTGGGCCAGCGTGGCCACGCCGCCGGCGTCCCGGATGAGCGCCACCGCATCCTCGACGGAGAGCCGGAAGCGCCCGACGTAGGCCGGCCTGCCCTCCCCCAGGTAGCGGTCGAAGGCCTCCTTCACGCTGGAGACGACGCCCGCCTGCACCATGGCCCGGGCCACGTGGGGGCGACCGATGGTCTTGCCGCCGCTGCAGGCGACGATCGCCTCCTCCGTCACCTGGACGCCGTTCTTGGCGAGCAGCTTCACGATCTCGCGCACGCGGCCGCGCCGCTGGTCGGCGAGCTCGTCCTCGAAGGCGCGGAGCTCCCGGCGGGCGGGATCGATGAAGTGGCCGAGCACGTGGATCTCCCGGGCGCGCGACGTATTCTCGTCGAGGAAGACGGAGAGCTCGATGCCGGGAACGAACCGGATGCCGAGCCGTCGCGCCGCCTCGGCAGCCACCCCGAGTCCCGCGACGGTGTCGTGGTCGGTGAGGGCCCAGGCGACCGTTCCGGCCCGGGCGGCCCGCACGGCCACCTCCGATGGGGGATACTGACCATCGGATGCGGTAGAATGAGTGTGCAGGTCGATGATGTCGATGATACGGTGGTCAGGAGCCATTCCGGTGGACACGCCGGTCATATAACCCCCCAGGTTTGGGGTGCTAGGGAGTCCCGATGCAGCACGTCCTTCGAATCTCGCGGAAGATCGACTACGCCATCCGGGCCATGATCCACCTGGCCACCATTCCCGATGGCACCGTGGTCCCCTTCCGGGAGATCGGGAGGAAGATGGGCGTCCCGGAGGACTTCCTCGCGAAGATCCTGAAAACACTAGTAGATCAGGGCATCGTCCGCTCGACCCGCGGACCGCACGGTGGATATCGCCTGGCCCGTCCGGCCGACTCCATCACGGTGCTTCAGATCATCGAGGCGGCCGAGGGACCCATCGCCGTGAACGTCTGCCTCGACGAGGATGACGCGTGCAGCCGCCAGCCGATCTGCGCGATGTCGGCGGTGTGGCGCGAGGGGCAGGAGCGGATGCTGGACGTCTTCCGCCAGACCACGCTCGCCGTCATCGCCGACCGTCCGGTCCACATCGACGTTCCCGAGTCGGTATTTCCGGGTACGGCCGTCAACGCCCAGCTCACCTGAGCGCCCTCCATCCCTGATAATCTCAGACCCGGCCCTCCCCGGGACCTCCTGCCATGCCCAAGAAGCCAACCCCACGGCAGCTGCGCAAGCGCTACCTCTCCCGTCCCCCCGTCGAGCCCATGAGGCTGCGCAAGGGGATGACGGTCGTGGACCTCGTGGACGTCTACCGCCGGGCCGGCGCCTTCAACGGCGGACGGCTCGCCGAGGGTTGCGACCTCTTCGGTCGGATGATCGACGCCAACGCCACCATCGCCCTCACGGTGACCGGGGCCATGGCGCCGGCGGGGGTGGGAGGGGCGATCCAGGCGATGATCGAGGCCGGGTTCGTCGACCTCGTCATCTCGACGGGGGCGAACCTCTACCACGACCTCCACTTCGCCCTCGAGCTGCCGGTCGTGCAGGGTCACTTCCAGGTGGACGACCGGGAACTCTACCGGGCCGGGATCGAGCGCATCTACGACGTCTTCATCACCGAGGATTCGCTCCTCGACACCGACGCCTTCGTGCGGGAGGCGCTCGAGAAGGCCCCTCCTGCCCTGCGCGGGCGCATCTCCACGGCGCGCCTCCACGACTATCTGGGGCAGCTCGTCCTCCGCCACGCCCCGCTGCCGCAGCGCTCCTGGGTGGCCACGGCGGCCCGGCACGGGGTGCCGATCTTCACGAGCTCGCCCGGGGACTCGTCGATCGGGATGAACGTGGCCGCCATGAAGCTTCGTGGCGGCGAGACCACCATCGACCCCGACCTCGACGTGCTCGAGACGACGGCCATCGTCTACGACGCCGACGTGAACGGCGTGGTGATCCTGGGGGGCGGATCGCCCAAGAACTTCTACCTCCAGACCCAGCCCACCCTCTGGCAGATCCTCGACCTCAACCGGGGCGGCCACGAGTTCATGCTGCAGATCTCCACCGACTCGCCGCAGTGGGGCGGGCTCTCCGGCGCCACCCCCAGCGAGGCCATCAGCTGGGGCAAGATCCAGGCGGACATGCTGAAGAACCACGTGGTGGTCTACTCCGACTCCACCATCTCGGCGCCCATCGTCTTCGCCTACGCCCTCTCCACCCGGAAGCCGCGCAAGCCACGCCGGCTCATGGACCGGCTGGACGGGCTGTACGAGAAGCTGCACCGGGCACACGCGAAGCGTCATCCGGGGTCGGATGCGATGCGGGACGTGGGGAAGGCGACGCGGAAGCAGAAGTAACGCCGCGCCCCGTGGTCGTCTTGGACAGGCCGCATCGGGCGACGCGCTCGGCGGCCGCCGATCGGATGCCCGCATCCGAAAAGTTCATCCCCTCCACGGGGTCCCGTCGGGACGGTTCCCCCGCTTCATCGGTACTGTGAGAGGCTCCGACTTCCTGCCGCCCTTCCCGCCGCGCTTCGTTTCCTTCGCTCGGCGGTTACCGGCGTCGCTCCGTTGTTCGCTCTCGCGGGGGTCGAGCTCACCGTCCGCGAGCCAGGGCGTCTACGGGTCGCCCATCCGTTCACCGCTGGAGACGGCAGGATCTCCCAGGTTCCTGGGGGTCCCCCTGTACGTTCGCTGCGTCCTCAGGCCCCGGCCGGACCTCGGCGCCTCGCATGACGGCGCTCCGGTGCTGCGTCCGTCCCAGGTGAAGACGTCCGCTCCAGCGATCAGTTCGTTTCGAGGCTCCATCACGCGGCTTCCGCACTCCCTGTGTACGCTTCGCAGCCGGGGTCACCCCCGGACCACGCAACACTCGGTTCCGGCTGGTTGCTGGCCTTTGCCGGGCAGGGTTACGTCCTGCTGGGACCCACTGAAGGTTTCCATCGGCTACATGACTTCCTCCTTCTCCAGGCTTGCCTGGCGCACCACCCGATGAACTGACCGTGACGTCGGCCGCGTCGCCGGCGAGAAGGACGAAGAGGGGCGGCTTCGTCTGGGAGACGTACACCCCCGGCTTCCGGCTCGTGAACCGGACCGCCTGCGCCGTCGCGGCCACCTCCCCCTGCCAGGTCCTGTCCGGCATGAGCATCGGGGTGGCGGTGGCGGGCCCCTCCTTCGGCCCGGCCCCGACCTCGTCCTCGTCGAACGCGGCGGCCCGAAACTCGTGGTCCTGCACCTGGAGGACGATCTCGCCGAGGGGCGTCGCCTTCTTGCTCACGTCTGCCGTCCAGCCCGCGCAGGAGGAGAGGAGTACGGCGGCGGCGGGGAGGGGCGAGGAAACGAACGCGCGCGCCGGCATGGGCCCCCGTTACCTCGGGCCGAAATGGGCGCCGCGCTTCGGCGCCGCGCGGGACTCGATGGCAGCCTTCAGGCGGGACAGTTCCACCGCCGCCGGAAATCCCTCGTCCGCGTCGCCGAAGAGGTCGTCGGCCGCCGAGATGAACTCCAGCGCCTCGCGCCGGAGACCGAGCCGCCACGCCGCCTCCGCCGAGACGAGCAGCGATCGACCGTACGTCCACCCTCCGGCGGGACCGACGGGAGCCCGGCTCCGGAATCGCGAGGCCGCGGCGAGCGCCTCGGACGGATCGTCCTCCCGCGCCACCTCGGCCAGGAGGTAGGCGGGGGACAGGGCGTCGTTGGGCCGCGGCGATTTCTGCTCGAGGGCGGCCAGCATGGCCACCGCCCGGTCCGAATCCCCGGCCTTCCAGGCCTCCAGCGCGCCGATCTCGACCCCGGCGACGGAGTCGGGCGGAACGGCCTCCCGCATGGCCCTGGCATCCTCCGGCGTGCCGAGCAGCGCGAGCTGGGTCGCGACGAGCGGCGCGTAGTCCGGTGCACCGACCCGGATCTTCTGGACCTCCGCCCGCATGCGCGGGAGCTTCCGGTCCCCGGCGGCGATCGATGCCCGGAGGAGCGCCAGGTCGAAGGGGGACGGACAGCGCAATTCCGCCGGCGGTGCGTCGAGGAGCCGCCAGGCCTGCGACGGCCGGCCGCGCTCCGCCGCGAGGAGGACCCGGTACATGAAGGCGAGGCAATTCGCCGGCTCGCGCTCGGAGATGGACGCGGCGACCGTCTCTGCCTCGCCGAGCTGGCCGGCGGTGAGGAGCGCCTGGAGGAGGATGAGGCCTCCCGACGTGCCCGGCAGCCTCGGCTCCCAGGCACGCGCGATCTGCACCGCCCTCCCGTGCCGCCCGAGCCACCCCTCGCCCCTCACGACGTCGCGGACCTGCGCCGGGTCGGGCGTCCCGACCCCGTCCATCAGCTTCGCGAGATCCGCCCGGCGTCCGGCCAGGGCGTAGCTCTCCACGAGGTGCGGGAAGGCCCACGGATAGGACGGATCCACGCTGACCATGCGCGCGAGATACGGGATCGCCTCGTCGTATCGGGAGACGTGGAAGAGGAGATCCCCGGCCTCGAAGGCCGCCTGCACGTCCCCGGGGTCTTCCGCGACGAGCGCCGCGTACCGGCGCAGCGCTCCCTCATCGTCCCCGGCGAGGTGGTCGCGCCATGCTCGCGCCAGCGCCTCGTCCCGTCTCGACAGACGCCCGGGTGCCGCCAGCGAGGCGTCGAGGTGCCTCCGCGCCTCCTCGCTCCGCGGCTCGGCGGTCGACAGCACCACGCCGAGGTCCCTCTGGGCCAGGGCGAAGGAGGGATCGGCCTCCAGCGCCCGGCGAAGGTGGTCGTCGCAGCCACCGGTGGCGTCCGCACCGTTCGACTCGGGAATCGCGCCCATGCATTTCACGGCTTGTGAATAATGACGGAAGGCGACCAGGCTGGGCGTCGCGAGGTCGGCGAGCGATCGGGAATCCCTTTCCAGGTCGGCGCGCCGTTCGCCGGAGGCCCTCCGGAACGCGCGGACGGCCCCGTCCAGTTCCCTCGGCAGCGCCTCGAGGCTCGGTGCCTTGGCGGTGGACTGGAAGCGGACCCGCCCGGTCGTGGCGTCGCGCCCGGTGAACGTCACGGCGAGATCGGAGCCGTCCCGCCTCGCGCCCAGCTCGAGAATCGTGGAAGCACCCACCCGAGCGGCCACCTGGCGCCAGTCCTCCGCGCTGGCCGTCGCCGGCGCTCCTCCCAGGCCTCGGAGTCCCCCCTCCATCCGTGGCTGGGCGACCACCGAGATGCGCCGGGAGTCGGAGAGGCCGATCCGCACCAGCTCGGTCACGTGATCGAGCTCGGCCAGCCCCGACTCGTTTTTCGTCGGGGCGAGGGCGACGAGGATGCGCTCGCCCGGGTGCGCCTCCGTCGGGGTCGACGCTCCCACGATCACCCAGATTGTGGCCGCCAGTACCATGGCGATCGAGACGACGAGCGCGGTGCGCCGGATGACCGAGCTTCCCTCGGTCCGGATCGCCTCCAGCCGGGCGAGGACGGCCTTCGCCGTTGCGGGGCGCTGGTCCGGATCGGCCTGGGTGAGAGCCTTGCCGAGGCTCGCGAGCGCCCTGGCGCGCCGGGAAGTGCGCGGGCCGCCGGCCGTACAGGCCGCTTGCACCTTCTCGATCAGGACGCCCAGGGCGAAGAGGTCGGAGCGGGCGTCCTCCGTTCGCCCGTTCTGCTGCTCCGGCGCCATGTAACCCGGCGTGCCACTCCCCGGCACCGATTCTCGATCGAAGAGCTGCGCGATCCCGAAGTCGAGCACCTTCACGGAGCCGCCCTCGCAGAGGAAGACATTGGCCGGCTTCAGGTCCCTGTGAAGGATTCCGGCGCCATGCGCCTGATCGAGGGCGGAGGTAACCGCGATGGCGATCCGGATGACCTCGTCGAGCGTCATCCCCCCTCGCGCCAATCGCGCGTCGAGCCCTTCCCCATGCAGCAACTCGAACACGAGGTAGGCCCCGTGCTCCGAGCGCCCGGCCTCGTGGATGGTCACGATGGCGGGGTGGTTGAGCCGGGCCACCGCCTCCGCCTCGGCGTGTATCCATTCGGTCTCCCCCCGGGCCAGCCCGATCCCGGGACGAAGGAGCTTGAGCGCCACCTCCCGCCCCAGATCGGGGTCCTGCGCCGCGTAGACCACCCCGAAGCCGCCCCGGCCGATCTCGCGTTGCACCACGAACCGCCCCACGTGCGTGCCCCGGGCCAACCCCTCGAAGTGGACATCCGGGATGGGGACGCGCGGGATGCGCGCCAGGTCCTCGAGCAGTCGGGACAGCTCCCCTGCGCCGGAAGGCGAATCCGTCATTCCGGTTGACCGAGACGCCGGACTTCATCGCCGAGGCGCGCCTTGAGCCGCTCGAATCGCTTCCGTACCGCCTGCGCGTCCACCGTGACTCCGTCGCTCGACATCACCCGCGCCACGTCCTCCCACGGCAGCTTCTGGTCGATGCGAAGCGCGAGGAGCATCTGGTCGTCCAGGTCGAGGGTGTCGCGAAGCCGTTCGAGCACGCTCGCCTGCCGCTCCCGCCGGACCCCGGTCCGTGTTCGAACGTCGGCGGCGAGCCGCTCCGCCTCCTTCGTCTCTAGCCGCCGTCCACGCTTGCGCCAGCCGTCGCGGCTCACGGTCACGGCGGCGTTGCGGGCGAGGGCGTAGACCCAGGCTTTCAGCGGGCCCTCCCCGCGGTATGTCGCGGCGTACTTGAAGAGGTTCTCCGCGAAGAGGGAGAAGGCCTCCTCGGCGGCGTCCTCCTTCCTACGAAGCAGGACCCGGAGGAGCCCGTAGACGCCCGGGCCGTGCTCGTGCATCGCCTGCTCGACCCCGCCCCGGATGTCACCCAGAGCGAGGAGCTCGGCAGCCGATGGCTTCGAGATCATGGGGCCATCTTACGCGACGCACGGAAGCCGGGGTGCGCGATCGGAGGGACCCTTCCGGGCGATGTCACAAACCCGGACGCCGCGCGCCTTGTCATCAGGGGAGGCCCGTTCGACCGGGGACCCTGAGATGGTACGCGCGTCGATGATGTAGCGGTTGTCCAACTGTCGATTCCTGAGGTCATACCTGAAACGAATTGCTTTCATCGCTGGTCTTGCAGCTGCGCTCTCCGTGAGCGCCTCGCAACTTCAGTCGACATCTGTTCGGGCAGCAGGGTCCATTCAGCCGCTCATGGGTTCCATCGAGACCCACTGGATGTACTTCTCGGACGACACTTTCGCTGTCGTGATCGGCGAACGAGGGTACGACTGCTATCGATCCTTCAGCTGGGGAAACCGAAGCAGCTACGTCCTCGACTTGGGCGGCGGCGCGTGCGGCGGTCCTGGCGGGTCGCCCGAACCCCTGTGCTATGTGGATGGGTTCCTCACGACGTGCCCGTCCTCGTCGTGCTTCTACCTGGAAACCTGCGAGCCGTGTACGGGGTGGGGCTGCCCGGATTTGGACCCTGACCCCTGAAGTCCACAGGCCCGCTTCGCCCTCGCCCGGAACCCACCATGCGACACACGAGAATCGGAATGGCCCTCGCGGCAGCAATCGTCTCAGCCGCCGGCATTGCGGCGCCATCGATCGCTGCTGGTGAGCAACCCAAGCCTCGGGGTGAGATCGTCTTCTATGTGAACGAATTCGCCTACAGAGCCGCCTCCTTCGACGACACGGAAGTAGCCGTGGGCAAGATGGGGGGGCCGTCCTTTTCGTCTCTCCAACTCACCCCCGGCGGTACGTGGAACGGACAAGTCGCGTCGTTCCGGTCGGGCGGCAACCCGACGAGGTTCGCCTTCAACAAGGGCATCGTAGGGAATCCCCGGTACAAGAGCGGCCTCGTCGAGTTGAAGGCCGAAGGCAACCGGATCACCGGGTTCGGAACGGATGTCACGGTCAGCAAGGTTTCCGGTGGCTTCCGGATCACCGGCCTCTGGATGCTGAGCAATGTCGACGTCACGGTGACTCGATCCTCCGCCCGTGCCCAGGCGGTGAAGTTCACGAGCAAGGTGGCGGGCCGGTACGAGAGCCCGTCCACCCCGCCGCTCACCGTGGTGCTGCACGGCGAGGCGGCCCGGATCGAGGACCCGCCTTTCCCCCACATGGCCCTCGCCGTGCTCTCGATCGGGTGGGGGGTATACCCGTATCCGTAGGGAACGTGCTCGCCGTCCCCGGATCGGATGCCCGCATCCGAAACGTTCGTCCGGCGAACTGGCCGGCCTGTCAGCGCGCCTTCCGATCGATCCGCTCCTGCGCCGCCTCCAGCCGGTCCCGGAACTCGGGATCGGAGAGCAGCCGCAGGGCCTCCGGGGACCTCACCACGCCGCTCGCGTTGCCCGAGCGGATCTCGTCCACGAGCGCCCGCACGCGCGGGTCGTCCATGAGCCGCCGCAGCTCCGGGTCCCCTGCCGCGCGCCCCTCCGGCCCGGGCCGATCCGCCGCTCGCAGCAACTCCGCCAGCGCCTTCTCGGCCCGCTGCCGCCAGCCGCCGAGGAGATCGTTCTCCCGCACCAGCCCGGCGAGGTCGCTGTGCGCCAGCGCCGACTGCCACCCCGCAGGCAACTCCGGCGACGCCGCCTCCGCCACCGCGAGCCCGATCCAGCCCGCCGCGGCCGCCGCCATCCCGGCGAGCAGCGCACCGCCGGCCCGGTCGAGCGGCCTCCCCTCCCCCTCCCGGTTCCGTGAGAGCCTGCGACCGAGGAGCGCGACCGCCAGTGACACCACGATGAAGAGAAGCAGCGCCGCCGCCGGCCGCGACGCCCCCTCCGGCACGAGCCGCGCGAGCACCTTCCCCACCGGCTCGGAGAGGTGGCGCGCCGCGAGCCATCCCAGCGCCGCGCCGGCGAAGAGGAAGAGCGGCCGCAGCAACCCCGAAAGCGCCCCCAGGAGGGCCGCCACGGCGAGGAGCGCGAGGAGGGCCGCGTCGAGGATCACGGGGCCTACTTGATCCGGAAGTCCTGCTTGGGCCGGTTCTTCTCCGCCTGGGAGAGCAGCTCCTTGAATCGCTCGTTGGCCGGCTCGTACGCCAGCGCCAGCCGGAGGTTGCGCTCGGCCGCCTCCCACCGCCCTGCCTGGGCGTCGGCCTGCGCGGCGGCGAAGAACTTCCGTCCGTTCGGGGTCTGGCCGTCCTGCTCGGCGGCTCGCCGCTTCCGGGCTTCCTTCACCTCGGCCTCGTCGTCCTCGGTGAATCGCAGCTTCCCGGCGCGGTCGGGGCCGGTGATGTCGGCGGCGTACTTGCACCGGCGGGCGTCGTCCCGGAGCACGGTCCAGGCCTCGTTGATGCGACGGTAGATGCGCCCGACGTGGTTCCGGAGGTTGGTGTCCTCGACCGCAGCGTACCGATCGGGGTGGTAAAGGCGCGACTCGCGGTGGTAGGCGGCGCGGATCTCGCCCGGTGTCGCCGCGGCGGTGAGCTTCAGGACGGCGAAGTAGTCGATCTGATCGAGCGCCCCGGACAGGGTCTCCACCTCGATCGAGAAGAACGGATCCATGTCGGGTAGGGGCCTGGACTCAGGAGGCGGCGTGGCCGGACAGCACCACCTCGGCGTTCCGGTCGGCGGCGGAGAGGATGTCGGTCTCGGAGAGGCCGGAGGACAGCCGGATGGTGGTGGAGGCCTTCTGCCCGGTCTCGCTGTCGGAGGCCGACACGTTGACGATGCCGTTCGAGTCGATCTCGAAGGTCACCTGGATCTGCACGTCGCCCCGGTAGCCGACCCGGAACCCGGAGAACTCGAACTCGCCGAGGAACTCGCACTCGTCGGCCCGCTTCGACTCCCCCTGGTAGACGCGGATGCGGACCCGGTCCTGGCCGTCCCGGCTGGTGGTGAAGGTCTTCGACTTCTCGATGGGGATGGGGGTGTTCTTCTCGATGATGGCCTCGGCCCATCCGCCCGCGGTCCCCACGCGCAGGGTCAGCGGCGTCACGTCGAGCAGGTAGCTCACCTGCCCCGAGACGGCCGCACCCCGGTTGGTGAGCGCAGCAGCCTGGATGGCCGCGCCCTGGGCCACCACCTCGTCCGGGTCGATTCCGGCCATCGGGTCCTTCTGGAAGTAGTGGCGCACCGACTGGCGGACGATGGGCAACCTCGTGGGCGCGCCCACCAGGATCACCGCGTCGATGTCGCTGGCGGTCATCCGCGCGGACTGGAGGGCCTCGTCGCACACCTTGAAGGTCCGCTGCACGAGGTCCATCACCATCCGGTTGAAGGCGTCCGCCCCGAGCGACTGGGAGAGGTCGAGCACCTTGCCATCCGGGGTCTGGCAGATGCCCTCCACGTGGATGGTCGCCTGCCCGTTGCGCCCCACCTCGATCTTGGCCTTCTCTCCGGCCTCCTTCAGCATCTGCAGGCAGAACTTGTTCCGGCGCAGGTCGATCCCGTGGGCCGCCTGGAAGTCGTCGGCCAGCCAGGCCATGATCCGGTCGTCGAAGTCGTCGCCTCCCAGGTAGGTGTCGCCGGCGGTGGCGATGACCTCGAAGACGTCCCGCCCGATCTCCAGGATCGAGACGTCGAAGGTGCCGCCGCCCAGGTCGTACACGCAGATGCGCTGCGAGACGTCCTTGCCGAACCCGTAGGCCAGCGCCGCCGCCGTGGGCTCGTTGATGATCCGCAGCACCTCCAGCCCGGCGATGCGCCCCGCATCCTTGGTGGCTTGCCGCTGGTTGTCGTTGAAGTAGGCCGGGCAGGTGATGACGGCGCGCCGGACCTCTCGCCCCAGGGCCGTCTCGGCGATGGCCTTCATCTCCTTCAGGACGAGCGCCGAGACCTCGGGGATGGCGAGCACCTTCTCCCCCACCTGGACGCGGACGCCGTTGTTCGGCCCCTCCACGATCAGGTAGGGCATCACCGCCTGTGCCTTCTTCACCTCGTCGGAGAAGAAGAAGCGGCCGATGAGCCGCTTGGCCGAGTAGATGGTGTTCTCGGCGTTCGTGATGATGTTGCGCTTGGCGCTGTTGCCCACCAGCACCGTGCCGTCCTCGAGGAAGCTCACCACCGACGCGTGGGTCCGCTCGCCCCACTCGTTCGTGAGCACCTCGGGCTTGCCCGAGAGGACCGTGGCCACGGCGCTGTAGCTCGTGCCGAGGTCGATGCCGACCGCGATGTCGTCGCTCATGTTCCGTCCGTCGAAGGCATGCGGGGATCGTAGGCGGGCGTCGGAAGGGCTGTCAAACGATGGCCCAGGGGCGCGGCATGAAGACCTTCTCCCAGGTCTCCATGGCGAACCGGTCGGTCATGCCGGAGAGGAAATCGGCCACCGCGCGGGAGATGTCCTCCCCGGGCCGCGGTGTCACGCCGAAGCGGGCGCGCAACCGCTCCCCGTCGGCGATGCACCAGCCGTGCAGGTCCTCCAGGATGCGCTGCGCCTTGGCGAACTCGTCGTGCACCACCGGGTTCTCGTAGACGCGGGCGTAGAGGAACTCCCGGAGCGCGAGGAGCGCACCGTGCACCGGCGGTGACATGGAGATGTGCTCCCCGCGGTCCAGATCGGAGGAGCGGATGACGTCCCCGATGAGCGTGTGGAGCCGCACCGAGTGGCGCTCGCCCAGGACGCCGGCGATGTCGCGGGGGACCTCGTCCTCGTGCAGCAGTCCGCCGCGCACGGCGTCGTCCAGGTCGTGGTTCACGTAGGCCACGATGTCGGCGAGGCGAACCACCTCCGCCTCCAGCGTGAGCGCCTTCGCACCTCCCGAGAGGAGCACCTGTCCGCGCCCCTTGGAGTGGCGCAGGATCCCGTCCCGCACCTCGACGGTGAGGTTCAGCCCCTCCCCCTCCTTCTCGAGCACCTCCACCACCCGCACCGACTGCTGGACGTGGTGGAAGCCGCCGGGGACCACCCGGTTCAGCACCCGCTCGCCGGCGTGTCCGAAGGGGGTGTGCCCCAGGTCGTGGGCCATCACCATCGCCTCGACCAGCATCTCGTTGAGCCGCAGCGCCCGGGCGATGGACCGCCCCACCTGCGCCACCTCCAGCGTGTGGGTGAGCCGGTTGCGGTAGTGGTCGCCCCGGGGGGCCAGGAACACCTGGGTCTTCCCCATGAGCCGGCGGAACGACTTGGAGTGGAGCACCCGGTCCCGGTCCCGCTGGAAGGCCGGACGCATGTCGTCCTCCGGATCCGGCCGATCGCGGCCGCGGCTGTCGCGGGATTGCGCCGCGCGGGGGTGGAGGCTCGTCGCCTCCTGCTCCTCGAGCATCGCGCGGATCGTGGGGGGCATGGTCATGGTCTAACCGGGAGGGGCGAGGCTCGCCTGCAGGACGAGGACGAGCAGGTTGGAGAGGGTGTGGGCCACCACCGGTGCGGCCACCCCTCCCGTCCGGGCGCGCAGCCATCCGAAGAGCAGGGCGGGGAAGAAGGTGGCGAGCCGCCAGGGCTGGAGGGTGATCAGGTGGCCGGCGGCGAAGAGGACCTGGGTGGCGAGGAAGCCCGGTCCCACCGCGGCGCCGAGCAGCGTCCGGGTCGGACCGGAGCGTGCCCAGGCGGTCTGCATCCAGCCCCGGTAGAAGAGCTCCTCCGGAAGCGCCACCACGAGGAGCTGGACCAGCGCCGCCATCGCGAAACCGGGCGGCAGGCGCAGGTGGAAATCGCCCGGCAGGCCGGCGAGCCGCGTCGCGGCGACCACGGCGGCGGCGAAGGGCGGCAGGACGAGCAGCGACACGAGCAGTCCCTGGGCTGCGCCGGAGCCCCACGCACGCCACGTCCGGGCGTCGTCGAGTCCCCACCACCCGAGACCGTACTGCGACCAGCCCTCCCCCCGCTCGCGGAGCTTCCGGTCGGGGACGAGCACGAAGAGGATCGCGGCGATCCCGGCGAGGTTGGCCCGGAGGAGCCCGGTGGGGTCGAGGCCGGCCAGGACCGATGCGGCTCCGATCCCACCCACGACCCAGCACCAGGAGAGCAGGAGCTCCCGCGTCGTGGGGGGTGGACCCCCGGCTCTGCCCGCCGGTGCTATCCTCGGCATCATGCCTCACGCGGCGACCGAGCGCGAACCTGCGGTCGCGGGGCGGTTCTACCCCTCCGACCCCGGGCTCCTCGCCGGCCAGGTGGACGGGCTGCTCGCCGGTCCGCCCGGAGGCGCCTCCCCGGAGGCTGCTCCCACGAGGGCGTTCGGGCTCCTCTCCCCCCACGCCGGCTACGTCTACTCGGGCGCCGTGGCCGGGGCGACCTGGGCCCGCGTCGAGGTCCCCGACCGCGTGATCCTCCTCTGCCCGAACCACACCGGCAGGGGCGAGCGGCTCTCCCTCTGGCCGGACGGCGCCTGGCGAACGCCGCTCGGGCCGGTGCCGGTGGACGACGAGATGACCCGGGAGATCGTCGAGGCGGGGCTGGCGCTCCCCGACCGCGCCGCGCACCGGCTGGAGCACTCCCTCGAGGTGCAGCTCCCCTTCCTCCAGCGGCGGCGGCCCGACGCGGCCATCGTTCCCCTGTGCCTGGGCTCCCTCTCCTTCGCCCGCTGCCAGGAACTCGGCGAGGGGCTCGCCCTGGTGGCGAGGCGCCATCGGGCGCTCGTCGTGGCCTCGAGCGACATGAGCCACTACCTGCCGGCGCCCGAGGCGCGGCGGAAGGACGGGCTGGCGCTCGACCGCGTCCTGGCGCTCGATCCCCGCGGGCTCCACGAGGTGGTCACGCGCGAGGAGATCTCCATGTGCGGCGTCGTCCCGGCCACCGTCATGCTCGTGGCCGCCGTGGCGCTCGGGGCGCGCAGGGCCGAGCTGGTCCGGTACTCCACGTCGGGGGACGTGACCGGAGACCCGGCCAGCGTGGTGGGCTACGCGGGCGTCCTGGTGTGCTAGCTTCCGCGCCCATGAACGCACCCGTCCGCGTCCGATTCGCCCCCTCCCCCACCGGCTACCTTCACATCGGGGGGGCGCGAACGGCGCTCCTCAACTGGCTCTGGGCCCGCCACACCGGGGGCAAGTTCGTCCTGCGGATCGAGGACACCGACCGGGAGCGATCCACCGACGAGGCGGTCGCCGCCATCCTGGACGGAATGCGCTGGCTGGGGCTCGACTGGGACGAGGGTCCGGGCGTGGGAGGCCCCTTCGGCCCCTACTTCCAGATGCAGCGGCTCGACCTCTACCGGGAGTACGCGGAGCGGCTCGTCCGGGGAGGCAAGGCCTTCGCCTGCTACTGCACCAAGGAGGAGCTCGACCTGCAGCGGGAGCAGGCGCGCGCCGAGAAGCGGCAGTTCATCTACCCCGGGACCTGCCGCGACCTCCCCTACGATCCCTCCCGCCGCCACGTCATCCGCTTCCGGCTCCCCAAGCTCGAGGAGGTGACCTTCACCGACCTCGTGAAGGGAGCCATCACCCGGCCGGCCTCCACGCTGCAGGACGAGGTGATCGTCCGCGCCGACGGCGTCCCGCTCTACAACTTCGGCGCGGTGGTGGACGACGTGACGATGGAGATCAACCTGGTCGCCCGCGGCGACGACCACGTGAACAACACCGCCATCCAGGTGCTGCTCTACGAGGCGCTGGGATACCCGGTCCCTGCCTTCGCCCACCTCCCCATGATCCTGGGGGCGGACAAGACCCGCCTCTCCAAGCGGCACGGGGCGACCAGCGTCACCGCCTACCGCGACATGGGCTTCCTGCCCGAGGCGGTGGTGAACTACCTGGTCCGGCTCGGCTGGTCCCACGGGGACCAGGAGATATTCACTGGCAGTGAATTAGTGGAACACTTCGGCTTCGACCACGTGGGCGCCACGGCCGGGGTCTTCAACCCGGAGAAGATGGTCTGGGTGAACCAGACCTGGATGAAGTCGCTCCCGCCCGCGGAACTGGCCGCCCGGTCCCTCCCGTACTACCGCGCCGCCGGCCTCGAGGTGGAGGGCGACCCCCGCCTGCCCGAGGTGGTCCGCGCGTTCCAGGAGCGGGCCAAGACCCTCGTCGATCTCGTGACCCAGTCCCGCTGCTTCTTCGCGCCGGTGGAGATGGATCCGAAGGCCCGCGAGAAGTTCCTCGGGCCGGACGCCGCGCCCATCCTCCTGGGGATCCGGGACGGCATCTCCGCCACCGCCACCCTGGACGCGGGCGTACTCGAGAAGCTCTTCCACGACGTGGCGGCGGCCCGCTCGCTGGGCCTGGGCAAGGTGGCGCAGCCGGTGCGGGTGGCCCTCACCGGGGGAACCGCGTCCCCGGGGATCTACGACGTGGTGCTGCTGCTCGGTCGGGAGGAGTCGCTGCAGCGTATCGATGCGGCGCTCCGACTCTGCGCAGGTTAACTTCCCCCAGTCCCTCGCCGAGGAGCTCCGATGCACCGTCCGTCCGACGTCGATCCGCAGGAAACCCGGGAGTGGCTGGAGGCGCTCGAGGGGGTGATCGCCCGCGAGGGGCCCACCCGCGCCCACTGGATCATCGAGCAGCTCATCGACCGGGCGCGTCGCTCCGGCGCCTACCTCCCCTTCTCGGCCAACACCGCCTACCTGAACACCATCCCGGTGGAGCGGCAGCCACCGCTGCCGGGCGACTTCGAGCTCGAACAGCGCATCCGCCACGTCATCCGCTGGAACGCCATGGCCATGGTGATCCGCGCCAACCGGGACACCAACGTGGGCGGCCACATCGCCAGCTTCGCCTCGGCCGCGATGCTCTACGACATCGGCTACAACCACTTCTGGCGAGCCGCCACCGGGGAGCAGGGCGGGGACCTGGTCTTCATCCAGGGCCACTCCGCCCCCGGCATCTACGCCCGGGCCTTCCTGCTCGGACTCCTCACCGAGGAGCAGCTCGACCGCTACCGGCAGGAGGTGGACGGGAAGGGGATCTCCTCCTACCCCCACCCGTGGCTCATGCCCACGTTCTGGAACTTCCCCACCGTCTCGATGGGGCTCGGCCCCCTCATGGCCATCTACCAGGCCCGCTTCATGAAGTACCTGGACGACCGCGGCATGGCCGCCACGCAAGGGCGCAAGGTCTGGGCGCTCACCGGCGACGGCGAGATGGACGAGCCGGAGGCCATGGGGGCCATCGGCATGGCGGGGCGCGAGCGGCTCGACAACCTCATCTTCATCGTCAACGCCAACCTCCAGCGGCTGGACGGCCCGGTGCGGGGGAACGGCAAGATCATCCAGGAGCTCGAGAGCGAGTTCCGCGGGGCGGGCTGGAACGTCATCAAGGTCGTCTGGGGGCGCCACTGGGATCCGCTGCTGGCCCGCGACCGCACCGGGGCGCTCCAGCGGCGCATGATGGAAGCCGTGGACGGCGACTACCAGACCTACAAGTCGAAGGACGGGGCCTACGTCCGCAAGCACTTCTTCAACTCCCCCGAGCTCCAGGCGCTCGTCGCCGACTACTCCGACGAGGACATCTGGAACCTGAACCGGGGCGGCCACGATCCCTTCAAGGTGTTCGCCGCCTACCAGGCGGCCGTGCAGCACGAGGGGGAGCCCACCCTCATCCTCGCCAAGACCGTGAAGGGCTACGGGATGGGCGAGTCGGGGGAGGCGCAGAACATCACCCACCAGCAGAAGAAGATGTCGGTGGAGGCCATCCGACGCTTCCGGGACCGCTTCCGGATCCCGGTGCCGGACGACCAGCTGGAAGACGTACCCTACGTGAAGTTCGAGGAGGGCTCACGGGAGCTCGAGTACCTCAAGGCTCGCCGCACCGAGCTGGGGGGCGATCGTCCCCGCCGCCGCGGCCAGTCGAGCCCCCTGCCCGTGCCGCCGCTCTCCGCCTTCCCCCGCCTGCTCGAGGGCAGCGGCGACCGCGACATCTCCACCACCATGGCCTTCGTGCAGTTCCTCCAGGTGCTCCTGCGCGACAAGGCCATCGGACCGCACGTGGTCCCCATCGTGGCAGACGAGTCGCGCACCTTCGGGATGGAGGGCATGTTCCGTCAGCTCGGCATCTGGAGCCACGTCGGACAGCTCTACACGCCGCAGGACGCCGACCAGCTCGCCTTCTACCGGGAGGACAAGAAGGGGCAGATCCTGCAGGAGGGGATCAACGAGGCCGGCGCCATGGCCGACTGGATCGCCGCGGCCACGTCCTACTCGGTCCACGGCGTGCCCATGGTGCCGTTCTACGTCTTCTACTCGATGTTCGGTTTCCAGCGGGTCGGCGATCTCGCCTACGCGGCCGGCGACATGCGGGCGCGCGGATTCCTGCTCGGCGGCACCTCCGGGCGCACCACCCTGAACGGCGAGGGGCTCCAGCACCAGGACGGCCACTCGCACCTCATCGCGTCCACGGTTCCCAACTGCGTCTCCTACGACCCGTCCTTCGGGTACGAGGTCGCCGTGATCCTGCAGGACGGGCTGCGACGCATGTACGCGGACCAGGAGGACGTCTACTACTACCTGACCCTCCTGAACGAGAACCACCGGCAGCCGGCCATGCCCGCAGGCGTCGAGGAGGGCATCCGCCGGGGGCTCTACCTCTTCCGCAAGGGTGCCGAGGCGCCCGCCGCTCCGCGCGTGCAGCTCGTGGGGTCGGGCGCCATCTTCCACGAGGTGGCCGCGGCGGCCGAGCTCCTGCGCGCCGACTGGGGGGTCGAGTCGGATCTCTGGAGCGCCCCCAGCTTCACCGAGCTGGCCCGCGAGGGGAACGGTGTCGCTCGCTGGAACGCGCTCCACCCCGGCGAGGCTCCGCGCCGCTCCTACGTCGAGGAGCAGCTCGGCCCCACCCGCGGACCGGTCGTGACGGCCACCGACTACATGCGGGCCTACGCGGAGCAGATCCGCGCCTTCGTCCCCCGCCGCTACGTCGTCCTGGGCACCGACGGCTTCGGCCGTTCGGACACGCGAGAGAAGCTCCGCAGCTTCTTCGAGGTGGACCGTTTCCACGTCGCCGTGGCGGCGCTCAAGGCGCTCGCCGACGAAGGCGTCCTCCCGGCGGATCGCACCGTGCTCGCCATGAAGAAGTACGGCGTGGACGGCTCCCGCCCCGCCCCCTGGACGGTGTGATCATGGGACTCCTCGAGGTACGCGTACCCAACATCGGCGGCTTCAAGGACGTCGGCGTCATCGAGCTGCTCGTGAAGCCGGGCGACAGCGTGGCGGCCGACGGCTCGCTCGTCACGCTGGAGTCGGACAAGGCGACGATGGACGTCCCGGCCCCCGTGGGCGGCACGGTGAAGGAGGTCCGGGTCAAGGTGGGCGACCGCGTGGGCGAGGGGTCGCTCGTGCTGCTGCTCGAGGCCGCGGTGGAGGCGCCGGCACGGGCGCCGACGCCGCTACCCGTCGCCGCGTCCCCCGCCCCGGTCGCCCCCGTCGCCGCGTCCGCCGCGCCCCCCCCGCCCGCTCCGGATGCCGCACCATCCGGCCCCGCCCACGCCTCCCCCTCGGTGCGTAAGGCGGCCCGCGAGCTGGGAGTGGACCTCTCCCGCGTCACCGGCTCGGGCCCGCGTGGGCGCGTCCTGCAGGAGGACGTGCAGAGGTTCGTGAAGCAGGCACTCTCCGGCCAGGCTCCCGTCGGAACCGGGACCGGACTCGACCTCCTCCCCTGGCCGAAGATCGACTTCGCCCGCTTCGGCCCGGTGGAGACCCGCCCGCTCTCCCGCATCCGCAAGATCGCCGGCGCCAACCTGGCCCGCAACTGGGTGATGATCCCGCACGTCACCCAGTTCGACGAGGCCGACGTCACCGAGCTCGAGGAGTTCCGGACCCGCCTGAACGCCGAGACCGGGGACAAGGGACCGAAGGTCACGCTGCTCGCCTTCCTCGTGAAGGGCTGCGCCGTGGCGCTGCAGCGGTTCCCCGACTTCAACTCCTCGCTCGACGGCGACAGCCTCGTGCTGAAGCGCTACTACCACCTGGGATTCGCCGCCGACACGCCGAACGGCCTCGTCGTGCCCGTGATCCGGGACGCCGACCGCAAGGGGGTGCTCGACATCGCCCGGGAACTCGGCGAACTCGCGAGCCGCGCCCGGGAGGGCAAGCTCTCCCTCGCCGACATCCAGGGGGGAACCTTCTCCATCTCCAGCCTGGGCGGGATCGGCGGCACGGCCTTCACCCCCATCGTGAACGCCCCGGAGGTTGCCATCCTGGGAGCCTCCCGGGTCGCGATTCGCCCGGTGTGGGACGGGGAGCGGTTCGCGCCGCGCAAGATGCTCCCCCTCTCCCTCTCCTACGACCACCGCGTCATCGACGGCGCGGCCGGCGCCCGGTTCACGAGCTTCCTGGCAGACGTCCTCCGGGACATGCGGCGCGCGCTGCTGTAGGTGCACCCGGGTGGGAGTTCCCGCACCCGGGGTCAGCGTCACCCAACCTACCCCGGCGGGACTTTCTGTATAAATATCTTATTTTATTAGATATTTTATGGACCCCTGCGCCCGATCCGCTGGCACGCCGTATGCTTTTCACTCGTCCTGCGCTGCTGAGGGGAGCGCGCGAGGATACCCACGTGCTCCATCTCGGTCCCCAAGACGTCGTGACCTGGAACGGCCTCCTGCCGGAGGTTCTGGACAGGGGTTCGTTCCCCGGCGGAGCGGTCGAGGAGGAGGTCCAGGAGAAGCACCTGGGAGCCTTCCGCTTCTTCGCGGGGTCCACCCTCGCCATCCGGGCCGACCCGCGGGCCACCAGGTGGTTCGAGGCGGGCGCCGACGTGGACGGCGACGACCTGCGCGCCAGCGAATACCTCTCCGACGTGTTCGAGCGAACCGGGCACCTGGAGGCGCCGGCCAACGCGTTCGCCGACCCGCGCGCCTACACCCACTTCACCGCCGTCCCGGCCATGCGCGCCGCGCGCGCCCAGTTCGTCAGCTTCGCCGTTGACACCCTGCCCCCCGAGTCGGGGGCGCTCCGGGTTCTCGACGTCGGGTGCGGCGACGGCGGAATCGTGTCGGAGCTGCTCCCGGCGCTTCTCGAGGCAGGACGCTGGGACGAGGTGGCGTCCATCACGCTCCTCGACCCCTCCCCCGAGATGATCTCCACGGCCAAGGCGCGGCTGGCGGCCGAGTGGCCTGGGGCGCGCGTCGAGGGGCGCCTGGCCCGGCTGGAGCACGTGGCGAGCGGGCTCTCCGGACCCTTCGACCTGGCCATCGGGTCCCTCTCGCTGCACCACATGCCGGCCGAGATGAAGGGGCGCGCGCTCGCCGCACTCGCCTCGTCGATCGACCACCTGCTCCTGCTCGAGCTGGACGCCGACCACGACTCGCCCGAGGTGGGCTCTCCGCGGCTGGCCGCCTCGATCCACCACTCCTACGGCTGGCTGCTCGCGCAGGTGCTCGGCCCGGGCGACCCGGACGAGGTGGCGCGGGAGAGCGCCGACCAGTTCGTGGCGCCGGAGCTGGTCTCGCTGCTCACCCAGCCGCGGGGGACGCGCACCGAGTACCACATGCGGCGCGATCGGTGGCTGACGCTCCTCGCCGAGGCGATGGGGCCGGAGATCCGCCCTCTCGGCACGCAGACCGCCCTGGCGACTCCGTACGTGGACCTCTTCGCGCTGCACATGGGTAGGCTCGGGTAGGGCTCGACCGGCGATCTGGTATCGTCGCCGGCCATGTCGCGCTCCCGAGCCGCGCCCTGGGCGCTCCTCTCCGCCGCTGCGATCCTGCTCGTCGGGCTCCTCGCCTACTCCAGCTCGCTGCGGGGCGACTTCGTCTTCGACGACCTGGGGCAGATCCGGGACAGCGCCCGGATCCGGGACCTCGGGTTCTGGTTCGGCGCCGAGGGCTACCGCTTCCAGCCCAACCGGTACGTGGCCTACCTCAGCTTCGCGCTGAACCACGCCCTCGGCGGCTACGCGACCTTCGGCTGGCACGTGGTGAACCTGGCCATCCACCTCGCCAACGCGCTGCTCGTCTGGCAGCTCGTCCGGCTGGCCTTCCGCTCGCCCCGCCTCCGCACCTCGGCGCTCGCCCCCTCGGCCGAGGCCATCGCCTTCGCCTCCGGCGCCCTCTTCGTGGCCCACCCGCTCGCCACCCAGGCGGTGAGCTACGTGGTGCAGCGGATCACGTCGCTCGCGACCCTCTTCTACCTGCTCGCGGTGGTGCTCTACCTCTCCTGGAGGCTGCGCCCCCCCTCCCGCACCCGGCCGCTCCTCTACGCCGGCGTCCTCGTGTCGTCCCTGCTCGCGTTCCGCTCGAAGGAGATCGCCTTCACCCTCCCCGCGGCGATCGCACTGGCGGAGTGGGGCTTCCTCACGGGCGGAAGGCGGCGCTGGCTGGCGGTGGTACCGGTCGCGGTCCTCTCGCTCGTCATCCCGCTCACCATCGTGGACCTCGGGAAGCCGGCGGCCCAGGTGCTCGCCTCCGCCGACGCCGGCACCCGTGTCCAGGCGGAGGTGTCCCGCATGGACTACCTGCGCACCGAGGCGGTGGTGATCGCACGGTACCTCGGGCTGCTCGCGCTGCCGGTGGGGCAGGTGCTCGACCACGACGTGCCGGTGCGCCGTTCGTGGCTCGCTCCGGACGTCGCGGGCTCGACCGTCCTCCTCGCCGCCCTGGCGGCGCTCGGCGCCTGGCTCGCCTGGCGATCGCGCACCGGAGGGGCCGGCCCTCCGCTCGACCCCGCGGTCCGGCTGGTGGCCGTCGGGATCGCCTGGTTCTTCGTCGCGCTCTCGGTGGAGTCGAGCGTCATCCCCATCGCCGACGTGATGAACGAACACCGGGTCTACCTGCCGTCGGCCGGCCTCTTCCCGGCGGCCGTGACGGCCCTCGCCTTCCTCCTCCTCCGCGTCGATCCGGCCCACGTGGCGCGCGACACGGCCGTGGCCGGGGCCCTCGCAGCCACCGTCCTCGGGGGCGCCACCTACCGGAGGAACGAGGTCTGGCGGAGCGAGATCGCGCTGTGGAGCGACGTCACCGAGAAGTCACCCAACCACTGGCGCGCCTACAAGAACCTCGCCACGCAGTTCTTCCGCCAGGGACGGATCCCGGAGGCGGTGGCCGCGCTCCGCAGGCACGCGGAGATCTTCCCGGACGAACCCATCAGCCGGATGCAGCTCGGGGTGGGACTCTACGTGGCGGGGCGCAACGCCGAGGCGGAGGCGGAACTCCGGAAGGCGGTGGCGCTGGCGCCCGACGAACCGGACATGCTCTTCAACCTGGCCTTCTTCCTCCTCGAGACGAATCGACCTGAGGCTTCCCGGCCGTACCTCGAGCGTCTCGTGAAGGTCGAGAAGGATCCGGAGCGGCGGAAGTGGGCGCTCGCGAGGCTGGCCGCGGGCAGCGTTCCCCGATAGCTCGGAGCTAGGTCGTGGCCTTGTGCGGCGTGCTCTCCAGCCAGCCGCTCGAGGTGATCTCCACGTAGTTCAGCTTCCGCTGCAGTTCACGAATGGTGCGACTTCCCGCGTAGGTGAGTCCGGAGCGGAGACCGCCCACCAGGTCGGCGATGATGGCCTCCTCGTCCTCCCGGTAGGGCACCGTGACCGCCACCCCCTCGGCCGTCTTCCACTCCGAGATCCCGCCGTGGAACTCGTCGGCCACCTCGCGGCTCGCCATCCCCCGGTACGACTTCACCCACCCCTTGCCCTTGCGGACCTTCTTCCCGGGCGTGGGACGGGTCCCGGCGAGCATGCCCCCGACCATCACGAAGTCGGCGCCGAAGGCGAGCGCCTTCACGATGTCGCCGGGGTGGCGGATTCCGCCATCGGCCACGATGGAGCGGTCGCAGCGGGCGCAGTCCTGGATGGCGGTGAGCTGCGGCACGCCGTGGCCGGTCTTGAGGCGGGTGGTGCAGACGCTCCCCGGACCGATGCCCACCTTCACGATGTCGGCGCCGACCGAGGCCAGGTAGTCGGCCCCCGCGTAGGTGGCCACGTTGCCGGCCATGAGGCAGGCGTCGCCGAGCAGCTGCCGGAGCCGCTTCAGGGTCTTGCCGACGTAGCGGGCGTGGCCGTGGGCCACGTCCACCACGAAATGGGTCGCCCCCGCGTCCCGGAGCGCCTCGGCGCGGGTGAGCTCCTCGTCGGCGCAACCCACCGACACGAAGGCCGGGTGCTTGCACTTCCTGAACTCGGCGACGTTCCGATCGACCGACATCATGCGGTGCAGGACGCCGATGCCCCCCTTGGCCCCGATGAAGTTGGCCATGGCCGACTCGGTGACGGTGTCCATGTTGGCCGTCATCACCGGGAGTTGCAGCGTGAGCTTTCCGGTTCGATCGGTGACCGCAACCTCCACGTGCTGGCGCGACTCGTAGTGGTTGTAGGCCGGGATGAGCAGGACGTCGTCGAAGGTGATGGCTTTCATGGCCCGGCAGGTTATCGGATGTCGGGCTCGGATGCCCCTGGGTTAGAGTCCCACGATGGAAAGCAAAGGGAAGCGGACGTTCCTCCTCGTCGCCGGGGGAGCCGTTCTCGGCCTCGCGGCCTTCGCCGCGTCGAACCGGGCCATCGTCTACGCCGGCACGAACCACTTCTGCGCCACCGCCTGCCACACGATGGGCCCGGCCGACGACTCCTACCGGCGCGGCCCCCACTTTGCGAACGCGGTGGGCGTGCCGGCCACCTGCTCCGACTGCCACATCCCCTACGAGAGCGCCCGCGACAAGGGGGCCATCCAGTGGGTGAAGCTCGTCGTCTTCAAGGCCAAGGTCGGGGTGAGCGACGCCGTGGACGAGTGGCGCGGGGTCATCGCGACCCAGGCGAAGTGGGAGGAGGAGCGGTCGCGCCTCAACCGGGAGGTCCACGCGTTCGTCACGCGAACCGACTCGCTCACCTGCCGGGGCTGCCACGAGCTCCGCGCCTTCGCGAAGGGCACGATGTACGACCTCGTGCACGCCGGGATGCTCCAGGCCGCCACGGTGGACTGCGTCTCCTGCCATTCCGGCGTGGCCCACGTCTACGACCACCCGCCCAAGGGCGCGCCTCCCCCCAAGCCGCTCCCGGCCGTCGCCGCCGTGGACGGGGCCATCGTCCCGGCCGCCCCGCTCGCCGACCTGATCGCGAAGGGGCGGAGCGACTTCGCCCGTTCCTGTTCCTCCTGCCATCGAAAGGGAGGTACCGACCTGAACGCGCTGCCCCTCTTCGGCGCAGCGGCGGCCTATCCCGCGGTGGTGGACGGCAAGGTGATGACGCTCGACGACCGCATCGACGCCTGCTTCACCCAGCACCTCGGCGCGAAACCCCCTCCCCCGGGGAGCCCGGAAATGCGGGCGCTCGGCGCCTACGTGACCTCTCTGGCCCAGGGGCGGAGGATGGCGATGAGCGGCAGCGGCGGCGGGCCGCGCCGGCTCGAGCCCTTGCGAAAGCTGGACGCCCCGTTCTGGTCGGCCCAGGACGTCGCCAAGGGGAAGACCCTCTACGCCTCCCTGTGCGCGGGCTGCCACGGCGCGGACGGCTCCGGTGGGGCTGGCCCGGCGGTCTGGGGCGCGAAGGCCTTCACCGCCGGGTCGGCGATGGGGCAGCCGGCGAAGCTCGCCTCGTACATCTCCTCGGCGATGGCCACCTACGCCGGGGCCATGACCGAGGAGCAGGTGCGCGACATCGCCGCATACGTGGACGCGCAGCCGCGCCCAGGGCACTAGCCTGCAACCCGGTCGCCGGCGGCTGCCTCAGTACTGGTTCACGCAACCCGTCAGACCGGCCTGCCCCAGGAGGGCGATGCCGCACCAGTAGACCGGCCAGTCGAGATCCGTGATGGGCGTGCTGGGCGCGTGGCCGGAGCCGTAGCGTTGCCGGTAGCCGGCCTGCGCGCCGGGGACGGACCTGAGCTGGGGAAGCAAGGCCGGAAGCGAGGACGCGAGGGGCCCCGCGAGACCGTAGGCGCTCGAGAAGGTGTAGGAGGGCTGGAACGCGGCGGCAGGGTTGCCGAGATCGAGCGTCCAGGAGACGTAGTCCTGGAGCGTCGTGTCCGGGGAGACCGTGAAGGTCTTGAAGGCGGGCGAGTTGCCGAGAAGCGGGGTCACCCCGGGAAGGCCCTGCAGGGCGGTCGCGGCCAGCCGGTACTCGTCCATGTGGGTGTGGCCGGTGAAGGCGGCGGTGACGACGTCCCGGTGAGCGGCCAGGATCGCGAGGAGCTCATCCTGCGGTTCGGCCTGCAGCATCATCGTCGGCTGCGTGATGTGCCCCTGCGGGTCCACGTCCTTGCCGGTCGTGGCCAGGTCGCCGCCCGGCGGGACGTGCATGACGATCCAGACCGGGCGGCCGGAAGCCCGGGCCGCGTCGAGGGTCGCGTCGAGCCAGTTCAGCTCCGCCGTCACCGCGGCCGCTGTACCCGAGGGCGACTGGGGCGCGAGGAAGATCGTGTTCAGCCCCACGACGACGAGGTTGCTGCCGGGGACCTCCGCGGCGTAGTAGCCGCCCGCCCTGTAGGTGGGCTGGAAGGTCACGCGGTCCACGGCGCCCGCGAGGAAGCCGTCGTAGAAGATGCCTTCGGTGTCGGCGAGGAAGGGGTCGTTGGGAAGGAGTCCGAAGCTGTCGGCGTAGCTGTCCCAGTTCCCGAGCGTGAAGTAGACCGGCGTCGTCCCCAGCGACGCGCGGATCTGCTGCACGACGAAGGTCACCGTCTTCAGCGCGAAGGCCTTCATGGCGGCCTGGTCCTGCTTCGGGGCGAGGAGCCGGAAGATCGAGGGGAAGTCCTGGACGAGGATGTCCCCGCCGAAGACCACCATCGTCGGCCGCGGCTGCTGCGTCCGGAGCGCGGCCGTCAGACTCTGGAGGAGCGGGTAGTTGGTGGGCCCACCCCAGGTGCCCGGGTTCGTGGTCGTCGAGCCCGCGAAGAGCCCGGCCCACTCGGTCACCGGCGCCGCCTGGAGCGCGGCGAAAAGCGTGCGGTCGTAGAACGGATCGAAGTGGACGTCGCTGATCGCGATCACCGCCTGCGGCTGCGGCGGCTGCGGCGAGGGTGCGCTGGAACAGCTGGTGAAGATCGATGCGACGATCAGGAGGGCGACGACCGGTCGCGGCGAGGACATCCCTCGATGCTAGCACCAGGAGGGCAATTCCACCCTGAACGTCGATCCCTTCCCGAGCTGGCTCACCACGCTGAGCGTCCCTCCGTGCGCGGTGACGATGGCGTGGCAGACGGAGAGGCCGAGTCCGGTTCCCCTGCCCTCCCCGACCGAACGGGTCGTGAAGAACGGGTCGAATACCTGCGCCACCGTCTCGGGCGACATCCCCGAGCCATCGTCCGTCACCTCGATGCACGCCATGCCGTCCCGGCAGGTTCCGCAGGAGATGTGGATGCGGCCGACGCGCCCCCTGGGGATCGCCTTGGTGGCGTTGGTGACGAGGTTCTCCAGCACCTGACGGATCTGTCCGGGGGACGCGAGGACGTCGGGTGCACCGTGGTCCTCCACGTGCAGCGTCACCTCGCTGGCCACGGGGGCCGGGAGCCAGCGAATCGCGTCCTGCACCACGTCGATGAGCTTCGCCCTGGACCGCCGGGGGTCCGGGCGCCCGTAGGTGGACATGTCCTTCACGACGCTGGCGACCCGCTGGGCGCCCGTCTGCGCGTCCTCGAGAATCGCGGCCGTCTCGTTCAGGATCCGCACCGCCGACTCCCGGTCGAATGCTGCCCCTCCCTGGAGGAGGCCGCAGACGGTCCGGATGTCCTCCAGCGCCAGGGCCTGTCCGGAGAGCGTGCCCGCGAGCGGGTTGTTGACCTGATGCGCGATCCCCCCCACGAGCGTCCCCATGGCGGCCAGGCGCGACGCGCTGACCAGTTGCAGCTGGGTCTTCCGGAGCGCCTCCTCGGCCTCCTTGCGACGCGTGATGTCGATGAAGGTCACCACGACCTGCATGAACTGCCCCGCCTCCCCGAAGACCGGGGTTGCGCTCACGAGGACCCAGACCAGGTCCGAGGTCGCAGGACGGTGGATGCCCACCACCAGGTTGACGACCGGCTTGCCGCTCGTCACGACCGACGTGGCGGGGAACTCCTCGGGCGCCATCGTCGTCCCGTCCTCGTGAACGAAGCGCCACCCCGGATCGTACGCGGCCTTTCCCAGGATCTGATCCTGGGAGAGGCCGAGCAGGAAGCAGGCCTTCGCATTGCAGAGGAGGACCCGTGTGTCCGACGCGTGGACGACCACCCCGGCGTTCAGGTTCTCCACGAGGCTGCGGTACTCGGCCTCGCTTCGCCGGAGATCCGCCTCGGCCGTCAACCGGTCCTGGTTCATCTCGCCTGCCAGGCGAAGCGCTCGTGCCCTGCTCGTCGCCAGGACCCAGACCATCGCGGCGAGAACCAGGCTCAGGAGGATGCCTGCGAGACCGACGAGGGGCTTGAATCGGTGCATGACGCCGGCCCCGAATCCCGGACGAGCCCGGAGGACCAGCGTCCACGGGCGCCCCCCCACGATGAGCGTTCTCGTGGCCTCCATCCGGTCCGCCGGCACCGCAGAGACATCGAGCGTGCCGGAGGGGCCGAAGAGCAGTCCTGCAGACTTCGGCTCGGCTCCGTCGTAGAGCCACATGTCGAGATCGGTGCCCTGCCCCCCCAGGGCTCCCTCCGTGAAGTCGCCCGAGCCGATGGCCATGCTGACCCACCCGATCAGCCGCTCCCGTCGCTCGGCAACGTCCTTCGGGGCCACACCGCCGCGATAGACCGGGCAGTACATGAGAACGCCCGTCTGGGCGTGCTCGCTCGTCTCCCGGAAGAGGGTCAGCCTGTTGGTCAGCTCCGGCCTTCCCTCGTCGCGGGCCTTCTCCATCGCCGCTCGTCGGATGGGCTCCGAGAACGTGTCGTATCCGAAGGCCCACAGGTTGGGACCCGCGAAAGGCTCGATGAATGCGATGGACGTGAAGAAATCGCGCAGTCCGACCGGGCGGGGGGCTTGGCCGGAAAAACCTGCGACCGGGTGGACGGCGTAATCCGGAAACCCCTCCTTCCGGACCGCGTCGGTGTGGCGAGCGAGATCGGACGTGGGAATGAGGAGGTTGAACGCGATGCCCCGGGTCCCCGGGTAGTTCATTCCGAAGTCCAGCGTTGCCACGAAGTCGCGGAACTGCGCGCGTCCTGCCTGTTTCGACACTCCGAGAAATCCTGCGGTGGCGCGGAGCAACTCCTCGTACGCGGTCATCCGCTTCGCGATGCGAACCTCCGTCACGCGCGCCTGGGATTCGAGCTGGGCCCGCTTTTCCCTCACCTCGGCGGCGCCGATCGCCTTCCACTCCAGCCAGGTCAGGCCGAGCATCACGGCGAGGACCGTCCCGGCGGCGAGCACGGCGAAGCCCCGTCCGCCGGACTTCAGCGAGGGAGCTCCCGCGGTGATAGGCGTCCTGCCGCGAGATGGGTCTATTTCACTCATCGTGATTATCTGCTGTCCTCCAGAGGGGGGGGGCTCGACCCGGCGTGAGGGCACCTCTATCCACGAGGGTGGCCGCTCGTCACCTCCGAATGCGCCCGTTCTTCAAGGATTGCAGGGGATTAAGGCGCTCTCACGGGAAATGTACCCGCCCGGGGATGGACGTGGCCTGGACGCGAACATGATCTGGAGGAACCCGGCGCCTGCCGCCTGTGGGCCTCGGTCCTTCCAGACCTCGATTGTCGAAGGGGAGAACTGCGACCTTCCTCACCCGTGCATCGGGAAGAACCGCTTCACCAGGTAGAAGAGGATGAGTGCGACGGCCAGGGTGAGGATGACCTTCGAGTTGTTCTTCATGTCGTCGCCACACTACCGTGGCCTGGAAAGCGCGAGACGCCCCTGACGGGTGCATAGAAAGACCACCAGGCGGTGAGGAACCCGACAGTGGGGTAGCTGGAGGGGATCCGCCATGGATCGCGGGTAGTTGACGCCGATCCGGGCGTTTGATCGCGTCGGAA
>CAIOAK010000168.1 GCA_903855945.1 uncultured Anaeromyxobacter sp.
CCGCATGGATATGCTCGCACAGAAGCTCGATCGCGATCTCCGTGTCCCTGTCCACGGTCCGCCTTCCATCCGTGAATCCCAGCTCGATGCGCCCGTCGTCCGGCCGCTCCCCCAGCAGGCTGAACCGGGCCCGGAGCACGCTCGCCGGTGCCTCGTCGAATCCCCAGGAGAACTCCGACGTCTTGACCGTCCCGTTCCGGGCCACGACCGTGAGCGAGGCGCAACTGGCCTGCAAGACGGGCATGACCTCCCGAACCACGTTCCAGATGGCCTCTGGGTCCTGGGCCGTGCGGAGCTGGTTGCCCGCCTGGCGCACCGCGGCCCGCATGGCGAGGTTGTTCTTCCGATCGGACAGGAGCTGCCGGGTCTGGTCGAACCGGACGTACCCCGCCGTCACGAGGAGCATCGCTGCGATGGCGATGATGGCGCCGGCGTAGGCCAGCGTCTGCTCGGCGTCGGAGTGGAAGAGCGCCACGGCCACGCCCCCGAGCACGATGGCGATCCCGTACAGCGCCAGGACCGTTGCCCGGTGGGAAAGCCCCCGCGCCATGAGCCGGTGGTGGATGTGCCCACGGTCCGACGAGAAGACCGGCTGTCCACGTGCCGCCCGCCTCGTCATGGCGAGCAGCGTGTCGCCGATGGGGAGCCCGAGCGCCACGATCGGGACGAGCAGCGCCACCGCCGTCGTGGACTTCTCGTGGGTCTCGAGCGCCGTCGTCGCCAGCACGAACCCCACGAAGAGGCTCCCGCTGTCCCCCATGAAGATCGACGCAGGGTGGAAGTTGTAGCGGAGGAACCCGAGGAGCGCCCCGGCCAGGCAGGCCATGAAGAGCGCCATGAGCGGGCGGTTGTTGCTCAGGCTCACCCAGAAGATCGTCCCCGTTGCGGCGAGCGCGACGCCGGTGGCGAGACCGTCGAGCCCGTCGATGAGGTTGAGGGCGTTCGTGACGCCGACGATCCAGAGGATGGTGAGCGGGAAGCCGAGCACGCCCAGCCCGAAGGTCCCGAACGGTGTGGCGATGGTATCGGCCCTGTAGTTGGCGAACCACATGAGCGCCGCCACGAGCACCTGGACCGCGAACTTGAGACGAGCGCCTGAGCCCTTCAAGTCGTCGTACGTCCCCAGGGCCGCAATCGCGAGCCCGCCGAGGATGAGGGCAAGGGCTCGCTGCGGCTGGCTCCAGAGGAGTTGCCCCACGCCCGTATCGAAGAAGAAGAGCGCGAGAAGCGGCGTGAAGAACGCGACGACGATGGCAATACCGCCCAGCCTGGGGATGGGCTTGCCGTGGATCTTCCGGGAGGAGCGCGCGTAGTCGAGCACGCCGAGGCGGACCGCGGACCCTCGAACGAGCGGGGTCAGCACCAGCGCCACGGCGAGCGAGATGAAGAAGGCGACGACGACCGTCTGCAAGCTGTGACTACCTCCCGCCCCGGGGTTGAAGGGGGGAGTATGGCACGGGGTCGGACGCCGGCCAGATCCCTTGGGCGGGTGTCAAGAATGGGACACCCGGACGGGGCGCACAGGTGGAGCCGTGGCCACCTCCTGCACCACCCGCAAGGTGGCGTCGGGGTCCTGAGCGCTCCGGAGGTGCTCCCCGGGCCTATCGCCGAAAGTGCCGCTTCATCGCATCGAGCAGCTGGCGGAGTGCCTCCCCCTGCCAGTAGGGGTCTCGTCGCTTCCGGGAATCGTTGGGGTCCATGGTCCATCCGGTCGGGGCGACGCCGAGCGCCATGAGTTCTCTCGTCATCCCTCCCCTCATTCCGTTCGCGATCAGGAACGCGCGAAGCGCGCCCTCGCTACCCCGGGAATCCCTCGGAAATGGGGCAACACACGCTTGCTGAAGGGACACGATGGATCGTGCTCTGCGCCTTGATGAAGTCATATCGTGGTGCGGACGCGACTGGCAGGTGTGGACTTGGACATTGGCGAGGGCCCTCCCGTGACCCGGGCCTACTACTGTCCACTGAATGGGATCTCCACTCGGATCACGGCTGCCAGTACACCTCGATAGCCTTCGGCCAACGGTGCCGACACGCAGGCGTCATACCCTCGATGGCGTCCGTAGGCAACGCCTTCGACAACGCCATGTGCGAGAGTTTTTTCGCCGGCCTCGAGTGCGAACTGCTCGACCGGCGCGTCATGGGCTCCGACGCCGCGGCCAAGATGGCCGTCTTCCGCTACATCGAGGGCTGGTACAATCCCCATCGCCGTCATTCCGCCCTCGACTATCAGTCACCCATGAACCACGAAAGAAGGGCCCTTGCCGCGGCTTGAACCCGCAAGCCCCGGTGGCTCCACACAACCCGATCAACTCCAGTGTGGGCGGGAGCAAGAGCGGTCGAAGGCTTCATCGTGGCCGGTCAGTGACCCGCCGTGCTATCGTCCCCGCCCGTTGGCGAACTGGGCGGTGCGGTGGGGGCGGGAGCACTGGGCTTCGGTAATGCAATCGGCGCTATTTAGGATGGATGGCGCGTTCGAAGTACTCGACCTGCTTTGTTCCATGTTGCAAATTCCGCCCATGTCGGTGGCCGCTTAGCAAACACCTCAAGTAGCCAGGGGTGACGCCGAATCCAATCGCCCTCTCGGCCCTTTCGCCGATGCATCTTGTGCGAATTCAGATTGGCTGGACGCTCCCCGACCATCGCCAACCGCATGTCTGCTTCCTCAATAGAAAGCCGGTCTCGAGCGATCTCGTACAAGATGCGCCGTGCTTGTTCGGTCCGCCTTCTGCCGGCCATGAATTCCTCCTCCAACCCGCTTTGAACGATAAAAGATGTCTGTTGAGAATCCTTCAGCCGCACTTACGGTGTGGATATCCTGGTCACGCTACCTGGTTCGGCCTCGTCCCCTCCACGTAGACGCTTTCCTGCTCACGCTCGGCTAGATTGAGACCCTCCGGTGCCTGGATCGTCGTGTCTCCTGGCTTCAGGATCACGACCTTTTCGAAGCCACACCTCGTGACCAAGGACGCAAGCGAACGGCCGTCGTACATCCATCGATGGTTTCGGAGACCTGCCAAGGCGATTCGGATTCGGCCTGCGATCCCCGTGCACCAGAGTTCATACGAGTAACTTTCAGTGAACGAGAAGCGATCTAATTTCAGGTACTTGCCCGACGCCATCCGGCCATCGTGCGTGAGCGACCCCATCTGAAAAACAAGCTTAATGTCAATGGGTTACGCGGCGCACGAAATTCCAGGATCAGGACTGAACCTCCCGGAGCGCCGTTCCCCCTGTTATTTCGCGGAGATGTATC
>CAIOAK010000169.1 GCA_903855945.1 uncultured Anaeromyxobacter sp.
GCCCCGGCTCACTGCCCCTCGAATGGCACTCGCCGCATGACCTTCGTTACCCTCGGGAAGAGCCGAGTGCGGGAAAGCCGCCCGCTCGGATCTGTGAGGGCGAAGCCAAATGGCTGAGCTACTCGACCACAACCCGGACGACGGGCGCATCGAGCTGGGGTTCACCGATGGAAGGCGGACGGTGGACAGGGACACGGAGATCGCGATCGAGCTTCTGTGCGAGCATATCCATGCGGCCGTCGAGCGGATCGCGGCGGCGCAGGATGCGGAGGTGACGGGGAACCGGAAGTTGCTGAAGTTCAGGAGGTAGCGGCTACCGGGGGACGAAACTCCCCTCATACCCCCCGTCCTCCACGCCTCCCGCCGCCCCCGTCGCCTTCAGCGCCCCGAAGCAATCCAGCATCACCGCGACCTCGTTCGTCCGGGTACCCCCGACGCTCGCCTCGTACGCCCCCGGGTGCGGCCCGTGCGGGACCCCCGCCGGGTGGAACGAGATGCTCCCCGGCCCCACGCCCCGGCGCGAGGTGAACTCCCCCCGCTGGTAGAAGATCACCTCGTCCACGTCCACGCTGGTGTGCGGATACGGGCAGGGGACGGCGTCGGGGTGCTCCACGTCCGTATCCGCTGCATGAAGCCCGGCTGGCGAGGATGAGGGAGCTGCCGCAGAGTGGGCAGGATGGTGGCTCCGGAGACATGGGCGACGCGGGTGGCGGAGTGGAGGGCGAGCGGGCAGACCTCGACCGACTACGCCGAGGGGAAAGGATTCTCGGCTGGAGGTCTGCGAAGCTGGGCCCATCGGCTTGAGAGCGGCGGGGAGAGGCAGGCACCAGCGCTGGTTCGGATGGCCCGGGTGGTGCGTGTTTCCGAGCTGAAGTCGAGCCCGGTTGAGCGAAAGCCAGTCGAGGCTGCCGAAGAGCTGGTCGTCGAAGTCGGCCCGGTGCGGGTCCTGGTGCGGCGCGGGTTCGACCGGGCGACGCTCGGGGCGGTGCTGGACGTCCTGACGGCCCGGAGCGGCCGATGATCCCGCACGGCGTGGAGATCTTCGTTGGGCTCGACCCCATCGACCTGCGCTGGAGCTTCGACCGGCTGGCCGGGGTGGTGGGGGAGCGCATCGGTCAGGCGGCGAGGTGCGGGGCGCTCTTCGTGTTCTTCGGCAAGAGGCGGGACGCCATCAAGGTGCTGTTCTTCGACGGCTCGGGGATGTGCGTTTTCTACAAAAGGCTCGACCGCGGGACGTTCCGTTTGCCGGAGGCGGAGGGCGGGGCGACGAGCGTCGCCATCGAGGAACGCGCGCTCGACGACCTGCTCGACGGCATCGATGTGGAGGTGACAAAGCGAACGAAGCCCGCACTTCCCCATTGACATTCCGTGCGTGCAGGACTATTAGTGACATCGTGATTCTCGAGTACGCAGCGGCCAGGATCGACGTGCTCGAAGCGGCCCTCGCCTCCGAGCGGGCCGCTCTCCTGGTAGAGCGCGAGCGGGTCGCCGAACTCGTCCTGGAGCGGGACCGGCTGAAGGCCTCCCACGAGCGACTGCGCCTGGAGTTGGAACTCCTTCGCCGACGCATCTTCGTGGGCACGGCCGAGCGGGTGGACACGACGCAGTTCGAGATGGAGTTCGCCGCCACCCTCGCTGCGCTCGACCGGATCGGAGGGCCGCTCCCGTCGTCGCCCGAGTCCGGTGGCCTGCCCGCGAAGGAGAAGGCCAGGCCCACGGGGCGGCGCGACCTGCGCAAGCTCTCGCTCCCGGAGGAGCGGGTCGAGATGTTCGACGAGGCGTTCGAGCCGCTCGTGGCCCAGGGGAAGGCGGAACGCTTCGGCTTCGAGGAGAGCCGCAAGGTTGCCTGGAAGCGGGGCGGGGCCCGGATTCTCGTCGTGGCCCGGGCCAAGTACCGGGTCGTCGATGCCCACGGCGACTCGATGATCGAGACCACGCCGATGCCGCCGGAGTGCTTCCCGCGCTCGCTCGCGGCGCCCTCGATGCTCGGCCACGTCCTCAGCGAGAAGGCCACCGACGGACTGCCGCTGAACCGGCTCGAGGACAGGTTCGGCCGGGACGGCTTCCCGCTCGACCGCGGGACCATGTGCCGGTGGGTCGAGGACGCGGGGGGGACGTTCGGTGCAACGGTGGTCGCCGCGATGCGTCGAGAGGCCTGGGAGAAGGCCTTCTGTATCGCCACCGATGCCACCGGCATCTCGATCCAGCCCGGCCTCCGCGTGGACGGCAAGCGCAGGCCCTGCCGCCGCGGCCACTACTTCGTCCACATCGCCGACCGGGACCATGTCTTCTTCGAGTACACGCCCAAGGAGACGAGCGCGACGCTCCTCGAGATGTTCGCGGGCTACTCGGGCTACATCCAGGCCGACGCGAAGAGCGTCTACGACGTGCTCTTCCGGGAACCGGAAAAGCCTCCCAAGGAGGGGGGCGAGATCCGGGTCGAGGTTGGATGTTGGAGCCATTCGAGGCGGAAGTTCTGGGAGTCGGCCTGCGCGAAGAGCGAGGTTGGACGGGAGGGGCTTGCCCGCATCGGCCACATGTTCGCGCTCGAGGAGGCGTGGCACGCGGACCCGCCCGAGGTAATCCTGCGCATGCGGCGCCAGCACCTCCGGCCCCACATGGAGGCGTTCTTCGCCTGGGCGGAGGTCGAGTACGAGCGCGTTCGCGACCAGCGCGGCATCCTCCGCTCGGCGCTCGGCTACGCCGTCCGCCAGAAGGACGCGCTCATGCGCGTGCTCGAGGACGGGCGCCTGGTACTCGAGAACAACCGATCGGAAAGGCAGTTGCGGAGGATCGCCGTCGGTCGAAAGGGTTGGCTGTTCGTCGGCAGCGACGACCACGGAGAGGCGCTCGGCCACGTCTTCACGCTCGTCGCCTCGGCCCGGCTGCACCGGCTCCACCCCGAAGACTACCTGCGTGACCTTCTCCGGGTGCTCGCTCACTGGCCCAAGGACCGCTACCTCGAACTCGCTCCCAAGTACTGGGCCCAGACGCGCTCCCGCCTCGACCAGGCCCAGCTGGCCGCCGAGATCGGGCCGCTCACCGTCCCGCCGCCCCTCCCGATGCCCGCGGGCGAGCAGGCGCCGGCGGACTGACCGCACCGAAATCCCCCCTCCCTCGCGATTCGATTCCACGCGTGGAGTTTGCCCACCCCGCGCCCCTCACGCCAGACGGGGTCCGTGCAGCGGATACCCACGTCCGCCTGCTCCATGCGATGGCCTGCGTGATGGCATCGAGCATGCAAAGCAGCTGGTAACAGGGCGAACGAGAATGATCCAGATCCGGAAATCGGACGAAGCGCGGACCAAGCGGAGGAAGCACGTCCGGATGGAGGGGCGGTGGTGACGGGCAAGTGCTTCTTCCGGAGTATGACTCCGGACGTCGACGGGCTGCCGAGGGTGGGTCGCAACAGGAGAAGCCTGGGCGTCACGCCAGACGACGTTCGATTGCGCCCCGATGGTTGGCTCGAGCCCGGATGCGGAGGGATGTCGGTGGCGCCAGATTCAATCGAGAACCTCCCCAACCACAGGCGCCCCAGGGCCTGGGGCAGGGGGTCGGTGGGTCCCGACGCTGATCGCATATACTCGATCAACCGCGAGGAAGTGGAGGAGGCCGGCTTGACGATCAGGCTCGACACCGAGACTCACGGAATCGTTGAGCCGGCCAGCCCCGTTCAGGTGGCGGCCTACGAGGATTCGCTCGAATCGACGAGGCCAGACTGGGAGAGAGCATGGCCACCGTGAATCGGCTCGGAACGTACCTTGCCCTCGAGAGGGAAATGCTCCGGCTCGACGCCCTCGGCGTGGATCTCGCCGATACCCTCCGCGACGCCATGGACCCGATCTGGCACCAGCTTGGCCCCGAAGAGCGGAAGTTCCTCAACGAGAGGACGATCCCTGTCCGGTTGAGCGAGCTGGAGCCAATCCACGGGCCCCTGACACTTCCGACGATTCCGTCACGACGGCCAGGATTCGTCGAGGCCGAGGTGATCCACTCGGCCTCGTGGAGGTGCGCTGCATGAGCGTCCAGGTCCAACTCGGCGGCAACGAGTTTGTCGATTGCGCGAACATCGTGGAGGTGCGAGGGGAGCAGCTCCTTCGGGTGGCCGCGAGGCCGCTCCGGGTCACCTTGACCACGCCGGCTGGCTGGGATGAGGCACGAGCCGTGAGGGTGGTAGAGAACGGCCTGACGGCAGGCGGCCCAGACGCCCGGGTCCTGAAGTCGGAGCACTCCGTCGTGCTGCTGTTGCGGGGCGTTCCGGTCGTCACTGCCATGGCCGACCCGAGCAATATGGGCGAGATCCACCTCCGGGTCGACCTTCGCCCCCTGGGCATTCAGCTTTTCGACGACGCGAGCGGGCTTCACGTGGGGTCGAACCTGCACACGGGAAATCGTGTCTCGAACGCCGCTACGGCCATCAGTCTGGGGTGACCAGACCGGCGAAACTCCC
>CAIOAK010000170.1 GCA_903855945.1 uncultured Anaeromyxobacter sp.
ACCTCGCCGACCGTCTTCTTGCTGGCCTTCACCAGGCCAACGACCTCTGCCTTGTACTCTTCTGTGAACGTCCTTCGCTTCCTCATGGACCAAGTCTCCCTCACATCGGAGGTGTCCACGAACTCGGGGCAGGCTCAATCACGGCAAACCGCGGGTCGTCGATCATCACGAGCGCGGGGCGTGCTCAAGCTCAGAAGCCCTCCCAAAGCACATCCGCCCAGCTTGGGGGCGGTCGAGAGATCGCGCTTGCCGCGGGTGAGAACCAGCGGTTTCTCGCGATCGCTTCCAATCTCCAGGAACACCACGGCGCACAACAACCCGGTGCGCTTGTTGCCGTCCACGAAGGGCTGGTTCTCCGCGACGTGAAAGGCATACGCGGCCGCCATGCTGAAGACGTCGGCGTGAACGTAGGAGCCACCGAACGTCGCCCGGGGCGTCGCCAGGGCGGAATCGAGCAGGCCGGCGTCGCGGATGCCGGCACCGCCGCCGAAGCGTGCAAGTTGCTCCCGGTGGATGGCGAGCACGTCCTCCAGGTCGAGGAACTCCGGATCGCTCATCGGGCCAGCTTGCGGAGGCTCTCGTCGTGGGCGCTGAGGGCACGCTGGAGTGCCGCCCGAACTCGCTCCTTCTTGCCCTTCCGGACGGGCGAGATGATCAGCCGATCCCCGTCGGTTCGCATGTCGAGCTCGGTCTCGCGATCGATCTCGAGGAGCTCGAGAATGGGCTTCTCGATGACGATGCCCAGGCTGTTTCCGATGGCCGATAGCCTTTTGCGCATGGCGCCTCCTGTTATTACCAGTGTATAACGACGTCTACGAGGGCGGCAAGGTCGTAGAAGCCTGGAACTTCAGGGCCCTTGGACACGAATGACGGGAGTGGGTTCGCGTCCAGGGGGCGTGCCTCGTCGACTCCTCCGAAGCACGCTCGAGCGGCACCCTGGCGGCACCTGGATGGCACCCGCCGTCGGATCCGGGCGGTATCCTAGAAAAATGCCCCGACAAACCGTGGGTTTGTCGGGGCTGGAACTGGAGCGGGAAAAGGGATTTGAACATTTACGGCGGGTGAACTCTAACCATGCGACAGTCCACGCCTTTCTGTCGTTTCGCCCGTCGTTACCGTTGGTTGAATCCTCGATCCGGTTCCCCATGCGTCCCCACCCTTCCCCATGCTTCTCCCAGCGTCTAGGAGACATACGGGAGACGGGACTACCGGGGCCTCCGGTCGCGCCTCTGCCGCGCCCAGCGGTCAGTACCAACTGTTAGGGTGCTCCATGCCATCGAAGAAGCGCTCCGGGGAGGAGCGGGGGGCCAAGAAATCGACGGGACCCTGGCGCGTCCATTTCTTCCGCCGGCATCCTCATGACGACCCGTCCCAGAGCGTGCCCGCGCGCGATTTTCTCGACGGTTGTCCCACCAAGGTGAGCGTCATGATGATCGCGGTCGCTCGCGCGGTCGCAGAGGCCCCGCCCCCCACGTTCAGTGGAGGGGGCAAGTGGGAGGCGATGCACGGCAAGATGGGCGGCATCTACGAAATCCGGGTCGACGGCCCCGACCGTCACCACTACCGCCTCTTCTGCCTCCTCGAGAGGGCCGGTGCCGATCTTGGCCTCGGCGGACCGAGCCTCATTCTGGTCACCGGCTTGGACAAGCCATTCCAGACCAAGGTCTCGGACCGGGACTACGACGAGGTCCTCGAACTCGTGGCCGAGTCCCGGAAGAGGGCTCCTCGAAGTGTCCTCAGGTGACCTCAGGCATGAGCGACCGCCCGCCGCCGGCGACTCGGCGCTCGTGCCGGTCGGAGCTCGACGCGAAGCCCAACCGCGCTCGCCAGGCGGACGACCGTTTGCAGCGTCGGGTTGCTCTTCTTCGCCGTCAGGAGCCGGCGCACCGATTCCGGAGGAGTACTGGCGCGGCGGGCCAGGTCGGCCTTGGTCAGGCGTACACATCCGCGAGCATCGTCAATCTGGCGCATGAGCCGATCAATCTCGTCGATCTCCGCCCTGGCATCCCAGTAGGCAGAAGCAAAGTCGGGGGTCTTCATCCGGCCCTGGACGTACTTGTCGAAACCGGTCTTGGCGCGAGGCATGGACGTAACATAAACGATACAGTTGGGTCGGCGCAAGGCTCGCTTGCGGGGCGTGTCGCTCATGGCCGTGAAGGAACTCCTGGAAGACGAGTGCGAGGATTCCCAGCGGCGCCCGGACGGCACACTTGGGGCACAGGAGTCGGATCCGGGCGGTATCCTAGAAAAATGCCCCGACAAACCGTGGGTTTGTCGGGGCTGGAACTGGAGCGGGAAAAGGGATTTGAATATTTACGGCGAGTGAACTCTAACCATGCGACAGTCCACGCCTTTCTGTCGTTTCGCCCGTCGTTACCGTTGGTTGAATCCTCGATCCGGTTCCCCAGGCTTCCCCACCCTTCCCCGGGCTTCTCCCAGCGTCCGGGAGACATACGGGAGACGTGCGGGTGATGACGGCCATGTGCGCGCAGGATCGTCGGCGAACGCTGGCCGGACCGGCCTGTCATGCCGTGGCGGTCGATCGTCTGCGAAAAGCCACGCTCAGCGTCGGGAGGGAGTTGATCTTACCCCCGACCTTCCTCTCTGCTGTTCGCAGGTCGAAGAGCGCCTGTAGGTTCAGCCAGAACTGCGGGCTGTTTCCAAAGAAGTGGCCCAGGCGCAGCGCCGTGTCGCCCGTGATGGAGCGCCGGCCATGCAGGATGGCCGTGACCCGGTTGGTCGGGACCTCGAGCTTCCGCCCAAGCTCGGCGGCACTCATCCCCAGTTCTTCGAGCTGCTCGGCGAGATGCTCGCCGGGGTGAATCGCACTGCGCTTCATGTCTCACCTCTCAGTGGTAGTCGACAATCTCGACATCGGTCGGCCCCGGCGATCTGTCCGGCCACGCGAAGCAGATCCGCCATTGGTCGTTGATCCGGATGCTGTACTGCCCCTTCCTGTCTCCCTTTAGCGCCTCGAGCCGGTTGCCAGGAAGGTCCAGGTCCCTGATCGCGGACGCTGCGTCCAGCTGGTCGAGCTTCATCTCGGCTTTCCGCTGAATCCCGTCGAACGCCTTGACCCGCCTTCCTTCTGCAAAGCTGCGCGTCCGCTTGTCCCGGTAGCTGGCGATCACGGTTCTGGAGTTTGCCGAACGTTATGTGTTACGTCAAGCGTAATGTCGTGCACTGAATATCACCCTGTCGATCGCCACAACCCCGTCAGGCAATCTTCCACCACGGGTAGGCCCAGAGACCTGGGAGAGGTCAGAGTGAGACAGGCACCGTCTTCACACTGTCCACCCGACCTGATCATGCCCAGTTCAGAGAGCCAGGCGAGAGCCGTGGCGTATGATTTCCGGAGCCGCCCTGTAAGCCGGGGGCGTTTTACTGTTAGTGACAGTGAGCAAATGGAAGGCTCAACTGTGCTCAACGACTCGGGAAGCGTCGAGCCCGCGGACACGGCTGACCGCCCCGAAAGAGCGTGTTCGAACGCGAATTGGCCACGAAATGGCCAGGCGGCGGGGGCGCAGATGATGTTGCCTGGCTTGACGGAGGAACTGTTCCTCGCGTCTGGCGAGGCCCTCGCCGAGAGGGCCACCGCGCAGGGTGTCCGCGGGGCTCGGGTCCACGCCATGCACGCGCTTGCCATCGCCCAAGGTGCTACCGCGCGATGCGGCCCATGCGAGCGTTAGGCTCAAGGCGACTCGAGCAGGCGTCGGATCGCGCCTTCCATCTCATCCATCTTCGTGGTCGCGGTGCTCCAGAGGACCTTTGTGTCGAGGCCGAAGTAGCCGTGCGCGATCTGATTGCGCATTCCGTTCACCTTGCGCCAGTCGACTTCGGGCACCCGGGCGATCAACTCGTCGGGCAGATTCTTGGCGGCTTCGCCGATGATCTCGATGTTCCTGATCACGGCGTCGCGGGTGCGCTCGTCCGCCTCGAAGGCCTCGAACGTCATCCCGGCGACGTATCGACGGACCTTCCCGCACGCCTCGACGATGTCCTCGGCGTAGAGGCGCCAGTCCCGCTCGATCCTAGGCGACATCCACCGCCTCGCGCTCGACGATCGGCCGCATGCGGGGCTTCAGGGCGTCCGGCGTGACGAGGTCCACCTTTCGGCCCAGGTTGTCCTCCAGGTAGACCTTGAGGCCAAAGAACGAGTCGAAGGTGGGACCGACCTCGAAGTCCACCAGGATGTCGAGGTCGCTGTCATCGCGGGCCTCGTCGCGCGCCGTGGACCCGAAGAGGGAGAGCCGGCGAACCCCGAAGTCCCGCCGGAGGGCTGGGAGGTAGCCCCGCAAGGTGGAGATGGCTTCTTCGCGCCGCATGGGAGGATTATAGGGCTCCGCCGGGATCGTCTCCACTCTCACTCAAGCCGCCGCAGCGTCCGGGCCAGCCCGTCGGCGTCGAGCGCCCCGGCCCGGGCCACGACCTCCGCCGCCCAGCGTGCCAGATCCCGGTCACCGCCCTGGGTCGCCATCCGGGCGGCCCGCTCGGCCAGATCGCGGGCGCGGGCCGCGCTGGGCGCCTCCGCGAGCGCCTGCGCCTCGGCGACGAGGGCCCTGTCCCGGCCCCGCAGGGGCGCCGCCGGCGTGGCCTCCGCCTCCGGCTCGGCCTCCACAAGCGGTAGCGTGAGCCGGAAGGTGCTTCCCGTTCCCAGGTTGCTCTCCACCTCGATCCGGCCGCCCATCCGCTCCGCGAACTGCTTCGCCAGCGCGAGCCCGATCCCTGCCCTCCCCACCGGGGCCCGTCCCTGCCGGAACGGCTCGAAGAGGAGGGGAAGGTCATCGAAGGCGATCCCGGGACCCGTGTCACGAACGGTGAACAAGAGGACGGGCTCTCCGTCCACCCGGGGCACCGGGACGCAGGTCACGCTCACCTCCCCGTTCGTGGTGCACCGGACGGCGTTGCTCACCAGGTTCGCGAGAACCTGCTGGAGCCGTACGCCGTCGCCCACGACCGTCGCCGGTACCGACGGGTCGACCTCGATCCGGAGCGCCAGCCCCTTCGCCGCCGCGGTCGCGAGGAGCCGCGCACGGAGCTCCTCGAGCAGCTCGCGGATCACGACCGGTCCCCCGCGAACGTCCGGGACGACGACCTCGGCTCGCGCGAGGGCCATCACGTCGGTGAGCAGCGCGTGCAGGGCGGATCCTTCCGTCTGGATCGCGGCCAGGCTCGCACCGTCCCGCCCCTCGGGTGTCGTCCGGCGAAGCTCGCGTGCCGCGGCCACGATCCCGGCGAGCGGCGAGAGGATCTCGTGGGACCTCCACCAGGCCACTGCATGTTGCCCGGCGAGTCCGACCCGCCGCAGGCAAGCGGGTTGCGGTGATCGACCTCGTAGCCTGGGCAGGCGCCGGAGGTCTTGCCGGTGGACGGGCACGGGTGATTCTTCCTGAACGCCGCCTTCTGCTTCGGGTCGCGGTTCTTACTGCTCGATGAGGAGTGGCTGGACGAGTAGCTCGAG
>CAIOAK010000171.1 GCA_903855945.1 uncultured Anaeromyxobacter sp.
AGGCTCGGAAGATCTTCCAGAGCGAGATCCGCTCCGGGGTGCGAGCCCTCCTCGACCGTTGCGAGCTGACCCGGAAGTCGCTGGCGTCGGACATCCGGGCCGCCAGCGAGGCGTTCCGGGACTCGCGCCCCCGCAAGGCACCGAGGCAGGCCCCGAGGGCGGGCGCCTAGAGAATCGGTCCCGAAGAGTGTGAAGTTCACATTCCGTACGGGATCGCTGTACCCTTTCGTGACTCCGATTTCGCTGTCCTACCAGCGGTTTCCCGCTAAGTAGTACCTGCACCCACAAGGTGGGATAGCGCGAAACCCGGTCTAGAACCAAACATGTCCTTGGCCCGCTCCCATAGTTCCATCCCCACCGACACCGGCTGGCCGGACGGCAGCATCGCGGGCGTGGCCGCGCTCGTCCGCGAGCGGGCAGGGCGAGATCTCGTCGCGCTGGACCGGACGTTCATCCAGCGCTGCCTGGAGCGGAGATGCCTGGCGACGGGCCTGGTGGGCCCCGAGGAGTACCAGGACCGCCTCGCCACCGACCCCGCCGAGCTCGCGCTCCTCGTCGCGTCCCTCGACGTCCATCACACCGAGTTCTTCCGGGACCCGTTGCTCCACGCCCTCCTCGAGGAGCGCGTGCTGCCGGGCCTCGCCCTCCGCAAGGACACCGAGGGCGGCTCCGAGATCCGCATCTGGTCGGCGGGGTGCGCCGCGGGGCAGGAGGCCTACTCGGTGGCCGCCACGCTGCTGGAGATCGCCGATGCGTGGCGGAGGCCGATCCGCTTCCGCATCTTCGCCACCGACGCCTCCGAGGAGCAGGTCGCCCTGGCGCGCGCCGGCCGGTACACCGACGCATCGGTCCGGAACGTCCGGCTCCGGCAGCTGCGCCGCTGGTTCAAGCCGGACGGGGCGAGCTGGGTCGTGGGCGATGGCCTCCGATCGGCGGTGGACTTCTCGGTGCACGACCTGCTCGACACGGCGAGCTCCTCCCCTCCCGCGAGCATCTACGGGGGTTTCGATCTCGTCCTGTGCTGCAACGTCCTCTACTACTACCGGCCCGACGTGCAGTTGCGCATCCTGGAGAGGCTCCAGGCCTGCCTCCGGCCGGATGGATTCCTGGCCACCGGCGACGCCGAGCGGGACGTCGTCCTGTCGTCGAGTGTCTTCCAGTCGGCCGCTCTCCCTTCCTCGCTGTTCGTTCGCTGGAGGTGACCGTGAAGCTCGCGGATCTTCGTATCGGAACTCGCCTCGCCATCGGGCTGGGGCTCATGGTTGCGCTCACCACGGGCCTCACCCTGATCGCCTGGCGCGGCGCGGACGCGCTCTGGCGTCAGACCGAGAGACTCCACGACAAGCCGATGGCCGTCCAGGAGGCGATCGCCGACCTGCAGAGCGACGTCACGGTGACGGAGGTCCTGGCGAAGGACCAGCTCCTCTCGACGTCCGGCACCGATTCGAACGAGACCCTCGCCAGGATCGAGGCCAACCAGCTGCGCGCCCAGCGGAGCCTCGCGGTCCTCGAGGAGCGCTACCTCGGCCCGAAGGAGGACGTGATCCGAGTCCAGGCGTCCGTCCTTGCCTGGTTCGGCTCGCAGCGCGAGTTCATGCGGCTCGTGCGCGACGGCCGGCGCGCGGAGGCCCTCGCGCTCGACCAGGGCCGGGCTGGAAGCAGCCTCGCGCTCGTCTCGGTCCTGGGCGGGATCGACCGCATGGAGGGCGCTGCCCGGGATCGGGCCGACCGCTTCTTCGCCGAGGCGCTTGCGGAACGGATGTCGCTGGAGCGCAGGCTGCTCGGCGTCGCCGGGGCGATCATCTTCCTCTCGCTGCTGCTCTCCTGGGGGCTCACGAGGAACGTTCGCCGCTCTCTCTCGTCGCTCACCGACGCAGCGGATGCCTTCCGGCAGGGCAACCTGGACGTCCGCGTCCCGGACACCTCGGCCAGCGAGGTGGGGAGGCTGGGCGCGGCGTTCAACTCCATGGCCGCCGACATCCAGATCGACGACGAGGTCCGCGCGGAGGTGGCCGGCCTCACCGCGGGGATGGTTCGCCAGGCCGAGCCCCGCGAGTTCTTCCGCAACCTCCTCCAGGGGCTCCTCGTGGCCACCGGTTCGCAGGTGGCGGCGGTCTACCTCCGGAGCGAGCGAGGCGACGAGTTCCAGCTCTTCGAGTCGATCGGCCTCTCCGCCGAGGCTCGCCGCTCCTTCTCGGTGGAGGGGCTCGAGGGCGAACTGGGCCCGGTGCTCGCCACCCGTGAGATGCGCCGCGTGCGCGACCTGCCCGCGGCGTCCCGCTTCGCCTTCGCCGCCGTCACCGGGCAGATCCAGCCGGCCGAGATCGTGACCCTGCCGGTGGTCGTCGATGGAGAGGTGCTGGCCGTGGTCTCCCTCGCCGCCGTCCGTCCGTACACGGAGGGGCCGATCCGGGTGCTGAGGGACGTCTCCGTCAACGTGGCGGCCCGTCTGATCAGCGTCCTTGCGGACCAGAAGACCCGGGAGCTGGCCCGGAAGCTGGAGGAGCAGAACCGGGAGCTCGACGTGCAGGGGCGCGAGCTGACCGCGCAGGCCGACGAGCTGACCGAGCAGAACGTCGAGCTCGAGGCCCAGAAGCGGCAGCTCGACGAGGCCAACCGCCTGAAGAGCGTCTTCCTCTCCAACATGAGCCACGAGCTCCGGACGCCGCTCAACTCGGTCATCGCCCTCTCCGGTGTGCTGGAGCGGCGGATCGGCTCGAGCATCGGGGCCGACGAGCGCAGCTACCTCGAGGTGATCCAGCGGAACGGGCGCCACCTGCTCGCGCTCATCAACGACATCCTCGACCTGTCCCGCATCGAGGCCGGCAAGGAGGAGCTCCGCGTCGGCCCGGTGCGGCTCCGGGAGCTCGCCTCCGACGTCGTCGGGACCCTCGGCGTCCAGGCGCAGGAGAAGGGCGTCGCCCTCGTGAACGGCGTGGATGGCACGCTGCCCGCCGTTGCCTCCGATTCCGACAAGTGCCGCCACATCCTGCAGAACCTGGTGGCGAACGCCGTCAAGTTCACCTCCCACGGAAAGGTGGAGATCTCGGCGGTGGTCGAGGGGAACCGGGCCCGCATGGTCGTCTCCGACACGGGCATCGGCATCCCCGCCGACAAGCTCGAGGTCGTCTTCGAGGAGTTCCGGCAGGCGGAGGAGACCACCTCGCGGAGGTTCGGCGGGACCGGACTGGGGCTGTCCATCGCCCGCCGCTACGCGCGCCTGCTCGGAGGCGACCTGTCCGTTCAGAGCACCCTGGGTGAAGGCTCGACCTTCACGCTCACCCTCCCTCTCGCGATCGAGGCAGTTCGGGCTGCCCCGCCGCTCGGTGCCGTCGTCCCCTTCCGCAGGAACGGCGCCGTCTCCCGCCGCCCGGCCCCCGCGGGCAAGGGCCAGCGCATCCTCGTCGTCGAGGACAGCGAGCCCGCCATCATCCAGATGACCGACGTCCTCCAGTCGGCGGGATACCGGGTGGAGGCCGCGCGGGACGGGAAGCAGGCGCTCGCGCGCATCGCCGAGGAGCTCCCCGACGCGATCATCCTCGACCTCATGATGCCCGAGGTGGACGGCATGCAGGTGGTGGGGGAGCTCCGGCGCTCGCCGCGGACGCGAGACCTGCCGATCGTCATCCTCACCGCAAAGCACGTCACCCGGGAGGAGCTCCAGGTCCTCGATGCCGCCCACGTGCACCAGCTGATCCAGAAGGGGGACGTCGATCGGGAGGAGCTCCTCGCGGCGGTGGCGGGCATGGTCGCTCCCCGGAGCGCGAGCCCCCCGCCGGAGGTTGCGCGCCGGGAAAAGCCCCGGAAGCCAGAGCGACGTCCGGTCTCCAACCCGGCGAGGCCGCGTGTGCTGGTCGTCGAGGACAACGTGGACAACATGGCCACGGCGAGGGCACTCCTGCAGGACCGCTACGAGATCGACGAGGCCCAGGACGGGGTCGAGGCGCTGGCGGCGGCCCGCGCGTTCCCGCCCGACCTCATCCTCATGGACATCGCCATGCCGGTGATGGACGGGATCCACGCCCTGGCCGAGCTCCGCAAGGATCACGCGCTGCGCGCCATCCCCGTCTACGCACTCACCGCGAGCGCCATGAACGGGGATCGGGAATCGATCCTGGCGCACGGCTTCGACGGCTACGTCTCGAAGCCCATCGACCACGAGGTGCTGCTCGCTGCCGTGGGGGAGGCGCTCCGCCCATGAGCGGCGAGGCGCAGTCGTCCGGGGCGCGGGTCCTGGCCATCGACGACACACTCGACAACCTGATCACGCTGCGCGCGGTGCTCGAGGACGCCCTCCCGGGATGCGTGCTCCTCACCGCGACCGACGGCGCCAGCGGCCTCGAGCTGGCGCGGGTCGAGGACCCGGACGTCGTCCTCCTCGACATCATCATGCCCGGGATGGACGGGTTCGAGGTCTGCACGCGGATGAAGGCCGACGAGGCGCTGCGCGACATCCCGGTGGTCTTCCTCACCGCCATGGGGACCGGGCGGAAGGCCCGGGTCGAGGCGCTGCGGGTCGGGGCCGAAGGCTTCCTCTCGAAGCCACCCGACGAGATGGAGCTGGTGGCCCAGATCGGTGCCATGGCCCGGCTGAAGGCAGCCTCGCGGGATCGCCGGCTGCAGATGGATGAGCTGGAGGCCCGGGTCCAGGAGCGAACCCGGCAGCTCCGGCAGGAACTCGAGGAGCGCCGGAAGGTCGAGGCCGACCGGGAGCTGCTCGCGACGGCCATCGAGCAGTCGGCGGAGACCGTGTTCGTCACCGATCCGCAGGGAAGGATCATCTACGCCAACCCGGCCTTCGAGGAGGTCTCGGGGTACACGGTCGCGGAGGCCGTCGGCGCGAATCCGCGGATCCTCGGCAGCGGTCTGCACGCCCCGGCCTTCTTCGATGAGCTCTGGAGCACCGTCGCGTCCGGCCGGACGTGGAGCGGGCGGATCGTCAATCGCCGGAAGGACGGACAGCTCTACACCGAGGATGTCACCATCTCGCCCGTGCGGGACCGGTCCGGCCGGATCGCGAACTACGTCGCGGTGAAGAAGGACGTCACCCGGAGCCTCGAAATCGAGTCGCAGCTGCTCCAGGCGCAGAAGATGGAGAGCGTCGGGCGGCTGGCCGGGGGCGTGGCCCACGACTTCAACAACATCCTGGCGGTCATCCTGAGCAGCGTGCGCTTCGCGATCGAGGCCGTGCCGGCGGAGGGGGAACTCCGGTCCGACCTCCTGGAGATCGAGAGCGCCGGCGAGCGGGCGGCCGCCCTCACCCGGCAACTGCTCGCCTTCAGCCGCAAGCAGATGCTGGCGCCCGAGGTGCTCGACCTGAACGGGCTCGTCCGAAGCCTCGAGAAGATGCTGCGGCGGGTGGTGGGCGAGGACGTGAACCTCGTGCCCGACCTCGCCCCGGAGCGGCTCCTGGTGCGGGCCGACCCGGTCCAGATCCAGCAGGTGATCGTGAACCTGGTCGTGAACGCCCGGGACGCCATGCCCGGCGGGGGCACCCTGACGATCCGGACCCGGAATGCCGAGGGGCCGTCCCAGGTGCAGCTGCAGATCTCCGACACCGGGACGGGGATGGACGAGGCGACCATGGCATGCCTCTTCGAGCCCTTCTTCACCACGAAGGAGGCGGGAAAGGGCACGGGGCTGGGGCTCTCCTCGGCCTACGGGATCGTGCGGCAGAGCGGCGGCTCCATCCGCGCGACCAGCCAGCCGGGGAAGGGGACCACCATCGAGGTGATGCTTCCGCGGACCGAGGAAGACGCAGGGCAGGCGGCGGCGGGGCCCTCGGCGGGGGACCTCGCCGGTACCGAGACCGTGCTCGTCGTCGAGGACGACGCCTCGGTCCGGGGGGCCGTCCGCCGGATGCTCGCGAAGGCCGGCTACGCGGTGCTGGTGGCGGAGAACGGTCTCGAGGGGCTCGCCCGGTGCCGGGAGCACGAGGGGGACATCCACCTCGTGCTCGCCGACGTCGTCATGCCCACCATGAACGGCCAGGCGTTCCGCGAGCGCCTGCACCAGGAGCGCCCCGCCACCCGGGTGCTCCTCATGTCGGGCTACACCGACGAGAAGCTGTGCAGCAACGGGGTGCTCGCCAGCGACGTGGGCTTCATCGCCAAGCCGTTCAACGTGGAGACCCTCCTGCGGCGGGTCCGGCAGGTCCTCGACGCGGGCGAGGTGGCCCGGAACGAGGCGGCGGCGCCCGACGCGATCTACTCACAGTGAACTAACCCTGCGGGATCCTGTCCAGGCAACGTCCACCCCCGGATGGGCCTCTTTCGTGTAAGATCGTCCCAGCCCGCGGGATTCCAGAAGAAAAGTCGAATTCTGGCGTGACGAACGGCCACCCTCGTGGATAAAGGGGCGCTCACGTCGCACCGAGCATTCGATTCCCGGAATCCCGCGGAAATTCACGATGAGTGAAATATACCGACCGGACCGCAGAACCCCGAGCACGCCGGGAGAGCCCTCGCTGAAGTCCGGCGGACCGGGCCTCGCCAGGCTCGCCGACCTGCGGGATGCGGAAGCCGGTATCCGCGACCGCGATGGCTTCGCGCGAGCGGTGCTCGACGTCTCGCTGGACGGATTCTGGCTGGTGAACCCCGAGGGCAGGTTCCTCGATGTCAACCCGGCCTACTGCGCGATGTCCGGCTATGGCCGTGAAGAACTTCTGAGGATGAGCATCCCGGACGTGGAGGCCCGCAAGGCGCGCACCCCCATCGCCGAGCGCATCCAGATCCTCCGGAGGGAGGGCGGCGGTCGCTACGAGATCAACCACCGCAAGAAAGGGGGGGAGGTCTTCCTGGTGGAGGTCAGCGTGACCTTCGTCGGGGACGTGCGCGGGTCGATGGTGTGCTTCCTCCGGGACATCACGGAAAGGCGATCGCGGGAGGATACGCTCCGCAAGAGCGAGGGCTGGCACCGGCAGGCCATCGACGCGCTCCCGGTCCTGATCTGGGCCGCGCGCCTGGACGGCCACGTGGAGTACGTCAACAGCGGGTGGCTCGCGTACACCGGCGCGCCCGTGGAGAGGGCGCTGGGTGACGGCTGGGCAGAGGCCATCCACCCGGACGACGTCGTCGCGACCCAGGCAGCGTGGATCTCGGCGAGCGAGTCGGGCACCGACTACCAGGTCGAGCAGCGCCTGCGCCGCCACGACGGCCAGTACCGCTGGTTCCTGACCCAGGGACACCTCCTGCGGGACGAGAAGGGAACCCCGGTTCGCTGGTACGGCGCGAGCATCGAGATCACCGACCGCAAGGAGGCCGAGCTGCTCGCCAGGGAGCGGGCGAAGAGCCAGGCCCTGGAGGTGGCCATCGAGGGGCTCCCCATCGGCGTGTCCATCACCGAGGTCGGTGCGGATGGAGTGGCCCGGATCGTCGCCTCCAACGCGGCGCACAGGAGGATCGTCGGCGTGGAGATCCCCGCGGGCACGTCCGTCGGTGCCCTTCCGTTCGGGAGGTGCGCACCCGACCGGAAGACGATCGTCCCGCCGAGCGAGTGGGCGGGCCCTCGCGCCGCCAGGATCCGCCAGCCAGTCCATGAGCCGGAGTGTCACATCCACCGGCCGGACGGGACCTGGTGCGTCGTGTCGGCGAGCGCAGCCCCCGTGGCTGCCCGGGAGATGGGTGCCCCGCTCCGGGCGATGACGGTGCTGCTCGACCTGACCGACCAGTTCGAGGCGCAGGAGGCGGTTCGCTCCAGCGAGTCGTTCCTGCGGACGGTCCTGGGAACGGCGCACGACGCCTACTGGGTGGCCGACGTCGAGGCCAGGTTGATCGAGGTGAACGAGGCGGCCTGCCGGATGCTGGGCTTCACCCGGGACGAGCTCCTGACGATGCGGATCACCGACCTCACGCCGGAGGATACGGGTCCGAGGACCCGGGCACGCATCGCACGGATCCGGGAGAACGGCTCCGACCAGTTCGAGGCACGCCTCCGGCGGAAGGATGGGAGCATCCTCGACGTCGAGGTGAGCACCACCCTGGTGACCAGGGGACGGGAAAGCATCGTCTGCTTCCTCCGGGACGTGACCGGGCGCAAGGACGGCGAGGAGAAACTCCGGGAAGCGAAGGCCGAAGCCGAGATGGCTTCCCGGGCCAAGTCGTACTTCCTGGCCAGCATGAGCCACGAGATCCGCACGCCCTTGAACGGCGTCATCGGGATGCAGCAACTCCTGCTGCGCACCCCGCTCACCTCCGAGCAGCGGGAGTACGTGACGACCGCGAACGACTCGGCCCAGACCCTCCTGCACCTGATCTCCGACGTGCTCGACCTGTCCAAGATCGAGGCCGGGCAACTCCAGCTGGACCCGCATTCCTTCTCGCTGCGCGCCGTCGTGGACCGCGTCGCCCGCCCGGCGGCACTCGCCGCGGAGCAGAAGGGGCTCCGCTTCTCGGTGGAGATTTCCTCGGGAACGCCGGACCTGCTCGCCGGCGACTCCTGGCGGCTGGGGCAGATCCTGAACAACTTCCTGTCGAACGCCGTGAAGTTCACCGAGCGTGGCGAGGTATCCCTTCGTGTCGAGGGAGCCGCCCTGGCGGACGGGAACGCGGAAGTCACCTTCGCAGTCCGCGACACCGGAATCGGCATCGATCGCGAGGCGGTCTCCCATCTGTTCGCCCCTTTCACCCAGGCGGACGGATCGATCTCGCGTCGATACGGCGGAACCGGTCTCGGGCTCTCGATCTCGAGGCAGCTCGCGGAGATGATGGGAGGCAGCGTCAACGTGAAGAGCCTGGTCGGTCACGGCAGCACGTTCCGCCTGACGGTCCGCCTCCCGGTGTCCCGCGAGGCGCCTGCCGATGTCGCCTCACCGCAGGGGCCGGGGTCTTCTCCCGGTACGGCTCCAGCCCGGGTGCGCCCCAGGCACATCCTCCTCGCCGAGGACAACCCGGTGAACCAGCTCCTCGCGACCCGGCTGCTCCAGCAGGGTGGACACACCGTGACGGTGGCGGCCGACGGCCGGGCGGCGCTCCATCTCCTGTCGAAGGAGCACTACGACCTGGTCCTGATGGACGTCCAGATGCCGGAGATGGACGGGCTGGAGGCCCTGCGACGGCTCCGGTTCCGGGAGGGGGCCACCGGGACACACATGCACGTGGTTGCGGTGACGGCACAGGCGATGAGTGGAGACAGGGAACACTGCCTCGCCGCGGGTGCGGACGACTACCTGGCCAAGCCCTTCACGCTGGATGGTCTGGAGGCCGCCATCGCTGGCGCCGTGGTGCCGTCGGACGAGCCATCCCTCCTTCCGGATGCCGTTGACCTGCGAGGCAGGCTCGAGCCTTGCGGAGCTTGCTCCGCCTTCGACTACGAAGACTGCGAGGGCCGGTTGAGCCAGGCGCCCCTCGATCTCGCGAAGGCGCTGGCAAGCTGCGGCGGCGACGAGACCCTCCGGAGGGAGGTGACGGCGGAACAGCTCCTGCGGCTCCCGGCGGATCGGGAAGCCATCCGGGCCGCGTCCTCGTCCGGCGACTGGTTCGCCGTGGCCCATCTTGCGCACCGGATCCGGACGTCGCTCGCAGCCGTCGGCGCCATCCCGGCGTCCGACGCAGCCAAGGTTCTCGAGGAGTCGGCGCGAAGGGACGATCCACTCACGTGGCGCGCCGGCGAGCGATTCCTGTGCGAGCTGGACCGGGCCGCACCCGCCCTTCAGGCGTCCGCGACGTGAACCGCATCCGGCGCATCTTCTCCTTTGCGGTCATGGCCATCCTGGCGATGCTCGCTTCCCCGCGGGCCGCGGCGCTCGACCCTTCGCGTGCCATCACCCAGTACGGGCTCACGGCGTGGCAGGAGGGGCTGCCCCAGTTCACCGTGACCGCGCTGGCCCAGACCCCCGACCGCTATCTCTGGATCGGCACGCAGGAGGGGCTCGCCCGCTTCGACGGGGAGCGCTTCGAGGTATTCGACCGGCGCCGGATTCCGGAACTCCCCTCCAGCTGGATCACGTCGCTCCACGCCGTCCGCGACGGGACCCTCTGGATCGGGACCACCGAGGGGGTCGCACGGCGCCTGCCGGACGGACGCTTCGAGAAGATGGAGATCCCGTCTCCGCTGACGAGCCGGATCGCCGAGGATTCCTCGGGTGCGATCTGGTTCGCGGGTCGGGATGGGCTCCGCGCCTTCCGCGACGGACGGTTGGTCCCGGATCCCGCCGGGGCGGCCGGGAGCAGACCGAAGGGGGCGCGCGCCGTCGCGGGAGGACGCGGAGGCGGCCTCTGGTGGGTGGACGCCGAGGGCGAGGTGCACCACCGGAACCCGGACGGCAAGCTGCGCACCTGGAGGGCGGGGCAGGGGTACCCGAGCCTTCGTGCGACGGCGATGGCGGTCGATGGCGAGGAGGGATGCTGGGTCACGACGATGGAGGGGTTCCTCCTGCGGGTGGACGGGGACTCCCTGCGCGTCTTCGGACCCGACGACGGGATCCCGCGAGCGCGCCTCTCCTCCGTGATTCTCGACCGGCAGGGCAACGTCTGGATCGGGTCCTTCGGAGGCGGACTCATCCGGTACGCCCGGGGCCGTTTCGACGTGCTCGGCCCTGGCCAGGGGCTCGGAGACAGCGATGTCCCTTCCCTCCTGGAGGACGCCGACGGCAACCTGCTCGTCGGCACCCAGGCCGCCGGCCTGATCCGGCTGCGCGACGTGCCGCTCGAGACCATCGGTCGTCCCGAGGGGATCACCGAAGACAACGTCCGGGCCGTGCTCGCCGAGCGGGACGGGTCGGTGCTCGTGGGTACCGTGGGCCCCGGGCTCTGGCGGGTCAGGAACGGCGTGGTCCAAGCCGAACCGACCCCCGGGCCACTCTTCTCGGCCGTCTCCTCCCTGCTGCGCGATCGGTCAGGTGCGCTCTGGATCGGCACCGCCAGCCGAGGGCTGGTCCGGTGGGGGACCGACGGGAAGTTCACCTGGATCGGCTCCCGGGAAGGGCTCAGCGACACCCACGTCACCGCCCTCGCGGAGGATCGCGAGGGGACTCTCTGGATCGGTACCGAGGGGAAGGGCGTGCTGCGGATGCGGGAGGGGCGGTTCCTGCCGCCGGGGCCGGAGTCGGCCATCGACCAGGCCTGGGTCGCCGCCCTCTTGCCCGCGAGCGACGGTTCCCTCTGGATCGGCACCGTGGATCTCGGGCTCGCGCAGCTGCAGCAGGGGAAGCTCACCCGGTGGCGCCGCGCCGACGGGTTCCCGAGCGAGGGGGTCGCAGCCCTGTACGAGGATGCGGCCGGCAACGTCTGGGTGGGACTGGTGTCAGGGGGGCTGGCGCGGATCCGGCATGGGCGCATCCAGGTGGTCGGGGAGGCCCAGGGTCTCTTCGACGACGTCGTCCTGGCCATCGTGGAGGACCGACGCGGCGATCTGTGGCTCTCCTCGAACCGGGGAGTCTCGCGCGTCGCGCGGAAGGACGTCGAGGCGGTGATGGACGGGCGCGCCCCCCGCGTCGAGGTTCGTGTCTATGCGCGACCCTCCGGGATGCGCAGTCCGGAAGGCAACGGAGGCCAGCAGCCTTCCGCCACTCTGGACGGCGCAGGTCGCGTCTGGGTCGCGACCACGAAGGGGGCGGCGATCTTCGATCCCGGCCGTGACGACCGCCCGCCCATGCCACCCCCGGTGATCATCCGGGCCGTGGAGGTCGATGGGGTCCCCCTCGCAGGTGGCCGTCAGCTCGACGTGCCCCCGGGGAGCCGACGCGTCGCGATCCAGTTCGCCGCACCCGATTTCACGTCGCCGGCGCAGCTCCGATACCAGTACCGGCTGGACGGATGGGACGGTGAATGGGTGGAGGCGGACGAGCAGCGGCAGGCGATCTACACCGCGCTGCCGCCGGGGGACTACGTCCTGCGGGCGCGCGCCGGCTACGTGGGCCTGGCCCCCCGGGGCGCGGAGGCGACCGTGGCGATCCACGTCGCGCCCTGGCTGGTGCAGCGCCCGGCGTTCCGGATCGCGGCGGTGGTGGCGGCGCTGCTCGCCGGCTGGGCGGTCTGGCGGGTCCGCATCCGGTCGCTCCGTCGGCGGCAGCGCGAACTGGAGGCGGTCGTGGTCGAGCGCACGCGCACCCTCGAGGAGGAGAAGGAGCGCAGCGCCGCCGCGCGCCGGGCGGCCGAGGATGCGAGCCGGGCCAAGTCGTCCTTCCTCGCCAGCATGAGCCACGAGATCCGGACGCCGATGCACGCGGTGCTGGGGCTCACCGATCTCGTACTCGATACCCACCTTCAGCCGGAGCAGCGCATCCACCTGGAACTGGTCCGCTCCTCGGGGCGCCACCTGCTCGGAATCCTCGACGAAGTGCTCGATTTCTCCCGGATCGAGGGCGGGGGGCTCACCCTGGAGTCGGTCCCGCTCCAGCCCCGCGCGGTGGTGGAGGAGGCGGTCGGAACGGTGCGGATGGCCGCGGAGGCGAAGAAGCTCCCTGTCCTCACGCGGGTGGATGCGTCGGTTCCGGACTGGGTCGCGGGCGATCCGCTCCGGCTTCGCCAGGTTCTCATCAACCTGCTCGGGAACGCCGTGAAGTTCACCCCGACGGGCGAGGTTCGCGTCGTGGTGGCCCCGGTGGCCGGAGAGCCGGGCATGCTCGAGTTCCGGGTCGAGGACACCGGGCCCGGGATCCCGGCGGAGTCCGTCGAGCGCATCTTCGAGGCGTTCCGCCAGGCCGAGGAGAACACCGCGCGCCGCTACGGAGGCACGGGGCTCGGGCTCACCATCAGCCGGCGCCTGGTGGACGCCATGGGTGGTGTGCTGACGCTGGAGAGCGAGAAGGGTCGCGGATCGACCTTCCGATTCACGGCCCGGCTGCCCGAAACGGACGGGTCCGGGACCCGAGCGACGGGCGTGGCAGTCTAGGCGACGGTCCGGCCGCTCCCGAAGCGGGTGAGCACCCGATCCAGGGCGTTCCAGTCCACGGGCTTGGTGAGGTAGTCGTCGAGGCCCGCCTGCATGTACTGCTCCCGGAACTCGGGCAGGGCGTCGGCCGTGAGGGCCACGATCGGGATGCGCCCGCGGGAGCCCTCGAACCCCCGGATCTGACGGGTCGCTCCGGCACCGTCCAGCTCCGGCATCTGCATGTCCATCAGGACGAGATCGAAGTCGCCCTCGCGGACGGCCTTCACGGCCTTTACGCCGTCCTCGACGAGCACCACGTCGTGCCCGGCCCGGCGCAGGCGCGTGCTGATGAGGAGCCGGTTCACCGCGTTGTCCTCGGCCACCAGGATGCGAAGGGGTCTCGACGCGAGCGAGGCGGGCGCGGAGCCAGGGGTCGCCGCGGCGTGATCGGCCGGGGCGGATGTGGCGCGCTTCAGCCGTAGCTCGAACCAGAAGTTCGACCCGCGCCCCGACTCGCTCTCCACGCCGATCATCCCTCCCATGGCCTCCGCCAGCCGGCGACAGATCGCCAGGCCCAGCCCGGTACCGCCGAAGCGGCGGGTGGTGGTGTTGTCGGCCTGCTGGAAGGGGCGGAAGAGGGTGGGGAGGACATCGGCCGGGATGCCGATGCCCGTGTCCCGCACCTCGACGCGAAGGAACACCTCGCCGGGCAGCGGGGAAGGGCGCGAGCTCACGCCCACGGTGACCGTCCCACGTTCGGTGAACTTGACGGCGTTCCCCACCAGGTTGAAGAGCAGCTGGCGAAGGCGCGTGGGGTCCCCCTTCACCGAGGGCAACTCGCGGTCCGAGCACGAGATCCGGATCTCGTTTCCCTTGCGGGAGGCCGCGTTGGCGAACAGCTCGATCGTGTCGCGGACGGTGGCGAGCGGGTCGAAGTCCACCTCCTCCAGCACGAGCCGGTCGGCCTCGATCTTGGAGAAGTCGAGGACGTCGTTCAGGACGTGGAGAAGCGACTTGGCCGAGGAGTCGAGCGCCGTGACGAAGCGTTTCTGTTCGGCGGACAGCGCGGAGTCGCCGAGCAACTCGACCATGCCGATCATGCCCGCCATGGGGGTACGGAGCTCGTGGCTCATCATGGCCAGGAACCGGGACTTGGCGAGCGTGGCGGTCTCGGCGGCATCGCGCGCCGACCGGAGGTCATGCTCATACCGCTGCCGCTCGGTGATGTCGTGAAAGGCGACCAGGAGGGCGTCCCCCTCGGAGATGCGGATCAGGGTGAGGGTCATCTCCACGGGTACGGGCGTTCCCTGGAGCGTCTTCGCCGTCCATTCGAGGCGGGCCACGCCCTCCTCGCGGGCCACCTTCTCGAACCCGCGCAGGAACTCGGAGGACGAAGTGGCTTCCGGGCCCTGCACCGGCGCCGCGAGGTCCTCGATGCTCCTTCCCCTCACATCCTCCAGCTGGCTGGCGCCGAGCAGGGCCAGCGCCGCGTCGTTCGCGTCCACCAGACCGCTCGCGCCAAACAGGAGGTGGGGCTCCCCGGACCGCTGGAAGAGGGTCCGGAAGCGTTCCTCGGCCTCCCGGATGTCGGTGACGTCGCGGACGATTCCGGTGAAGTAGTGCTCCCCGTCCTCGATCACCGCGCTCACTGCGAGCTGGACCACGAGCGGCGAGCCATCGCGACGATGGCTCTGGATGGTCCGAGGCTTGCCGATGATCGCGGCGACTCCGGTCCGGAGGTAGCGGTCCAGGAAGGCCTGGTGGTCGGCCAGTTCCGGGGCAAGCAACTCCGCGAGGGGGCGTCCCACGGCCTCGGCGGCGGACTTGCGGAAGACCCCCTCCGCGGCCCGGTTGTACTCGCGGACGATTCCCCGCTGGTCGATGGTCACGATGCCATCGGCAGCCGAGTCGAGGATGTTGCGGAGCCGGCGCTCCTGCGCCGTGGACCGCTCGCCGGCTTCGTCGAGCCTGCGAAGCGACCGGAACAGCATGACGCGGAAGGCCCAGACCGCCACCAGCACCAGGACGAGCAGGAGGAGTGGATAGATGATTTCCGCCCTCCAGCGCTGCAGGACCGCCGAGACCGGGATGCGGGTCTCGACGAGGACCGGGAACTCCTCCGCGGTGACGAAGTGGGCGAGCCATCGCGTCCCGTCGAGGTCGGTATCCCAGAAGGCACCGGTCTCCCGGTCGGGCAGGAAGCGGGAGAAGATGGGGTGATCCTTGCGGGGCGCCGGCGGGGTCTCGGACGTGGATGCGAGGACGGTTCCGTCGTAGCGCATCAGCGTGAAGGTCTCGTCCACGCCGGCCATCCTGCGCAGCTCGTTCAGGAGGCTGTCCGTACCCATCACGGCGACGAGCAGCGGCGAATCGGGCAGGCCGGAGGCGGGGCGGGAGATGGTGAGGAAACCGGAGCGGGCGAAGGCGTCCCCCTCCCGGACGACCTGGCCCGGGGCGAAGGATCGCCCCTCCTTGGGCCGGCCGATCTGGAGCCGCCCGTCCCGGGGCGCGGAGAGGAAGTCGTACCCCGCCACCGGCACACCGACGTGGGAGGGCTGGGAGGAGGCCAGGATGCGGCCGTCGGGGGCGACGACGGCCAGCTCCCGGACGAGGGTCAACTCCCGGGTGACCTGCGCCAGGATCTCGCCCGCACGGGCCGATTCCCCCGATGCGAGCGCTTGCAGGACCTTCCCGTCGATGGCGTCCATCTGGGCGCGCAGGACCACGAGGTTGCGGTTCACCTCCGAGGAGAAGATGCGGGCGTAGGTGGCCCTGTCCGCCTCGGCGTCGAGGCGCATGGCGCGCCACAGCTGCACCAGGTGGCTCGCGGTGACGAGCACGACGATCAGGGCGAAGCCGCTCGACGCGAGGCGGACCAGCTTCCACGGCTGGTGGAACGTGTCGGGAGCGGCGGTGGGGCGGGATGGGGTCACTGGGGGATGACGATGGCGTCGAGCTTGGCGGCCTTCGCCGCAGACAGGAGACGTCCGTCCCGCTTCACGTCGGAGACGAACTGGTCTACCCGCGCCAGCCAGGCGTCGTCGCCCGGTGCGACGGCGTAGGCGTAGGAGAGGGGGAAGATGGGCTTCTCCGGCGGCAGGATCCGGGCCCACTCCGCGTTGTCCGCGATGCGCCGGCTGTACGGGTAGTCGGTCATGAAGACGTCGGCCCGTCCCGACTGCACCTCCCGCTCGCGGGTGTCGGGGAGCCGCACCAACACCAGGGTGGCCTGCTTGAGCCAGCGGCGCATGACCGGCTCCATGAAGGTGCCGGCCTGCACCGCGACCGTGCGACCCGGTCGATCGATGTCGTCCCAGGATTTCACGGAGGGATGGGTCCGGGTCGTGACGGCGTAGATGTCGGAACGGAGGTAGGGATGGGAGAAGCGCACCTTCTCGGCCCGCTCCGGGAGCATCCCCACGCCGAACATGGCGACGTCGCAGCGGTCGCCGAGAAGGTCGCCGATGAACGCGGGAAAGCTGGAATCGACGTGGACGGGCTTCACGCCCAGGTCCTTCGCGAACGCGGCCGAGAGCGTGGCGTCGATCCCGCTGAGCTCGCCCGACTTCGGGTTGCGGAAGGTGATCGAGTAGTAGTCGGGCCAGATGCAGATGCGGAGCGTGCCCGATGCCCGGATCCGGTCCAGGCGGCCCGCAGGGGGGGCGGCCGGCGCCTGGGCGAGCGCGCTCTCCCCGGCGAGGAGTCCGGTGAGCAGCAGGAGCAGCGGGAGCATGCGCCATTGAATCATGGGTTCCACCTCCGAACCGAGATCACTCGATTCCGTACTCCTTCAGCTTCCGGTAGAGGGTCGTACGGCCGATCCCCAGTTCGCGGGACACCCGGGCACGGTTCCCACCGGCTCGCTGGAGGGCCTCGACGATGGCGTTCCGCTCCATCCCCGAGAGCGTGAGGGCCGGCGCGGCGCGGGGCTCGGCGGGTGGCTCGGTGGGGGGAACCGATGCCTGGGGCTCGCCCCTGTCGGCGAGCGGGACTGGCGTGGGGGCGGCGGGGAGGGGGGAGGGTTGGGCGGGCGCAGGGGGGGGAGGGACATCCGCCGCGCGGATCCGGGGCGGGAGGTCGGAGGGCTGGATCGCCTGCCCCTCGCAGGTGACGGTAGCCCGCTGGCAGACGTTCTGGAGCTCGCGGACGTTGCCCGGCCAGGAGAAACGCTCCAGGATCGCGAGGGCCTCCGGGGAGATCGACACCTCCCGGCCGGCTAGCGCCTTGCCCGCCTGCGACACGAAGTACTGGGCGAGCAGCGCCACGTCGCCCGCCCGTTCCCGCAGCGGCGGCAGCTCCAGCTCGAAGACCACGATCCGGTAGAAGAGGTCCTCCCGGAATCGTCCCTCCCGCACGGCCGCCGCCAGATCCTGATGGGTGGCTGCGAGGAGCCGGAAGTCCACCTCGATCTCCTGGCTGGATCCGACTCGCTGGATGGTGCGCTGCTGCAGGACGCGGAGCAGCTTCGCCTGCGCGCCGAGCGAGAGCTCCGCCAGCTCGTCCATGAACAGGGTTCCCCCGCCCACCTGCTCGAAGCAGCCGATGCGCCGCTGGGCGGCGCCCGTGAAGGCGCCGCGCTCGTGGCCGAAGAGCTCCGACTCCTGGAGCGATTCCGGGATGGCGGCGCAGTTCAAGGCGATGAACGGGGACTTGGAGCGGCCCGATCGGTCGTGGATGGCACGGGCCACGAGCTCCTTGCCCGTGCCGCTCTCGCCGTGGATGTAGACCGAGATGTCCGAGGCCGCCACCCGGTCGATCTGGCGGTAGAGCTCCCGCATGGACGGCGAGGCTCCCACGAAGCCCGGGATGGTCCGCCCCTCCGCCTCCCGTTCCAGGGTGGCGAGGCGCATCGCCATGGCGTGCTTCTCCATGGCGTTGACGAGGGTGGTGATGAGCTTGGTGCGGTCCACCGGCTTCGGCAGGTAGTCGTAGGCGCCGCGCCGCATGAGGTCCACGACCGTGTCCACGTCCTTCGTGGCGGTAAGGACGATGACCGGGAGGTGGCGATGGTGGGAGCGGATCCGGTCGAGCGCCACGGCGCCCCCCATGCCCGGCATGGAGAGATCGAGGAGGACGGCGGCCGGCGTCTCGTCCGGAAGGGAGGCGAGGCAGGCCTCGCCGCTCTCCAGTTCCAGCGGGTGGAATCCAGCCGCCTCCACCCAGCCGCCGATGAGGGTGCGCAGGTGGGCGTCGTCATCGACCACGAAGACGGACGGCCGTTCGTCGGCTCTGGATGGAATCATCTGAAGGCCTCCTGTGCACGGAGTGGGCCGAACCTGACCCCCTCAGGGTGAGCCGGAACGGTACGCATGCGTCTCGCAGCCCCGGGAGTGTACCGGGGTTGCGTACCGGGATGGGACAGTTCCGCAGCCAGGGGCCATTGCGCGATGGCGCGCCGTGTGCAAACCCTATCGTCATGGACGTCAAACGCATCCTTTACGTGGACGACGACGAGGCCATGCTCCGCATCGTGGCCGCCACCCTTCCTCGGCTGTCTGGCGTCGAGGTGGTCACGGCCACCTCGGGCGCTCACGGCCTCGCCCTGCTCGGCCAGCAACGGTTCGACCTGGTGCTCCTCGACTACGAGCTCCCCGACTTCGACGGCGCAGACCTGTGCGCCGAGGTGCGGATGAGGATCGGCGCGAGCACACCCGTGGTCTTCCTCTCCGGCCACGAGGACGGGCCCGAGCGGCGCGCCGCCATGGAAGCCGGCGCCAGCGTGTTCCTCCGCAAGCCGTGCCCGCCCGCGGCGATCGCCGCCGGCATCGCCCCCCTCCTGCGCGAGCGCGCACTCGACCCGGTGCAGCCATGACGACGAAGATCGATCCCTACGTCGCCTATCGGCTCCAGCTCCTCCAGGACGGTCAGACGCTTCGCTCCCTCTGGGAGAGCGTCGGCCGAGGGGAGCCCGACGTCCGGGACCGGCTGGCCAAGTTCCTCCACCGGCTGCACGGAACCTCGGGGACCTACGGGTACGAGCAGGTTTCCGCGCTCGCCCACGACCTCCGCGAGGTGGTGGTGGCGCGCCCCCCCCGCGTACTCGACGAGAACCTTGCCGAGCCGCTGCTCACGGCCCTCGTCGAAGCGTCGCTCGGCACGGTCGGTTCGTAAGTGGAACGGTCCGGACCGGTTTGCTCGACGGTCCCGTTCCGAACCGGCACGTAAGTACCCTGAGCCGGGGGCAAAAAAGCTGGCGCGAGTCTTGAAAGGTTCGGGGGCCATGACGCCACGGACCTTCCTCGCACTCTCCCTCGCCTCGGCGGCCCTCATCTTCCCGGTGGGTGCCTCCGCACTCGAGGAAGCCCACACCGGGACCCACTTCCAGGTCTACGTCCCGCCCAACGGGAACAACGCCGGCCGCCCCAATGCGCTCGTGATCACGGCCCAGGCGGGTACCTCCGCCAACGCCTGCATCGTGACCGCCACCGACAAGACGTCGGGCGCCCACACCCAGAACGGCGTGAGCCTCGTGAAGGGCGAGAGCCTCGTCATCTACATCCGGGACGGGTCGCGAAACGACGACTACGGCGGCCTCGCCGACGGGGTCTACTTCGTCGTCGATTCCACGCTGCCCGTCGCCGTGAACTACGCCTCCGACTCCGACTGGGAGCACGACTGGGCACCGGCCACGAGCGGCACGCTGCGCGGCTCGGAGTTCTTCCTCTACGCCCAGCAGACCAACCAGTCCAACCGGGACATCGACGTCTTCGCCTACGAGAACGGCACCCACGTCGAGATCTACGACGTGACCGCGGGCACGCCGCTCCTCTCCAAGACCGGCATCGCCCACGTGGGTCCGCGCTCCGCCACCCCGGTCCTCTCCGCCGACCTGAACGAGGGAGAGGACCTGAACCGGCGCTACGGCCTGGGGAAGGACCTCTTCACCTTCGGTCACGTGTACCAGGTGGCGGCAACCAAGGACGTGACCGTCCTCTACGGCTCCATCGACACCACGGTGGCAGGTCTGAACCAGGCCCGCGACGGCGCCGGCTTCGTGCCGGGGCGAACCGGCCACGCCATCGACAACGACTTCTACTTCGCCATCCCCCACAACCCGGGCATGCTCAGCGAGCAGGAGCTCCGGGTGGTCGCCGCCACGCAGCCCGTGACCGTCACGCTCAAGGGCTGGAACACCACCACCAACGCCTGGGTGGTCATCACCACCTGGAATCTGAAGGCCTTCGGCCACGCCGATTACGTGGGCGGTACCTACGACCTCTACCACCTCACCTCCACCGGCGGGAACGTCACGGTCTACGAGGCCAACTGGATGGAGACCGGGCAGCAGACCACCAGCGACGACGCCGACTTCGCCCCCGGGTTCTTCAACGCCGACGGCAGCGAGACCTTCGTGGTCTACCTCGGCCCGCCGGGCGACCAGACCCTGACCACCCAGAAGGGCATCTACAGCCACGTCTACCTCTACAGCTTCGCCGGGGAAGCGGCGGTCTGGGTGCGGGACGCCGACACCAACGGCACGATCTTCAACCAGACCGTCTCCATCCCGGCCCAGGGGTACGCCGACGTGAGGATCGGCCAGACCCAGTGGAACGCGATGAACAACGCCGCCGCGGGTCGCCGCCCGTACCTGCGCATCGACTCGCCGACGCCCATCGCCGTGAACATGGCCAACTGGAACGACAACGTCATGGCCTTCGCCACGGCCGTGCTGCCGCTCAACCCCAAGGTGGACGTGGTCCCGCCGCCGGCCGCCACGGTGGGGAGTACCGTGACGGTCGGCGGATCGGTCACGAACCAGGGCACGAACCCCATCACCTCCGTGGAGACGCGCGTCACCGTGCCCACCGGCCTCACCTACGTGAGCGGGACGCTGGCGGGCCTGCCCCAGACCTCGGTGGCGCCGGTCACGGCGGGCACCGAGGTGGTCTACAACCTCCAGTCGCTCGCCCCCGGCCAGTCGGCTCCGCTTGCCATGAACGTCACGGTGACCGCCTCCGCAGGCCAGGTGGCGGCGGTCAACGTCTCCACCACCGCCAAGGACGCGGGGGTCATCATCGGCCAGACGGGGAGCGCCGCGACGCGCCCGCCCGCCAACGCCGTGGCCACCATCAGCAACCTGGTCGCCGGGGCGTCGAACTCGGCGGTGGTGCTCAACTGGAACGAGCAGGCCGACACCGGGATCGTGAGCACCATCACGGTGCAGCGTTCGGCCGCCCTCACCGGACCGTGGACCGCCATCGCCGCGGCCACCCGCACGAGCACCGGCGTCGGCGTGCCCGTCAACGCCAGCTTCACCAACACCGGCCTCACCAACAACACCAACTACTACTACCAGGTGGTGGCCACCGGCTCGGCCGCGCAGGTCAGCACCGCGGGCCCGGTCCTGGCGCGCCCCACCAACAACACGCCGCCTCCCACACCCGTCTGCAGCACCATCCCCTCGAGCGCCTCCATCTCCGTGGTGCTCGGCGGGTCCGGGACGCCGGACCTGAAGGGCTACCTCGTGGAGCGCGCGTCCAGCTCCGCCGGCCCCTGGTCGGTCATCACCGCCTCCCCGGTGCTGGGAGCGACGACGACCGCGGCCGTCACCGTGGCAGACGGAAACCTCGTGAACGGGAGCGTCTACTGGTACCGCGCGCGCGCCCAGAACACGAGCAACCTCTACAGCTCCTACTGCGTGGCCATCAGCGACGTCCCCGGCGCCAACTCCACCCGCACCAGCAACAACATCGTCTACTTCGAGGACATGCTCGGCCCGGGCACGAACGACTGGGACTACAACGACTTCGTGGTCCGCGTGGCCGCCACCGAGGTGGTGTCGGGCGGCGACCTCTCGGCCATCACCATCGACTACGAGCCGCTGGCCCGCGGTGCCTCCTACATCCACATGTTCCGCCAGCACCTGCCGGTGCAGGGCAACTGGACGGCCACGCTCACCCGGTTCGTGGTGGGGAACCCCTCGCAGGTCGCCTCCCGGAACACCACCGCGGGCACCGGCCCCATCGACATCGAGATCTACGCCGACACGCGGACCGCGCTGGCCCCCGCCACCGGTTCGTTCACCAACACCCAGCCTTCCCAGGTCGGGTTCCAGGCCGGCGCGCTGGCCCGTCTCGAGATCACCCTGACCACGCCCGGCGCGAACCCGGACGGGGCCCTGGGCGCTGCCCCGTGGGACGCGTACCTGAAACTGCCCTACCTGACCGGTCCCCAGGGCAACGAGATCCACCGGGCCCTGTACGGCGGCTCCACCGAGATCGCCACCTCGGGGCCGCTCGTGGGTACCCCGATCGACTTCGTGCTCGTCCACCCGCTCACCATCGTGGCCCCGAGCTGGGCGTACGAGGGGACGCCGGTGTGGAACTCCTACCCGTCCTTCATCCCCTACCAGCAGACCGTTGGGCCGGCGGATGCGAACTGGCCGGACCGTCCGACGAGTCGCAAAGACGTCTTCGACCAGAATCACTGAGAGTGAATATCATGAACTTCTCCGCCCTCGCCCTCGCTCTCGCCCTCGGTTCCACCATCACCCCTGCCGGCGAACGCCCTGTCTGGGCGGGTTCGCTCCAGCCCGGCCTCGACCCCGTCGTCGTCTCGGCCGTCCCCGGGGGCCTCCGGGTCCGGTCGGCCTCCTCGGTCCTCACGCCGGGGGGTGACTCCTCGAACGTCCTGGGCGCCGGCCTCTGCCCGGGAACGAGCCCGCGCCTCGGCGTGCCCTCGGGAGCCAGTCTCTACCTCCTGGGACCGGGCGCGCCGGCGACCCTCGTCGCCACGGCCACGTTGCCTTCCCAGGCAGTCTCGGCGGCGGTGCCGATCGTCACCTCCTCCGGCTGCCGCCTGGCGGTGGCCCTGCAGAATGGGGACGTGGCCCTGGTGGACGGTTCGGGTGGGTTGCAGACCCTCGCGGCGGTGACGCCGGCCATCATCGACTGGCACGAGTTTCCCCGCGGCGTGCTCATCGCCTCGCAGCAGGACCTCCTCGTCGTGGGTGGGGTGGACGGTTCCCTCGCCGCCGTGCAGGTGGGCACGGGGACGCGATACGCCGGGTCGATCCCGACGGCCGCCATCCCCGGTGCGGTGTGGACCGACGGAGAGGCATCCCTCTGGTTCCTGGGAAAGACCGGTGGCCTCCACGCCTGGAGGGTGATCACCGAACTGCCTCAGGTGCTCGTGCCGGCCAGCATCGCCGCTCCGGGCGGACTCGTGGCCTGGGGCGGGAAGACCGACCACGGCATCGCCTGGGCCGACATGCAGGGGCAGGTGTGGGCATGGAAGGGGGGGATCGTCCGCAAGGTGGTCCGCCTCTCCGGCGCGGTCCGCTGGCCCATGCTGGTGGCCGACCTGGAGGACTCGGGTGACCTCAAGCTGGTCGCGCCGATCGACGGGCTGACCGCTGCGCTCATCCAGGAGGAGGCCGCGGGAGGATCGTTCAGCCTCGTCCAGCTCTCCGGGCGCCCGGTGGGCCCGGTGGTGGCCTACCACCTCGGGTCCGACCTGCCTCCGGTGCTCTCGGTGCCGTCCGGCCCGACGCAGGCCTCGCTCGTCGAGGGCGACTCGCTCCTGGCCGGGCGACTCTCGGTCGAGCAGGCGGTGCTCGTGGCCGGGACGCAGGTCGCTTCCAACGTGACCGGGCAGATGCACGGACCGCTCAGCGTCCCGCCCGGCATCCCCTACGGCCCCACCGGCTCGACCGGAACGACGGGAACGACCGGCACCACCGGCACCACCGGCACCACCGGTACGACCGGTGGCTCGGGCGAGACGCCGACCGCCTCCACTTCCAAGGGCTTCAGCTGTGCCACGGTGCCCGAGGCCGATGCGCTGGGGCTCATCCTGCTCGTCCCGATGCTGCTCAGGCGCAGGCGCGGGAAGGCGTGACGGGGGGACCATAGTGGTACGGACTCGGCGCCCGGATGGGCGCCGTTGTTCTTTTTCGGAACGGAAAGGGCACGAGGGGGTGAGAGCTCGCTGGCCCGGCGCTTGAAAGGGAAAGCGCCCATGAAGATACGGCTCGCCCTCGCCCTCGCCCTCGCCTGGATGGCCCTCGTCGCCCCGGAAGCCGCGCACGCGCTCGAGGAGGCCCACGTAGGGACCCATTTCCAGGTCTACCTCCCGCCCAACGCAGCCTCCTATTCCCGGGCGAACGCGATGGTCGTCACCGCGCAGGCCGGAACCTCGGCCGTCCCCTGCGTGGTGGACGTGATCGACGACGGAGCCGACGGCGACACCGACGACACCCAGCTCGGCGTGAAGCTCCTGAAGGGGGAAAGCGTCGTCGTCTACCTGAAAATGGGCGCGGTGAACGACGAGTGGGCCGGGAAGGCCGACGGCGACTACTTCCTGGTGAATGCCTCCCTCCCGGTCAGCGTGATGATCGCCTCCGACTCGGAGTGGGAGCACGACTGGGCGCCGGCCACCAACGGGACGCTGCGCGGGTCCGAGTTCTTCCTCTACGCCCAGTCGGTGGGGGACGCCCAGCAGTCCCTGACGATCAACTACCGGGACATCGATGTCTTCGCCTACGAGAACGGGACGCACGTCGAGATCTACGACGTGACCGCCGGGACGCCCGTCATCTCCAACAACGGGATCGCCCACGTGGGCCCGCGGGGGGCGACACCCATCCTCAGCGCCGACCTGAACGAGGGGCAGGACCTCAACCGGATCTTCGGTCTGGGCAAGGACCTGTTCACGGCCGGGCACGTCTACCAGGTGGTCTCCACGAAGGACGTGACCGTCCTCTTCGGCTCGATCGACAGCGTCTCGACCGTGAACCAGGCGCGGGACGGGGCGGGATTCGTCCCCGGCCGGTCCGGCCACGCCATCGACAACGACTTCTACTTCGCCATCCCGCACAACATCGGCGCCCTGAACGAGCAGGAGCTCCGGGTCGTGGCGGGCACGCAGGCTGCGACGGTCGTGCTCCGGGGGTGGAACACGACCACCAACACCTGGACGATCCTCCAGACCTGGAACCTCGCGCCCTTCGGCCACGCCGACTACGTGGGAGGGACCTACGACCTCTACCACCTCACCTCCACGGGCGGGAACGTCACGGTCTACGAGGCCAACTGGATGGAGACCGGGCAGGTGGGCACGAGCGACGACGCCGACTTCGCCCCGGGCTTCTTCAACGCCGACGGGAGCGAGACCTTCGTGGTCTACATCGGCCCGCCGGGAGATGAGAGCCTCACCAGCCAGGCGGGCATCTTCAGCCACGTCTACCTCTTCAGCTACGGGGGAGAGTCGGGCGTCTGGGTGCGCGACGCCGACACGAACGGCACGATCTTCAGCCAGATCGTCCCGATCGCGCCCCGGGGATATGCGGACGTGAAGATCACCCCGAACCAGTGGTGGGCGATGAACGTGCCCGCGAATGGCCTGCGCCCGTACCTGCGCATCGACTCGGCGGGCCCCATCGCCGTGAACATGGCCAACTGGAACGACAACATCATGGCCTACGCGACGTCGGTCCTGCCGCTCAACCCCAAGGTCGATGTGGTACCGCCGCCAGCGGCCACGGTGGGCAGCACGGTGACGGTGGCGGGAGCGGTCACGAACCAGGGCGCGAATCCCATCACCTCGGTCGAGACCCGCGTCACGGTGCCGACCGGACTCACCTACGTGAGCGGGACGCTGGGCGGGCAACCCCAGACCTCGGTGGCGCCGGTCACCACCGGCACCGAGGTGGTCTACAACCTCGCGTCGCTCGCGCCGGGGCAGTCGGCGCCGCTCGCGATGAACGTCACGGTGACCGCGTCGGCGGGGCAGGTGGCGGCCGTGAACGTCGCCACCACCGCGGTGGACGCGGGCGTCGTCATCGGACAGACGGGAAGCGCGGCGACGCGGCCGCCCGCCAGCGCGGTCGCCACGATCAGCAATCTGGTGGCCGGGTCGGCCAACTCCTCCGTGGTGCTGAGCTGGGTGGAGCAGGCCGACGCCGGCATCGTGAGCACGATGACGGTCCAGCGAAGCACCGCCCTCACGGGACCCTGGAGCGTCCTCGCGAGCGCCACCCGGACCAGCACCGGGCTCGGCGTTCCGGTGAGCGCCTCCTTCACCGACTCCACCGCCGTGAACAACGGAAACTACTACTACCAGGTGGTCGCGACCGGCTCGGCCGGGCAGGTGAGCACCGCCGGACCTGTGCTGGGGCAGCCCAGGAACAACTCGCCGCCGCCCACCCCGGTGATGGCCCACGCCCCCTCGAGCGGCGCCGTCACCCTCGCGCTCAGCGGCTCGGGGACCCCCGACCTGAGGGGCTACCTGGTCGAGCGCGCCGCCAGCTCCGCCGGCCCCTGGTCGGTCATCACAGCGACCCCCGTCCCGGGTCCCACCGCCTCGGTGACGGACGGGAACCTCGTGAACGGCACGGTCTACTGGTACCGGGCACGCGCGGTGAACACGAGCGGCCGCTACAGCCCCTACTGCGTGCCATCGAGCGACGTCCCGGGCGCCAGTTCCACCCGGAGTACCAACGTGGTGGCCTACTTCGAGGACATGCTGGGCTCGGGCACGAACGACTGGGACTTCAACGACTTCGTGGTGCGGGTGGCCACGAGCGAGGTGGTGTCGGGCGGCAACCTGAGTTCCATCACCATCGACTACGAGCCGCTGGCGCGCGGCGCATCCTACATCCACGCCTTCCGGCAGCATCTGCCGGTGGCGGGCAACTGGACGGCCACGCTCACCCGGTTCGTGGCGGGCAACCCCACGCAGGTCGCCTCCCGCACCACCACCGCGGGCACCGGTCCCGTAGACGTGGAGATCTGGGCCGACACGCGGAGCGCCCTGGCGCCTGCCACGGGCTCCTTCACCAACACGCAACCCAGCCAGGTGGGCTACCAGGCCGGTGCGCTGGCGCGGCTCGAGGTCACCCTGACCACGCCCGGCGCGAACCCGGACGGGGCCCTGGGCGCCGCCCCGTGGGACGTCTACCTGAGATTGCCCTACCTGTCCGGTCCCCAGGGGAACGAGATCCACCGGAGCCTGTACGGCGGATCGAGCGAGGTCGTCACCTCGGGTCCGCTGGTGGGCACCACGCTCGACTTCGTCCTCATCCATCCGCTCACCACGACCGCGCCGAGCTGGAGCTACGAGGGGGTGCCGGTGTGGCACAACTACCCCGCCTTCATCCCGTTCCAGCAGACCGCCAGCCCCGCCGATGCCGACTGGGCCGATCGCCCGACGAGCCGCACGGACGTCTTCGACGCCAACCACTGACGGTGCCACCATGAACCCCCTATCCATCGCGCTCGCGGCCCTCCTCGCATCGGCACCCGTCGCCACCGGCGAGCGGCCCGTCTGGTCCGGTTCGCTCCAGCCCCGCCTCGAGGGGATCGTGGTATCGGCCGTCCCGGGCGGACTCCGGGTGAGGTCCGCCTCCTCGGTCCTGACTCCCGCCGGAGACTCCTCGGCCGTGCTCGGGGCCGGTCTCTGCCCCGGTGCCGACCCGCGCCTCGGTGTCCCTTCGGCGACGACGCTCTACCTCCTGGGTCCGGGCGCCCCCGCGACCCTCGTCGCCACGGTGACGCTGCCGTCCCAGGCGGTCTCCGCGGCGGTGCCGGTCACGACCTCCTCGGGTTGCCGGCTGGCGGTGGCCCTCCAGAGCGGGGACGTGGCGCTCGTGGACGGCTCCGGCGGCCTGCAGACTCTCGCCGCGGTGACCCCGGCCCTCCTCGACTGGCACGAGTTCCCGCGAGGGGTGCTCATCGCTTCCCGGCAGGACCTGCTGGTGGTCGGAGGGGTGGACGGCTCGCTCAGCGCCGTGCAGGTCGGCAGCGGGACGCGCTATTCCGGATCGATCCCGACGGCGGCCATCCCCGGTGCGGTGTGGACCGACGGGGAGGCGTCCCTCTGGTTCCTGGGCAAGACCGGCAGCCTCCACGCCTGGAGGGTGACCACCGAACTGCCGCAGGTGCTCGTGCCGGCCACCATCGCCGCGCCGGGTGGGCTCGTGGCCTGGGGTGGGAAGACCGATCACGGCATCGCCTGGGCCGACATGCAGGGTCAGGTGTGGGGCTGGAAGGGGGGCATGGTCCGCCCGGTGGTGCGCCTCTCCGGGGCCGTCCGCTGGCCGATGCTGGTGGCCGACCTGGAGGACACGGGCGACCTGAAGCTGGTCGCTCCGGTGGACGGAGCCACCGCCGCGCTGGTGACCGAGGAGGCCACCGGAGGTTCGTTCAACCTCATGGCCCTGGCCGGGCGACCGATGGGGCCGCTCGTCGCCTACCAGCTGAACATCGGACTGAGCTCCGTCCTGTCCGTGCCGTCGGGACCGACGCAGGCCTCCCTCATCTCGGGCGACTCGGCTCCAGCCGGAAGGCTCGGGCACGAGCAGGCCATCCTGGTGCCCGGGACGCAGCTCACGTCGCTCGTCCCGGGGCAGATGCACGGACCGCTCAGCGTCCCGCCCGGAATCCCCTACGGCTCGACCGGAACCACCGGTACGACCGGTACCACCGGAACCACCGGAACGACCGGTGGCTCGGGCGAGACGCCGACGGCGTCCACCTCCAAGGGCTTCAGCTGCGCCACCGTGCCCGAGGCCGATGCGCTGGGGCTCATCCTCCTGGTCCCGATGCTGTTCCGGCGGACTACGGGACGTACAGGTCCGCGTTCCGGGTCTTGTCGTCGCCTCCGATCATGAACACATTGCCGCCCGAGAGGAGGCAGGCCCTCGGGCGCGAGCGCGCCACGGTCATGGACCCCACGCTGACCGACGATCCCGCCGTGACGTTGTAGAGCTCTGCGCTGGCCAGGGCATCCGAAACGTCGAGGATGCCGCTCGCTCCCCCGGCGAGCAGGACCTTTCCGCTGGGCAGCAGAACCGCTGCCTGACTTGAACGCGCGGCGCCGATGGACCCGGAGGACGTGAAGAGGCCTGTCGCAGGATCATAGAGTTCCGTGCGGAGCGGAGACCCGGAGGCCTCTGTGTACCCACCCGCGATGAGCACCGATCCGTTCGCCAGAAGGGTTGCGCTCGCCGAGATACGCGCAAAGTTCATGCTCCCGGTCGCCGTGAAGGTCCCGGTGGCCGGGTCGTAGACCTCGGCGCTGGCGAGGGCAACTTCGGTACCGATCAGATCGCCCCTGCCACCGGCGACGAGCACCTTTCCGTTCGCGAGCAGCACCGCGGCCACCCCGGCTCCCCGCGCGACGGTCATGGGCCCCGTCGTCGAGAAGGTCCCCGTGCCGGGATCGTAGACCTCCGCGCTGGTGCTCCTCATGGAATTGCCCAGCACGAGCACCTTTCCATTCAGAAGCAGTATCGCCACATGCCAGGAGCGGGTGCCGCTCATGCTCCCCGTGGCCGCGAAGGTCCCCGCGACGGGGTCATAGAGCTCGGCGGTTGCCGTAGCGACCGGGGCGGGATGGCCGGCATCCACGGTGTTGCCCCCGGCAACGAGAACCTTGCCATTCGCAAGCAACGTCGATGTCTGCAGGTTGCGGGGGATGGTCATGCTCCCGGTCGTCGTGAAGGTCCCGGTGGCCGGGTCGTAGGTCTCGGCACTGGAGATTGCCGTGAAAAGACCATACGGGGCGGTGAGCCCGATGCCCCCGGTCACGAGCACCTTCCCACTTGCGAGGGGCGCTGCGGATGGCCCTTCCATCCTGACGACCGTCATGCTCCCGGTGGACACGAATCCCGGGACGCCCGCAGCCCGGACCTCGCCGGTCAACGTGAAGTCCGTGCTCCCCACGGTGTTCGATCCGGTGATGACGTAGGCGGCTCGCACCGTCGTCGCCGACGGAGTACCGGAGATGACGCCCGTGGTCGCGTGGAGGGAGAGACCGGCAGGGAGCGAGGGGGAGACGCGGTAGGACGTGATCGCCCCCCCGCCGCTGGAAGGCGTGTTCGGAGCGATGGCGAGGCCGGCCATCCAGACGGCGGGGTTGGTGCCGTACACCAGGTCGGAGGGAGCGACCACGATCGGAACCGCAGGCTTGACCTCGATGGTCAGCGCTGCCGAGGCGCTCACCGACCCGTTCGATGCGGTGACCGTGTAAACGGCGCTGGCGGTCACCTGCGTGGGCGTGCCGCTGATGGTTCCGCTGGAAAGCAGAGAAAGGCCGGCCGGCAACGCCGGGGCCACCGAGAAGGATGGGCTGGAGACGCTGTAAATCGGGGTGTTGGGCGTGATCGCGTCGCCCACGTAGTAGACACAAGGATTCGTCGCGTAGGACAGCGTTGCCGGGGAAGGGGAGGATCCCGAGGAACCCCCACAGGCGCCGAGGAACCCTGCAGCGAGGACAAGGGGAAGGAGACGATGGCGGAGCGCTCGGTTCGTCATGCAGTATTCACTCCAGGTACAGTTCCGCGCTGGCGATCGAGGCCAGGGAGTTCAGGCCCCCTGCGACGAGGACCTTGCCGTTCGGTAGCAGGGTGGCGGTCGCGCGGGAACGCGAAGTGATCATGTTCCCCGTGGACGCGAACGTTCCCGCGTTCGGGTTGTAGAGTTCCGCGCTGGCGAGGTTGTCCGAGTTGTATCCGCCCGTCAGGAGCACCTTGCCGCTGACGAGCCGAGCGGCCGCCTGCGAGTACCGAGCGCCGACCATGCTTCCCGTGCTGGTGAAGAGTCCGGTTACGGGGTCGTACAGTTCAGCAGTGGCCACGGGCACCGATCCCGAGCCGTCCCCGCCCCCGGCCACGAGAACCTTCCCGGAGACCAGCAGCGTTGCGCTGGAGAGCAGTCGCTTGGAAGCCATGCGGCCGGTCGCGGCGAAAAGTCCGGTCGCTGGGTCATACAGTTCCGCGGAGGACAGGTAGCCATCCGATCCCTGCCCGCCCGCCAGGAGCGCCTTCCCGTTGTCGAGGAGGATCAGGTGGAAGACGAAGCGCGGCGTCGTGACCATGGTCCCCGTGGCCGTGAAGACCCCAGTCGATGGATCGTAGAGTTCCGCGCTCTTGAACCCAGCGCTGCCCGCGCCACCCGTCACGAGCACCTTCCCGGTCTTGAGCAGCACGGCCGCGTGGCCGGCCCGCGTACCGGACATGTCTCCTGTCGCGGTGAACAGACCGGTGGCGGGGGCGTAGATCTCCGCGGACGAGAGGAGGCCAGAGGTACCGAAGCCGCCGGTGATCAGCACGTTTCCGCTCGGGAGGAGCGTTGCCGTCTGGCCGTCCCGCGCCACGCTCATGCTTCCGGTCGCCGTGAAGATCCCGGTGGCTGGGTCGTAGAGTTCGGTGACGGCCGACCCGCCTCCCGCGACGAAGACCTTCCCGTTTGCGAGAAGCGTCGCCGTGAAGTCGCTCCGCGCCACGCTCATGCTTCCCGTGGCGACGAACCCTGGAACACCGAGGGTCAATGGCACGGTCGTGCTCCCCGAGCCGTTCGAGCCGGTGACCGTGTAGGCGGCGCTGGCCGTC
>CAIOAK010000172.1 GCA_903855945.1 uncultured Anaeromyxobacter sp.
CGATCGTGAAGTCGGGCTGCGCTGGACTGGGCACGGTCACCGTCACGGTGGCCGGGTGGGTGTTCGCACCCTCCGTCCCGGTCACGGTCACCGTGTAGGTGGCGGGGGTCGCGGACGCGGAGGCGGTGACCGTCAGCGTGGAGGAGGCGCCCGCGGCCACCGACGTTGGGCTGAGCGAGGCCGTCACACCCGTACCCGCTGGCGTCACGACCGCCACGAGCGTCACCGTCCCCGCGGCACCCACCTGCGTCGTGGAGATGGTGCTGGTGCCCGTTGCGCCCTGCGCGACCGTCACCGTCGTCGGCGCGGCCGTGATCGTGAAGTCGGGGGTGGCCTGGCTGCACGACGGGAACGAGAAGGAGGCCACCTTCGTGCGCCAGTTGCCCAGCCCGTTCGTCGGGATGTACTGGTTCACGTAGTAGAAGGTGCAGTCGTCGGTGGGATCCACGGTCATGGACGTGTAGTCACCCCAGCGCTCCGCGCCATTCGCGGCGGCGCCCGTCTGGACTCCCGGCCCGACGAAGATCGTCGTTTCCCCCTGCAGCATCGTCCCCGAGGTGTCGCTCACGAGGCGGCCGGACACGGCGATCCCCGGCGTGAGCGTGCTTCCCGAGGTGCTGTACCCGACGGCCATGTTGCCCGCCTTGTCCATCGCGATGCTGGGCATCCACCGGTAGGTGCTGTCCGTGACGGAGGGGACCGTTCCCTCCTGGTAGACCGTCGGTGTCGATGCCGGGCTCCTGATCTCCCACCACCGGACACCCGCCGTGTTGCCGCTGGCGACGGTGTGGCTCGCCACGATCGCCTCGTGGTCGCCGAAATTCCGGTAGACGAGGCGCGCCATGAGCCGGTCGGCGAGCGCGTCGAGCTGGTTCGAGGTCCCGGCCTGGGGTACGCACACACCGCCCGAGCCGCAGGGGAGGGAGTACCTCGCCGTGGAGATGTGCGACGCCGGGCTGAGAAAGCTCGAGGCCGGGTTCGCCCAGTTGATGTGGACCTTCCAGAAGAGCAGGTAGTTGAAGGGCGCGGTCGCCGAATCCGAGTCGGACATGGCGTAGGCCGGGGAGCCGCTGGGAGGCGGGGTGGATCCGTCCAGGTTGGCCGGGAGCATGATGCCCACCGACGCCCCACCGCTGAAGCATTGCTGGGTCGCGGTCGCTCCCTGGAGCATCGCAGCCCGGTCGAGCGCGCAGATCTTCGGCCCCAGGTAGCTCGCCGAGCCCGAGCCGTCGGAGAACATCGCGTAGGTGGCGTAGTAGGCGTCCGGCCACATCGCGAGCTTGGGATAGTCCGGGAAGAAATCGTACTGGAAGGTGTAGGCCCACCAGGCGCCCAGGGGATCGGCCGTCTTCGAGACCGCGACACATTCATAGAAGGTCGTGGTGAGGTTGGAGACGGAGAACTGGGAGACGACCCACCGGTCCGCGAGCTGGTCGTAGACGACAGCGGGGTCCCCGTCGTTGTTCGTCGCGCAGGAGTTGCCCGAGTTCTGGAAGAGCGAGTTGATGTCGACCGGCCCGAGGAGGAGTGCCCCGGTGGTCTTGTTGTAGACGGCGAACGCGGTGTTCACCGCCTCGAGGTAGTGGCTGGGCCCGACCGCGCCGGTGGAGTCGGGCGGGACGGCCGTCACGTCGTACCCTGCAATCAGGTCGCCGATCCCCTCGAACAGCGAGAAGGTGATCGGACTCCGCAGCGACGGGGCACGCACGCCCACGGGAACCGCGGCCTCCGGCGGCTGCGCCGTCGCGCCCGACTGCCCCTGCCGGACGAACCGGCGCGGAGGACGCTCCCGGTGGACCGGCGCGGTCGTGGGGCGGCGCATGAGGAGGAGCGGCGGCGTCTCGAAGGGCCCCTCGGCGACGCTGACCTCCGGCCGGGTGCTCCGGACCGCCGACCCGGGTGCCGACCCCGGCGCGGACGGCCCGCCGCATCCGACGAGCGCCACGACCGAGAGGAGTGCGAGGGGAACCGAGGCGGCGCGGATCGTCGGGAGGGCTCGTGTCATGACCCGGAAACATGGCCGCGCGCCCTTCGCCCGTCAAGACGAAGGCGAGCCACCCTCGACTCGGTTCCTGCCCCCGCCCTTCGCCCGGTAGAGGGCCGCGTCGGCCTCCCGGAGCAGCACGTCGATGTCGAGCGGGATGCACCCCGGCGCGGACGGCGCCCAGGCGGCCACGCCGGCGCTCACCGTCACGTGGAACCGCTCATCCCGCTGCGACACCCGGAGCGCCTCGATGGTCGTCCGCAGACGCTCGGCGAGGATTCGCGCCCCGGCCGCGTCCGTCTCCGGGAGGACGGCCAGGAACTCCTCCCCTCCCCATCGGCCGAGGAGATCGGCCTCGCGCAGCGCACCGGTCCCGGCCTGGGCGAGCGCCTTCAGGATCGCATCCCCGGCCTCGTGCCCCCCCGTGTCGTTCAGATCCTTGAAATGGTCCACGTCGAGGAGGACGACCGCGACGGGGCGGCCGTACCGGGCCGCCCGGGCCGTCTCCAGTTCGAGCCGCATGGTGGTGGCGCGCCGGTTGGGGAGCTCGGTGAGCGAGTCGGTGAGCGCCATCTCCCGGATCTGGGCCTCGGCCGCGACCACCCTCCGCTGCAGGGCGGCGACGAGGCGCGAGATGAAGAGGAGGAGGAAGGCGGCGGCGCCCACGAAGAAGGCCACGGCGACCCAGCGCATCTCCCGGATGTCGTCCTTCTCCCCGGAGATCCCGAAGGTGACGCTGATGCCCCCGCGGATGTCGCCGACCTGGTAGCCATGTTCGGCGTGGCACCGCAGGCAGGATTCCTCGACCCGCAACGGAGCCATGTAGCGGAAGACCGGCTCGCCGCCGATCTCCTCCCGCGCCGTCTCCTCCTCCACGCCCCGCTCGAAGGCCTGGAGCGCGGCGAGCTCGAAGGGATCCGGCTTGTTGGCCGGGTTGACGGGGTGCTCGCTCGTGATGTGGAAGCGAAAGTTCGCGTCCTTCTCCGCGAGCTCGGAGATCTCGCGGGTCATGAGCGCGGGGTTCTTCAGCGTGTAGACGGTCCCGTCGTCGCCCCTCCGGTCGGGGTCCTCCAGGAAGGGGTTGGAAACCACTCCGTCCTTCTTCTCCACGAACAATCCGCCGTGGTCGGAGTTCCACTTCCGGACGAGCACGATGCTCTCGAAGAGCGCCCGACCGCGCGCCTCGAGTTCGTGACCGATGGCGTGCTCCTGGCTCCAGACGAGGCCGACGACGGCGGCGAACGTCACCACCACCACGACCACGTAGAGCTTGAGGAGGAATCCGCGCCAGGGGGAGCCCTGGGACGGTTCCGGGGCGTCGTTCATTCCCCCGATGGTAGCGGGGGGGATGCGCATCCGCCCCATCAATTCGGAAAACCGAATTTTTCCAGACCTGGGGCGAGCCTAGGCGGCCCGGCCGGCGAAGTGCTCCGTCAGCGCCCGGATGGTCTCGATCGGGCGCTCGAAGGGGAAGGCGTGGCCTGCTCCGGGCAACTCCACGAGCCTCGCCCGGGGGATGATCCGCGCCAGCCGCCGCGAGTTCTCCACCGGCACGAGCCGGTCCCGGTCGCCGCTGATGACGAGCGTGGGCGTGCGCAGCCGCTGCAGGTCGGCCTCGGCCTCGTGGAGCGCGATGGCGAGAGCCTGGCGACGGGCCACCTTGCGCTCGGCGCGGTCGAGCCCCCCCATCCAGCGGTCGAGCCGCGCCCCGTTCGCGGTCCGGAACTCGTCCGACACGAGCAGCCGCGCCATCGGGAGCCCCCTCCTCGCCAGGATGCCGACGAGGAAGAGGTCGCGCGCCACGGTGGGGCTGGGCTTGCTGCTCCGCAGGTGGCTCCCGAAGGTGGCGCCGAGCACGAGCGACCGGACCCGCTCGGGATGCCGGATGACGAGCTGCTGGGAGATCATCCCGCCCATCGAGATCCCGAAGACGTTGGCTGGGCCCACCCGCGCGGCGTCGAGCACGGCCGCGGCGTCGTCCGCGAGGTCGCGGATGCGGAATCCTCCCGAGCCGAGCGTGGATTTCCCCACCCCTCGGTTGTCGATGGCCAGGACGTGGAATCGCTCGGAGAGCACCACCGGGAGCGACTCCCAGGCGTCGGAGGCGAGCGCCAGCCCCATCACGAGGAGGAGCGGCGGCGCCCCCTCGCGCCCATATGACTTATAGTGAATTCTCCAGCCGGGCCGCTCGACGAAGGGCATGGTCAGCTCCCCTCCCCGGCCCGCGCGCGATCCGCCAGCGCCGCGAGCTCCTCGAGCGCCTCCGGCACGGCCGCGGCCAGCACGGGCAGGTCGCGGAGGGCCTCGGCGTCGCCGAGCAGCCCGATGCCGATCCGCCCCGCGTAGCTCTGGATGGCGATCCCGAGAGTCTGTCCCTGGGCCAGGGGCACGAGCGGATACCACTCGAGCATCTTGCGACCGAGCAGGTAGATGGGCTGCCGCGGCCCCGGGATGTTGGTCACCACCAGGTTCATGTAGCGGAAGGTGGACTGGAAGCGCGCCACCTGGGAGAGCAGCGCCGGCGGGGCGAACTCGCCGAGGTGGGTCCAGGCCAGCGTCCCCACCGCCTGGCCGCTCTCCTTCAGCACGTCCATCTCCGCGGAGACGGTCCGGAGACGCTCCGCCGCGTCGGGCTCCCCGGTGGGGAGCGCGCAGAAGACCGCGGTGACCTGGTTGCCCAGGCCTCCCGTGGCGCCGGGCGCCCGGGCCGACACCGGGATCATGGCGCGGACCTCGGCGGGCGGCTCCTCGCCACGGGAGAGGAGGAGCTTGCGCAGCGCCCCGGCCACCACCGCGAGCAGCACGTCGTTCACGGTCCCGCCGAGCGCCACGCGCACCTGCTTCACCCGGTCGAGATCGAGGAGCGCCATCTCCCATCGCCGGTGCGGTCCGATGGGGCGGTTGAGGGAGGAGGCCGGCGCACGCCCCAGCCGCGACAGGCCGACGAGCGGCTTCAGCCCCGCCGCCATCTCGAGGAGCTTCCGCCGGGACGGGCTGTCCGACCTCACGGCGTCGCGGACGATCTGGAACGGATGGGTGGCCTGGTCCACCACGGCGGACGCCAGCAGTTCCGCCGTGCCCGGTGCGGGGCGAGGGGTCCAGCGCGCGGGCGCGGCGGGCGTGGTCTCCGCAGGATCGACGCCGAGGAGCACCGTGGCGAGGTCGGCCCCCGAGACGCCGTCGAGCATGCAGTGGTGGGTCTTGGAGATGACGGCGAAGCGGTCGGGGCCGAGCCCCTCCACGAGCCACATCTCCCAGAGCGGCCGATCCCGGTCGAGCCGCTGGGCGAAGATCCGGGCCGCCAGCCGCTTCAGGGGCTCCTCGCCGCCGGGCGGCGGAAGCGCGGTGTGGCGCACGTGGTACTCGAGGTCCAGGTTGTCGTCGTCGATCCAGACCGGGCGCCCCAGCTGGAAGGGTACGAAGGCGAGCCGCTGCCGGTAGCGGGGCGCGCGATCGAGCTTGGAGGCGACGTGGGCGACGAGGTCCCGGTAGGGCGGGGACTTCCCCTCGAAGACGGCCACGGCACCCACGTGCATGTGGGCCGTGCGATCCTCGATGTAGAGGAACATCGCGTCGAGTCCACCGAGACGTTCCGACCAGGTCATGGGCTGCGGGCCTCCCTCTGCCCCGCGATCACGTACCACGCGAAGCCGGCCGCCTGCAGCACGAGGAGCGTCCCGGCGGCGATCCGGTGGGCGCCGGCCTGCGACCCGCCCCGCGCGGCCAGGCCGTCGAGGAGGGCGCCGTAGCCCCACTGGATGGCGAAGGCGCCCACGAAGGCCCCCAGGTTGAGTGCCGTGCTGGCGCGGCCGGTGAGCGCGGCGGGGAAGCGGCGGGCGACGATGGCGTAGGCGAGGTTGCCGACGGCGAAGACCAGGCCCAGCACGAACCACCAGAGGTGGGTGCTCCCGACGCCGGCCACCAGCCCGAGCATGGCGACGAGTCCGGCGGCGGTCCCCACCGCGAGGACCGCGTCGGGGGTCACGCCCCGTCGCTGCATGGGCACGATGAGGAAGGCGATGGCGAGGAAGCCCGACATCATCCCGAGCGTGGTGAGGAGCAGGTGGAAGGCGGCGGCGTCGCGCGCGTGGCCGTGGGCGTGCATGAGCCACGGCACCGCCCACAGCCCCTGCAGCGCCATGAACCCGCCCACCGAGGTGGCGAGCTGCGGCGCGTACCGCCAGAAGGTTCGGCTGCGGACGATCCCGCGGAGCGCCGCGAGCTGCTCCCGGAGCGTCTCGCCGGACGCCGCCGTAGCGCCCTCGGGCGTGGAGAGGATACCGCCCGCCGCCACCACGGCCAGGACCGCCAGGACGGCGAAGACCCCGCGCCAGCCGAGCAGCGGCACCGCGATCGACAGGGGCGTCGTGGCCGCCAGCGCCCCCAGGCCGCCGGCGATCATCACGGCCGAGTTGAGGGACGGCAGCCGCTCGGCGGGGAACCAGGCGGAGAAGGCCTTGAAGCTCGCCATCAGGCAGGCCGACACGCCGAGCCCGATGGCGGCGCGGGCCAGCGCGAGCTGCGGCAGGCTCGCTCCGAGCGCGAAGAAGACGCTGCCTGCGGCGGCCACGAGGAGCAGCCCGGCCTCCACGCGGCGCGGGCCGTACCGGTCGAGGAGGATGCCGAGCGGGAGCTGGAAGGCGCCGAAGGCGAGCAGGTAGGCCGAGGTGAGGAGACCCAGGTCGGAGGACGAGAGTCCGAGCTGCCGCGTCAGCTCCGGCGCGATGACCGCGTTGGCGTTCCGCAGCAGGTACGAGAGGAAGTAGCCCGCCGCGAAGGGCAGGAATACGCGCAGCCAGGGATTGGGGCTCGCTCGGGGCGCTGCCATGGGGCGTTCGCGGTTATACCAGCCCGCGGAGGAGCAGGCCGCGGCCTTCGAGCTGCTGCGCCGGGAACGCGGGTGCGAGTCGCTACTTCACCGGCTCGTAGGTGAAGCCCTGGCCGCCGATCGAGGCGTCGGCCATGAGGCCCCCCTTGCCCTTCACGAAGACCGCCACGCCGTTGTCGTAATCGGCGGTGGTCCCGGCACCGGCCTTGATGGCGTAGGCGCTCGCCTTGGCCGCGAACTTGGCATGCCCGTTCTTGAATTCCTCGAAGGCGGCCTTGTTGCTGAAGAAGACGATCTCGCCGAAGGCCTCGTAGCCGACCGTGGCGCCGACGCTGCCCTGGCTCAAGGTGGAGGTTCCGACCAGCTTGCCCCCCACGTAGACGCGCCCCTTGCCGTAGGTGGCGCCCACCACGAATCCGCCCTTCCCCACCGTGGGGAAGAGGGCGTAGCCGTAGGCGTTCTCGAAGTAGACCTTGAGGCGCGGCTCCGTCTTCTTGAAGTCGGCCAGCGACTCCTCGTACTCGCGGTCCTCCTTCTTCGCCTCCTCGGGATCCCAGGCGGCGGCGCGCGCGGCGGGGAGGGCGACGAGTACGGCGGCGGCGAGGCTGAGCCAGATCATCTGCTTCTGCATGGATGGTTCTCCTGAGAACGGGGGCGGGCTCCTTGAATAGTCCGCCTCGCCCTCTGCCGCCACCAGGTCAGGGAACGCCGCCGAGGAGGATCGACCGCATGGAGAGCGACCCCATGTCGAAGCCGGTGATGGGGAAGCGCACGGCGTCCTCGGGTCGCGCGGCGCCGGCGACGTAGAGGAGCGGCAGGTAGTGATCGGGCGTGGGGTGGGCGCTCCGCCCCTCGTCGGTTTCGAGCGCACGGAGCAGGATCCCGTCGTCATGGGCCTCGAAGGCCCTGGCCACCCGCTCGTCGAAGTCGCTCGCCCAGGCCGGCGTGGCCGAGTCGCCGGTCCGCCACGCGGTGAAGGCGTGGCCCAGGTTGTGGGTGACGTTGCCGCTCCCCAGGAGGAGGACCCCCTCGTCGCGCAGCGGCGCGAGGGCGCGACCGATGGCGAGGTGCTCCGGCGGGGAGAGACGCCCGTCGATGGAGAGCTGCACGACGGGGACATCGGCCTCCGGCCAGACGTGAAGGAGCACGCTCCAGGTGCCGTGGTCGAGCCCCCAGTCGTCCCGCACCGAGGCGCGCCCCTCGCCGATCCGCTTCACGGCGCGTCGCGCCAGCTCCGGGCTCCCCGGCGCTGGGTACCGGATGCGGTGGAGCGGCTCGGGGAATCCCCCGAAGTCGTGGAGGGTCCCGGGGCGCACGTTACCCGTGGTGAAGGTACCGGCCACGTACCAGTGGGCGGAGATCGCGAGGACCGCCTTCGGCCGGGGGAGCAGCGCGGCGAGGTCGCGGAAGCCGCGGGACCAGCGGTTCTCCTCGATGGCGTTCATGGGGCTCCCGTGCCCCACGAAGAGCACCGGCATCCGCCCGGCGGGGGTCGCCTCGCTCACCGCAGCCCCGAGTACCCGTTCACGCAGTCGATGAGCGGCTGCTTCTCCAGGGTGGCGATGCCGCACCAGTAGATGGGCCAGGTCTGGCCGGTGATGGGGCTCGGGGTGCGGCCGGCGTAGTAGTTCCAGCGGTAGGAATCCTGAAGCGCGACGTTCGTGGCGAGGGCCGGGAAGAGCGTCCAGAGTGCGGGCCCGAGCGGGTCGCTGGCGCGGTACGCCGAGGTGAAGGTGTAGGTGGGCGCGAATCCGGTGGGCCGGAAGGCCAGGTCGAGGGTGATCGCGGTGAAATCGAGCGGTGCGCCGACGTCGGAGAAGGTGAAGGTCTTGAAGGTCGGGTTGTTGCCGTAGATCGGGCTCACCGCGGGCACCCCCTCGAGCGTCGTCGCCGCGAGGCGGAACTCGTCCACGTGGGTGTGGCCGAAGAAGCCGGTGGTGACGCTGACGCCGTGACGGGAGAGGATCGAGAGGAACCGGGCCTGGGGCTCGGGCTTCCAGGACATGACGGCGTCGGTGATGTGGCCGCGCGGGTCGGCCTGGGAAGCGGTGGAGTAGAGGTCGCCGCCCGCGGGGATGTGCAGGAGGAGCCACACGGGTCGGCCGGAGTGGCCCGCGGCGATCAGCGTGGATTCGAGCCAGTCGAGCTCCGCCTGGATGGCGGCATCGATCCCGGTCGCCGACCAGGGAGAGAAGAAGATCGCGTTGAGCGCCACGACGAGCGGACGGCCCGGACCGGGGTCGGCCACGTAGTAGCCACCGGCCCGGTAGCTGGTGGTGAAGGTGGACCGGTCGGCAGCGCCCACGAGGAGCTCGCCGTAGAAGAGGTCGGCCGTGTCGGCCAGGAAGGCACCTCCCGGCTGGATCTGGTAGTTGCCCTCGTAGGCGTCGTTGTTCCCCAGGGTGAATACCACCGGCGTCGTCCCGACCGCCGCACGCACCTGATCGGCGAAGAAGGTGACCGTCTTCAGCAGGAACCGGCGCATGGCCGCGTCGTCGGTCACGCCGGCGTTCGCGTAGAAGAGCCTGGGGAAGTCGTGCGTCACGATGTCGCCGCCGAAGACGACGAGCTCGGCCCCGGCGCTCTCCGCGCGCAGCGCCGCGAGCGCACCCGCGAGGAGGGGATAGTTGGTCTCCTGCCCCCAGGTGGGCAGGGTGGTCACCGTCGATCGCTGGAAGATGGCCGGCCAGGCGCTCGCCGGGGAGTCCTGGAGCGCTGGGAAGAGCGCCGGGTCGTAGAAGGGGGTGAAGTGGACGTCGGTGAAGACCACCACCCGGTAGGTCGAGCTGGGCGGCGGGCTGCCGCAGGCGGCAGCGAGGACGAGGAACAGGACCGCGAGGGCGCGCTGCGTCATGGGGTGCGGGCGAGCATCGAGCCAGCGGGCGCGGAGTTCAAGCGGTCGTGCGGGGTGGTGTACCGATTGGTACGGTGGGGCGTACCGAACGGTACGAAGCCCGGTCCAGCCCGGACCGTAACCTCCCGTATGTCCTGGGTTCCCGCCTGGGCCCGGGAATTGCTTTTCAGTCCACCCGTTGTTCCATCGATCCACTTCCCACGCTGAGGAGCACATGAAGAACACCCCGGTACTTCGTCCCGCCATCGCAGCGTTCGCCTCGGCCGCCCTCGCGGGCGCCCTCATCCTCGGCTGCGGGGGCAGCGGAACCATGGGCGCGAACGGCGCGTCCTCCGCGTCGACCTCCACGGCGCTTTCCGCCGCCCTCGCCTCCAGCAGCGCCTCCTCCGGCACGCTCCTCTGCACGCCGGCCCAGGCCCAGATCGACGCCTGCACCAGCAAGGCCTCCGGCGCCACTTGCACCCTCTCCTCGACCACGAATGGCGTGACCACCACGGTGGACGGCACCTGCCGCACCACACTCGACGGCGCCACCGTCGCCTGCTCCCCCAATCCTCCGGCCCCTCCCCAGGAACTCGTCGCCGCCTGCGCCGCCAAGGCCTCGGGCGACGCCTGCACGGTGACCGAGGCGTTCGGCGACACCCGTTCCGGCACCTGCATCGCCGCGCGCGACTCATCCACGCTCGTCTGCGGGCGCGTCCAGACCCCGCCCCAGGCGGCCATCGACGCCTGCACCTCCCACGCGGCCGGCGACACCTGCACGCTGACGGGCGGAATGGGGCACGGGACGATGAGTGGCGTATGCAGCCTCGGACCGGCCAGCACCGGCCCCCTCGCCTGCGCTCCCGCGCACGACCTCCTCCCGAACGGCCAGGCCGCCTGCACCGGGCTCGCGGTCGGGGCCGCCTGCTCCATCGGAATGGGGCACGACGCGAAGTCGGGCTCCTGCGTGATGCCGGCCGGCGGCACGTCGGCCGTGTGCGTCCCGTCCTGCGCCGACCTCGGCGGCAGGTTCCAGTGCGGCCCTCCCGGCGCCGGCGGGCCGGGCGGGCCGACGGGCGGTCCCGGTGGGCCGTCCGGCCCGATGGGCGGTCCGGGCGGCCCCAGCGGCCCGATGGGGCACTGATCCCACAGGAACGATACACTCCTTCCCAGGTACCTCGCGCCATGCGCTCCCTCCTCCTCGCCCTCCTCCTCGCGCTCGTCGGAGCCGGCCCTGCCTGGGCCGGCGAGCCGGGGGGCTCCGCTGCCGAGCAGGCACGGCAGACGATGCGGGAGGCGATGATGAAGCAGGCCACCTTGCCGGTCCGGCCCGCGGTCATGCCCTCGACCCGCCCGGACGGCGGGGCTCGTCCGCCGGAGAGACCGGCCCCCGGTGCACCGAAGGGTGAGCTGCAGCGGGGCGCGGTGGGAGCCGGCGTCCGGGACGCCGACGCCATGCGGGCCGAGATGGCGAACCGGGCGGCAACCGGCAACAGCGCCAGCGGCACGCTGCGCCAGACGAACGGCGACATGATGAACGCACCGATGATGCAGCGGTCCCAGGGCATGAACCCCGGCGGCGGGATGATCCCCGGCGGCGGAACGGGCGGCGGCGGGATGGGGCCCGGCGGCATGGGACCTGGCGGCGGCATGCGGTCCGATTCCGGAGTGCGGTAGCAAGACGGCCATACCGATGACAGCCGTCCTCGCGCTCCTCATCGGTGCCCTCCTCGGGACGGCACCCGGCGCCGACGAGCACCTGCTCGCCGGCGCCAACGCGTTCCGGGAGGAGCGCTTCGACGTCGCCCTCGTCGAGTTCCGTGTGGCGCAGGCGCTGGGGGCTCCCGACGCCGCCACGTACGCCGCCACCACGCTCGTGAAGCTCGGCCGCCCCGAGGAGGCGGTGGAGTCCTTCGGCCCGGGCGACGGCCCTGGACAGGACCCCCTGACCGACTACTACCGGGGGCTCGCTTGCTACGAGGCTCGGCTCTACCAGTGCGCCGACCGACTCATGGCGGCGGTCGGTGACCGGGCCGGGCCGCGCATCGCCGGGCTCGCCTCCGACATCCGGGGGAAGGCGGCGGCGGCGCTCGCGGGCGCGCCCTCGACCGACACCATCGACTGGTACCTCTCCCGCTGCTCCGCCGAGAAGAAGGCGGGGCGTGCGGTCCTGTCGGCCGCCTACTGCAGGGAGGCAGCCGGGCTTTCCCGGCGGACGAAGGGATGACGGCGCTCCTCCTCGCGCTCGTCCTCGCGGCCCAGCCCTCCCCATGCGACCCGGTGCAGCCCGCGCCCCGCGCCGATCCGGCCGCCGCGGCGAGCTACCGGACGGTGGGCGATGCGGAGCGGGCCTCCGGTGCGCGGGACACCGCCACCACCGCGTACCGCCTGGCCGCGTCGCTCGACCCGGCGGACCCGGATTCCCGGCGGGCGCTCCGGGAACTGTGCGAGACGGAGGGTGCGGCGGCGGTCGATCCGTTCCGCCGCGGCGTCGAGCGGATGGAGCGGGGCGATCTCCGGGAGGCGGTCGCCGACTTCCAGGCCGTGCGGGCCGCGCGCCCCGACGCGCCGTCGGCGCTCCTCGAGGGCGTGTGCCTCTACCGGCTCGGCGACGACCGGGGCGCCGAGCCCGCCTTCCACGCTGCCGAGGGGGACCCCGAGGTCGGCGACACGGCGCGCTTCTACCTCGGGCTCATCGCGCTGCGGCGCGGGGACTCGCAGCAGGCGGCGCCGCTCTTCGACGGGCTCGTCGCCAGCTCGGGCTACGGTCTCGTCGCGGCCGACATGGCGCTCATCGCGCGGCGGAGCGGGATCTTCACCGTGTCGGCGCTGGCCACCGTGGGGTGGAACTCGAACCTGACGCTCGCCCCGAACGGCTACGCCAACAGCGGAGCGGCCGACGGCAACGCCTCGATCGCAGCGAGCGCGCTCTGGCGCCCGCTCGGGGAGAGCGGCCCGTACGCGCGGGTTTCGGGCGCCTACCAGCAGCAGTTCTCGCTGACCGCCTTCGACAGCGGCTCGGGCTCGGCCGCGGTGGGGTGGCAGCTCGGCCACGCCGACCGCGCCCTCGTCGCCGAGTACGCGTACACCTTCAGCACGCTGGGAGGCGCCCCGTACCTCTCGTCCAACCGGCTGCTCGGCTCGGGCTGGCTCACGTTTGGATCGTTCACGCTCACCGGGACCTACCTGGCCCGGTTCGAATCGTACATGTCGGTCTACGAGCCCTTCTCCGGGATCTTCCAGTGGGCGGAGCTGCGGGGCGCGTGGTGGTTCGGTCCCTTCTCCCGCCTCGGCCTGGGCTACCAGCTCGGCGCCGACGGCACGAACGTGAACTACCTGTCCTGGATCGAGCAGGGGCCACACGCCGACTTCTTCCTCCAGCTCGGTCGCTCTTTCCGGCTCGGGGTCGACGGGTGGCTCGGATTCCGGACCTTCGGCGCCGTGGCGCCCGGTCCGGGCGTGGTCCGCGCGGACACCTACCTCGCCGGCGCCCTGCTCGCGGAGTACGATCTGGGGAACCACTGGACCCTCCAGGCGAACCTGGGGGCCCGCCAGGCCTGGTCCAACCTGCCGCAGTTCACCAACTTCGCCTTCGTTCCCAGCGTGGGGATCTCCTACCTGGCGGGATTCTGAGCCCCCGTGAAGCGAGCCCTCGTCCCCCTCGTCGCTGGACTGCTCGGCCTGGCCGGGACGCTCGGGGCCACGTTCTACCTGCATCGCGCCGCGAACGAGGCGCTGGACCGCGTCCTGGAGGAGCGGATCCTGGGTGCGGGCGAGACCGCCGCCGAGATGGTCGGGCGCGCCCTCCCCTCCACGGCGACCCTGCGGGCCGTGATGGACGCGAACCAGCTCGAGGGGATCTTCCTCCTCTCCCCCGACCTGCTCGTCCTCGCCGACGCCACCGGGACGCCCGGGCGACGGGCAGATCTATTGCGGGTCGATCGGGGGCGCGTGGCCCGTGCGCTCGCGGGAGAGGCGTCGCTCGCCTTCTCCTACGCGGTGGGGAACGTGAAGGTCGCCACCGGCTACTTCCCGGTGCACGGGCCGGACGGGGCGGTGCGATCGGTGCTCGCGCTCGAGGGCGGTCAGTCGCTCGCGGGTGCGCGGAGCGGTCTTCGCCGCGCGCTGTGGGGCGGATTGGCCCTCTCGGCGGTGGTCGCGCTGGCCCTTGCCTTCGCGGCCTTCCGATGGGCCCGCGGCGAGGATCAGCGGCGTGCCGCGGCGACGCTCGCCGCGAAAGGGGATGCGGTGTCGCGGATGGCCGCCATGGTGGCCCACGAGATCCGCAACCCGCTCGGCACGATCCGCGGGTCGGCGGAACTCGTGCGCGCGCGCGGCGCGGGCCGGCTCTCGGCGGCGGACGAGGAGGCGCTCGGCGACATCCTCGGCGAGGTGGACCGGCTCCGGCGCCTGACCGACGACTTCCTCGACCTCGCCGGCAGCCGACCGGTCAACGCGGTCCCGGTGGACGCGGCGGAGGTGGCGATGGATGCGGGGCGTGCGCTCGCGCGCACCCAGCCGCACGTCACGGTCACGGTCGCATCCCCCGGCCCGGTGGTCGCCGCCGATCCCGGGCGGCTCCGGCAGGTATTCTCCAACCTCTTCGCGAACGCCGCCCAGGCGGGCGCCGCGCGGCTCGAGGTGTCGAGCCGGGTGGACGGGGGCTTCACCGAGATCGACGTCCGCGACGACGGGCCGGGTGTCGATCCGGCGCTGCGGGAACGGCTCTTCGATCCTTTCGCGACCGGACGGAAGGACGGCACCGGGCTGGGGCTGGCCGTCTGCCGCCGGATCGTCGAGGGGCACGGCGGGGCCCTGGAACTTCTCCCCGGAAGCGGCCCGGGGACGACCTTCCGTCTCCGGCTTCCGCTCTCCGAGGGGTAGGATCGCGCCATGGCCCGGATCCTCGTAGCCGACGACGAACCCAAGCTCGGAAACGTCGTGGCCCAGATGCTCCTGCTCGACAAGCACGAGGTGGTGCGCGTGGGCGGGGGGCAGGAGGCGCTCACGGCGCTCGGCGCAGGGCGGTTCGACGTGGTGGTCACGGATCTCCGGATGCCCGGCGTGGACGGCCTCGCCGTGCTGCGCGCCGCCCGCGGCGCGGTCGGGCCGCCGGAGGTGATCCTGATGACCGCCTTCGGCTCGACCGAGAGCGCGGTGCAGGCCATGAAGGCCGGGGCCGCCGACTACCTCACCAAGCCCTTCTCCATGGACGAGCTCCGCCTCCGGGTGGGTCGGCTCGTCGCCCAGCACAGCGCGGAACGGCGCAACGAGCGGCTCCTGGAGCGGCTCACACCGGACCTGGTGGCGGAGAGCCCCGGGATGAAGGCTGCGCTCTCCGCGGCGCGCCAGGTCGCCGCGACCGACGCGAGCGTGCTCCTGCTCGGCGAGAGCGGCACCGGCAAGAGCCAGCTGGCGCGCTACATCCACTACCAGAGCAAGCGGGCCGGGGGCCCGGTCGTCGAGGTCCACTGCGCGGCGCTGCCGGAGACGCTGCTCGAGGGGGAACTGTTCGGCTTCGAGAAGGGGGCCTTCACGGGTGCGACCCAGCGAAAGGCGGGGCACCTCGCCGCGGCCGATGGCGGCACCCTCTTCCTCGACGAGATCGGCGACGTGACCCCGGCCACCCAGGTGAAGCTCCTCCGCTTCCTGCAGGAGCGGAGCTTCGTCCCGCTGGGTGCCACCGCCTCGCGCACGGTGGACGTCCGGGTCATCTCGGCCACCAACCGGGACCTGGACGAGGCCGTGAAGACGGGGAGGTTCCGCGAGGATTTCTTCTACCGGCTGAACGTCTTCGCGATCCGTGTCCCGCCGCTGCGGGAGCGGCGGGAGGACATCCTCCCCATCGTCGATCGGTTCCTCGCCACCCGGGGGCTCCCGCCGGAGAAGCTCTCGGCGGCGGCGCGCGATCGCCTGAGGAGCGAGCCCTGGCCCGGGAACGTGCGGGAGCTCGAGAACGCGATGGAGCGCGGCCTCATCCTCGCCGGGGACTCGGACGTGGGAACCGGCCACCTCGGCGGGGGAGCGACCTCCGCGTCCCGGGCGAGCGGCGTCGGGAACCTCCTCGTCGACGGGTTCGTGCTCGACGACCTGGAGCGGGATCTGATCCTCGCCGCGCTGGAGAAGGCGGGCGGGAACAAGGCGCAGGCCGCACGCCTCCTCGGCGTGACCCGGCGCAGGCTCTACTCGCTCCTCGCGAGCCTGGAGGGGGCGCGCGGCGGGACGCAGGAGGAGAACGACTAGCCTGGATTTACACCGCGCCCAGTTGCCCTGACGTGTCCCCCTCTTAGCCCGCAGGCGTTTCCTGTTCGAGGCTGGTCCCTGCCTCGGATGAACGTCATGTATACTCGGCGCCCACGGTGAGGTTCGTA
>CAIOAK010000173.1 GCA_903855945.1 uncultured Anaeromyxobacter sp.
CGAACTCGCTCTCGGACATCCTTGGGCCAATCCTGGGCCACAGGATGATTGTGCCTGGCAAGTCGGGCAAGGTTGACAGGGATCTCACTGTCTGTAACGTAGTGTTCCGAAAGGACAGTGCGGTTTGGCAAGCGAATCGACTTCAGCGCTCGCCAGAAGTGACCCGGGTTCGCTCGCGAGAAAGAACCCAGGCGCCCGCGGAGTGACGGGGGCGTCTGCGCCGAGCTGAGGAGGGTGGAGAAGAGGTAGAGGCTGCCCCGGCAGGCGACGATGGCCGGCATGGCGACCAAGAAGCGTCCCTGTCGAGAGTGCGGTCGGTGGTTCGCGCCGGACATGCGAGTGGGGAACCGGCAGCGGACGTGCTCGCAGGACGAGTGCCAGGCGGCGCGCCGAGTGAAGACGCAGGCGGCGTGGCGTGGGAAGAACCCGGACTACGAGTCGGGGCGGCGGATCCAGGAGCGGAGCGCGGCGGTGCTGGCAGGAGAGGTCGCGCCGTCGCGGGTGCCACGGCCACTCGACCGACTCCCCTGGGATCTGGCCCAAGACCAGTTCAAGGCTCAAGGTATGGAATTCCTTAAGGGAATGGGCCGAGTCCTCTGCCGGAACAACCAAGACCGGATATCGGCTCAAGCCACCGGCACGACAGGGTAATTCCGATGACTCCCCCCGTTTGGGTTGCAAAGACCAGATACCGGCGAAATCGGGGGTCGGCCATCGTGCCCGGGTTGAAGGAGGCCGCCCGGACGCGATGGTTCTCGAGTTCCACCAGATCGAGCTGAGGTACGAGGCGCTTCGCACGCGGAGTGCGATGCGCGAGGCGCGGTTGCTCGCCTCGCTGGCCGAGAACGGGCAGCAGGCGCCCGTGGTGGTCGTCACGCCTGGTGAACATCACCGGTACGTGCTGGTGGACGGCTACAAGCGGGTGCGTGCGTTGCGGCGGCTCGGTCGCGACACGGTGCGGGCGATGGCGTGGGACCTCGTGGAGGCGGAGGCCCTGCTCGTCGAGCGGCTCATGCGGAGCGGGGACGGAGCCGGCGCGCTGGAGGAAGGATGGCTCCTCGCCGAGCTCCGCGACCGCTTCGGGATGACGGAGGGGGAACTGGGGAAGCGGTTCGACCGGAGCGCGAGCTGGGTGAGCCGTCGGCTCGGGCTGGTGGGCGAGTTGCCGCTGGAGATCCAGGAGCAGGTTCGGCGCGGCGAGATCGCGGCGCACGCCGCCATGCGCCATCTGATTCCTTTGGCCCGGGCCAACGCCGGCGAGGCCGTCCGGCTCGCCGCGGCCATCGGCCCGCACCGGCCGACGAGCCGGGAGGTGGGGACCCTGTGCGCGGGATGGCTCTCGGGAAGCGAGGCGACGCGGCAGCTCCTCGTCGAGGACCCGCGCCTCTTCCTGCGGGCTCGGGCGCAGGCACGGGGCCCTCCCGACCCGGCCGAGGCCGGCCCGGCGGCGGTGCTGCTCGAGGACATGGGTGCGCTCGGGGGGATCGCCCGGCGCGCGATCCGCCATCTGCGAGAGGGGCTGCTCGCTCGATTGCTCGGGCCGGAGCGGGAGGAAGTTGGGCGCGCGCTCGCCCAGGCCCGGGCCGACGTGGATCGGCTCGTCACCACGCACGGGAAGGAGGCACAGAATGCTCGACCAGACGACGCGGGCGGCGATCCTGCGGTTGCGACTTGAGGGACACGGCACGCGCAGCATCGCGACGGCGCTCGGGACTTCCCGGAACGCGGTGCGCGAGGTGCTCCGGGCCGGAACCGCCGAGGTTCCGCGCCTCGAGCGGCCGGAGATGGGCGACGCCCATCGCGACGACATCGTCGGGCTGTACGACGACTGCAAGGGCAACCTCGTCCGCGTGCACGAGAAGCTCCGGGACGCCGGGGCGACGCTCTCGTACCAGGCGCTGACCGCCTTCTGCCGGCGGCATGGCATCGGCCGTGAGCCGGTGAAGCCGTCCGGCCAGTACCACTTCGGTCCGGGCGAGGAGATGCAGCACGACACCTCGCCGCACGACGCCAAGATCGGCGGCAAGCTCCGCCGCGTCCAGACGGCCAGCCTGGTGCTCTGCTACTCGCGGATGATCTTCATCCAGCTCTACTCGAGCTTCACCCGATTCATCTGCAAGCTCTTCCTGGCCGACGCGCTCCGCTACTTCGCCGGGGCGGCGCACCGCTGCATGATCGACAACACCCACGTGGTGGTGCTGCACGGCACCGGCAAGGAGATGGTGCCGGTGCCGGAGATGGCGGCCTTCGCCGACCGCTACGGCTTCGCCTTCGCGGCGCACGAGAAGGGCGACGCCAACCGCTCCGCCCGTGTCGAGCGCCCCTTCGACTACATCGAGAACAACTTCCTCGCGGGCCGAGAGTTCCGCGACCTCGACGACCTGAACGCCCAGGCCCTCGCGTGGTGCGACAGGACGAACGCCACGCACCGTCGCCACCTCCACGCCTCTCCGCGTGACCTCTTCGCGGTCGAGCGATCCCTCCTCGTACCGATGCCGATCTGGGTTCCGGACGTCTACCTCCTCCACAACCGGATCGTGGACGTGGAGGGGTACGTGACGGTGAACGGAACCCGCTACTCCGCCCCGTGGCAGCTCATCGGCCGTCAGATGGAAGTTCGGGAGACGAAGGCCGAGATCCAGATCTTCGAGGGGCCGCGGCTCGTCGGGAGGCACGGGAAGGCCCAGGACCTCGGCCAGGGACGGGTCACGCTGCCCGAGCACCGGCCGGCGCGCGGCCAGGGTGGAACGCCGTCGGCGCCGGCCGTCGAGGAGCGCCAGCTTCTCGAGACCGCGCCCGAGATCGCCGGCTACGTCACCGCGCTGAAGCGGCGCGCCGCCGGCCGGGGCACCGTCGCCCTGCGCCGTCTCCAGCGTCTGCTGCGCGACTACCCCCGCGGCCCGGTCATCGAGGCCGTCCGCGCCGCCGAGACCTACGGCCTCTTCGACCTCGACCGCCTGGAGCGAATGGTACTGCGCGGCATCTCTCGCGACTTCTTCCCGGGCACCGACGAGGGGCACGACGATGAATGACGACATCGAGCAGCTTCTCCGGAGCCTCCACCTCTCCAAGATCGCCGAGATCTTCGACGCCGAGGTGGCGAAGGCCGAGAAGAAGGAGTCGAGCTACCAGGACCTCGTCGCCACGCTCCTTCGTGCCCAGTGGCATCACCGCCAGGAAACGGCGCTCTCCTACCGCATCCGCCGCTCGGGAATGCCCGAGCAGTGGTCGCTCGAGTCCTTTCCGTGGAAGCGACAGCCGGGCGTCTCGCAACGCCAGATCCGCGGCTTCGCCGAGCTCGACTTCATCGCCAAGGCCGAGAACATCGTATTCATCGGCCCGGCCGGCGTGGGGAAAACCGGCCTCGCCTCGGGCCTGCTCCTCAAGGCCCTCCAGAACGGCTACCGCGGCACCTTCCTGCGCGCCCAGGACCTCTTCGACGAGATGTACGCCTCGCTCGCCGACCGATCTTCCCGCAAGCTCATCAACCGGCTGGCGCGGGTGGATTTACTCCTGGTGGACGAGATGGGCTACCTGAACCTGCGCCCCGAGCAGACCAACATCTTCTTCAAGCTCATGGAGGAGCGCTACCGGAGGAAGGCCACCATCATCACCACCAACCTCGAGTTCGACGAGTGGCACAACTTCCTCGGCAACAAGGGACTCGTCACCGCTCTCCTCAGCCGGCTTCGCCACCAGTGCCATACCGTGAAGATCGACGGACCCTCCCTGCGCGAACCTCAGGGCTGATGCCCCCTCTGGCTGTCCACGCCCTCGGCGCCGCCTCCTCGGGCTGGCCGTCGAGGGCGATGCGCATCAGCAACTCATCGCCTCAGGATCCCTGCCAGCTACTCCATCCCGGATCCTGATCCCAGCCTGGCCCTCTTCTCCAGAGCAAAGGCGGGTCACATCTCGTGAGCGGCGAAGGATGCGTGACTTCAGGTGTGGCGCTCACGCCGCCAACACTTCAAACCTCGCCTGCTTCGGTCCGGATGCAGGGATCTGGAGGCTCGTCCGTCTGCTTCACGAAAGGGGATACATCCAGTCGCCTGACAGCGTCGTGGAAAAGACGTCCGGGCGCTTCTTCTTCGAGTGCTACCCGCACCCGGCGTTGCTCGGCCTCTTCGACCTCAAGCGGACCATCGCCTACAAGGTGAGACACCGGGATCTCCAGTCGTGGAAGGGCCTCCTCCAGATGATCTCCACGCTTGGCGAATCATCGGTCCCAGTTCAGAACGTCGCCGAGTTCTTCCCCGCATCGATGCCCCATCAGAAGGTCAACGAAGACGCTGTAGACTCGTTCGTCGCTGCCTATGTCGCGGCCTGGCTCTTCGAGCACGGGTACGAGCGGTCGATGGTGTTAGGGGACCTGACCTCAGGCTACATTGTGACGCCGGTCTCCGACGCTACTCGAAAGGTTCTCGAGGCGGAGTTTCTCGGCCCGGCACGCAATCCTTCTGGATCTGCAACAGTTTCGCTCC
>CAIOAK010000174.1 GCA_903855945.1 uncultured Anaeromyxobacter sp.
CGCAGCAGCGCCCTTGCCTGGCTGAATAGCCCCAACGGACAACTGGACGGCAGGACGCCCCTCTCGGTCGTCATGTCCGGCAGGGCCGAGGTGGTCGCCGACATGCTGGAGGGAACCCTGGCAGGCGTCATCGGGTGACGCTCCGCCAAGAGGATCTTCGAGCAGCGCTCGGGTCGATTCCGGCGGTGGCCATCGATGGCCCCTGGCTACGAGCGGTCGACGCACGCCTCCTGCTCCCCGGGCCTTCCGGATCACCGGAAGGGGCTACACCACGGCCCCTGTGGGGTGGCGGCGCACGCGTCCACGGCGCCCGCTACACGCCCAAGGGTTCATTCGATACGCTGTACTTGGCGTCAGACCTGGAAACCCTTGGAGCGGGCCAACAGGTCTCTCCGAGCAAGGACCCCTTCACGGTCGTGCACGTTCGGGGTCGCCTCACCCACGCACTCGACCTCCGCGATCCGGCCGTCCGGGACGCACTCGCCACGACCAGGGAGGAGCTTGCCGCGACATGGCGGTTCGAGCCGTCCCCGCCAACTCACCGCCTCGCGGCCGCAGCGCACGGGAGCAAGAGGTTTTGCTCCCTGGTCGCGCCCTCTGCCAGAGGCCGTGGCTTCGTTCTCGCGGTCTTCACGGAACGCCTCGGCCTGTTCCCGCCCAGTTTCCTCGAGTCTGTGGACGGGGCGGGCGTTCTCGCGAGCCGACTTCCCTGAGGGGTTAGCAGTCAACCCCCCGACATCCGCGAGGAATCTTTACTCCACCTCCAACCCCGGCGTACAAAGACCCTTCGGTATGATCGACCGGGTCCTCGTCGTCTGCGTGGGAAACATCTGCCGGAGCCCAATGGCGGAGGGGCTCCTGCGCGCCCGCTTTGCGCGCCGTCCCCGGTTCCAGGTCTCGTCCGCCGGCGTATCGGCCATGGCCGGCTACCCGGCCGATCCGGAGGCCGTAGCCCTCATGAAGGCTCGGGGAATCGACATCTCCGGCCACCGGGCCCGGCAGTTGACCCCCGAACTGGTCGCCACCCACGACCTGGTGCTCGTGATGGAACGGGGCCACGAAGCCGCCGTGCTCGCAATCGCCCCGCAGGGTCGCGGCAAGGTCCACACCCTCGGCAAGTTCGGGAACTTCGACGTACCCGACCCGTATCGGCAGCCCCGCGAGGCCTTCGAGGAGGCGCTGCGGCTCTGCGAGCGCGGGATCGACGACTACGAGCGGGCCTTCTGGCCCCCGGTCGTGAGAAAGGTGCACGGATGAGGAAGAGGAACGCCATCGCGATCGCGCTCTCCGCGTCGCTCATCTCCGCCTGCTCGCTCGCGCCCGGCATCCACATCAAGGATGCCGAGGTGACCGACCGCGCCCACGAGCAGGGGGATGCGCAGTTCGAGATCCAGCAGGTGTCGCCGTGGCTCATCCAGAAGATGGCGAAGAGCTATGCGGCCGAAGTGGCCGCAAGGCAGGCGGATCCAAACGCCGCTGAACTCAAGACCTACCAGTATCGCGTGGCGCCGCATGACGTGCTCTCGGTCGTCGTCTGGGACCACCCGGAGTTGACCTCTCCCACCGGCCAGTACCGCAGCCCCGAGGAGAACGGCCAGGTGGTCTACGCGGACGGCACGATGTTCTACCCGTTCGTGGGGTATCTGCACGTGGCCGGGAAGACGGTCATCGAGATCCAGCAGGAACTCACCAGCCGACTTCGTCATGTCATCAAGGATCCTCAAGTATCGGTACGGGTGGCTAACTTCCAGGGAAGGCGAGTGGAGGTGGCGGGGGAGGTCAAGAACCCCCAGACCCTCTACTTCAACAACATCCCGCTACGAATCTCCGACGCGCTGGTGAAGTGCGGTGGCTTCGCCAAGGACTCGAACCCCGCGGAGGTGACACTCATCCGCGGTGGCAAGGCCACGGTTCTGAACCTCATGTCCTATTACGAGGAAGGGGATCTCAAGCAGAACTGGCTGCTGCTCGACGGGGACTCGGTCCACGTGGGAAGCATGTCGCTCAGCCAGGTGTTCGTATTCGGAGAGGTGAAGTCCCCGGGAACGAGGCCGATGTTCCGGGGCCGCCTCTCCCTGGGTAACGCCCTCTCGGACAGCGGGGGCTTCGACTACACG
>CAIOAK010000175.1 GCA_903855945.1 uncultured Anaeromyxobacter sp.
CCGTGGCTGCGAGCCAGTCTGGCCGGCTCGTCCTGATGCCCGCATCCCGTAGCCTTCCCAGGATGCGATGGTACGGCGCCGCGAAGGCCACTTCAGCTACCGTTCCGCATCGACGCATCACCGCCCGGTCGCCCCGGCGGTGCTCCAGCTCCCGCCACCAGTCGAAGGCGACGGACTCCAGCGTCACCTGTCCCTCTTTCGCAGCTGGCGACTCGGTGCTCATACTGTGCCCTCCTTGGGCTCGACGGTTGCGGCTTCGACCGGCGGCAAGCCAACAGCCTGCCGCACCGACTTTGCCTTCGGCGAGGTGAATCGCCTGAGTTCGTTGGATGCCTTTGCCACCCGCTTCACGTCGGTGGACGCGAAGTCACCCTTCTCCTGGGATGCCGCCTCGAACACAGCGCGAGCTGCCCGGCTCATGACGTCGAGCCAGGCCTCCCTCGCCTGGTTTGGCTCCTCGCCGCGCTCGAGTTCAGCCTTCCCTACCTCGAGCGCATGGAAGAACCCCGACTCGGTGGCCGACCAGAACTGCCGGTTCAGGTAGCTCAGGTCCCACTTCCGGTCGGCCGGGCGCCTCACCAGCGCTTCCTTGAGCTTGCTCGTGAGCGTTTTGCGGACCTCCTCGCTCGCGGTCACAAGCTGCGCGGCCAGGGCTGCGAACGCCAACTCGGACCCCGGCTGCGACCACAGGAGGGGCACCGTGGCGTCGCACCAGGCCCGCGCCTTGGCGTTGTCCATGTCGTACCCGAACACGTGGATCCGACAGGCCGCCTGCTTTCTGAACCTCTGATCCTGCCGATAGGAGGTGACGACACTCGCGGGTTGACGGTCTCCGTCCCCCGTCACGATGAGGGGCCAGTCCCGATATGGCAGGCCGTCCGGCTGGCCCTTACGTGGGTTCGGGGGCTGCCCGTCGGGGAGCAGCGTGTAGGGCGTGAGGGGGTGGTTGAAGGCACCCTTGTAGTTGCCGCCGTAGTTCACCTCCCAGAAGCCGGCGACGGTCTGGGAGTGCTCGCCACCAAAGACACCGCAAGGTCCAGGGGCTCCCCGGAAATCGAGCCGGATCCGCCGCGGCATTGCCCAGAAATGCTGGCCGGGGTTCATGTCCTCGGGCGTTATCGACTGCCCTTTCTCACTCGTCCGGGTGTCGACCATCCACGGAAATGTGGCTCCAGGGGCCGTCTTTGCGGCATCCCCTCGCCCAGACTCGAAGACGTCTCGGCGCAGGACGTTCAGCCATACCGTGCGGAAGAGAGTGTCCCCGAGGAGGACCGTGGTGAGCGGCCCTCCTCCGCGAAGAGATGTCCGATATCCCTTCCCACCGCCAGGGGCGTTGGTCTGCATGCAGTACAGCGCCATGGCCGCAGCGGGGACTCCGAGCGTGGAGAACTGCCCGCGCTTCACGAAGAGGTCCGCATTGCGCTTCTTCGTCTGCTCTCCGGGCGACTCGATCAGGAGCTGAGCTATCGGGGTGGCATCCTCGGTCAGGCGGAGGGCGAGGTCCTGCATGAATCGTGGGCCATCACCGTCGAGGTTGAAGGCATCCTGGTGGACAGCCAGAAGGCGCCGAAGCTTCTCGGGCTCGGGAGCGACGTCGTACCAGTCCTCCCACGCCCTCTTGGTGGAGGGGGGAGCAGCCGTCTGGAGCAGCCCGATCAGGAACTGAATCAATGCGCCGTCGAAATCCGCGCGGGGACTGGCCAGGCTCACCGGAGGGTCGTTGGCCTCAGAGATCTGCCAGGGCGCGATCCAATCCTCCCGCCCGGACATCCGCCTGATCGGAATCCAGCGCTCGACCAGCAGGTTATAGGGCACCCCGTCCTCCCCTCTCCATAGCCAAACCTGTCACCGAGCTGTAGTTGACCGTCACGGCGCGCCCCCTGCCATCAAGGGCCTCACACCTCAGGCCTTCCCCTAGGTCTCGAAGGACCAGGGTGAGACACCCATCGCCGCCGTCCGGCATTTCAGCCTCCGCTGCCTTCACGAGATTCTCGTCCGCTACCGATGATCGCTGGGCGACGGACACGAGCCGGGCGGAAACCTGGCTCATGTACCAGGCCTGGGGCCGGGAACCCGCAGCGAGAGGTCCAAGAAGCCCGTCTCTCACCACGCCAAGGCGGAGCGTGACAGAGGGCTCACCGAGCCGGGTCGGCACGATGCGGTCGTCCTCCCAGGCTTTGCTCCGGACGTAGCCTAGGCCGAGGTCGACTGCGTTAAGCCGGGCCAGCGACCGGTCGGCCGCTGCAGTACCCTCAGCCCTGCTGGTGGCGTCGACCAGGCCGGCCGGGATCTCAGCCGCCCCACTCTCGCCGTAGACGCTCTCCACGAGCGCCCTCGCGTCCTGCGGCACCCGGATGGCCCCCGCTCCTATCAACGCACGCATCGTCAGCCAGAGCCGGCCTGCATCCTGGTAGACGAAGGACGTGCCCCTGAGGGAGGCCGACAGCCAGCCTGGGCCAGGGGATTCATTCCAGGGAGGAGAAAGGATGACGAGCGGGGCCACGACCCTGGCCTCGACGGGGGCGCGACGACCATCTGCAGCACGGGGGTGGCGACGTAGGCGGCCTGACCTCTGGATGATGAGATCAATCGGCGCCAGGTCGGTCGCCAGCGTGTCGAAGTCCAGGTCGAGAGACTGCTCGACCACCTGGGTGGCAACGACGACTCTCCCGCGCCGTGATTCCGGGCTCGAATCTGGACCGAACGAGGCCAGCACCTCGCGCTCAATACGAAGCCGGTCCGCCATGACGAAGCGAGCGTGGAAAAGTATGACCCGGTCACCACCAAGGCTGGCCTTGAGCCTGCCGTATGACCTCACGGCGTCCTTGACCGTGTTTCGGATCCAGCATGCGCACTGACCACCCTCGGCGGCGGCGATCAACTCTGCCTCGACGTCGTCCTCCTCGTGAACGAACCGAACAGGAACCTGCCGGGGCGTGCCCGTACGCGCAGCCACGGGGGCTTCCGCAAGGCCATCTCGACCCGAGAGCGTGAGCAACGGGTAGTCGGTGCGTGTCGGGGTCGAGGCGGGTGTGCCCAGGCCTCTGGAGAACGCACCGACCAAACGACGCCGCAGCCCCGTTGGGATCGTTGCCGACAGCAGGATGACCGACCCACCCATCGTGGCCTGGGCCTCGATGAGTCGCTCCAGCAGGCTCGACTGGTAGGGGTCGAACGCATGAACTTCGTCGACGAGCAGGACGTTCCGCCCCAGCCCCGATGCCCTCAGCGTGGAGTGGCGGGACGTCAGCACGGCGAGCAGCGCCTGGTCGATTGTGCCGACGCCTACTGCCGCGAGGAGCGCCTTCTTCCGGCTATCGGCAAGCCATCGAAATGCCGTCGATGTAGCGGTCGCTTCCCGTGTAGCACCGGGGTCATCCCGTCGGGGCTCCAGACCGAGGTGGGCGGCACTGTGGGAAAGGAGGAGCGGCGGAGATGCGTCTTCCTGGTAGAGGCGGCGGTACATCGATGACACGCGAGCGTGCATGGCGTTTGCGGTCGCCATCGTGGGGAGCGCAAAGTAGATGCCCGCAGCTCGTCCCGTCGAGATAAGCCTCGCGGCCAGCGCCAATGCCGCCTCGGTCTTTCCTGAGCCAGTAAGGTCCTCCACGACGGCGAGCACCGGGCCATCGCCGAGGGCCGCTTCTGCACATGCCCTCTGGGACGGAGACGGGTCCTCGATCTGAGGGAATAGGGTCTTGAAGGAAACCGAGGTCGCTGGCGGAAACGGCCCGAGCCCGCTCCCGTCTAGAGCGACGACCGCTCGTGCCCTGGCCAGCGCCCAGTACTCTCGCGGATCAGAAACATCCGGAGCGTAGGGGAAGTAGTCGCGGTTGGACCCTAGCCAGTCCGCCAGAATGGCAATCCCGGACACCGCCCATGACGAGCGCGACAGAGCTGATTCCGGCTCTTTGCCGGGAGGGACTCGAAGCTCGCTGGACCCGAGGATACCGGCGAAGGTCAGGGCCATGCTCCGTGCCGCGTCGCGCGCACCCGCGGAGAAGTGCAGGCTAGCCGGAACGATGTCGGGCGGCTCCCCGTGATGTCCCGTAGCAGCAATAAGCCAGGGTTCGTAGAGGCTAACCGCGTCTCGAGAGTCGAGCCCTGGGGCACCGAGCACTCCCGCGCTGACCAGCACGCGCGCCAGTTCTTCGAGCAGCAGCGATGCGCCCAGTGTGTCGTGGCGAACGCCATACGGACGTCTTGGGCGGGGGCCGCTGAGCCTCTCCGCAAGCGCGGGGCGCAGGTCCTGAAAGCCTTCCGAGAACTTGCCTACGTCATGAAGGCCCAGAAGCAGGGGAAGCGTTCCCGCGAGCGAATCGGGGGCGACGCCGCTGGAGACCGCGACTTCCCTCAATAGGAACCGGTCTCGTCGGAGGAGTTCGCTGCCCACTGCCGCAACGTCAAGGCTGTGCCAAGCGAGAGGATGGTAGGTGTCCCCCTCCCCGGCCTTCCCCCAGTATCTGAGAAACGGTTCTGCGATGGCGTGCCCCGTACTCTTCTTCTCGAGAGCGGCGTCCTAGATGGTGCTGGCGATCACTGTCGCCGTGGGGTGAACGCTCGACCCTACCGCGCTCGCCTGACGGAAACGGGCGATCTTGGGTACCAGGCGTCAGGCAAGATGGACCGGGGGACTCGAGTTCGGAATCGTCCGCCCTATCGGCCTCGTCCTCGGATCTCATCACCGGCTGCGGGCCACTATTGGAACTCTCTAAGCCCGCGCCCGTGGGGGCGGCCGCACGACCGTCATGGAGGTGGGGGACGACCTTCGCGGCCACTACTCCCCGGGAGACTGGGGACTTTCGCCGCGAGCCCTACCGACCATCCTGGAGAACGGCACCACCCGCTGGCGGCGGAGTGGGCGGAAGTAGCGTAGCGGCCGCACAAGCCCCCTCCCGCAGGCACCCATCTTCCGGCCTTTCCCCCTACCCTCCAGGGCCCTTCTGGGCCTCCCAGAGGCCCGTATCCGACGTCTGTGACGGTTCCGGTCAGAAGTCCGCAGGTGGGCTTTGTTATAAGACATTACTGACCGTCAATACTGTCGTCTAGCTCAGCGCCCCTCCTTGCGGAGTGCGGCGCCGATGGAACGCAGTCCGAACTGAGATTGCCCCGGTTCGTCGAACACCCAGTTTATGCCGCCAGTGGTTGGCGGCGCCAGTCAGCCTCGACCTCGTTGGGCGGCCTGTAGCCGTTATGTGAATGCAGCCTCCTCGCGTTGTAGTAGCTCTCGATGAAGGTGAACAGCTCGGGGTGGGCGTCGGCCACCGTGCGCCAGGTTCCCGTCCTGGGCCCCTCGAACTCCAGGGTGGAGAAGAAGCTCTCAGCCACGGCGTTGTCCCAGCAGTCGCCCTTGCGGCTCATGCTCTGCACCGCGCCCGCCTGGACGAGCAGGGCGCGGAACTCCTGGGCTGCGAACTCCACCCCTCGGTCGGAGTGGAAGATGAGCCCTGGAGGCGGCTGGCGCCTCGTCAGGGCTCTCTGAAGGGCCTCGCTGGACAACCCCGCATCGAGCCGGTCACCCAGCGACCAGCCCACCACCTTGCGAGAGAACAGGTCCAGGATCACCACCAAGAACAGGAACCCGCCCAGCACCGGCAGGTAGGTCGTGTCGGCCACCCAGACGCGGTCTGGTTCCTCGGCCGTGAAGTTCCGCTCGAGCAGGTTGGGGGCGATGGGCTCCCGGTGATTCGAGTCGGTGGTGTGGCGCCACCGACGCCGCGGCCGCGCCTGCAGGCCCTGGCGAACCAGGCAGGCCGCCACGCGCTTGCGGCTGGTGCGGTGGTCCCGGCGCCGCAGTTCCTTCTGGATGCGAGGCGCCCCGTACCGGCCGCCCAGCTCCGCGAAGATCGCCGCCACCAGGACGTCGAGCCTCTGGTTCTCCAGGTCCCGGTTCGACGGGCCCCGTGTCTCGAAGGCATGGTTCCCAGAACGGGACAGCCCGAGCGCCCTGCACATCAGCGCCTTCGGGAAGTTCCCTTTCTCCGCCTCGATGAGTTCGAAGCTCATCGACCGCTCTTGGCGAAGAAGGTTGCTGCTTTTCGCAAAAAGTCCCGCTCCATCGTGACCGTCTTCAGCTCCCGCCGCAGGCGCGTCAACTCCGACCGCTCCTCGCTGGTCAAGGGGCCCCCAGGGTCACCTATCGCGTCGATGGCGGCCTGCCTCACCCAGTTCCGCACCGCCGTCTCGGTCAGGTCGAGGTCACGCGCCACCTCGCCGACCGTCTTCTTGCTGGCCTTCACCAGGCCAACGACCTCTGCCTTGTACTCTTCTGTGAACGTCCTTCGCTTCCTCATGGACCAAGTCTCCCTCACATCGGAGGTGTCCACGAACTCGGGGCAGGCTCA
>CAIOAK010000176.1 GCA_903855945.1 uncultured Anaeromyxobacter sp.
CTTCGTCGCGGTCCTCGGTGCGTCGAGCTACACGTATGCCGAGGCGCTGCCATCCCAGGAGCTGCCCTACTGGATCGCGGCGCACGTCGCGGCGTTCTCCTTCCTCGGCGGCTGCGCCCGCCTCATCGTGCCGGAATATGTGCCCGGGAACATATTCCGGCTTCTGTGGCCGAGTGGGTTATGTGGCCGGCGATCGGTGGCGAGCGACGATCACGTTGTTGGATGGTTGGACTCGCCGCACGCCGGCCACATAACGATCAGAGCGAGGCGAGCCACTTCAGCAGCGATTCGTCGGACCGCCAGATTCGTTTGATGGGGAACGCCCCCGCAGTATTCGGAGGCTCGAGGGCGCGGAGCGCCGCCTCCTTGGCGCGGGTGTTGATCTCGGCGTAGCGGTTGGTGGTCGTCAGATCGGCGTGGCCGAGCCAGCCCCGGATCACGTTCACCTCGACGCCCGCCTCGAGCAGGTGGACGGCGGCCGTGTGGCGAAAGATGTGCGGGCTGATCCGCCTGCCCGTCCGGGGGTCGTCGAAGCGCGCGGCGTGTCGACGCACGATCTTGTACATGCCGAAGCGGGTCAGTGGATGGTCGTGCGCCGAGAACACCGCGGTCTCCGGCGTGACCGGCCCGTCGACGCTGCGCAGCAGCGAGCGCAGCAGCTCGGCGGTCTGTCCCCAGAGCGGACACGTGCGCCACTTGTCGCCCTTGCCGTGGAGGCGGACGCGGGGATGGTCGCCGAGATCGAGGTGCCCGACCCGCAGGTCGGCAGCCTCCCCGACCCGCGCCCCGGTGTTGTAGAGGAACAGGAGCAGGGCCCGGTCCCGCAGTGCGAGGCGGCCCGCGCGAGGCAGGCCGGCGAGGAGCGCCTCGATCTCATCGCGTTCGAGGAAGCGCGTCTCGGGTGGGGCCACCCGTTTCATCGGGATGGCGGCCACCTGCTGGCAGACGCCGAGCATCTCGGGCGAGCGACCCGCGATGTACTCGAAGAGGGTGTGGAGTGCGGCGAGCCGCTGGTTGCGCGTGCGGATGTGGTTGCCCCGGTCCTGTTCGAGGTGCCGGAGAAGCCCGACGGTCCGCTCGAAGGTGAAGTCGCCGAGGGAGAGACGGGTGATCGCGCACCGCTTGTCGGCCGCGACGAAGCACAGGAAGAGCCGGATCGTGTCCCGGTAGCTGCGCACCGAGGCCGGCCGGAGGCCCTTCACCGTGATGAGGTGGTCGACGAAGAAGGAGTGCAGCAGGGGCCCGAGCCGTGGGTCATCGCTCATGGCGCCGGTTCCGCGAAGGCCGGCCCGGCGAACGCCTCGAAGCGCCGGTTCGCCTCGTCGAGCAGGGCTGGCGTGATCGTCAGGTAGACGGCCGTCGAGACGGGATCGACGTGGCCCATGAACGTTGAGAGCGCATGGAGCCGCGCCGACGGGTCCAGGCCCTCGCGATACCAGCGCAGCAGGCAGCCGACCGCGAACGAATGGCGCAGGTCATGGAGCCGCGGCGGTCCGACTCCCTCGGGGACAGCGAGCCCGAGCCCCGCGACGAGATGGTGGAACGTCTGGCTCGCGGTACCCGGATGCACGCACCGACGCCCATCGAAGGTGAAGAGCGGGGCGTCGGGTGCGAGCCCTCTGTCGGCGGCTCGGCGCCGCTCGAGCTGCTCCGCCAGGAGCGCGGCCATGCGCGGCCCGTGCGGGACGAGCCGGCTCTTGCCGAACTTGCCGCCGCGGACGATGAGGAGGTTGCGCTCAAGGTCGACGTCGCCGATGCGGAGCCCGCACGCCTCGCCGGCACGCAGGCCGAGCCCGTAGCAGAGGGCGAAGATCGTCCGGTACGTCGGCCCTCGCCCGAGCGCCCGGCTGTTGTCCGGGAGGGCCGCCGCGGCTTCGAGGAGCCGGCGCGCCTGCGCCGCGTCGAAGAGAAATGGAATGCGCGCGGCGGTCACGCGGCGGCGGCGGACTCGGAGCGGCGAGGCCTCGAGGAGCTCCTGGCTCACCGCCCAGTCGAGCAGGCAGCGGACGACGCCGAGCAGATGGTTGAAGCTGCGTGGTCGGCGTCTCGGCCGCGACGCGAGGAAGGCTTCGAGGAGGGCCGGCGTGAGCGCATCGAGCGTCAGCACGCCGCGCTCGTCGGCGAACCGGACGAGCAGGCGCAGCTCGCGCGCCTCGCTCTCGTACTTGCGGGCGAGCGCTCGCTTGTGGGCGAGGAACCGTTCGACGACGGCTGCGAGGGACTCGCTCATCCGAGCACCTCCTCGCCGTCCCCCTGAGCGACCGCGCGCAGGGTCTCGACGGCCACCTTCGCGTAGATCTCGGTCGAGGCTGCCGAGCGATGGCCGACGAAGTCCCCGATCGTCTTGAGCGAGAAGTCGGTGTCGA
>CAIOAK010000177.1 GCA_903855945.1 uncultured Anaeromyxobacter sp.
CCATGGTGCGTCGTGACGGCAAAGCCGAGGAAGTCGCGCAAGCGGCCAACGGAGCCGAGCCATGCTGCACAACTCCAGCGGGTGGGAGTCCCGTCCGGGTAATCGCCGGAGAGCCCGGTAGCAGACCACCGCCTGAGGCCGAGAGGTCGACTGGCGAAGCGTGGTGTCAGAAGCCCTCGGCGGCGAAAGCCGTTGGAGGGAAGCAACAGCGCGGGCCGCAACATCAAGTGAAGCCTGCCGCCTCGTCAGATAAACAATCCGAGAGCCGAGCCGAGCATGTCGCGGCGAAGGCCATGTCTTCCGTTCGTGAGTCCGGATGGGCGGGAGGTCTCGGCGGGGTAGAGGGAGCAGCACGCGCTGAAGGAGAGGTGCGGAACACGAGAGACCCGTCTGCGCAGCCGACGTCCGGCAAAGACCGACCGTATAAGCCGAGTGCGAAAGCGGGCGGAGCGCAGCGGGAGTCCGAGGGGGTCGTAGTACCGTTGATGGCGGCGAAGAAGAACGCCGCCGGAGGGAAGGGCCCCTGCTCTGGTCAAGCTGGCGGAAGAGGTAAGGGCGAGGGCATGGTCCGGACAGCCGGACCCAAACACCCCGGTGGGCTACCGCCCATCGACAAAGTCCGACGACTCCAACGCAAGCTCTACGTAGCAGCCAAGCAGCATCGGGAGCGCCGGTTCCACGCGCTGTACGACCGAGTCCACCGGAGTGACGTCCTGTGGGAAGCGTGGAGCCGCGTCCGACGCAACAAGGGCGCAGCGGGTGTGGATGGAATCACGCTCGGGGCGGTGGAGCAGTACGGCGTCGGGAGGCTCCTCGCGGAGCTCTCCGACGAGCTACACGCAGGTACCTACCAGCCGCCGCCCGTGCTGCGGCGCTGGATACCCAAGGCCGATGGGAAGCTGCGGCCGCTGGGCATTCCGACGGTGAAGGATCGAATCGCGCAGATGGCGGTGAAGCTCGTCATCGAGCCGATCTTCGAAGCCGGATTCAAGGCCTCGTCGTTCGGGTTCCGGCCACGCCGGAGCGCGCTTCAGGCGCTGGAGACCATCCGGGAGACGGTGAACACCGGATGCAACCACGTCCTCGACGCAGACATCCGCGACTACTTCGGGAGCATCGATCAGGTGCTCTTGATGCAGCGGGTGGAGCGGAGGATCACGGACCGGAGGGTGCTCAAGCTGCTGCGCAAGTGGCTTCAGGCTGGGGTGATGGACGAGGGGCGGCTCGCCGAGACGGTCTCGGGGACACCGCAGGGCGGGGTGATCTCTCCGTTGCTCTCGAACGTCTACCTGGACTTCCTCGACTCCGTGTGGGAACGCCAGTGCGCCGGAATCGGCAAACTGGTGCGCTATGCGGACGACTTCGTCGTCATCTGCAGAACGCCGAAGGCGGTTGATGAGGCCGAACGAAGGGTGCGCATCATCTTCGGTCGGTTGAAGCTCACGTTGCACCCGGAGAAGACGCGGAAGGTGAACCTCACGGACGGCGAGGAAGGCTTCGACTTCCTTGGCTGTCACCTGCACAAGCGACTGTCGGGGCGCCTGTTGGAGAAGACAGGCAACCGCTGGTACTACCTCCAGCGGTGGCCCTCGGCGAAGAGCATGAAGCGAGTGCGGGAGAAGATCCATGACCTCACGGGTCGGAGTCGCAACGGGGTGAAGGACGTGCGAGTACTCATCGGCGACCTGAATCCCGTGCTGCGCGGCTGGGGCAATTACTTCTGCACCGGAAACGCTGCCCAGAAGTTCAACCAGCTCGACGGCTACGTCCACCGCCAGCTACACCACTTCATGGTGCGGCGGCACGGGCGTAACCTACGAGCTGGCCGCGCCGAAGCCTGGACGCGGAAGTGGCTCTGGGGACTGGGACTGCACCGACTGCGCGGTACGATTCGTTATCCGAAGCCGTGCATGCTGCACGAGAAGACCACCGTTAAGCCGTGTGCGGGAAATCCGCACGCACGGTTTGAAAGGAGGCGGGTGGAGACGGGCCGCTAGCGCGGTACCGCGCCACCCACCTACCAATGCTCGACCTCTCGCTCCCGCTCGGACTCCGCGACCTCACGCCGGATCACTCGGCGCACCTCGCCGATCTCTCGGCCCGGCTGCACGAGGTCTTCGCCGGCTTCCGCTACCGCCGGGTGCTCCTGCCCACGCTGGAGCGGCTCGAGGTGGTGGAGCGGGGACTCTCCTCCGCGGCGCTCGCACAGGTGCTCAAGTTCGTCGAGCCCGGGTCGGGCGAGGTGGTGGCCATCCGGCCGGACATCACACCGCAGATCGTCCGTCTCTACGCGGCGCGCCCCGACGCGCTGCCCGATCCCGCGCGGCTCTGCTACGACGGGCCGGTCCTGCGGGCGCGCGAGGCACGAGCCGGGCGTCCGCGCGAGGTCTACCAGGCCGGGGTGGAGCTGCTGGGCGCGGGAGGGGCATCGGCCGACGCCGAGGCGCTCGTGGTGCTGCGCAGGGCGCTCGACCGCGTCGGGCTCGACCAGGCGGTGCTCGAGGTGGGGCACGCCCGGTTCGCCGGGGCGGTGCTCCAGGCCGCAGGGCTCGGGCCATCGCTCCGCGCCGAGGCGGAGGAGGCGCTCTCCCGGAAGGACCAGGCCTCGCTCGGCCGGCTCGCCGGGAAGGCCCGGGGAGACCGCGCCGCGCGGCGGGTGATGCCCGAGCTCGCCACGCTCTACGGCGAGGGGGCGCTCTCCCGGGGGCGGCGGGTCGCGGAGGTGGTTCCGGCCGCAGCGCAGCCGCTGGCCGAGCTGGAAGCTGCCCTCCGGCTCGCAGCGCGACGGGGCGTTCGCGAGGTGGAGGTCGACCTCGGCGAGGGGCGGGGGCTCGGCTACTACACCGGCATCACCTTCGCGGGGTACGCGGCCGGTGCGGGGAGCGCGGTCGCCTCGGGGGGGCGCTACGACGGCCTGCTCGCCCGCTTCGGGCGCCCAGGTCCGGCCATCGGTTTTGCGGTCGATCTCGAGTTCGCCACCCAGGCCCTGGAGCGCCGCTCCCCGCGGAAAGCCCGCCGGGTCCGCCGATGACGGTGGCCCCCGCGCGCCACCCCTGGTAACGTCGAACATCGCGCGCGCCGAAGGGACGGCGCAACGCTGCGAGGAGCCAGCACATGCCGAACGTGGTCGTCGTCGGCGCCCAGTGGGGCGACGAGGGTAAGGGAAAGATCGTCGATCGCTTCACCGAGTTCGCCGATGTCGTGGCGCGCTACCAGGGCGGGAACAACGCGGGACACACGCTGGTGGTGGGGGGCGAGAAGACGGTCCTGCACCTCATCCCCGCGGGCGTCCTCCATCCGGGGAAGACCTGCATCATCGGCAACGGCGTCGTGGTCGATCCCACCGTCTTCATGATGGAGATCGACCGGCTGAAGCAGAAGGGCTACCTCGCCGACGACTCGCAGCTCGTGCTGTCGCTCGACGCCCACGTGATCATGCCGTGGCACAAGGCGGTGGACCTGGCCCGCGAGGCCTCCATGGGTGCCGGCAAGATCGGCACCACCGGCCGGGGCATCGGCCCCACCTACGAGGACAAGGTGGCGCGCCGGGGCATCCGGGTCCGCGACCTGCTCGATCCGGCCAAGCTGGAACGGCGCGTGAAGGCCCGGCTCCCCGCGGCGCTCGAGGAGCTTCGCCGCCTCGGGGCGGACGCGAGCCTCGACGCCGACACCATCGTGAAGGACTACGCCGCGCTCGGCCGGCGGGTCGCGGTCTACGCGAAGGACGCCTCCCGCGTCCTCTACGGCCTCATCCAGGAGGGGCGGTCGGTCCTCTTCGAGGGGGCACAGGGGACGATGCTCGACGTCGACCACGGCACCTATCCGTTCGTCACCAGCTCGAACACCGTGGCCGCCAATGCCGCCACCGGCACCGGGGTCGGTCCCACCTCCATCGACGAGGTGATCGGCATCGCCAAGGCCTACAGCACGCGCGTGGGCGGAGGCCCGTACCCCACCGAGGAGAAGGGCGAGGTGGGCGAGGAACTCAGGAAGATCGGCCAGGAGTTCGGAGCCACCACCGGTAGGCCTCGCCGCACCGGATGGTTCGACGCGGTGGCCATGCGCTACGCCGTCCGCGTGAACGGCCTCGACGGGCTCGCCATCATGAAGCTCGACGTCCTCTCCGGCTTCCCCGATCTCAAGGTCGCGGTGGCCTACGAGCTGGACGGGAAGCGGCTCGACGAGATGCCGGGCGATCCGGAGGACCTGGAGCGCTGCATCCCGGTCTACGAGACGCTGCCCGGATGGTCGGAGCAGCTCCGGGGAATCCGCACCTGGGATGCGCTGCCCGCGACGGCGCGCGCCTATCTGAAGCGGCTGGAGGTTCTGACCGGCGTCCCGGTGATGGCCGTCTCGGTCGGGCCGGACCGCGAGGAGACCATCCTGCTCCGCAATCCGTTCGCGGAATAGCGGCGGCGCTATCAGGCGGCGCGGCGCGAACCCGGCTCCGGTCCGAGGAGCTCGGCGATCCGCTTGCGCCGGTGATCGAATACGCGGGCGAGCGTCCGGCGCACCATGATCGGGTGGGCGACCTCGCCGAGCGGCCCGAGCGGAAGGCGATACTCCACCCGGTCCTCGACGCGGGTTCCACCCTCCACGTCGGCGAAGGTGTGGGTGTGGTGCCAGAGCGCGTACGGACCCCGCTCCTGGACGTCCACGAAGCGAACGCCCGGCTGCCAGGCCGCGATGCGGGTTCGCCAGTGGAACGGGAAGCCGAAGAGGGAGAGGCGGTAGTTGATGATCGAGCCCTCCCGGATGACCTGCGGCGCCGGCGGGATGATGGCGAAGTGCAGGAATGTCGGGGTGATGGCCTCCAGATTTCCCGCATCGGCGAAGAAGGCGAAGACCTTCTCCCGGGGGAGGGGGACCAACTGGCTTCGCTCGAGGATGTGGATCCGCATGAAGGGGGCTCCCGGCTTGAACGTCCGTTGACTTTGTCATATGTTTGTCCAGGACAAACGCAAGACAAAGGGATTTCCCGTGGACCTGACACCCTCGACATCCACCGGCGGCTACCCCATCCGGGTCGTCGCGAGGCTCACAGGGATCCCCGTTGACACGCTGCGAGCATGGGAGAGGCGCTACCAGGCGGTCGAGCCCGTCCGGGACGAGCGTGGACGGCTCTACGGCGATTCGGACATCCGCAGGCTGAAGCTCCTCCGGCGCCTGGTCGAGCGGGGGCACGCCATCGGGCGGGTCGCCAGGCTCGAGGAGGCGGAGCTGGGCGCGATGGCCGAGGCGGCGCTCGACGTCGGGGACCGAAACCGGCGCGCCGACGTCGTGGACGTTCGCGTGCTCCTCGACGCGCTCGACGCCTACGACCTCGCGGCACTCGAGCGAAGGCTGGGGAAGTTCGCCGCGGTCCTCTCCACCCGGGAGCTCGTCCACGAGGTGGTGCTTCCGTTCATGCACCAGGTCGGGGAGGGATGGCAGGTGGGGCGTTTCCGGGTCGCGCAGGAGCACCTGGCGGCCGTCGCGATGCGGGACCTCCTCGGCGGGATGGTCCGGACCCACGCCCCTCGGGACGGGCGGCCCGGCATCGTCTTCGCGACCCCTCCCGGCGAGCGGCACGAGCTCGGACTGAACGCCGCCGCGATGCTGGCCGCGGCGGGAGGGATCCCGGTCATCTGCCTCGGAGCCGACCTGCCGCCGGACGACGTCGTCGAGGCCGCGCGGCGCACCGGGGCGCAGGCGGTGGTGCTGGCAATCACCATGGGGGAAGGCATCGCCCGGACGCTCGATGCCGTCTGCCACATCTCGAGTTCCCTCCCCGAAGGAGTGCCCACCTTCGCGGGCGGCGCCGCGGCGGAGTCCCACCCCGACGATCTCCGCAGCGCCGGCGCGATCCTGGTCCGGAACTTCGACGCCCTCGAGCAGGCCTACCGCTCGCTCGGCGCGCGCTACTGACCCCGTTCCGTCAGCCGAGCACGAGAAGGGCGGCGACGATCGAGACGCCGGCGGCGGCGAGCAGCGCGGCGCGCGCCCCGGACCGCGCCGGACGGGAGGGTGGTCTCGACGGAGGCCGGGCCACCGGGATCTCGGCGAGGAGTCCCAGGGAGAGCACCGTCTGCCCTGCGCGCAGCTCGTCGCCCGGCCGGAGCTCGCGGAGCCCCGAGAGGCGCTCCTCGCCCACGAAGCAGCCGTTGCGACTTCGCAGATCCGCGATCCGGATGCAGGAGCCGTCCACCTCGATCCGGGCGTGACGCCGGGAGACGGCGGGGTCGTCGAGACGGATCGTGGAGCCGAACGCCCGACCCAGGACGCCGGGCCGGACCGGGTACCGACGCCCCGCCGACGGTCCGGAGAGCGCGACGAGCTCCGCCCCGGCCGAAGGCGCCTCGCCTCGGAGCGCGGCTCGCAGGATGGCCCTGGCCTCCACGGCGGTTCCCGGGTCGTCCCAGCCTCCCCCGATGCGGGCCTCCCCGACCGTCGCCTCACCGCCCGGGCGGAGGAGCCAGCGCTCGCCGGGCCGGAGACGCCTTCCGTTCACCCGGACGGCGCCGGCCACGCTCTCCACGACGACGCCGGCGGCGTCGGAGCCGTGGAGCACCACCCCGGGGAGCGGCTCCTCCCGGGCCCCGGGTGGAATCGAGAACTCACGGGACGGCTCTCCGGAGACCTCGATCGTGGCGCGGGACGGCACGGGTCACCTCCCCCCGAGGAGCGCCCAGGCGTCGAGTGCGTCCTCGGGCCGGGCGCGCCAGATCGAGACGCCGTCGGAGCGGAAGCGCACCGGCCCCGCGTCGGTGCGAAGGAGTTCGGCGCCCGAGGCGCGCCAGCGCTCGACGGTCTCGGAGTGCGGGAAGCCGTAGCGGTTCCCCGCCCCGACGGAGAAGATCACCCAGCGAGGCCGGGCCGCCGCGATGAGACCGCGCCCCGAGCTCGTCCGGCTCCCGTGGTGCGGCGCCTTCACGACCTGCACGGGCGGCAGGCCCGTGTGGAGGAGCGCCGCCTCGCCTGCGGCCTCGATGTCCCCGGGGAGCAGGAGGGAGACCCGACCGTGGACGACGTGCAGCACGAGCGACGCGTCGTTCTCGACGAGCCGCCGCTGGTCGCGCGGAGGGCCGAGCACCCGGAAGCGGACGCCCGAGAACTCCAGCTCGTCCCCTGCCGCCACCTCCTCGACCCGCGGGAGGCGTGCCAGTGCGGCGCGGGCCGCCTCGTCGCCCCGGTCGTAGGAGGCGAGGACCCGATCCGCGCCGAGCCCGGCGACGACGGCCGGGAGCCCCTGGACGTGGTCCGGATGGGGATGGGAGACGAAGACCGCGGCGAGGCGGGTCACGCCCATGTCGCGGAGGAACGGCAGCACGTCGCGCGCCCCCGGGTCGTAGCGGCCGCCCGGGTCCCCCCCCGCGTCGATCAGCACCGCCGAACCGTCCGGGAGGCGAACCACGGTGCAATCCCCCTGGCCGACCGAGACGAAGACCACCTCGATCCCGGTGCGCTGGCGCGCAGCCGCCTGCCGGAGCGGGCCGGGGAGCAGGAGCGCGGCGATGGCCACCGCGGCGAGCACCCGGCGCAGCCATCCGCGGGCGAGCAGCGCCGCAATGCCGGCGGCGTAGCACGCGGCCACGAGGGGCCATCCCGGCGAGGCGATGCCGAAGCTGGCGAAGGAGGGGGCGGCGAAGGCGCTGTTCACCCAGAGGAAGAGAGTGGCGAAGGGGGCGCAGGCGTGGAGGAGGAGGGGGGCGAGCGGAGGGGTGACGGCGCTCGCCAGGAAGGCGAGGGCGCCCAGCACGGTGAGTGCGGACGCCACGGGGAGGGCGACGACGTTGGAGGCGACCGCCACGGTGGAGAGGTTCCGGAAGTGGAGGGCGAGCAAGGGGGCCGTGGCGAGCGTGGCGGCCAGGCTGGCGGTGGCGCCCTGGAGCGCCGCCTCGACGGCGCGCCCGTGCCAGCGGGAGAGATCGGGACGAACCGGGACCGCCTCGCGGAGCGGTCGGGAGAGGACGAGCAGTCCGGCCACCGAGGCGAAGGAGAGCTGGAAGGAGACGTCCGTGAGCGATCCCGGGTCGAGTGCCACGAGCAGGAGGGCGGCGCTTGCGAGCGCCGCGCCGGCGTCGCTGCCCCGGCCGAGGAGGAGCGCGAGGAAGAACAGGCCCGTACCGAGCGCAGACCGGAGCACGGGCACGCTCGCCCCGGTGGCGACGGCGTAGAGGGCGGTGAGCGGAAGGCAGGCGAGCGCTGCCAGGGGGCGGACGTCGCGCCGGGGCGCGAGCCACGGGGCGCGCAGCAAGAACCCCTGCAGCACCTTCCACGCGCCCAGCGCCACCACCGCGAGATGGAACCCGGAGACCGACAGGACGTGGGCGAGCCCGCTCCGCGCAAAGCGCTCCCGCGTCGTCGCGTCGACCGACGAATCGTCCCCGGCCCCGATGGCCCGCACGAGCGCCGCCTCTCCGGCCGGGAGGGCGCGGGTCGCGGCGATGCCGAAGGCGACCCGGGCCGCCGCCACCCTGGAGAGGGAGGAGGGGGGCGAGGTGCGGACCGGAGGCGTGCGGCTTCCGGCCTGGGCCGACAAACCGTGGAGTTCGAGCGCCAGGGCGCCGTCTCGCCCCCCGGGGTTCCGGGGGCCGGGTACCTCCCGCACCTCGGCCGAGAGGAGGAGCTCGTCCCCGGGGGCGAGCGGGACGGGGAGGTCGGGGGCGGAGACCGAGATGCGACCCAGGCCGGGGTCGGAGAGCACGAATCGGGCCCGCTCCTCCTGGCGGACCGGCATCGAGACGACCGGTCCGCGGAGCACGGTCGTTCCCGGCGGCACGCTCCCACGGACAGCCCGGGCCGCCCCTCCCACGACCAGGCCGGCGCCCGTGAAGGCCAGGACCGGGGAGGAGGCGACGACCCCGCCGGCGGCGAGGACACCCCCCATGAGGGGCGCGAAGGCGCCAGGATCGAGGGAGACGGCGACTCCTGCCGCCGCCGCGAACGCGGCCGCCGAGACCTTCATCCGCCGGGAAGGGGGGATAAAGGTCATCGAAAACAGCCAATTACAACCGTATTGACGCGGCTCAATCCCTGTGGTAGGGTCCGCGCTTCAGGCCCAGCGCCCGCCCGCCCGATCATCCGGGTGGAGGCGATACCGGCAGCCGGGCGGAGGAAATAATGGCAGCGTCTCAGAATCCATCTGGCCCGGCCTTCAAGGTCGGGGACAAGGCGGTCTACCCCGGACAGGGGGTCGGCGAGGTCATGGGGATCGAGCACAAGGAGGTGGCGGGACAGCGCCAGTCCTTCTACGTGCTCCGCATCCTCGACAACGGGATGAAGATCATGATCCCGATGAACAAGGTCGGCTCCGTGGGCCTGCGCGAGATCATCGGCGACAAGGAGGTCCGCAAGGTCTACAGCATCCTCCGGGAGAAGGAGGTCTCGGTCGATTCCACGACCTGGAACCGCCGCTACCGGGAGTACATGGACAAGATCAAGACCGGCTCGGTCTTCGAGATCGCGGAGGTCCTGCGCGACCTGTACCTGCTCCGGTCGGACAAGGACCTGTCCTTCGGCGAGCGCAAGATGCTCGACACCGCCCGGTCGTTGCTCATCAAGGAGCTGGCCATCGCCAAGGACTGCGACGAGCAGGACGTGGAGTCGGAGCTCCGGAAGATCTTCAACATCGCGGCCTGATTCGAGAGGTCCGGGGCGGGATGCCGTTTCGGATCGCAGGCGAGGATGTCCGCCGCGCGGCCCAGGGTTCGCGCGGCGGTCTCGTCTCGGGGGCATTGGCCCCGGAATCATCTGCGGCACGGGCATGTGAAGTGGGGCAGAGCACGCGGAGTGCCAGCCCCGGGGAGGGGCCGTGATCGGCGGCGAGCGCGTGGGCGGCATCCTGGCGGCGGGCGGATCGGGAATCCGTGCGGGCGTGGCCAAGCAGTGGGCCTCGCTGGCGGGTGAGTCGGTGCTGCGCCGCTCCGCTCGGGTCCTGGCCGACAGCGGCGTGGTGGACGAGCTCGTGGCGGTGGTCCCCGCCGGGGACGAGCCGCGCGGGGCGGCCGAGCTCGAGGGGCTTCCGGTCCCGGTCCGGGTGGTGGCCGGGGGAGCCGCCCGTGCCGACTCGGTTCGCGCGGGGCTCCTGGCGCTGCCGGACGTCGCCCTGGTCGTGGTCCACGACGCGGCGCGCCCCTTCGCCACGCCCATCCTCGCCCGGGCGGTCGCCGAGGCGGCGGCCGCGCGCGGGGCGGCGCTCGCCGCGATGCAGGCCACCGACACCGTGAAGCGCGCCCGCGGGGACGCCGTGGAGGAGACCCTCGACCGGCGTCTCCTGTGGATGGCCCAGACGCCCCAGGCGTTCCGCGCGACGGTCCTGCGCCGCGCCTTCGAGGCGGCCGGCGCCACCGCCGCCTCGGCCACCGACGAATGCCAGCTCGTGGAGCGGCTCGGGGAGGAGGTCGTGCTCGTGCCCGGGGAGACCGGAAACTTCAAGATCACGGGGCCCGAGGACCTGGCCCGCGCCCGCTCGCAGGTCGAGCCCGGAATGGCCATGGGGGTCGGCTACGACGTCCACGCCTTCGCGCCCGGGAGGAAGCTCGTCCTCGGCGGGGTCGAGTTCGAGGGGGACGGCCTGCTCGGCCACTCCGACGCCGACATCTGCGCCCACGCCATCTGCGACGCCATCCTGGGCGCGGCCGGCCTGGGGGACATCGGCCGCCACTTCCCCGACACCGACTCCCGGTGGAAGGGGGTCTCCTCGCTCGTCCTCCTGCGCGAGGTGGCCGGGAAGGCCCGCGCGGCCGGGTGGACGGTGGGGAACTGCGACGTGACGCTCGCCGCACGGCGCCCCAGGATCGCCCCGCGCGCCGCGGAGATGCGGGAGCGGCTGGCGGGGGCCATCGGCTGCGCGCCCGCGCAGGTGAACGTGAAGGGCACGACCGGGGAGGGGCTCGGGTTCGTGGGGCGCGGGGAGGGCATCGCCGCCCACGCGGTGGCGCTTCTCTGGCGGAGGTAGGGAAAAGGCATGGCGATCCAGATCCACGACACCCTGGCCGGCGAGAAGGTGGAGCTGCACCCCATCGTCCCGGGCAAGATCGGCCTCTACGCCTGCGGCCCCACCGTCTACGACCACGCGCACGTCGGCCACGCCCGCTGCTACGTGGTGTGGGACGTGGTGGTGCGCCACCTCCGGGCCCGCGGGCTCGAGGTCCGCTACGTCCGGAACTTCACGGACGTGGACGACAAGATCATCGCGCGCGCGAACGAGCGGGGCGAGGAACCGGTGGCGATGGCCGCGCGCTTCGCCGACTCCTTCCTCGAGGACATGGACGCGGTGGGCTGCCTGCGCCCGGACGCGGCGCCGCGGGTGAGCGGCAGCATCCCGGGCATCGTGGCCCTCATCGAGCGGCTCGTGACCCGCGGATTCGCCTATGCCCCGGGCAACGGGGACGTCTACTACGCGGTCCGGAAGTTCCCGGCGTACGCGCGCCTCTCTCGCCGCAACCTGGACGACCTGATCGCGGGAGCCCGGGTCGATCCGGGGGAGTCGAAGCGGGACCCGCTCGACTTCGCGCTCTGGAAGGCGGCCAAGCCGGGGGAGCCGGCCTGGGACTCGCCGTGGGGGAAGGGGAGGCCGGGCTGGCACATCGAGTGCTCCGCCATGACCCTCGAGCACCTGGGGGCGCCCTTCGACATCCACACGGGGGGCAAGGACCTCGTCTTCCCGCACCACACGAACGAGATCGCCCAGTCGGTGGCCGCGCTCTCCGAGGGGCTCGAACCCGAGTCGTTCGCGCGCCACTGGATGCACAACAACTTCGTCGAGATCGACCACCAGAAGATGTCCAAGTCGCTCGGCAACTTCTTCACGGTGAAGGACCTGCTCGTCCGGCACGACGGTGAGGCGCTCCGGCTGCTGCTCATGGGCACCCACTACCGCAACCCGATCAGCTTCACCGACACGCTCCTGGCCGACGCCGAGCGGCGCCTCGCCTACCTCTACGAGACCCTGGAGAAGGGCGACCAGGTTGCGGCGGGCGGCGCGGCCGCTGGCGAGCCGGCGCCCTGGGCCGAGGCGGCGCGCGCGGCGCTCGACGACGATTTCAACACCGCCGCCGTGCTCGGCATCCTGGCGGATGCCTTCACCGCCGCCAATGCCACCGCCGACCGGAAGGGCAAGACGCCCCCCCCCGACCGGGAGGAGATGGCCCGCTTCGGCCGGGACGCCAGGGCGGTGGGCGCCGAGCTGGGCATCCTCCAGCGGGAGCCGGCTGCCGCGCTTCTGGCGCTCCGGGAGAAGGCCGTGGCGCGCCGCGGCATCGACCCGGCAGCCGTCGAGGCACGGATCGCCGAGCGGACAGCTGCACGGCGCGCGAAGGACTTCACACGATCGGACACCCTCCGGGACGAACTCCTGGCCATGGGGGTCGTTCTCCAGGACGGCCCCGCCGGCACCACATGGAAGGTGGAGTAAATCGACATCCGATGACGCGCCGCGCGATGCGGTCTTCGTCGGCATGGAATAGGCAGAACGGGTCAGGGATACTCCCACGCTTCCCGCGGGACGGCCGGCCCCCATGGTGCTGGCCTCGCGCATTCAACTCGAGGTGAACATGACTCGCAGAGCACTCCCCGCGCTTCTCCTCGCCGCCTTCGCCATGGCCTGCCAGTCGGCGGCCACCCCCACCGGCCTTCCGGTCGCTGCAGTCGTCTCCGGGGTCCCAGGCCTCGGCGCCGAGGTGACGGTCGTCTACGACGGCCTGGGCATCCCCCACGTGACCGCCGCCAGCGACAACGACGCCGCCTTTGCGACCGGTTACGTCCACGCGCACGACCGGCTCTTCCAGATGGACTTCATGCGCCGCGCCGCGCGCGGCACGCTCGCCGAGATGCTCGGCTCGGCCGCGGTCTCGCAGGACATCGCCATCCGCACGGTCTTCACCGCGCAGACGCCGGTGGCCGCCGGCCTTCCGAACGCCGGGAGCTACCGCATCGAGAACGTCATCGCCTCCACCCTCCCGGCGGACTTCCAGGCCTACCTGCAGCGATACGCCGACGGCGTGAACCGCTTCCTGCTCGATCTCGCAACCGGTCAGAACGGGGCCTGGATGCCAGCCGAGTACGTGGCCCTCGCGTCGCTGCCCGGCACCTACGTGCCCAGTCCCTGGACCATCCAGGACTCGATCGGAATCGCCCGGCTCCAGTCCTGGCTGCTCTCGGAGAGCATGGGAGACGAGATCAACTACGGCACCCTCGCGCAGTCCTTCGCCGCGGCCTGCGGAGCCACCCCCGCGAACCAGTGCCCCATCTTCGCGCTCTATGCCGATCTCACCCGGTTCGTGCCGGCCACCCAGACCTCGATCCTCACCCCGGTCACCACCGCCCCCGCCGCGCTGCTGGCGGCCCCGGCTCCCGCACCCAGGGAGCCTTCCGCTGTGGTCGAGGGGCTCCGCGGACTCCGCGAGATGCTGGGGTACCGGACCGGCGATCCGGCCGGGTCGAACAACTGGGTCATGCGCTCGCCCCTCGTCGGCCATGCGATGGTGGCGAACGATCCGCACCTCGCGCTCCAGAACCCGTCGGTCTTCTACCTGATGCAGGTTGCGTCCAACACGCACGTCGCGGGCGGTGTGGCCTTCCCGGGCGCGCCCATCGTCGCCATCGGCCACAACGACTACGTCGGCTGGGGCGAGACGGTGGCCTACTACGACGTGACCGACGTCTACTTCTTCCCGAAGGCGCTCGGCCTGCCCGGGAACACCGTGCCGGTGCCCGAAACCTACAAGGTCCGCGGAGGCTCCCCGTACACCCCCGCCACGCCCATCCTGCTCGTGCCGAGCTACGGACCGGTCGTGGGCGCCGATTCCTCGGCCTACTACACGGCGCGCTGGACGGGCCAGGACCCCTCGAACGAGCTGCTCGCCTTCTTCCAGCTCAACAAGGCGAAGACCGTGGACGAAGCCATGACGGCGGTGAAGACCTTCGGCGTCGGCGCGCAGAACTTCGTCTTCGCCGACGTGAACGGCGACATCGGCTACTCCCCGCACGCGCTCGTTCCCATCCGGAAGACCGGCTGCTACTCGCCGGTGGCGCCCCGCCCGGTGTTCGGCGGCGCGCTCAACACCCAGGTCATGCCCTGGGCACCGATGCCGGGTGACGGCTCCTGCGTCTGGACCGGCTACATCTCCGACGCCAACCTGCCGCAGGCGAAGAACCCGGCCGCGAACAAGATCGTCACGGCCAACAACGACATCACCGGTCAGCTGATGACGAACAACCCGCTCTCCCGCGGCGCGGATCTCTACCTCTACGCCTACACCGACCTGGGCTACCGGGCCGCTCGCGCCACCGCGCTGCTCTCCGCCAAGAACGGCGCATACACCCTCGACGACTTCACGGCCGTCCAGGCCGACAACTACTCGCTCTTCGCCGCGGACGTCGTGCCCGGGCTGCTCGCCTGGTTCGCCGCGGCCGGGTCCCAGGTTCCGGCCCGCCTCCAGCCGGCCGTGGACCTCCTCACCCGCTGGTCCAGCGCCACCAACGCCCGCCGGTACACCACCCCCACCGGCCTCGCCACTTCCGACCCCCAGGGCGCCCGCTCGTCCGACGCCGAGGTGGTCGCCGCATCCAACGCGTCGATGCTCTTCCACGCACTCGTGCCGCGGCTCGCGGCGCGCCTGCTCGACGTTCCTCTCTCGGGGGTGTCGGTCGGGGGCAGGCCCCTCTCGACGAGCACGTTCCTCGACATGACCGGAGGCCAGACGGTGGCCAAGTACATCGCGGCGCTCGCCCAGTATGCGACCGGGACGGTGCCTCCGGTTCCGCTCAACACCTGCCTGGCGAGCCGCTGCCCGGCCTCCGTCTACGCCGCCGCCGCCGTCGCCGCCCTCGACGACACCGTGACCTTCCTCTCCTCGGCGTCCGGCTTCGCGAGCGCGCTCCCCTCCGACTGGGTCTGGGGGCGCAAGCACCGGGCCACGTTCGACAGCCTCATGGCGAGCGCCGGGGTGACCCTGTTCAACTACGGCCCCTTCGCCAACGACGGCGGCCTCTACACGGTGGACCCCGCCAACTTCGCCTGGACCGACGCGGGCGGGAACGGATTCTGGCAGCACTCCGGCCCGAACGTCCGCTTCGCGGCCGAGATGATCGGCCCGGGCAACGTGACCTGGCGGGCCGTCATTCCCGGCGGGGAGCCCGACAACGTGATGAACTCCAACTACGAGAGCCAGATCCCGCTCTGGCTCTCGCATGCCCCCGGGGTGCAGCCCTGGACGGCTTCCGAGGTCATGTCGGTCGCCGTGGATCGGCTCCTCTTCCAGCCGTAGGGTGACCGGAGGGGCGCCGGGCGTTAGAACCTCCCGGTGCCCCTCGACATCCAGACCGACTTCGTCCCCCGAGGGGACCAGCCCCGTGCCATCTCCGAGCTCGTGGCCGGGCTTCGCCGTGGCGACCGGTCGCAGGTGCTGCTCGGCGTCACCGGTTCGGGGAAGACCTTCACCATCGCGCAGGTGATCTCCGAGGTGAAGCGCCCCGCGCTCGTCCTCGTGCACAACAAGACGCTCGCCGCCCAGCTGTACGGGGAGTTCAAGGAACTCTTCCCCTCCGCGGCCGTCCACTACTTCGTCAGCTACTACGACTACTACCAGCCCGAGGCCTACGTCCCCTCGACGGACACCTACATCGAGAAGGACTCGTCCATCAACGACGAGATCGACCGGATGCGCCACGCGGCGACCCACGGGCTGCTCACGCGCAACGACGTCATCATCGTCGCCTCGGTCTCCTGCATCTACGGCCTGGGCACCGCCGAGGCCTACTTCGGCCTCCTCCAGCAGATCGCGGTGGGACAGGAGTTCCTGCGGGACCGCTTCATCCGGTCGCTCGTGGACATCCAGTACGAGCGGAACGACACCGACTTCCACCGCGGTACCTTCCGGGTCCGGGGGGACACCGTGGAGGTGTTCCCTCCCTACGAGGAGTCCCGCGCCGTCCGCATCGAGTTCTTCGGCGACGTGGTGGAGCGCATCGCCGAGTTCGATCCGCTCCGGGGCGTGGCGCTCGCGCCGCTCGACAAGGTGTCCATCTTCCCGAACAGCCACTACGTCTCCGCGCCCGAGGTTCGCCACCGGGCCATCCAGGGGGTCCGGGACGAGCTGCTCGGGCGGCTCCAGGAGCTCCGCGGCGCGAACAAGCTGGTGGAGGCGCAGCGGCTCGAGCAGCGCACCATGTTCGATCTCGAGATGCTCGAGCAGATGGGGTTCTGCACCGGGATCGAGAACTACTCCCGCTGGCTGTCGGGGCGCCGGGCCGGGGAGCCGCCCCCCTGCCTCCTCGACTACTTTCCGAAGGACTGGCTGCTCGTGGTGGACGAGTCGCACCAGACCCTGCCGCAGGTGGCCGGAATGTACCGGGGCGACCGGAACCGCAAGGAGACGCTCGTGGAGCACGGCTTCCGTCTCCCGTCGGCCCTCGACAACCGGCCGCTCCGCTTCGAGGAGTTCGAGGGGCACGTGGGGCAGGCCATCTACGTCTCGGCCACGCCTGCGGCGCTCGAGCTCGCCAAGGCCGGCGGGGTCGTGGTGGAGCAGATCATCCGTCCCACCGGGCTCGTCGATCCCGAGATCGAGGTGAGGCCGGTGGGCACCCAGGTGGACGACCTGCTCGGCGAGGTGCGCCGCCGCGCCGAGGCGGGGGAGCGGGTGCTCGTGACCACCCTCACGAAGCGCATGGCCGAGGATCTGACCGAGTACTACACCGACGTGGGCGTGCGCTGCCGCTACCTGCACGCCGACATCGAGACGCTCGAGCGGAGCGCCCTGCTCCGCGACCTCCGGCGGGGAGAGTTCGACGTGCTGGTCGGGATCAACCTCCTTCGCGAGGGGCTGGATCTGCCCGAGGTGTCGCTGGTGGCCATCCTCGACGCCGACAAGGAGGGCTTCCTCCGCTCGGCCGTCTCGCTCGTGCAGACCATCGGCAGAGCCGCACGCAACGTGAACGGCCGGGTCATCCTCTACGCCGATACGGTGACCGACTCGATGCGGCGCGCCATGGAGGAGACCGGACGGCGGCGCGAGATCCAGCGGCGTTACAACGAGGAGAACGGGATCACGCCCCAGACGGTGAAGGCGAACATCCGCGACCTCTCCATGGCGGTGTACGAGGCCGACTACCTGACCGTGCCGGTGAGCGGCGACGGGGCCGACTACACCCCGGAGCAGGTGCCCGCCATCGTGGCCGAGCTGGAGTCGGAGATGCGCAAGGCCTCCGAGGCCCTGGAGTTCGAGCGGGCCGCTCAGTTGCGCGACCGCATCCTGGCCATGAAGGACCTGCAGCTCGGGGTGCGTCGCAGCGGGGTGGGAGTGCGGGGGATGCTCGGGAGCGGGGCCTCGTCCGGCGCGGTCGCGCGCGGAAGCGGGGCGCGCCGTCCGCAGCGGGGGAAGCGGCACTAGCGCTCCGGCCTCGCCATGGACCCATCCCTGCGCCGGAAGATCGACGAGCTGCCCGCCGCGCCCGGCGTGTACCTCATGCGGGACCTGCGCGGAGCGGTCGTCTACGTGGGCAAGGCCGCCTCCCTGCGCGCGCGGGTGCGGAGCTACTTCGACGCCGGGGGAGGGGACGACCGGCACTTCATCCCGCTCCTCGACGGGCTCCTGGGCGACATCGAGGTGGTGGTCACGCGCTCCGAGAAGGAGGCGGTCCTCCTCGAGAACGAGCTCATCAAGCGTCACAAGCCGCGCTTCAACGTCCGGCTCCGGGACGACAAGGACTTCATCGTCCTCCGGCTCGACCGGCGCCACGCCTACCCCCGTCTCGAGGTGGCCCGCGCCAGGCAGCGGAAGGACGACGGCGCGCGCTGGTTCGGACCGTATTCCAGCGCGAGCTCCATCCGGGAGACGCTCAAGGTGGTGAACCGCTGGTTCCAGCTGCGCACCTGCACCGACCACGTGCTCGCCCACCGGAAGCGCCCCTGCATCCTCCACCAGATCCACCGCTGCCCGGCCCCCTGCGTCCTCGACCTGCCCCGGGAGGAGTACGCGCGAAGCGTGGACGACGCGGTCGACTTCCTGGAGGGGCGCGAGGGGGACCTGCTCCCGCGCCTCCAGGCCCGCATGCGGGAGTCCGCCGAGGCGATGCGATTCGAGGAGGCGGCCCGCCTGCGGGACCAGCTCCGGGCGGTGGAGCGCAGCCTGGAGACCCAGCGGGTGATGATGGAGGATCGGGCCGACCGCGACGTGGTGGGCATCCACCGGGAGGGTCCGGATCTCGTGATCCAGGTGCTCTCCATGCGCGCCGGCAAGCTCGTGGACTCCCAGGCCCACCCGTTCTCGGGGCAGGAGTTCCCCGGCGACGAGCTGCTCTCGTCCTTCCTCTCCCTCCACTACGAGCGGGTCGAGCCGCCCGACGAGATCCTGCTCCCCATCGAGCCCTCCAACGCGGAGGCGGTCGCCGACGTGCTCTCCGAGCGCCGCGGCCGGAAGGTCCGCTTCCTGCTCCCGCAGCGGGGGGCCAAGGTGGACCTCCTCGACGTGGCGCAGCGCAACGCCGAGCAGGCCTTCCGCGGCTGGAGGGAGGAGGGGGTGCGGCGAACCGACGCGCTGGCCGCCCTGGCCCGGACGCTCTCGCTCCACCGGGAACCGCGCTGGATGGAGTGCTTCGACATCTCCACGTTCCAGGGCTCGATGGCCGTGGGGTCCGGCGTCTCGATGCGCGAGGGCGAGCCCGACCGGGCCGGGTACCGGCGCTACCGGGTGAAGGGGGTCGTCGGGCAGGACGACTTCGCCATGCTGCACGAGGTCCTCACCCGGAGGCTGCGCCGGGCGCTCGCCGAGGGATCCATGCCCGACCTGCTCGTCATCGACGGCGGGAAGGGGCAGCTCGCGGCGGCGCTCGCGGCGGCGCGCGATCTGGGCGTCGCCACCCGGCCCGACCCGGGAAACCCGGGCGTTCCCTTCGTCCAGATGGTCGGGCTCGCCAAGGCCCGCAACCTCGACGCCGCGGCCCTCTCCACGACGCGGGTGGTCTCCCGTCGCTCCGCGCGCAGCGCCAGCCTGGCCGACGCGGCCGAGCGCGCCGGGCGAGGGTTCGTGAGCGAGGCGGCCCGGACTCCGGAGCGGGTCTTCCTCCCGGGCAGGAAGGACCCGGTGATCCTGCGACAGAGCTCGGCCGAGATGTACCTGCTCGTCCGGTTGCGGGACGAGGCCCACCGGTTCGCCATCGAGTTCCACCGGAAGCTGCGCCGGGCGCGGACGCTCCGCTCCGGGCTCGACGAGATCCCTGGGATCGGGGAGCAGCGCCGGAGGGCGCTGCTCCGACACTTCGGCTCGTTGCGCCGGGTCCGGGAGGCCACCCCGGAGGAGCTGCAGGCGGTGGAGGGAGTGGGGCCGGTCCAGGCCCGCGCCATCCAGCAGTTCTTCGAGCCGGAAGGGGGAACGAGGTTGATCGCGGGGGAGGGAGAACGTATGGATGGCCCTCCCGGAGGAGAACATGACGCAGCCCGATGACTTCGCGATCCTGCCCGTCGTGGACGCCCTCTGCCGGGAGGCCGAGCCGGTGCTGGCCGGCCACTACCGGATGGTGCTGCCCTCTCGCCAGCGCGTCATCGCCATCGTGGAGGACGTCCGCTCGCTCTTCTTCCCGGGCTACTTCGGGACCCAGGACCTCCGCGGAGACACCATCCGCTTCCACGTGGGCGCCACGCTCGATCGGGTGCGGGTCGCCCTGGACGAGGAGATCCGGCGGGCCGTGGCCTTCGCCGAGAAGCACGACTTCGACGCCTGCCAGCACTGTGCGGTCGCGGCGGCCGAGGCCTCCCGGAAGTTCATCTCCCGGCTCCCGGCGGTACGACGGTTGCTGGGCGGCGACGTCGAGGCCGCCTTCGAGGGGGACCCGGCGCTGCGCACCCGGGACGAGGCCATCTTCGCCTACCCGGGGCTCTTCGCGGTGACGAACCAGCGCATCGCCCACGAGCTGCACGTGCTGGGCGTGCCCCTCATCCCGCGCATCATCACCGAGCACGCGCACACCATGACCGGGATCGACATCCACCCCGGGGCCCGCATCGGGGAGCGCTTCTTCATCGACCACGGCACCGGCGTGGTCATCGGGGAGACCACCGTCATCGGGAACGGGGTGCGGCTCTACCAGGGGGTCACGCTGGGTGCGAAGAGCTTCCCGCTCGACGGGGAGGGCAAGCCCATCAAGGGCATCGACCGCCATCCCATCGTGGAGGATGACGTGGTGGTCTACTCCGGAGCGACCATCCTGGGGCGGATCGTCATCGGTCGGGGTTCGAGCATCGGCGGAAACGTCTGGTTGACCCATGCGGTCCCGCCGGGCAGCAAGGTGACGCAGGAAGCGCCGGTCGAGCGCGGCGAGAGAGCCGCGCTCCCTTCCCGGTAGGAGATCCGCATGTCCTTCCATCCGTGGCACGACGTCGAGCTGCCTCGCTACGTCGAGGAGACGATCCCCGCCATCATCGAGATCCCCACGGGGTCGAAGGTGAAGTACGAGCTCGACAAGGCGAGCGGGCTGCTCCGGGTCGATCGCATCCTCTTCAGCGCGGTCCACTACCCGGCCAACTATGGATTCGTGCCGCGGACCTACTGCGACGACGGCGATCCCCTGGACATCCTCGTGTACTGCCAGGAGCACATCGTCCCGCTCGCCATCATGCAGGCCAAGGTGATCGGCGTGATGCGGATGCGGGACGACAAGGGGGAGGACGACAAGCTGGTGGCCGTGTCGGCCGACGACCCCGAGTACGCCGACATCTCCGACATCTCGGAGATGCCCACCCATCGGATGCGCGAGCTGAAGCGCTTCTTCGAGGACTACAAGGCGCTCGAGCACAAGAAGGTGCTGGTCCGGGAGCCGCAGGGTCGGGGCGAGGCGCTCGAGGTCCTGCGCGGCGCCATCCGGCTCTACGACCGGGAGGCCGACCGGCTCCGGGGCGACATGGCGCCGCCCCCCAAGAAGCGGACCAGGGCCAAGTCCAAGTAGGAACGGATCGGGGGCGCGAACCCTTTTTGCCCCGCCGGGCTCCCACGCCCGATGCCCATCTACGAGTACACCTGCAAGCCGTGCGACCGCTCCTTCGAGGAGCTGATCCTGCGCCGATCCGACGAGGACGAGGTCCGCTGCCCGCGGTGCAAGGGGCGGAAGGTCGAGAAGCGCATGTCCCGCCCGGCCGCGGCCCGATCCGGCGGGGACGGGGGTGGTGCGGCGGCCTCGGCCGGTTGCGGACCCGTCGGTTGAGCGATCTGACCTCCGCGCGGTCGCGCGGAACCTACCGATAGCGCCGGTCGGACGTCTCCTCGCCCCCAGGGGCGGGGCGCGTTAGGATCGGTGAACCCATGCGCACCCGGCGCGCCAGCGACTTCACGCTGGAGTACGTCCTCGACGTGCTCCAGCGGAGTGGCGTCCTCCGGGAGGAGGACCGCCGGACGGCGGTCGCGCGCGAGAGCGTCCAGCGGGCCAGGCTGCTCCGGGACGCGTCGGGTCGCGGCATCCGGGCGCTGAAGCGGGCCGACATCTCGCCCGTGGAGCTGCTCGCCTCCTACGGATTCCCCGACGCCCGGCGCGAGGGGGACCGGCTCGACGAGGACCGGATCACGAAGGAGCTGGCCCTGGGGATCGGCATCCCCCACGTGAAGATCGATCCTCTGAAGCTGGACGTGCAGCTCATCACCCGCACGCTGTCGCGCCCCTTCGCGCGGAAGCATGCGGTGCTCCCGCTCTCCCGTCGGGACGCGACGCTCGTGGTGGCCACCGCGAACCCCTTCGACCGGGAGCTCTTCGAGAACCTCCAGGGGCTGACCGGCCTGATCATCGAGCCGGTGCTCTCGGCCCCCGCCGACATCCACCGCGCCATCGCCGAGATCTACGGATTCCGGGAGCAGATCCAGGAAGCCCAGATCCAGGTGAGCGGCGGCACGACCGACGTCGGCAACCTGGAGCAGTTCGTCAACCTCTCCGGGCTGGAGGCGCTGGAGGCGTCGAGCGAGCCCATCGTGGCGGCGGTGGAGTACCTCCTCCACTACGCGTTCGAGCAGCGGGTGAGCGACATCCACGTGGAGCCGCGCCGGGAGGAGACCATCATCCGGATGCGGATCGACGGGGTCCTGCACCCGGTCTACCGCGTGCCGAAGGGCGTGCACGGGGCCATCGCCAACCGGCTCAAGATCATGAGCCGGCTCGACATCGCGGCCCGGCGCCCGCAGGACGGGCGCATCCGGACGGCCCGCGGCGACAACGAGATGGAGCTCCGCGTCTCCACCATCCCCACCGCCTTCGGCGACAAGATCGTGGTGCGCATCCTCGATCAGCAGGTCCTGGTGCGCGACCTCTCCGAGCTCGGCTTCCTCCCCGACGAGCGGGAGCGGTTCGAGCGCTGGCTGGACCGCCCCCACGGGATGGTGGTCGTCACCGGCCCGACCGGATCGGGCAAGACCACCACGCTCTACTCGGCGCTGGAGGCGCTCGCCTCGCCGGAGATCAACATCGTGACCATCGAGGATCCCATCGAGATGGTTCACGAGGAGTTCAACCAGATCGCGGCGAATCCCAAGACCGGCACCAGCTTCGCCGAGGCGCTGCGCCACGTCCTGCGACAGGATCCGGACGTGGTCATGGTGGGGGAGGTGCGCGATCCGGAGACCGCCTCCCAGGCGGTGCAGGCCGCGCTCACCGGGCACCTCGTCCTCACCACACTCCACACGAGCGACGCGGTCGGGGCGGTGGCGCGCATGCGCGACCTCGGCGTCCCGGGATTCCTCATCGCGGCCACCCTCACCGGCGTGGTGGCGCAGCGGCTCGTGCGCGGGGTGTGCCCGAACTGCGCCCAGGACGTGCTGCTCACCGCCGACCAGGTGGCCGAGCTGGGCGTCCGCCACCCGGAGGAGCACGCCGGCAAGCTGATCGCCCGGCGCGGGGTGGGGTGTCCGCGCTGCCGCTTCACCGGCTTCTACGGCCGAACCGGCATCTTCGAGATCCTCTCCGTGAACCACCGGCTCCGCCACCTCATCGCGGAGGGGGCCACGCCCGAGGTGCTGGCCCGCACCGCCCGCCAGGACGGGCTCCGGACCCTGCGGGAGCACGCCGTCCTGAAGGTGGCGTCGGGTGCGACCTCGTTCGAGGAGGCGATGCGCTCCACCGCCGACGCGGAGGGGAGCGCATGAGACGACCCGAGGTGGAGATCGGCGAGCTGTGGGCGGCCGGGTCGCCGGTGCTGTACCTCGTGACCGTGGAGGAGGTCCGGGCGGTGGCCGCGTGCCGGCTGGCCGCAGAGGCGGCCGACGGCAACCTGGCGGTCTGGTCGAGCCAGCGCGGACTCGAGCCCATCGCCCCCGATGCCCGGACGCCGATCGCCGCCATCCAGGCGGCTCTCCAGGCTCCGGCGCCGCTCCTCGCGGTCCTGCTCGACTTCCACGACGCGCTCGGCGATCCGGACGTGGTCCGGACCCTCCGGGACGCGCTCCCGCGCCTCTCCGCCGAGGGGCGGTGCCTCGTCATCGTGGCGCCGCGGCTGGCGCTCCCGGACGGGCTCGCCTCGGAGGCCTCGGTGATGCGGTTGCCCCTGCCGGGCGAGGAGGAGCTGTCGGCGCTGCTCGCCTCGGTGGACCGCCCGGGGAGTGCGAGCCCGGCCGATCGGCAGCGGGTGCTGGTGGCGGCGCGGGGCCTCACCGAGACCCAGGCGCGTCGCGCATTCCAGCGGGCGCTCCGGATCGACCCGGCGTTGGGACTCCGGGCGGCGGAGCTCGTCCTGGGGGAGAAGAAGCGCGTCCTGTCGCGCGACCTGGGGCTGGAACTCGTCGAGACCCAGGAGGCCGCCGATTCGCTCGGGGGCCTGGAGAGCTTCAAGGCCTGGATGGAGGAGCGTGCCCTCGCCTTCGCACCCGACGCCCGCGCCTTCGGCCTGCCCCCGCCGCGCGGGGTCCTGCTGGTCGGCGTGCAGGGCTGCGGCAAGTCCCTCGCCGCCAAGGTGGCGGCCTCCCAGCTCGGGGTGCCGCTCCTGCGGCTCGACCTGCCGCGGGTGATGGGGTCGGCGGAGGGGGCGGAGGAGAACCTGGCGCGCGCGCTCTCGGCGGCCGAGGCGGTGGCCCCGGTCGCCGTCTGGGTGGACGAGATCGAGAAGGCCTTCGCCGGGAGCGGTCCCGGGCAGGGGGCCGACGCCCGGGCGGCGCGCCTGCTGGGGTCCTTCTCCACCTGGCTGCAGGAGCGCGCCGGCGCGGTCTTCGCGGTCGCCACGGCGAACGACGTCTCCCGGCTCCCTCCCGAGCTGCTCCGGCGCGGCCGCTTCGACGAGCTCTTCTTCGTGGACCTGCCCGATGCAGCGGCCCGCCGGGCCATCTTGGCGCTCCACCTGCGCAAGCGCAGCAGGGAACCCGACGGCTTCGACCTCGCCACCCTGGCCGACGCCTGCGAGGACTTCTCCGGCGCCGAACTGGAGCAGGTGGTCGTGGGGGCGCTCCACCGCGCGTTCGCCCAGAAGCGGGATCTCGAGCTGTCCGACCTGCGCCGCGTGGCGCAGGATCTCGTCCCGCTCTTCCGCACCTACGAGGAGGAGATCAAGGCGCTGCGCGAGTGGTCGCGGGGAAGGGCGCGGGCGGCGGGGCGGGAAGGGGCGGTGGTCGACCTCTTCCGGCGCGCCGCTCCGTAGACGTCACGCGCCGGCGGCCGGGCCCGTGCCGAGCACCCGAAGCACGTGCTCGTGGACCCGTCCGTTCGAGAGCAGGCAGTTCCCGGAGGAGGCCGTCGGACGCCCGGCGAGGTCGGTGAAGCGCCCCCCCGCCTCCTCGGCCAGAACGAGGAGCGGTGCGATGTCCCACACCTGGACCCCGGCCTCGATCCAGGCCTCGGCCCGTCCGGTGAGGACCATCGCCGCGCCGGCCAGGTCGCCGTAGCAGCGGGCCTGGGCAGCGGTCCGGGCGAGCCCGAGCACAGCCTGCTCCCGATCCGGCGCGAAGACGCCTCGGAACTCCCCGAACGAGAGGCTCGACTCGGACCAGTCGGAGATGCCGGACACGAGGAGCCGGACGGGCGGTTCGCCGCCCCGGGACATCCAGGCCCCGCGCCCCCGCGCGGCCCAGTAGGTCTCCCCGAGGGCCGGCATGGCCATGGCTCCGGCCACCACCGCACCCTCGTGCTCGAGCGCCACGAGCGGCCCCCAGAAGGCGCCCCCCCGGGTGAAGCCGCGCGTGCCGTCGATGGGATCGACGATCCAGCGGGTGGCGGCGTCGCCGGCATGGGTTCCGGACTCCTCCCCGAGGATGGCGTGGGCGGGGAAGGCGGCGCGAACGACCGCCACCACCGCGGCCTCCGACTCCCGGTCTGCGACCGTCACCGGCGTGCGGTCCGGCTTCACCTCGACCCGCACGCCGCGTAGGAAGTGGGCGAGGCTGGCGGTGGCCGCCGCCTCCACTGCGCGGCGGGCGGTGGCGAGGGCCAGATCGAGGTCGAGCGACATGCGCGGACGATACCACCGCACCCGCCGTGGCCACATCCGCTCGACCGGTAAAAGGAAACGGCCGCCCCGGTTTCCCGGAGCGGCCGTCGGATGCAGCGTGACCGGTGGTCCTACTTCTTGGGGCGCATGTCGCCCGTCTGGAGGAACCGGGTGTGGAACGAGAAGGCCTCGGTGAACATGTGCGGCGAGTGGAGGCCGGCCGAGGGGTTCTTCATGGCGCGCTTCACGTAGTCCCAGAGGATGGGGCGGTACTCCGGGGCGGCGCACTTCTCGATGACCTCCCGGGCCTTCTCCTTCGGGCTCTTGCCGCGGAGGTCGGCGAAGCCGAACTCGGTGACGATGCCGTTCACCTCGTGCTCGGTGTGGTCGATGTGCGACGCGAAGGGCACGATGGCGGAGATCTTCCCGTCCTTGGCGGTCGCCGGGGACATGAAGATCGTGTAGGCCGAGTTGCGGGCGAAGTCACCCGAGCCGCCGATGCCGTTCTCGATGCCCTTGCCGGCGATGTGGGTGGAGTTCACGTGCCCGTAGATGTCGGCCTCGACGAAGCCGTTCATCGCGATGCAGCCGAGGCGGCGGATGATCTCCGGGTGGTTCGAGATCTCCTGCGGGCGCAGGATGATCTGCTGGCGGTACCGGTCGATGTTCTTGTTGAACCGGACCTGCCCCTCGGGCGAGACCGAGAAGGCGGTGGCCGAGGCCACGGTGAGCTTGCCCGAGTCGAGCATGTCGAGCATGCCGTCCTGGATCACCTCGGTGTAGCTCGTCATGTTCTCGAAGGGCCCCTCGTTCAGGCCGACGAGGACGGCGTTGGCGATGTTGCCCACGCCCGACTGCAGCGGGTTCAGGTGCTTGGAGAGCCGGCCCGCCTTCACCTCGTTGGAGAGGAAGTCGATGATGTGTCCGGCGATCCGCTTGTGGATCTCCTCCGGGGCCTTGAAGGGCGCGTTGCGGTCGGCGTTGTCGGTCTCGACCACCGCCACGACCTTGTTCACGTCGAAGTGCCAGACCTTGGAGCCCTTGCGGTCGTCGGTCTTGAGGATGGGCAGCGGGACGCGCGTGCCGTGCTGGCCCGGGACGGAGATGATGTCGTGCATCCCCTCGAGCCGGTCATCCTGCCAGCTGTTCACCTCGAGGATGATCTTGTCGGCCATCTCCAGGTAGATGTTGTTGGCGCCGCAGGAGGAGGAGGGGACGGCGGTGCCGTCGGCGTTGATGCGTGTGACCTCGATGACGGCGAAGTCGATGTTGTTCTTGCCCTTGCCGTAGTACCCGTAGCGCACCAGGCTCCCGGCGTGGGACAGGTGCATGTCCTGGTATTCGATGATGCCGGCGTTGATCTTCTCGCGGGTGATCGCGTCGCCCTGGTAGGGGAAGCGGAACCGCTGTGACTCGACGAAGCTCATCATCGAGTCCTGCTCGGGGCCGGTGGAGGCGCCGGTGAGGACGTCGAGCTTGAGCGGCTTGCCCTTGAGCTTCTCGTCGATGGCGCGCTTGGCGAGCGCGACCGGGACGGCCTTGGGATAGCCGGCGCCCGTGAAGCCCGACATGCCGACCACTGCGCCGTTCGGGATCAACGCGGCGGCCGCCTCGGCCGACATCACCTTGCTCTTCAGCCCATTGTGAAGGATCCGATCACCCATCGTGTGTCACTCCTCGCGGACCTTGGGGTCCGGTAGCGTTCGTTGGCGGACAGCGAGCTCTCGCCCCCCGGCGGCGCCGGAAGGGAGGCGGGTCCGGCAGGATAGCCCGAACGCGCCGGGCTTTGAAAGTGGAAGACGCCCGGAAACGAAGGGCGTGACTGCCGTCAAGCCGGCAGGAATCGGTCGATCTTTTCGACGAGCTGCGTCGAGGCGGTATCCCGCCACGTCTCGGTGACCACCCTGCGTCCGTCCTCGGTGCCTTCGAAGGCCCCCTGGCCGCCCAGCCACTCCATGGCGTTCTCGAGGGTGGCCTTGGAGACCGACTCTCGCATCCGCACGAGACCCGAGAGGAATTCGGCGTGGCCACGCTCGAGCCCCTGCTTCACGAGGAGCTTGCGTTCGGCCGAGCCCCCGGCCAGCCCGGCCGCCCGGACCGTCTCGGCTGCGATCCGGTAGGCCTCCAGGTAGGGGCGGGTCATGTCGGCGAGGAAGTCGAGCCGCCCGCGGGCCGGCCCGGGGCCGATCCGCCCGTCCGCCTCGATCACGGCGCCGAGCCCCGCCAGGGCGTCCAGCTTGGTGCGGAAGACCGCGTCGAAGGTGGATCCCACCGGGTACATGAACTCGAGCCGGAACAGCCGCGAGAGGAACCGGACGTCGTCCCGGATCTCGGCGAGCGTGGCGCCCGGTCCGCGGGCGCGAACCGCCATCGACACGAGCGAGAGCCCCACGTACCGGTTCAGGATCGCGTTGCGGTGGTAGTCGAGGTAGATCCGCTTCGGATCGGGGACCTGGTAGATGACCTGTCCGCCCGCCTCCTGGACGTCCACCAGCTTGCTCGCCGCGAAGGTGACGACCGCGTCGTGCACCGGGCCGGGCGCGAGCGGGTCGTTCGTCGCGCCCGAGAGCGCCGGCGCGAGCCTGGCTCCCTCCCGGACGGCGATGTCGAGGAGCAGCGCGACCCGGTCGGAGACCTCCGTCGAGGAGATGCCGCGCCGCACGTGGGACAGGAGCGCCGCCGCGACGAGGCTCACCGGGGTGACGGTGACCACCTCCGCGATGCCCCAGGCGATCCGGTTGGCCAGGTGCTGGACGAGCGACCGGCGGTCGTCGGTGTTCCGCTCGTCGGCATCGAGGGTGAGCGAGGGGGACGACGCGCCGGCCTGCATCCCGGCCACCTCCTTCAGGGAGACCGGGGTGCCGAACTGGAGGTAGATGCGGCCGTAGCTGCGGAGCAGCGCCCGCGGGGTCTGCAGCAGCGCCCCGAACGACTCCTTCTTCTTCTCGCCGCCGGCGAGCTCCTGGGCGTAGGAGGTGCCCTCCACGAGCCTCTCGTAGTCCACGGCGATGGGGATGAAGAGCACGTCCTCCGCCGCTCCGTCGGCCCAGGCGTCCACCTCCATGGAGAGGAGCCCGGTCTTGGGGAAGAGCAGCTTTCCGGTGCGCGAGCGCCCGCCCTCGGGGAAGAACTCCTGCGTGAATCGCTCCCGCAGGAGGTACTTCACGTAGGCGCGCAGCGTGGCGCTGTAGATCTTGTCCCCCTTGAAGGTGCGCCGGATGAAGAAGGCGCCCGCCCGCCGCGCGATGGAGCCGAAGGGCCAGAAGGAGAGGTTGATGCCCGCGGCGATCTGCGGCGGGATGAGCCCGTGCTCGTAGAAGGCCCACGAGAGCAGCATGTAGTCGATGTGGCTCTTGTGGCTGGGGGTGAGGACGAGCGGCTTCTCGGCCGCCAGGCGCCGGATCTCGGCGAGCCCGTTCTGGTCGATCTCCACCCGCTCGTACATCGTCTGGAAGATCCAGCGGAACAGCGGCCGGATCATGTCGATGAAGAGCGGGGAGTAGCGGCTCGCGATCTCCCGGAGGTCGCGCAGGGCCTCCCGCCGAACCGACCCGGCCGACCGCCCCTTCTGGCGGGCCACGTGGTCGAGCACCTCCTTCAGGTGCCGGTCCCGCATCACCTTCTCCTCGACCCGGGTGGGGGTGCGAAGCGGCGGCCCCACCGCGGCGCGGAGCTCGCGGGCCAGGTGGTGGTGGATGGTGCCGCGTACCTTGCGGGCCACCAGCGCGTCGGGCTCGTCCAGGCGCTCGTCGACGAAGGCGGCGAGGTCGATGGGGCGCCCCACCCGGAGGAAGGCGCGCTTGTAGTTCCGGAGGAAGGCCACCGCGGCCGAGAGCGTGTTCGGCGACTCCGGTGAGCCCCAGACCAGTTCCCAGATGGGCGGAACGACCCGCTGGGCGCGCCGGCTCCAGACCAGGATGAGCGGGACGAGGAAGACCGGGCGCGCCTGTCCGCGCTGAAGCTCCACGAGCGCCTCGAAGGGCGGGCCGGCCTCCTCGTGCGAGTTGAGGAAGATGACGGCGGTGGACTGGCCGCGCGCGGCGGCGTCGACGAGCGCCCGGGTGCTCCTCCAGACCGCGGCGAGCCATCCGAAGAGCCCGACGAAGTTCACCGCGACCCGGAGCGGTGGGAGACCGAGCCGCCGCACGAGCCAGTTCACGTAGAGGTAGTTGACGAGCCCCGAGGAGCGGGCCACGAAGACCACGCTGCCCTGCCCGGCCAGCGCCTCCATCTGCTCCTCGAGTCCAGCCGGGAGGTGGATGGGCTCGAACCAGCGATCGAAGAGGAGCCGCCGACGGCGTGGAGGGCGGGGCGCAGGGGCGGTGGACGGTGCAGGGTCCAAGGTCTCGGATTCCTCGGTCGACTACGTGCCGCGGCGCTTCACGCGCCCCTCGCGGTCGAGGTACCAGGGCTCGACGAGGAGGGCCTCCACCTCGTTGCGGTGCCCCTTCACGTCGGCGGAGAGATCATGGAGCGCCTGGAGCACCTCCCCACGAACCCGCGCATTCTCCCGGTCGCGCAGGAGCAGTGCGATGAGGGCGTCGCGGGCCGCCTCGGTCGGCGTCCCCACGGTGAGGGCGCGCGCCGCGCCGATGCGGACGTCGTCGACGAAGTCCTCGAGGAGCGGGAGGACCGCCGCATCCCGCATCGGTCCCCCCACCGGCGTGAGCGACGCCAGATCAGGGTGCTCGCGGAGCCAGGAGAGGAGGACCAGCTTCTTCTCCGGGTCGCGGGTGTACTGCCGGCCGAGCTCGACGAGGAGGGTGTGGACGGTGCCCAGCAACTCCTCCGGCGGAGCGAGGGAGGCGAGGACCCGCAGACCCCAGGCGACTCCCGACTCCTGCTCGGCCAGGAACTCCCGCACGGCGGGGAGGGCCGTGGGGCCCGCGGCCACCAGGACCGCCCGGGCCTGCTCCTTCTCCTCGTCGTCGGTGATCCCGACCTCGGCCCGCACGGTGAAGCGGAGGCAGAGGGTCTTCAGGGCGGCCTGGGTCCCGATCTCGCCGAGCTGCTCGATGCCCTTCTGCCGGTTCTCGGCCGGACCGTACTTCTGCGTGATCTTCTGACCCAGCTTCCTCAGGGTGGCCTGATCGCGCGACGCGCTGCTCCCGAAGAGGTCGAGGATACCCATGGCGACCTTCTACAACGAGATGCCGGCCCGCGGGTCGGACTTGTAGAGGTCGCGGAGCGGTTCGACCGCATTCCGGAGGGCCTCGCTCTCCTCGGGGAGGACGATCTTGGCCACCGCGTAGAGGTCGCCACGCGGGCCACCCTTGAGATCGGGGAGCCCCCGGCCGCGGAGCCGGAGCTGTCGTCCCGACTGGGTGCCGGCCGGGATCCGGAGCTGGACCTGCCCCTCGAAGGTCGGGATGACCACCTCGGCACCCGCAGCGGCCTCCGGGACGGTGAGGGGGAGGTCGAGGTAGAGGTCGTGCCCCTCCCGCCGCACGCCGGCGTGCACGCGCAGTCGGACCACGAGGAAGAGGTCGCCCGCGGGTCCGCCGTTCATCCCCTCGCCACCCTGGCCGGCGAGCCGGATCCGGGAGCCGTCGGTCACGCCGGCCGGGATCTTCACCCGGAGCGTCTTCCCGTCGACGTGGAGGTCGCGCTCGGCCCCCAGGGCGGCGTCCCGGAGTTCGACCTGCAGCTCCGCCTCGGCATCCTGTCCCGGCCTGGCCTTGGGGGCGCCGCGCCGTCGTCCTCGACCCCCCCCGCCGAAGAGGTCTCCGAAGAGGTCTCCGAAATCGAAGTTGCCCACCCCGCCCACGTTCACGGTCTCGTAGTCGCCGAGGTCGAAGGGGACCTCCTGGCCGGGCCGGCCCCCGTGCTGGCGCCACTGCCGGTACTGGTCGGCCGCCTTCTCGTCGAAGCCGGTGCGAAGCGCGTCGGGGCCGAATTCGTCGTAGAGACGCCGCTTCTTCTCGTCGGAGAGCACCTCGTGGGCGGCCGTGATCTCCTTGAACTTCTCCTCGGCCTTCTTGTCGCCGGGGTTCATGTCGGGGTGGAACTTCTTCGCGAGCTTCCGGTAGGACTTCCGGATCTCGTCGTTCGTGGCGCCGCGGGCCACGCCGAGGACGTCGTACAGGTCGCGCTGGGGCACGGCGAAAAGCTAATGCATCCACGCCCGGGGTCAACGTTGGTTGTCGCCCGGACGGGTACAGGCGGCTAGAATCCCCCCGTGAAGAACGCCCTCCGGGTCCTCGCAGCCCTCGTTCCGCTCCTTTCCGCGGCCGCCGAGGTCCCCTCCGGCGAGCGGGTGGTGGACGAGGTGGTGGCGGTGGTGGCCACCCGGGGCCGGGAGGGGCGCGTCATCACGCTCTCCCAGGTGGCGGAGGAGGGGAGGATCGCGCTCGTCTCCCGGGGAGGGGTGGAGGCGGCCTTCGCACCGCTGGGCGGGGCGGTCCTGCGTGCCTCCCTCGACTGGTACGTGGACCAGATCCTGCTCTTCGACGAGGCGGTCCGGCTGCAGGTCTTCGAGGTCGACCGGGCGGCGGCCCAGGCGGAGCTGACTCGGTTCAAGGCTGCGTTCCGCTCGCCGAAGGATTTCCAGGCCTTCCTCTACCAGATCGACTCCAGCGAGGACGACCTGACGAACGTCCTCCGGCGCAGCATCCGGGTCCGCCGCTACCTCGAGTCCCGCTTGGGTCGGACCCGCCCGTCGGCGCGCGACATCCAGGCCTGGTACGACGCCCACGCCACCGAGTACGGCGGCCTGCCGCTCGCCGACGTGAAGGACGACGTCGCCTCCCGGATCATCGCCGCGAGGGCCGATTCCGAGACGAAGGCGTTGCTGGCCGAGCTCCGCAGCCGCGCCGACGTCCGGATCCTCGTCGATCTGGGCGCCCGACCGTGAGCGTCGAGATCGGAGCAGGGCTCCTCTTCCGGCGCATGCGGGAGGCGGACCTGCCGCGGGTGATGGAGATCGAGCGGGCGGCGTTCTCCCACCCCTGGTCGGAGGACATGGTCCGGCGCGAGCTCGGGCACGACTTCTCGACGGTCCTCCTCGCCACGGCGGGCCCGGACGGGGAGGTTCAGGGCTTCGCCGTGGTCTGGCTCGTCCACGACGAGCTGCACATCCTGAACGTCGCGGTCGCCCCCGAGGCGCGGCGTCGCGGCGTGGGGCGTTCCGTCCTCCTGCGCGTCGAGGCCATGGGTCTCGAGCAGGGTGCCCGTGTGGCGATGCTGGAGGTCCGGCGGGGGAACGCCCCGGCCATCGCCCTCTACCGGGCCATGGGATACCGGGAGGTCGGCGTGCGCCCCCGCTACTACGCGGAGGACGGGGAGGACGCGCTGGTGATGGACAAGGACCTGGCGTGGTGCGCCGCTCCGGGCTCGTGATAGAGAGCGAAACATGACGACGGCGCTCCTGCTCGGAATCGTCCTGCTCGCCGCTCCCCCCCCCGCAACCTCCGCTCCTCCGTCGTTCCTCCGGGAGCTGGCGGAGACCCGCAGCTACCGTTCCGGCTTCCCCGCCCGGCCCACGGTGGTGAAGGGCGGCGACGAGGTCATCTTCCTCCGATCGGGACCCCGCTCCGGTGTGATGTCCCTCTTCGCCACCGAGGTGGCGACCGGCAAGACCCGGGAGCTGCTCACCGCCGAGGCCCTGCTCGCCTCGGAGCCCGGCGAGCTCTCCGAGGCCGAGAAGGCCCGGCTGGAGCGGCAGCGCATCACCGCCCGCGGGATCACCCACTTCGAGGTGTCGCGGGACGGGCGCACGCTGCTCGCCTCCATCGCCGGCCGCATCTTCGCGGTGGACCGTTCCTCGGGGGAGAAGCGGCGGCTGGCGGTCCCGCAGGGCTCGCTCGACCCGCGACTCTCCCCGGACGGGAAGTCGGTCGCGTACGTGTCGGGCGGCGAGCTGCACGTGCTCGACCTCGCGACCGGCACGGCGAGGATCCTCACCCAGGGTGCAACGGAGTGGAAGACCCACGGCCTGGCCGAGTTCGTGGCCCAGGAGGAGATGGATCGGAGCGAGGGCTACTGGTGGTCGCCCGACTCGAGCCGCATCGCCTTCGAGGAGGCGGACGACACCGGCGTGGAGAAGCTCTCCATCCAGGACCCGGCGCGCCCGGAGAAGGCGCCGGTCCGCTTCGCCTACCCCCGCGCCGGGAAGGAGAACACCCGGGTCCGGCTCGGCGTCGTCCCCGCGGCCGGGGGGGCGACCACCTGGATCGAATGGGATCGGGAGCGCTACCCCTACCTGGCGAAGGTTCGGTGGGAGAAGGAGAACCCGCTTCTCCTGCTCGTCATGGACCGAGCCCAGCAGGAGGAGGCGGTCCTCCGCGCCGATCCGGAGACCGGGCGTACCACCGTGCTCCTCGTCGAGAAGGACGCGGCCTGGCTCAACCTGAACGAGGCCTCGCTGCGGGCGCTGCCCGGCGGCGCCGGCTTCCTCTGGTACACGGAGCGCAACGGCGGATCGGAGCTCGAGCTGCGCGCCCTGGACGGCACGCGAAGGGGGGACGTGGCGCCGCTCGCCTCGGGGTTCACGAGCCTTTCGGGGGTCTCCGACGACGGGGAGGTGTGGTTCCTGGGCACGGCGGGGGACCCGACCCGCGACCGGCTCCACCGGGTGCGCCCGGGTGGAGTGCCCACGGAGGTCGTGCTGCCCGGCCCGGCGCCCACGGGGCTCTCGGCCCGGCTCGCAGACGGGGGGCGCTCGCTCCTCGTCACCCTGTCCCGGCCCGGGGAAGGTCCCCGCACGGCCGTCGTCGCGCCCGATGGCAAGGAGCGGGCGGTCCTGCCGTCCGTGGCGCTCGAGCCCCCCTTCCGCTCGTCCCCGGAGGTGCGCACCGTGGGAGCGAGAGGGCTCTGGACCTCCCTGGTCCGGCCCCGCGACTTTCGACCGGGGGTGAAGTACCCGGTGATCGTCGAGGTCTACGGAGGCCCGACCCGGCTCTCGCCGCTCCGGCTGCGCGCCGGCTCGCCGCTCGCCCAGTGGAAGGCCGACCAGGGTTTCCTCATCGTGAAGATCGTGAACCGGGGCGAGACCGGGCGGCTGGGCAGGACCTTCGAGCGGGCCATCCGGGGCGACCTGGCGGGGCCGGCACTGGAGGACCAGGTGGAGGGGCTCCGGGCGCTGGCCGCGCTCGTGCCGGAGATGGACCTCACGCGGGTCGGGATCACCGGCTGGTCCTTCGGGGGCACGATGGCGGCGCTGGCGGCGCTGCGGCGCCCCGACGTCTACCGTGCCGCGGTGGCGGGTGCGCCGGTGACCGAGTGGCGCGACTACGACACCTTCTACACGGAGCGCTACCTGGGCCTCCCCGGCGAGGACCCGGCCGCCTACGACCGGAGCTCGCTCGTGAAGCTGGCCGGCAAGGGGCACGCCCCGCTGCTCCTCGTTCACGGGACGGCCGACGACAACGTCTACCTCCTCCACTCCCTGAAGCTGGCCGACGCGCTCTTCCGCCTGGGCGATCCGGCCGGCTTCGTGCCTCTCGCCAACGTGACCCACCTCGCCTCCGATCCGGCCACCTCCGAGCGGCTCGAGGAGATGCAGGTCGGGTTCTTCCGCCAGCACCTCGGCGCGCCGCGCCCCTGACGTCATGGCCTGGTCCAGCGCGCGAAAGCTTCTCTTCCACCTCGACCCGGAGCGGGCCCACGCGCTCGCCGCCGGCGCCCTGCGCGCCCTGGGGGGCGCGGGCGCGTCCCTGCGTCCCCGGCCGGATGATTCACTGCGAGTGAAGTGCCTCGGCCTCGACTTCGAGAGCCCGCTGGGCATGGCGGCGGGTTTCGACAAGGGGGAGGTGCTCGTCCGGGGGCTTCACGCGCTGGGATTCGGCCACGTCGAGGTGGGCACCATCACGCCTCGGCCGCAGGCGGGGAATCCGCGCCCTCGACTCTTCCGCCTGCCCGAGCACCGGGCGCTCCTGAACCGGATGGGCTTCAACAACGCGGGCGTGGCCGCCTGCGGGGAACGGCTGGCCCGGCTGCCCCGCACCGGCCGGGGCATCGTGGGTGTGAACGTCGGGAAGAACAAGGACACGCCGAACGAGCGCGCCGCGGACGACTACCTGGCCGCGATCGACGCGCTCCACCCGTACGCCGACTACCTGGTCGTCAACCTCTCGTCGCCGAACACACCGGGCCTCCGGGACCTGCAGGACCGGGAACCGCTCGCACGCCTCCTCGGGGCCTGCGTGGACCGGGCCCGGCCGCTCGGGAAGCCGCTCCTCGTGAAGCTCGCCCCCGACCTCTCCCCGCAGGCGCTCGACGAGGCGGTGGATGTCGCGGTCGACTCCGGGGCCGCCGGGGTCATCGCCACCAACACCACCATCCAGCGCCCCGGTCCGGTGGCCACGCATCCCCGCGCCGGGGAGGCGGGCGGTCTCTCCGGGGCTCCGCTCGCGCCGCTCTCCCTGGCGGCACTTCGCCGGGCTCACGCCAGGGCCGCGGGGCGCATCCCGATCGTCGGCGTGGGCGGGATCATGGACGCGGCGGATGCCTACGCCCGGATCCGGGCGGGGGCGTCTCTCGTGCAGGTCTACACGGGGTTCGTGTACGGGGGTCCGGGCCTGCCCCGGCGGATCCTGGACGGGCTCGCGGAGATGCTGAAGCGGGACGGCTTCGGGAGCGTCGCCGAGGCCATCGGCGTCGATTCCCGCCCGGGTTGACTGAAGAATCATTCGGGGGTTGACGGGGATGACGCGATGCGTTACATGTTCCTCGCATCATCCCCCTCGTGAAGAGGGGTCAACCCCACGGAGGTCGCGATGAGCGAGGGACAGAAGAGCCGAAATTCGAAGAGTACCGCCCGGGTGGAGGGATTCCTCCGTGAGTCGGTCGAGGTAGCCCAGGCCCGGATCGAGGTTCTGGAGGCCGAGGCCCAGAAGCTGCTGCACGACCTCCAGACGCGGATCCAGAAGGTGTCCGGGAAGGACTGGGCCGAGGTTCGCGAGCGGATCGAGCACCTGCGCGAGGTCGGAATGGAGCGGGCCGAGGAGTGGAAGGACAAGGCCCAGGAGTTCCGGGTCGACGCGGCCGAGAAGCTCGAGACCCTCCAGGTGAAGGCCCTCAAGTTCCTGGGCGTCGCAACCCGCGAGGAGGTCGCCGAGCTCTCCCGCGAGATCAACAAGATCCTGAAGCGGCTCGACGAGAGCCGGAAGCGGAAGGGCGCGAAGCCCGTCCGCCGGTCGGTGGTCGGACAGGCCTAGGCCGAAAGGGGGAAGAGATGGCGGATCTCCAGGCGAAGTTCAAGGAAGCTTGGTCGCACGCGCTGGCGGGTGTGAACGCCGCCGAGGCGGAGGCGGAGAAGGTGCTGGCGCGACTGGCCGATGCCGCGGGACTCAGCCCCGCCGACGTGAAGCACCACGCGCGCGAGTTCGGCGAGCGGTTGACGCAGCAGCGGCGCGAGGTGGAGCGAGCCATCGACGACGGCGTCCGCCGAGCCGTCGCCCAGTTCCGCGTCCCGTCGCGGGACGAGGTGGCGGCGCTCCGCCGCCGCATCGAAGAGGTCGCAGAACGGGTCGAGGCGGTCGCCCAGGCGCGGGCGCGCAAGGAGTAGGTTCCGGGACCGTTCGTGGCCATGCGGGTCACCGAGATCTTCTTCAGCATCCAGGGGGAGGGCACGCGCGCAGGTCGCCCGTGCATCTTCGTCCGCTTCACTGGATGTGACCTGCGCTGCAACTACTGCGACACCGCCCACGCCTTCACGGGTGGGCGGGAGATGGGGCGCGAGGAGATCCTGGCCGAGGTGGCGCGCCACCCCTGCCGCCTCGTGCTCCTCACCGGAGGGGAGCCCATGCTGCAGCGGGAGCTCCCCGACCTGGCGCGCGACCTCCTCGAGCGAGGATACGAGGTCACCGTGGAGACCCACGGGCAGGCGCCGCTCGGCGCGCTCCCCGCCGAGGTGGTGCGCATCGCGGACGTGAAGACCCCGGGTTCGGGGGAGCCAGCCGGCGACCTCGCCTGGCTCGGGCGCCTCCAGCCGCACGACGAGGTGAAGTTCGTGGTCTCCTCCGAGGAGGACTTCCGCTGGTCGCTGGAGGTCATCCGGCGCCACCTCCTCCCGGGACGAGCCACTGTCCTCGTCGGCCCGGTGCTCGGCCGGGTCGACCCACGCGACCTCGCGCGCTGGCTGCTGGAGAGCGGGATCGACGCCCGGCTGAACCTCCAGCTCCACAAGGTGATCTGGGGTCCGGACGTCCAGGGCGTGTAGCGTCCCGGGGCGCGCGGGGGGAACTTGACGGGCGCTCGTGGGGAGCGCTAGCTACCGATGGGGCGATGAATCGGTGTTCGCCGCCCCGTGCGACGAGGAGCCGCGTGTTCCAGCCCGACCCGAGCATCCGCTACGTCCCGGCCACCCGCGAGCAGATCGTGGCGCTCGTGGAGAGCATCAACCAGCCCCAGGTCTCCATCCCGGGGAAGGAGCCCCAGGCCGTGCAGGGGTTTCTCTGCGGCCTGCGCAACCCGTCCGGCACCTTCTCCATCTTCGTCGCGCTCTTCCTGCCCCGCTCGAACGAGAACGTGGTCTACGTGAGCGATCGGAGGGAGGTGGCCATGGAGGAGTACCGTGACGTCGAGATCGAGGGGCTCCACTTCCTCGAGTCGATGGGATTCATGCTGGACAACCTGAACTTCCGGAACCTGGCTGCCGCGCAGCAGGTGGAGACGCTGAAGCGGGCGCCGCTCTTCCAGGAACCCCGTCCGGTCGTCCCGGCCCCGGTCGAGGAGAATCGGCGCTCGGAGCGCGTGGGTCGGCTCCTCGCGAGCCTCTGAGCATGCGCACCTCCGCTCCCCTCGCCGCAGCGCTCCTCCTCCTCGCGTCGGCCGGCGCGGGCTGTGCCCACGGCGCCAGCGCGCGGGACAAGGACACGGCCATCGTCCATGCCGACATCGGGGCCGAATCGGTGGCCGCCGGGCGAGCCCAGGACGCGCTGCGCTCCTACGACGAGTCCCTCCGGTACGATCCCGATCTGGCCGAGGCGCATCTGGGGCGAGGCGTGGTGCTCGAGCTCGGCTTCGGCAAGGTGGACGAGGCGGAGGCCGAGTACCGCAAGGCCATCCAGCTCAAGCCCACGTTCGCCGAGGCCCACAACAACCTGGGGCAACTCCTCGCCAGGACCGGACGGCTGGAGGAGGCGGTGAAGGAGTTCGATGCCGCCACCGCCATCATGCTCTACCGCGAACCCTGGGTGGCCCGCTGCAACAAGGGGCAGGCGCTCTGGCAGATGGGAAAGAAGGCCGAGGGGATCGCCGAGCAGAAGGAGTGCCTGAACTTCGCGCCCAAGTACTGCCAGGGATGGCGGGAGCTCGGGCGCATCCAGCTCCTGGACGGTCAGACGAAGGATGCCGTCACCTCCTTCGAGGCCTACGCCCGGGCGTGCGACAAGTCGGCCGACGCGCAGCAGCTCCTCGGGTCGGCGCTCCTCCGCGGCGGCCAGCGCGCCAAGGCTCGCGAAGCCTTCCAGCGGTGCGCCGAGCTCGGCGACGACACGGCGATCGGCACCGACTGCCGGAAGAGCAGCGAGAGCCTGCGGTGAAGCCCTCCTCCGCCGAGCCCGCCGCCGACCCGCGTCTCGAGGCGGTCCGCGCCTTCGGCCGCTACCTCCTCCGCGAGCGGGAGCTCCGCGGCCTCTCCCACGAGGACGTGGTCCGGGTGACGCGTCTCGCCGCCGGCGTGGTCGAGGCCATCGAGTCGGGGGAGCCGGAGCGGATGCCACCCCGGGGCTACCTCGTCGGATACCTGCGCAGCTACGCGGGCGCGGTCGGGCTCGATCCGGACGACGTGGTCCTCCGCTTCCAGGAGGCGGCCGGGATCGAGGAGCCGGAGGCCGCTCCCGGAGCGGCGAGGGCCAGCGCACGCGCCCTGGCGAGCCATTCGCCGACCGGGCGCCGCTGGATCGCCATCGGCGTGGCGGTGGTGCTCCTCGTCGCGGCGATCGCCGCGGTGGCTGCGCGACGCGGGCGGGGGGACGCCGGGGAGATCCGCGGACGGAAGTCCACCGAGCGTGCACCCTACCGTGCGCCGGGCGCTCCGTAGGGGCGGCCGTGGCGCGCACGGCGAAGCTCTGGGCGGTCGTCCTGCGAACGGTCGACTACGGGGAGCGCGACCGCGTGGTCACGCTCCTCAGCCGGGAGCGGGGCAAGCTCTCGGCCTTCGCGCGCGGCGCGCGCTCCTCCCGGAAGCGCTTCGGCGGGGCGCTCGAACCGTTCACGCTGCTCCGCGCCGAGGTGGCGGAGCGCAAGAGCGACCTCTGGTCCCTGGAGGACGCGGCGGTGGAGCGGGGCTTCGGGAACGTGCGGGGCGATCTCGCCCGCATCGCCTGCGCGAGCTACGCCGTGGAGCTGGCGCGGGAGATGGTCCGCGACGCCGAGCCGCTCGAGGAGCTCTTCGACGCGCTGGTCGGCTACCTCGAGCTCCTCGACGCCGGCCCGGCCCGCCCCTGGGACCTCCGTGGCTTCGAGATGGACGCCCTCTCCACGACCGGCCTGCAGCCCTCCATCGACCGGTGCGCCCGCTGCGGCCGCGAGGCCGGTGATGGCCCGGCCCGGTTCGATCCGGGACAGGGAGGGGTGCTCTGCGACCGATGCAGTGCCACGGGCGGGATCGCGTCCCGGCCGATCAGCGCGGCCGTGCTGGCGGCGTTCCGGAGCCTGCAGCGCGGGGAGCGGGTGGAGGGGGACCGGGAGGGTGCGGTCGAGGCCCGGGCCCACCTCGGCGGTTGCGTCGAGCACCACCTCGGAAAGCGGCTCCAGTCGCGGCGCTTCCTCGACGAGATCGGGCCGATGCTCGGGTAGGTACCGTTTGACAGCACGGGGCGTGGGGCCCTAGGTAGGAGGGCCCGGCAGCTGCCGGGAGCCAGAAAAGCGAGGGCAGCGCGTGACGTTCCAGGACCTCATCCTGAAGCTCCAGTCCTACTGGGCCCGCCAGGGCTGCATCCTGGCGCAGGGTTACGATCTCGAGGTCGGCGCCGGGACGATGAACCCGGCGACGTTCCTCCGCGTTCTGGGACCCGAGCCGTGGAAGGTGGCCTACGTCGAGCCGTCCCGCCGCCCGGCGGACGGCCGCTTCGGCGACAATCCGAACCGGCTCTTCCAGCACCACCAGTTCCAGGTGATCCTGAAGCCCAACCCCCCGGACACCCAGGAGCTCTACCTGGGTTCCCTGAAGGCCATCGGGATCGACCCGCGCGAACACGACATCCGCTTCGTCGAGGACGACTGGGAGAGCCCCACGCTGGGCGCCTGGGGGCTCGGCTGGGAGGTGTGGTGCGACGGGATGGAGATCACCCAGTACACCTACTTCCAGCAGGCGGGCGGGTTCGAGGTGAAGCCGGTGGCGGCCGAGCTCACCTACGGTCTGGAGCGGATCGCGATGTACCTCCAGGACGTCGAGAACGTGTTCGACATCGAGTGGGTCCAGGGGATCCGGTACCGCGAGATCTTCCATCGCAACGAGGTGGAGATGAGCGAGTACGCGCTCCGCCAGAGCGATCCGAAGATGCTCTTCGGACTCTTCGACGTCTACGAGGCCGAGTGCCGCCGGCTCATCGACCTCGGCCTGCCGCTGCCGGCCTACGACCACTGTCTCAAGTGCTCGCACACCTTCAACCTGCTCGACGCCCGCGGCGCCATCAGCGTCACCGAGCGCGCTGCCTACATCGGACGCGTCCGGGCGCTCGCCCACCGCTGTGCGGGGGGCTACCTCGCCTCCCGCGAGGCGCTCGGGTTCCCCATGCTGCCCGCCCGGGAGCGCAAGGCCGCCGTCGAGGCGGCGCGCGCGGCCCGCGAGGCCGCCCAGGCCGGAAAGTAGGAGACGGGAATGGCGGACCTTCTTTTCGAGATCGGCGCCGAGGAGATCCCGGCGGGCTTCGCCCCGGCGGCGCTGCAGCAGATGGCGCAGGACCTGGCACGGGCGCTCGACGACGCGCGCCTCCCGCACGGGGAGATCCGGGCGGTGGGAACGCCGCGGCGCCTCGCCGTGTGGGCACGCGACGTGGCCGGACGGCAGGGGGACGCGACGAGCCAGTCGCTCGGCCCACCGGTGGCCCAGGCCTTCGACCCCGCGGGGAACCCCACGCCGGCCGCCGCCGGCTTCGCCCGGAGTCAGGGGGTCGAGGTCGGCGCGCTGGAACGGGTGGAGACGCCGAAGGGGCTCCGCCTCGCCGTGACCCGCGTGGAGAAGGGGCGAAAGGCCGAGGCCGTCGTCCCCGCCATCCTGGAGCGGCTGATCGCCGGGATCCGATTCCGGAAGGCGATGCGATCCCGGTACGACGAGGTCACCTTCGCCCGGCCGGTGCGCTGGATGGTCGCGCTCCTGGGGGGGAAGCCACTGACGGTTTGCCTCGGCGAGGTGAAGAGCGGCAAGGCCACGCACGGACACCGCTTCCTTGCACCCCGGGCCATCCCCCTCTCGGGTACGCCCGAGGACTACGTGGCGAAGCTGCGCCGCGCCTTCGTGGTCGTCGATCCCGTGGAGCGGCGCGCCGCCGTCGAGGCGGAGCTGGCCCGGGCGGCGAAGCAGGTGGGCGCGGTGCTGCGCCCCGACGAGGCGCTCGTCGAGCAGGTGACCTGGCTCGTGGAGCACCCCACCGGCATCGCCGGCACCTTCGAGAAGTCGAACCTCGAGCTCCCGCCCGAGGTGGTGATCTTGGAGATGCGCAACCACCAGCGCTACTTCGCCGTGGTCGACGGCAAGGGGCGCCTGCAGAACCGGTTCATCGCCGTCTCCGGAACGCCGGTGAAGGACCCGGACGTCGCCCGTCACGGCTACGAGCGGGTGCTGCGGGCCCGGCTCGCCGACGCCCGTTTCTTCTTCGAGGAGGACCGGAAGCGGAAGCTCGCCGACCGCATCGAGGACCTGGGGCGCCGCACCTACCAGGCCCGTCTCGGCAGCGAGCTCGATCGGGTGCACCGGATCGGCGCCGTGGCCGGGGAGCTGGCACGGGAGCTCGGTCGGGAGGAGCTCCTCTCCGACGTCCTCGAGGTGGCCCGGCTCTGCAAGACCGACCTGACCACCGGGATGGTGGGCGAGTTCCCGGAGTTGCAGGGGACGATGGGCGGCCACTACGCCCGGCTGGAGGGGCTCCGCCCCGCCGTCGCCGACGCCATCGAGGATCACTACAAGCCGCTCGGCGCCTCCGAGGAGATGCCCCGCTCCGACCTGGGTGCGCTGGTGGGCGCGGCGGACCGGCTGCACCAGCTCGTCGGCATCGTCGGGGTGGGGGAGAAGGCCACCGGGGCGGCCGATCCCTACGGTCTGCGTCGGGCCGCCATCGGGATCCTCCGGATCGTCCAGGCCCGGGGCTGGCACCTCTCTCTCGCCGCCGCGGTGGAGAAGACCCTCGACTCGCTCGCGGGCGTGAAGCTCGCCGCCGACCGGACGGTGATCGCCTCCCAGGTCCGGGAGTTCCTCCGCGGACGGATCCGCGCGCTGTGGGGAGACGAGTTCGACGGCGACCTCGTGGACGCGGTTCTCGCAGCCGGGTTCGACGACGTGGTGGACGCCCGGCAGCGGCTCGAGGCGCTCGCCCACATCAAGGCCCGCCCGGACTTCCTGCCGCTCGCGGTGGCCTTCAAGCGGGTGGCGAACATCCGGGAGAAGGCGGGGGAGGGGACATCGGTGGAGGTGGACCGCTCGCTCCTCCAGGCCGGGGCCGAGACGCTGCTCGCCGACGACCTCTCGCGCGTGTCGGCGGAGGTGGCCGAGGCGCGCCAGGGGCGCGACTACCCCAGGGTCCTTCGGGCGGTGGCTTCGCTCAAGCCGGCGGTGGATCGGTTCTTCGACGAGGTGCTCGTGATGGCCGAGGAGCCGTCCGTCCGGGCCAACCGGCTCGCCCTGATGAAGCGGGTCGCCGACCTCTTCGGAGACGTCGCCGACTTCCGGAAGATCCAGGCCGAGGCGCCGGTCGCAGGTGGTGCCGGACGAGGCGCCTGATCGGGCCGGTTTCCCCTTGACCCTGGGGGGAGGGCAAGCTTAGGTTTCGCGCTCCCGGTGACCAGAAACCTAAAGATTGTCGCGCTCCTCGCGTTCGGAATCGCGGCCGGTTGCCGGGACTCCTACCCGACCCTCGTCCCCCCGACGAACATCCTCTACTACCCGACCGGGCTCGCGGTCCGGCAGATGCCTCCGGATTCGACCGACCCGAAGAAGCAGTACGGGTGGAGCCAGCTCGTCGTCGGCAACGCCAACTTCGACCTCCGCTTCGACTCGACGACCGGCGGAACGGTGGTGGTGCTCGACCCCGACGCGGCCCCCGACAGATCCACGGGCCAGCCGTTCGTCCCGCTGGGGGCCATCCGGACCGGGAGCTTCGTCGGGGAGCTGGCGATGGCGGGTGGCAGCTGCCCGACCGGCGGGACCGACTGGGACGGCTGGACCGACTGTCCGTACGCCTGCGACAACCTCAAGAATGACCCGGCCATCAAGGACGGGGGCACGAAGCTCATCTTCGCCTCCCGCGCCGTCCCGCAGCAGATCTACCGGACAATCCTGAAGAAGGACGGGACGATCTCCTGCGGGACGAACTGCGTCTTCGAGGTGCCCATCCAGCAGCTCGACCCGTACGGCGTGACCACGGTCTGCAGCACCGGCGTCAACAAGCCCCTGGTGGCCTACGCCTTCGTCTCGCAGCTCATGGCCACGAATGGCCTCGGATACATGAACCGGGTGAACCTCCTGCAGGACGCGGAGCCGCCGCTGCCCCTCGTCATGGGCCCCTACGCCACCTACGCATCGGTCTACGAGCCGGAGCGTGAGCTCGTCTTCGTGAGTTCCGTGGCCACGGACGCCCAGTTCCGCTGGTTCAACCCGCTCGTCACCGTCTCCGTCGTCGACGGCTTCGCGGTTCCCGACTACACCGGTCCGTCCTTCTCCAGCCTGGTCCCCGGAGCCGTGGCGCGCGACATGGCGCTGTCGAGCGATGGGACGGTCCTGTACGTCACCATCCAGATGTACGACCTCACGCTGGCCGTCCAGACGGGCCTCTTCTACACCCAGGGTGGAGGACTCGCGATCTTCGATCTCACCCAGTCGAGCTTCGGTTCGCCCCGGATGGCCCTGGTCGGGTTGAAGCCCACCTGTGTGGGAGCCGGGCAGATCCGGCGCCTGCCCGCGCGCGCGGACCCGATCGATCCCGACCTCTTCGTCATCACCTGCGATCAGGACGGGCAACTCGTCCTCTACGACTCCGACAGCCAGCGGGTGGTCCGGACCATCGGGATGAACCCCGCCACCGGCCTCCCCATCCTCGGCCTGCAGCCGTTCGGGATCGCGGTCGAGGCCATCGATCCGCGGCGGGCGACGACGCCGGTCCAGGGGCAGGACTACCCCGAAGACTCCCCCTGCATGGTAGGGGCCGAGTGCCACCGGATCTACGTGAGCAGCTTCATGCAAGATTGGATCAACGTGCTCGAACTCATGCCAGATTTTCCCGACGGGATCGCGCTCGTGAAGCGCATCGGGAACGGCCCATGAGGTGGCTCCTCCTCTCGGCGGCGCTCCTCGCCTCGGCCTGCTCCAGCGGGAGCCCGATCATCCCGGCGTTCTTCCACGGTGCCGTGGCGGTCGTCCCGTTCCGTGGGCTCAACCCCAGCAGTCCGCAGGCGGGTCCGGTGCCTCTCCTCGCGGTCGCGTCCTACCGGGGCAGCGAGCTCCGGATCATCGACCCGAGCACCGACAGCCCGCTCGTCGGGTACAGCGCCGCATGGGCGCTCGCGGTCCCCACCCTCCAGCAACCCGCCTTCCTCGCCTCGGGATCGCTCGACGACGGCCCGACCCGGCCCGACCTGGTCGTGGTCGCGGGCGCCGATCCCAAGATCCAGATCTTCGGCACCTGGCTCGACCCCAGCACTTCCGGCTACGGGATCGTCCAGACGATCGACCTGACCGGCTCCGTCGGCATCGGGGCCCAGATCCTCTCCATGGTGGTGACGAAGGTCCCCGACGTAGGGAAGCCTTTTTCCGGAAAGCCCCCGGTGATGCCCACCGTGAAGGGCAAGGCGTGGGTCGTGCTCGGCCTCTCCGATCCAGGCGATCTCTCCGCCGGACAGATCGCCGTCGTGGAGATGGAGCGGAAGACCGGGGATGCGATCGGCCCCGTGACGCAGCCCGCGACGGTTGCCGTGAAGGTGATCCGCTTCGCCCCCAGCGCGATGACGGGGGCCCCCGACCACGCCCACCTCTACCTTGCCACGCAGGACTATCTCGGGGACTCCACCGACCCGTCGATGCGCGGGATCGCCGAGGTGACGTTCACGGGCGGGTTCGCCGCCCCCTGGCCCGTGCGCAACTTCTCCGCGCGCGGCTCGGGCACCTACGCCGTGGCGGCGGCCTTCGTGGGGGAACGGAGCACGAGGAACTCCTACACCTTCGACGAGCCCCAGCTCCGGGTCTATGCGGCCCTCGACCCCGGCCAGTGCGGTTCGGAGGGAGGCATCCCCTGCGGCATCGCCACCTTCGACCCCTTGTTCGGAACCCTCGCCGCCGATCCCGCCGTGGACGGCCCGGTGCGCTACGGCGTTCCCCGTCAGACCTACCGGACGCCGTTCCAGGTCGCGTCGATGCCCATCGCCATGGGCATCGCGATGCCGCCAGCCAAGCCGGGACCGAACCCGCCGTCGGTGGCCTATGGCTCCCAGGTCTGCTACTCCCCGGCAGACCCGACCGGGTTCCTGCCGCTCTGCCCCAGCGTGACGGAGGTGGCCTCCACGCCCCCCTTCAACGGCAACGGTGTGGCGCAGAGCTTCATGATGCTCGCCCCCCCGATCGGACAGGAATGGACGAGCGCGGTCGGACTCGTCACGGCGGTCGACGGCCTGGCCTACGTGCAGGATCTGGGCAGGTTCGGGCCGGTGAACGCGGTGTCGATGCTCACCGACGACACCACGCGCACGCAGGCCCTGAACGCCAGCGCCGTCGGACCGGGCGGGCCGACCCCGAACTCGGCGGCCTTCGGCTTCCCCGTCGGCACGGCGGCGGTGGGCCTCTACCTCGACCCGCTCGGCACCGGCACCGGCACGGTGGTCTACACCTCCGACAAGCTCCCGAGGGCCATCACCGTCTGGCCGGGGTACACGAGGGACGACCACTGGCTCGTCTCCTACCAGGGGGTACTGCCGGGCCTGGCGCAGCGCCGTTCGGTCCTGGGCTACGGCAAGGACCCGGTCAGCGGGGCCGACTGGCTCTACCTCGCCATCCAGGCCTCGAGCGTTGCCTCCGACAACGGGCAACTGCCCGCCACGGGGTACTGGGTCACCGAAGCCTTCGTTGCAAGGACGAACCTCGGGATCCACGTGACCAGCCCGAGTACCGGGCCCGGTGACATCGGACTCTTCGTGCTCGACAACGACCCCTGTCCGTCCACCCGACCCAACTGGATCCCCGTCGGGGGGACCGCGCCAGCCTTCGACGCGAGCAAGCCCCCGCTGGCGCACGAGACGGTGCTGGCCGGCTTCCTCCCCGAGGACGATCTGCGCTACCCGGGCGGCGCGCTGAAGCTCGGGCCCGAGGACGACCCGACGCTCGCGAGCGAGTACCAGTGCCTCCTCACCTGGTTCCGGAAGCCGGGGAACGACGCGAAGGTACTCACCGCCTTTCGCAACAATCCGCCGAGCACCGACTACGCCCGCGGGACCTGGATCCGCGCCTCGGAATTCGTGATCGTGGGGGCGGTGAGCGGATATGCCGGGCGTCCATCCCTGGACGTTCCGTACATGCTCAAGTGGGCGGAGGAGGACTCCCTCCCGGTGGGGGAGGCCCGGGACCTCGCGCGCAAGGCGAGGCGTTTCTACTACCCCGCGATCTACCCGCTCCAGGCCTACTCGAACTACCCAGGCATGAGGGATCCGATGGGTACCGGCCCGGCGCTCGGGCTGCAGGTCGGCCTCTACTGCCCCCTCAACAGCACGAACGGGTGCGACCCGAACAACCCTGACCTGCTTCCGGCGCGCGACGCGGGCGTCGACTTTTTCACGACGGCGGGCCTCGTCACCCTGTCTCGCCACCCCAGCAGCACCGCCGGTGGGAACTACGTCACCTCCTTCGACCGGAGCCTGATCCCGGGGCAGGAGTACCTGGGCCGGGTCTTCTACTCGACCTTCGTCGGGGACGCGCTCATGATGTTCCCGCCCGGCCTCGACATCGGCCAGACACTCACCATCCGCTGACGGCAGGGGCGTCCGTTGCCCACCCTCACGCTCATCGACGGATCCGGGTTCGTCTTCCGGGCGTTCCACGCCATCCCGCACCTGTCGACGACGAAGGGGCAGCCGACCAACGCCGTCTACGGATTCACCACCATGTTGCTGAAGGCGCTGCGGGAGCACGCGCCCTCCCACGTGGCGCTGGTGTTCGACGCGAGCCGGAAGAGCTTCCGGACCGACCTCGACCCCACCTACAAGGCCCAGCGCCCGGACGCGCCGGAGGATCTGGTCCGGCAGTTCCCGCTGATCCGCGACGTGGCTCGTGCGCTCGACGTGCCGGTCCTCGAGGAGGTCGGGGTCGAGGCGGACGACGTCATCGCCACGCTCGCCCGGAGGGGCAGGGCACAGGGCTTCGACGTCGTGATCGTCACCGGGGACAAGGATTTCGCGCAGCTCGTGGGGGAGGGGATCGAGCTCTACGACCCGATGGCAGAGGCGGCCGGGCGGGGAGGCTGGACGCGGACGGAGGACGTGGAGCGAAAGCTGGGGGTCCGGCCGGAGCAGGTGGTGGAACTCATGGCGCTCACCGGGGACAAGGTGGACAACGTCCCCGGCGTGCCCGGAGTGGGGGATGTCACCGCCGCCGCGCTCGTCCGGCACTTCGGCACGGTGGAGGCGATGCTCGCCCGCCCGGAGGAGATCCCCACGGCGGTGGCTCGCGGTGGCGTGAAGCTGAAGGCCAAGGTGGAGGCGCTCGCCGAGCGGATCCGGCTCAACAAGGTCCTCGTCACCCTGAAGGAGGACCTGCCGCTCCCGCTCGGTCCGACCGACCTGGCCCGCCGGCCCGTGGACACCGAGCGCGCTCGGGCGCTCTTCACGGAGCTCGAGTTCGGACGCCTCCTGCGCGAGCTGCCCGCGCCGGCCCAGGCTCCCTCCCCCCGTGAGCCCACCCAGGTGGTGGTCACCGGTGCGGAGCTGGCGCGGGTCGTGGCCGAGATCCGGCTTGCCGGCCTGGCGGGATTCCGCGCCGCCTTCTCCTCCCCGGCGCCGCGCCGGATCGCTCCGGCGGGGATCTCGCTCGCGGCTGGCGAACGGTCCTGGTACGTCCCGATCCAGCACCGGTACCTGGGCGCTCCGCCGCAGCTCCCCGCCGGCGAGGTCGCGACTGCCCTCCGGCCCCTCCTCGAGGATCCGGCGGTGGAGATCCACGCCCACGATCTCAAGGCGGAGATCCACGCCCTCCGCCATCTGGGACTCCCGGCGCCAGCCCGGGGGATCGACACCGAGCTGGCGAACCGGCTTCTCCTTCCCGCGCGACGGGAGCACGCACTCGCCGACGTGGCGCGGGAGCGTCTGGGTGTCGAGATCCCCCCTGCGCCGGCCGATGCGGGGAAGGGGGAGGGCGATCCGGCCACCTTCCCGGTGGAGGAGACCGCCGTCCACGCAGGTGCCGCAGCGGCGGTCCTCCCCCGGCTTGCCGCCACGCTCGTTCAGGCCCTGCGCGACGCCGGGCTCCTCCGGCTCCACGAGGAGGTGGAGCGGCCGCTCGTGCCGGTGCTGGCCGGGATGGAGCAGGCCGGCGTCGCCGTCGATTCGGCCGCCATGGGGTCGATGAGCGTCGAGTTCGGGGGGGCGATGCGGGATCTGGAGGGGCGCATCCACGCCGCCGCAGGACGCACCTTCAACGTGGCCTCCACGCGCGAGCTGGCGCAGGTGCTCTTCGTCGAGCTGGGACTGCCGGTCGTGAAACGTCTCAAGACCGGCCCCTCCACGGACCAGGACGTGCTGGAGACGCTCGCGGAGGAGCACCCGCTCCCGCGGCTCGTGCTGGAGCACCGGTCGCTGTCCAAGCTGAAGGGCACCTACGTCGATGCGCTCCCGGTGCTGATCGACCCGTCCGACGGGCGCATCCACACCACCTTCAATCAGGCCGGGGCCGCGACCGGCCGCCTCTCGTCGCAGGACCCGAACCTCCAGAACATCCCGGTGCGCACGGAGCTCTCCCGGCGCATCCGCGCCGCCTTCGTGGCCGCGCCCGGGAGCGTGCTCGTCTCCGCCGACTACTCCCAGATCGAGCTCCGGATCCTGGCCCATTACGCCGAGGACCCCGCGCTCCTCGAGTCGTTCCGCATCCGGGAGGACGTCCACGCGCGCACCGCCGCGGAGACCTTCGGCGTGCCGGCCGGCGAGGTGACCCCGGATCAGCGCCGGGTCGCCAAGGTGCTCAACTTCGGGATCGCCTACGGCCTCTCCGCCTTCGGGATGGCCCAGCGGCTCGGCATGCCGCCGGGCGAGGCACAGGCCGTCATCGACCGGTACTTCGCTCGCTACGCCGGGGTGAAGCGCTGGCTGGACGCCACCGTCGCCTCCGCCCGGGAGACCGGAGAGGTCCGCACGCTCTGGGGCCGGCGCCGGGAGCTGCCCGAGATCCGCGCGCGGAACCCCGGGTTGCGCCAGGCGGCGGAACGGATGGCGGTGAACACACCCATCCAGGGCACCGCCGCGGACATCGTGAAGATCGCGATGCTCCGGGTGGACCGGGTGCTGCGGGAGGAGCGGCTCGCCACCCGCATGATCCTGCAGGTCCACGACGAGCTCCTGCTGGAGGCGCCCATGGCGGAGGCGGAGCGGGCCGAGTCCCTCCTGAGGCTCGCGATGGAGGGAGCGGCCGAGCTCAGGGTCCCACTCGACGTCGAGGTCGGCAGGGCGAGGAGCTGGGCCGAGGCCCACTAGCCCGGCCCTCCGATGCCGTCGATGCCCATGCCAGCCGAGACCCGACGACTTCCACGGAATCTCGAGATGCTGGCGCGAGCCGCCGCCGAGACCTCGGCGTTCCTCGGGCTCGCCATCCTCCTGGGATGGGCGCTCGACCTGCCGCTCCTGCGCACCGGGATTCCGGGCGGCCTCTCGGTGAAGGTCAACTCGGCGCTCGGGTTCCTGGCGGCCGGGCTGGCCGCGCGGACGCTCGCGTCGCGCCGTTCCGGGCCACGCGGCCGGCGCGTGGCGCGGGTCGTCGGGGCGCTGGTGGCGACGGTGGGATTCCTCACCCTGCTGCAGTACGCCACCCGGGTCAGCCTGGGAATCGACCAGGCCCTCTTCCAGGACGTCGGCGCGACCGGTCACCCGGGTCGCATGGCGGCCAACTCGGCACTCGCCTTCCTGTTCATCGGTCTCGGGCTCGCGCTGCACGACGTCGAGACCGGATCCGGCACCCGTCCGACGCAGTTGCTGGCGCTGGCCGCCGCCCTGGTCCCCCTCCAGGCGATCATCGGCTACGCCTACGGAGTCGAGCCCATGGAGGGGCTGGCCGCCAACACCCGGGTTCCCTTCTACGCCGGGATCGGCTTCCTGCTCCTCGTGACCACGCTCCTCTTCGACCGTCCGCAGACCGGTGTCATGCGGGTATTCACCGCTCCGGGACTGGCCGGCTTCATGGCCCGCCGGCTCATCGGTGCGGTCTTCGTGATCCCCATCGGGCTCGGATGGTTCTTCCTCGTCGTGGGCCCGCGGTCCGGGCAGTACGAGGCGCTCCTGGGTGCCTCCTTCGTGGTGGTGAGCGCCGTGGTCGTGGCGGCGGCGGTGGTCTACTGGAACGCGCTGGCGCTCGGCGACATGGAGGCCGATCGGCTCCGGGCCGAGGAGACGGAGCGGGAGCAGCGGGAGTGGCTCCGGACCACGCTGGCGTCGATCGACGATGCGGTGGTCGCCACCGACGTGAGGGGTGTGGTGACCCTCGTGAACGGGGCGGCGGAGAAGCTGCTCGCGGTGGGTCCCGACGCGGTGGGCCGGCCGCTCGCGGAACTGTTCCGCGCCGTGGACGCGGCAGGCCAGCCGGTCCGGGATCCGGTGACCGCGGCGCTCGCCCGGGGGAGTCGAGTCCCGCTCGGGGACGGCATCTCGCTCCTCGCTCCGGGAGGACGCGAGTACTCCATCGAGGGCTCCTCGGCTCCCATCCGTGCCGAAGGCGGCAAGGCGCAGGGGGTTGCGCTCGTCTTCGCCGACCGGACCGAGGCGCGGCGAAGCGAGGCGGAGCGGGCCGCCCTGCTGCAGCGCGAACAGGAGGCGCGGGCCGAAGCCGAACGTTCGAGCCGGGCGAAGGACGAGTTCATCGCAACCGTTTCTCATGAACTCCGCACGCCGCTCAACGCGGTGCTGGGCTGGTCCCGGCTGCTCCGCTCCGGACGGCTCGACCCGGCGTCCACCGAGCGGGCCATGGAGGCGATCGAGCGGAGTGCCACCACGCAGGCCCAGATCGTCGACGATCTCCTCGACGTCGCGCGCATCGTCCGGGGCAGGCTGCGGCTGGACGTCCGGGACACCGATCTGGGCGCCGCGGTGGAGGCGGCCGCCGACACGGTCCGGCCCGCGGCCGCAGCCAAGGGGATCGAGTTGCAGCTCGACCTCGAGCCCGGCGCGGGTGCGGTCCGCGGCGATCCGGCCCGGCTCCAGCAGGTGGTCTGGAACCTGCTCGCGAACGCCATCAAGTTCACCACGTCCGGTGGGCGCGTCGAGGCGCGCCTCCGGCGATGGCCGGATCTGGTTCGTCTCGAGGTGCAGGACGACGGCACCGGGATCGAGGCCGATTTCCTGGCGCACGTCTTCGAGCGATTCCGGCAGGCCGACTCGAGTCCGACGCGGGCGCACGGAGGACTCGGCATCGGGCTCGCCATCGTCCGACATCTCGTGGAGGCGCACGGGGGCAGCGTGAGCGCCGCGAGCGCCGGGCGGAACCGGGGCGCGACCTTCACCGTCGATCTTCCGGTTCCCGCCGACGCCGGCCTTCCGATCCGGCGTTCGTCTCCGGGCTGGGGACAGCCCCGTCCCTGGCACGCGCCCGGCGAGGTGCCGAGCCTGGCGGGGCTCCACGTGCTCGTGGTGGACGACGATGCGGACACGCTGGACGCGGTTCGCCACATCCTGGAACAGTCTGGCGCCCAGGTCTCCACGGCCGGGTCGGCCGCAGCCGCCTTCGAGTCCCTCGCGGCGCGGCCGCCCGACGTCCTGCTCTCCGACATCGGCATGCCCGGGGAGGACGGCATGTCGCTCATCCGGAGGATCCGTGCCCTCGAGCCGGGGCGCGGCGGCGACGTGCAGGCCGCGGCGGTCACCGCCTACACGCAGCCGGCCGACCGGGAGCGGGCGCTCGCATCGGGATTCCAGGCCTTCCTGACGAAGCCGGTCGATCCGTGGGAGTTGACGGCCGTCGTGGCCCGGCTGGCCGGGCGGGCTGGATAGGGCTGGATAGGGCGTTCCCGGGCCGGCCGGCTCGGGTTCGCCGTGCTATCTTCCCCGCCCCATGTCCTTCGCGGAGATCATCGGCCAGGAACGGGCCGTCGATGCCCTGCGCGCGGCCCTGCGCCGCGGGGCGCTCCACCACGCCTACCTGCTCTCCGGCCCGGAGGGTGTGGGGAAGGGGTTGACCGCCCGGCTGCTCGCCCAGGCGGCCAACTGCGAGCGGGACGACGGGGATGCGTGCGGGGCGTGCGCCTCCTGCCGCAAGATCGCCCGGGGCGTCCACCCCGATGTGATCATCGTCGAGCGGGAGCGGGACATGGCCCGCGCTGGCCGGTGGGAGCCGAAGGGCGGCAGGACCCCCTCGCGCGACATCGTGGTCGACCAGATCCGTGAACTCGTCGACCGGCGACTCTCCCTGCGCCGGTTCGAGGGAAGGCGAAGGTTCGTCATCCTCGACCCGGCCGACGCCATGAATCCCCAGGCCCAGAACGCCATCCTGAAGACCCTCGAGGAGCCGCCGCCCGACACCACGCTGGTCCTCGTCTCCTCGTCTGCGGACGGCCTGCTCCCCACGGTCCGGTCCCGGTGCCTGCGCCTCCCCTTCGGGCCGCTGCCCGACGCCCTCCTCGCGGAGCGGCTCGCCGCGGAGGGGCGCGCGCCGGACGTCGCGCGACTCGCCACGACGCTCGCCGCCGGTTCGCTCGGCAAGGCGCTGGCCCTCGACGAGGAGGCCATCGCGGCACGGCGAGCGGCTGTCGAGGAGGCGGCCGCGCTTCCCCCGGACGATGCGCGCCCCTGGATCGCCTTCGCAGGCAGGCACGGTGCGAAGCGGGAGCGAGCGCGCGAGGTGTGCGAACTGCTCCTGGTGTGGCTCCGCGACGTCCTCGTCGTGGCCACGGTCGGGGAGGGTGTCCCCCTCGCGCTCGAGGATCTCGGCGAGGCCACGGTCCGCGCCGCACGGCTCGGCCCCGAGGTTGCGCTCCGTCGCATCGATTCGGTGCGCCGGGCGATCCTCGCGCTCCGGCACAACGCCAGCGGGCCGCTCGCGCTCGAGCACATGTTCATCGGGTGGTTCCATGGCTAAGCCCGGTGCAACCGGCGGGCGTCGCCCCGCGGCAGCGAAGGCCCCGGCGCTCGACCTGGACGGCGCCCTCTCGGCCATCCGCGACGGAAAGCCGGCGCAGGTCTACCTGCTCGACGGCGATCCCTTCCTGACGCTCCGGGGAGCCCGGAGCATCGCCCACGCGCTCGTCCCGGAGGAACGTCGCCCCCTGAATCTCGTGGAGACCGATCCGGCCGTCGGCCCGGGCGAGCTGGCCACGGAGCTGGGCACGGGTGGGCTGTTCGGCGGGGAGAAGGTGGTGCTGGCCGTCGAACCGGCCTTCCTCCAGTCGAAGGAGGACCTGGGGGGCGCGTTCGCCAAGGCGAGCGACATGTGGCGCGAGGGTCGGCAGCGCGAGGCGGCCCGACGGCTCGTCGCGCTCGCGGCCCGGCTGGGGTGGTCCACCGCCGACCTCTCCGGAGACGCGCCGCCGCGACCCGAGGAGTGGGAGGAGAAGCTCCAGTCCGACGAGGGACTCCGCCCCGAGGACGGGGTCTTCCTGGTCGAGGCCGGGCGGTACGCCGGGGAGCGGAATCTCCAGGCGGCCAAGGACGACGTCTCCGCGCTCGAGGGGCTTCTCGAGCGAGGTCTTCCGCGGGGACACGTGCTCGTGATCGCCGCCGGGAAGGTGGACGGCCGCTTGCCGCTGGTGAAGCGGCTCGCCAGCGCCGGCTGCCGCATCCCGCTCGCCGTGCAGACCGAGGGGACCTGGGACGCGCAGCGTCTGGTCCTCGCGCCGCTCCTCGCCGAGCTGCTCGCGGGGACCGGGAAGAGCGTGGACGCAGGTGGGGAGGAGCGGCTCGCCGCGCTCGTCGGGGACGATGCCCGGGCGCTCGCTGCCGAGGTGGCGAAGCTCGTCACCTTCGTGGGCGATCGAAAGGTGATCCGGGGCGAGGACGTCGACCAGCTCGTGGTCCGGACCACCGCCGACCCGTTCTTCGCCCTCGGCAACGCGGTCGAGTCCCGCGACCTCCCGGGTGCGCTGGGCGTCCTGCGCCGCAGCCTCGCCGATGGCGCGAGCCCCCACATGCTCGTCGGGTCGCTCGCCGGAGCGGTGCGCAGGATGCTGGTGGAGCGGGAGCGGGGGCGTGCCGCCGCGGGCGCACGCCGGATCGCATCGTTCAGCGACTGGAGCGCCGCCGTGCTCCCCACCATCGACCCGGGCGAGCTCCGGGACCGGAAGCCCTACGGGCTCTGGATGAAGTACCAGGCCTCCCTCCGCTTCGGCCGGGAGGAGCTGCTCGCGGCGCTCGCGGCGCTCGCGGAGGCCGACCATTCCATGAAGACCGGGTCCGATGGCGCGGTACTCGTCGAGCGCTGGCTCGTCGGGACGCTTCGCACGCCGGACCGCGAGAGGAGGACAGCGTGAGTGAGAAGCTGCTCGTCACGAGCGCCCTGCCGTACGCCAACGGCTCGATCCATCTCGGCCACCTGGTCGAGTACATCCAGACCGACATCTACGTGCGCTACCGGAGGTCGATCGGCGACGACGTGACCTACGTCTGCGCAGCCGACTCGCACGGCACGCCCATCGAGGTGAACGCGGGCAAGGCCGGGGTCACCCCCCGGGAGTTCGTCGAGCGCTACCGGACCGAGCAGCACGCCGACTTCCAGCGTTTCGGGGTCGACTTCTCCACCTATTACACCACCGACTCGGAGGAGAACCGGAAGTGGGCCTGGCGCATCTGGGACGCGCTCAAGGCCCGCGGGCTCATCTACAAGAAGTCGGTCGAGCAGCTCTACTGCGAGAAGGACGCCCGGTTCCTCCCCGACCGTTTCGTGAAGGGGACCTGTCCGCGTTGCGGGACGCCCGAGCAGTACGGCGACGTCTGCGAGAAGTGCGGGACGACGTACGACCCGAGGGAGCTCAAGGATCCCCGCTGCGCGCTCTGCGCATCGTCGCCGGTGGTCCGGAAGAGCGACCACGCCTACGTGGACTTGAAGAAGGTCGAGCCCGCCATCCGGGCCTGGGTGGAGGGGGAGGGGCACCTCGACGCGGCGGTCCGAGAGCAGGTGAAGGGCTGGCTCGACGACCTGCAGGACTGGTGCATCACGCGCGATGCTCCGTACTTCGGGTTCCCGGTGAAGGACCCCGACTTCCCGGGCAAGTTCATCTACGTCTGGCTCGACGCCCCCATCGGCTACCTCTCGTCGGCCGAGCACTTCTTCGCGAGCGAGGCTCCGGCGGGGGAACGGCTCGCGCCCTCGGCCTTCGAGGCCACCTACCTCGCCCCGGGCTCGCCCTCGCGTCTCGAGCACTTCATCGGCAAGGACATCCTCCGCTTCCACGCGGTCTTCTGGCCGGCGATGCTGGGGGCGGCCGATCTGAAGCTCCCGGAGCGGCTGGCGGTCCACGGTCACCTGACCGTGAACGGCGAGAAGATGTCGAAGTCGCGCGGCACCTTCGTGACCGCCCGGACCTACCTCGACGCGGGTCTCGATCCGCAGCTCCTCCGCTACTACTACGCCGCCAACCTGGGGCCGGGTGTCTCGGACATCGACCTCTCGCTGGAGGAGTTCCGCAACCGCATCAACGCGGACCTGGCCAACAACGTGGCGAACCTGGCCTCGCGCGTGGCCGCTCTGGTGGAGCGAGCGGGCGGCGAGCTCGACGGGGAGCCGGAGAAGGGCATCGCGGACGTCACCCGGGAGGCGCTGCGGCTCGCGCTGCCGTCCTACCAGGCGCTCGAGTACCGGGAGGTCGTCCGGCTCGTGAACCAGGTGGCGAACGCATGCAACAAGCGGCTCCAGGAGGGGAAGCCCTGGGAGGCGCCTGCGTCGGCGGAGTCACGTCGGTTGCTCGTCTCCTGCGCCCGTGCACTCCGCGCCATCTCGGTCATGCTCTGGCCGGTGATGCCGCTCTTCGCCGACGAGCTCTGCGCCGCCTTCGGCCAGACCCGCCCCGGCACCTGGACCGCCGGGTTCGATCCCTTCTCCGGTCCGCCGGTGGTGGCGCGGGCCAAGCCGCCCCAGATCGCCCGGCTCGACGCGAAGCAGGTGGCGAGGCTGGTGGCCGCACCGGAAGCCGCGCCCGCGCCCGTCCCTGCCACGGGCCTCATCGGCTTCGACGACTTCGCGAGGGTGGAGCTCCGGGTCGCGCTCATCCGCGCCGCGGTGCGGGTGCCCAAGGCCGACAAGCTGCTGCAGCTCACCGTCGATGTCGGGGAGCCCGCGCCGCGCACCATCGTGGCGGGGATCGCGGCCTCCTACCCGGAGCCCGAGTGGCTCGTGGGGAAGCGCGTCGTGGTGGTGGCGAACCTGGAGCCGCGCGCGCTGCGCGGCATCACCTCGCAGGGGATGCTGCTCGCGGCAGGGGATCCTCCGCGGATCCTCCAGGTGGACGACGGCATCGCACCGGGCACGCGGGTCAAGTGAGCCTCGTCGACTCCCACGCGCACCTCGACTTCGAGGACTTCCAGGGGGACGTGGAGGGGGTGGTCGCCCGGGCCGCGGCCGCCGGGGTGGAGCGCATCGTGGTCGTGGGGCTCTGGCGCTCGGCCGGCAGCTTCGGCAACGCGGTGGAGCTGGCCCGGTCGCGACCCGGCGTGTTCGCCGCGACGGTGGGGGTTCACCCGCACGAGTGCGCCCGCGTACCGGAGGAGGACTGGGAGGAGAGCGCGCGGCTGGCCTCCGACCCCGTCGTGGTCGGCGTGGGCGAGACCGGCCTCGACTACCACTACGACCTCTCGCCGCGCGAGGTTCAGCGGGAGAGCTTCCGGAGATCGCTCGCGCTGGCGCGCAAGGTCGGCAAGCCGGTCGTGGTCCACGTGCGCGAGGCCGACGCCGACTGCGCCGCCATCCTGACCTCGGAGGGTGTCCCGGACGCGGGCGGTGTCATCCACTGCTTCACGGGGGACCGGGATGCGGCGCGTGCCTACCTCGACCTCGGCCTGCACATCTCGGTGGCGGGCATCGTCACCTTCAAGACCGCCGAGGCGATCCGGGAGGCCGTGCGCTTCGTCCCCCGCGATCGGCTCCTCGTCGAGACCGACAGCCCCTTCCTCGCGCCGGTTCCGTTCCGGGGGAAGCGCAACGAGCCGGCCCACGTGGCGCTGGTGGCCGCGAAGGTGGCGGAGGTCTGGGGGACGACACCCGCCGAGGTGGCCGAGGTCACGACCGCGAATGCGAAGAGGTTCTTCCGGCTCGCCTGAGCGAGCCGGCGTCAACCCTCCCAGCTCGTCCATTCGCTGGCCAGGTCGGCCTGGGCCTCGCGATTCCGCTCCTTCCAGCGCACCACCTGCCAGCCACGCTGCTCGGCCACGGCCCGGAATGGCTCCTTCGGGTTCACCACCACCGGGTGTCCGACCGCCTCGAAGAGCGGGATGTCGGCCGGCGAGTCGGAGTAGAGCCAGCTCCGGGAGAGCGGGATCCCCTGGGAGGCCAGGGCGGCCGAGACCGCCTCCCGCTTGCCCTCCTGGAAGACGATGGGGGGGAGGATCTCGGAGGTGGACCTGCCATCCACGGCCCGGGTGCGTGTCCCGATGGCACCGTGGACGCGGAGGTGACGGGCCACCTCGTCGACGATCGCCTGGGGGGAGCCGGAGGCGATGAGCACGTAGTGGCCGGAGAGCAGGTGCTTGCGGATCTGGCGCACCGCCCCGGCCGTGATCCGCTTTCGGAGATGGCGCTCGAAGCAGGTCTGCGCGTGGGTCCGGATGTCGTCGATCCAGAGCCCCTCGTGGCACTGGGACCCGAGCTCGACCATGTCCTTCTCGCCCAGCCGCCGGCGCGCGAACTCGTAGACGAGCCGCGGGATCCGCGAACGGATCTCCGGGAGCATGATCTTCTCGCTGTAGAGGTACCAGCTGAAGATCGTGCCGGCGTTGCCGTCGAGGAGCGAGTCGTCGACGTCGAAGACCGCGGCGGTTCGGCCGAACGGGACCACGGGTCAGGGAGCGGCGTCCCCACCCGGGGGGGCCTGAGGCTCGCCGGACGAAGTGACCGAAGCGGTCTCGACCGGCGGAACCGGATCCGGGACCGGGGCGGGGGGGGGCGCCTCGACCTGCGGTTCGGTCTGGGGCTCGCTGCGGGCGGCCTCCACCTTGGCCGCCAGGGCGGCGAAGGGATTGTGGGTCAGGCTCTTGGGCTTGTCCGAGCGGGGCTGCGGGCCCCGGTCGCCAGGGAGGCGGGGCCCCATGTACCGGGGCTTCCGGTCGCCGGGACCGCCGGGATGGCCTCCAGGCCCGCGGTCGGGACGGTCGGGGCGGTGGGGACGGTCGTGGCGGGGAGGGGCGTCGGTCCTCTCCGGCCTGGGCGGCGGCGCATCGGCCGGCGGGGCGGCGACTGCCTCCGCGGCGCGCGGCTCGGTCCGCTCGATCCGCTCCGGGCGGGGAGGACGGGGCGGGCGGGCCTTCTTCTCCTGCGGCTTGCGTGCAGGCTGCCCGCTCCCCGCAGGCCGGGGGACGTAGATCACCGGGGTCATGAACTCCGGCGGCGGCCCCTTCTTCTCCACCTGCGCGGTGGGGAGCGTGCCGCGCCAGATGTGGTGGCCGTAGATGTTCTGAGCGTCCGTCCAGCGGCGGGACCCGCCGTCCTTCCCCATCAGGCCGAGCCAGGAGTTGATGCGGCTGTCGAGGTCGTCGATGAAGTGGGTGACGAGCGCCTCGAGCGTGGCCGGTGTCTTCGGGGATCCGAACTCGAGCCGGCCGTGGTGGGAGAGGACGATGTGAACCACGTGCTGCTCGAGTTCACGCGGCACGCCGACGCGACGGGCCTTCTCGTGGATCCACTGCGCGGCCATCACGAGGTGCCCGACGAGCCGCCCCTCGTCCGAGTACTCGACGTTCCGCTCGAAGGCCAGTTCGCGGATCTTTCCCAGGTCGTGGAAGAAAGCCCCGGCGACCAGGAGATCGCGGTCGAGCTGCGGGTACTGGTCGGCGATGCGGTGCGAGAGCTTGATGCAGCTCACCGTGTGCTCGAGCAGGCCGCCCGCGCAGGCGTGGTGTACGCTCTTCGCAGCGGGTGCACGGCGCAGGCGGGCTGCCACGTCGTCGTCGAGCAGGAAGGCCTTCACCAGGTCCTTCACGTGGGTGTCGGTGATGGCCTCGACGAGTCCGATCAACTCGGCCCAGGTCGCATCCGTTCCGTCGTCCGCCGGGGTCTTCTCCGGCTTGCGCGGCTCGGGCGGCGGAACCCAGGTGAAGTCGGCCCCGTCGATCCCGGCGACGGCGGGATCGAGCCTGGAGACCGACTCGAGGCGAAGCTGGGGCTTCCCCTGGAAGGACCCGACGATGCCCTCGACCTCGATGAGGTCCTTCTCGTCGAACAGGGCGGAGAGTTCCTCCACGCGGTCGAAGGAGCGAGCCTCGATCTCGCCGGTGCGATCGACCAGCGTGGCGGCGAGGTAGGTCTTCCCGCTCTTGGCGGTGGGGATGGCCTTTCGAGCCACCGCGAAGATGGCCTTCACGCGCTCGCCTTCCTTGATGTCCTTCACCCAGGTCTTCTCCATGGTTCGCGGAAGCTATCCCAGGCCGACTCGGGAGACAACCGCGCGTTCCGGAGTTACGCTGGTGTCCGGAGCGAAGGGAGGCCGACATGTCGAGGCACAAGATCGAGCGTTTCATGACTCCGACGCCGCACACCATCTCCGCGCGTCAGACGCTCGCCGACGCGCATCGCGCGATGCGGGAGCGGGGGGTGCGCCACCTGCCGGTGGTGGCGGATGGGCGGCTCGTCGGCGTGGTCTCGCAGCGGGATCTCTACCTGCTCGAGACCCTGCGAGGGGTGGACGTCGGGCGTGAACTCGTGGAGGAGGCGATGAGCGACGAGCCCTTCGTGGTCGCCCCGGACGCGCTCCTCGTCGAGGTGGCCGAGGCCATGGCCACACGGAAGCACGGGTCGGTCCTCGTGGTGGAGAGGGAGACGGTGGTCGGGATCTTCACGTCGACCGACGCACTCCGGGCCCTCGTGACCCTCCTTCGCGAGGAGGGTGCCCTGGGCGGTGGGTAGGGGGCTGGACGCGCAAGGGATGCGTCTCGCATGGGTCGAGGCGCAAGGGGTGCAACGGAAACCCCCTGATTCGAGCCATTTCCGCTCGGCACGCTCCGTGAAGTGACGCCTTCCAGGCCCCCGTGTGGGGGACTGGAGAGTTGCATCCCATGAGCCGCATCGACAGCGAAGCCCGTTCCCTGCTCCTCGACCGGAGGGAGGCGCTTCGTCGCGCCCATCCGGGCGACGGAGGGAGCCTCCTGTCCGACGGGATTCCAGTGGCGGTGGTGGCGGACCAGGTTGCGCGCGAACTCGCGGAGGTCGATGCGGCGCTCAGCCGGATCGCGGCCGGCAGCTACGGCGCCTGCAGCTCCTGCGGTGGTCCGCTCGGCCTGCAGCGGCTCCGAGCCATGCCGGAGGCGCGCTTCTGCCTCGGCTGTAGTGGCCGACGGCCCGCAGACGATTAAGTCCCCCGGGTGACGACGTACGCGTACGCGCTCGGTGAGGCCCTCTACCTGAACCTCACCTCGGCCTGCACGCTGGCCTGCGTCTTCTGTCCGAAGATCCGGGACGACGACTGGGTGGTCGGGGGGTACGACCTGCGCCTCTCCCGCGCTCCCTCGGCGGACGAGGTCTGGGACCAGGTGCTCCGGGCCGGCCTGGCCGGGCGTCCCGAGGTGGTGTTCACGGGGCTCGGCGAGCCGACCCGTCGACTGAGCGTGTTGCTCGAGATCACGCGGCGACTCGTCGATGCGGGCGTCGCGCGGGTCCGGCTCGACACAGACGGTCTCGCCAGCCTCCGGGAAGGACGGGACGTCATCCCGGAGATGGCCCGCGCCGGCCTCGGCGCCCTGGTGGTCTCGCTCAACGCGCCGGATTCCGCCACCTACGTCCGGCTCTGCCCGAACCAGTACGGGGAAGCGGCCTGGGAGGCCGCGCGTGACTTCCTGCGATCGGCGGCGGGGTGCATCCCCGACGTGGAGGCGAGCTTCGTCGGGGTACCGGGGCTCGATGCCGAGGCCTGCCGGATGGAGGCGGAACGGCTCGGAGCCCGGTTCCGCTTGCGGCCGTACGACCGGGTGGGAAGGTTGAAGGAGCAGGGCGGAAACGCCTGACCTGGGCCCTACATGGGGCTATCCGCAACCATTTCGCGCCATCCCGGGCCCCGACCGAGTCCATGAAGAACCGTGAAGGTTCGGTCGGTTGAGTGGGGCGGGGCTGGACCCAGGGATCGAAAAGGTGCATATCATGCGGGCCTCCGCAGCGATTGCGCATCCTGAGGGGAGACGAGGGCGTTCGGGAAGAAATGATGCTGGGCAAGAATCCGAGCCGGAGTGCCAAGGAGCGAATTCTCGTCGTCGATGACGAGGGGAACGCCCGAGAGGCGCTCCGGGACATCCTCACCGAGGAGGGCTACGAGGTCGTCGAGGCCGGCGATGGCGAGGAGGCCCTCCTGCTCATGCAGTCGTTCGCGCCGGCGGCCGTGCTCGCCGACGTCCGGATGCCCCGGATGGACGGCCTGACTCTGCTCCTGCGCGCCCGTGAGCTGGGCTCCGATGCCGTCTTCGTCATGATGACCGCCTTCGCGAGCGTCGAGGCCGCGGTCGAGGCCATGCGGGCCGGCGCCGAGAACTACCTCGTCAAGCCGCTCGACGTGAATGCGGTGCTCGTCGTGCTCGAGAAGGCGCTCGAGAAGCTGCGCCTCCAGCGCGACACCCAGAATCTCCGCGAACGGGTGCGGGAGCGCTACCGGTTCCACAACATCGTCGGCGATGCGCCCGAGCTGCAGGCGGTCTACGAGGTGGTGAAGCGGGCCGCACCGACGCGCGCCACCGTGCTCATCCTCGGCGAATCGGGCACCGGCAAGGAGCTCATCGCCCAGGCCCTCCACGAGGAGTCACCCCGCCGCGATCGCCCGTTCATCAAGGTGAACTGCGCGGCGCTGTCGGAGACGCTGCTCGAGAGCGAGCTCTTCGGCCACGAGAAGGGTTCGTTCACCGGCGCCATCGGACGGAAGGAGGGGCGCTTCGAGCTGGCGGACGGCGGGACGCTCTTCCTGGACGAGATCGGGGACATCTCCCCGGCGCTCCAGGTCAAGCTGCTGCGCGTCCTGCAGCAGAAGGAGTTCGAGCGGGTCGGGGGCGTGTCCACGCTCAAGGTCGATGTCCGGCTCGTGGCCGCCACGAACCGCGACCTGGCCGCCGAGGTGAAGGGCGGCAAGTTCCGCGAGGACCTGTACTACCGGCTCAACGTGGTGGCGGTCACGCTTCCCCCGCTGCGCAATCGCAAGGGGGACATCCCCGCGCTCGTGAGCCACTTCGTGGAGAAGTACGGCAAGGCCTACGGGAAGGAGATCCGGGGGCTCGCACCGGGGACGCTGAATGCCCTGCTCGCGCACGACTGGCCGGGCAACGTCCGGGAGATCGAGAACGTCATGGAGCGAGCCGTGGTGCTCGCCAAGGGGCCCGAGCTCAACTCCGACGACCTGCCCCCCACGCTGCGCGGACCCCGCCCCCGCGAGCGCAGCCCCGGTGCGCTCATCCCCGGCGCCACGCTCTACGAGATCGAGCGCGAGGCCATCCTCCGCACCCTGGAGATGGTGGGAGGCTCCACGTCGCGGGCAGCGGAGATCCTGGGCATCAGCGTGCGCAAGATCCAGTACCGGCTGAAGGAGTATGCGAACGGCGGCGGCAACGGCGGCGAGGAGGCGGCCGAGGAGTCTACCGGGTCCGGTTAGGGGCGGGCGTGGAGGTCAGCGTCCGCGCGGGACCCGGAGTGCGAAGCGCGCGCCCCCCTCCGGGGCGTCCTCCACCGTGATCGTCCCGCCGTGCTGGGTGACGATGGCGTGGACGATGGGAAGTCCCAGTCCCGACCCTTGCGCCTTGGTCGTGAAGAAGGGCTCGAAGATCCGCTCCCGGATCTCGGGGGCTACCCCGGCGCCGCTGTCGTCGACCAGGATCTCGACCGTGTCGGGGTGCTCGCCGGGCCGGCAGGAGACGCGGACCCAGCCCCCTTCCCGGACCGCGTCGAACGCGTTCAACGCCAGGTTCATCACCACCTGCTGGAGACGCTCGACGTCGCCCGCGACCGGGGGAACCGGCGCGAAATCGCGGAGCACCCGGACGTGCCGCTTCTCCGCCGGACCGCCCAGGAGGGCGAGCACCCGCTCGAGCACCGGGGTCACGTCCACCGCCTTGGGGTAGAACTCGCGCGGCCGCGCGAACTGCAGGAAATCCTCCAGGATGTGGTCGAGGCGCCGGATCTCGTCCCGCACGAGGTGGAGGGGCTGGAGGAGCGGCCCCTGCTCGGGCGCGGGCAGTCGTCCCACGCGTCGCTCCAGGACGGTGAGCTGGAGCGCCGCGGCGTTGAGGGGATTCCGGATCTCGTGGGAGAGCCCCGCGGTCATCGTGCCCACCGCGGCCAGCTTCTCGGCCATGGCGGCGCGCCGGGAGAGTTCCCGCTTCTCGGAGTGGGAGCGGACGTGGCGCATCGCCGTCTCGAGCGTCATGAGGAGCTCGGGAGGATTCACCGGTTTCTGGAGGTACGCGCAGGCGCCCGCCCGGACCGCCTGGAGCGCCGACTCCATCGTGGCATGCCCGGTGAGGAGCACCACCTCGCTGTCGGGCGAGGCCTCCTTCATCGCCTGGGCGAGCTCGGCGCCGCTTCCATCGGGCAAGGCGAGATCCACCAGGGCCACGTCGAAGCCGTGCCGTGCCAGCGCCTGTGCCTCCGCGCAGCTGCCGGCGGTCCGTACCGAGAAGCCGGCGTCCGCCAGGATGTCCCGGAGGTTCTCCGCGAGCGGCGCGTTGTCGTCGACGAGGAGGACGCGGGGGAGCCGTGCCGGGGAGGAAGGGTTCACGGTTCGTCTCCCCTGCGGGCGAGGAAGAGGGGAAGCCGCAGCGTGAAGCGGGTGCCCCCGCCGGGGCGGGGTGCATGGCCAACCGACCCGCCGTGTCGCTCCGCCACCCGCTTGACGAGTGCGAGCCCGAGCCCGTGTCCGTTCGGCCGTGTGGTGATGAGCGGCTCGAAGAGGCGGCTGCGCACCGACTCGTCGATCCCCGGCCCGTCGTCGTCGACGTCCAGGATGGCGAAGGCCCCCTCCGTCCGGGCGCCGAGCCAGACCTTGCCGCCGGGCCCTGCCGCCTGGGCCGCATTCGTGAGGAGGTTCACCACGGCCTGCCGAAGCTGGAGCGGGTCGCCGCGCAGGGTGAGCCCGTTCGACGGTGCGACGTCGAGCGTCGGGCCGGACGGGCGCGGGACCGCTTCGGCCGCCCCGGCGAGCAGCGCATCCACCGCGACCTCCTGTCGCGCCACCGGCCGGTCGCGCACCATGTCGAGGAGCCCCTGGATGATGTCGGTGGAGAGCCTGACCTGGCCACCGATCCGGTCGAGGTGCTTGCGGACGTCCTCGTCCTCCCCGGCTCGACCCCGCAGGAGCCAGACCGAGCTCTCGATCACGCCGAGCGGGTTCCGGAGCTCGTGGCCGATCGACCCCACGAGCTGGCCGAAGGTGGCGAGTCGTTCCGAGCGCGTGGCCCGGGCGAGGAGATCCTCCCGGTAGGTGTGGAGCATGATGGCGAGGTCGAGGTCGAGCACCCGATCGAGCGCCACCCGGGCGCGCGCCCGGCGCGCGGGATCCGAGGGCCAGAGCGCGTCGACCCGGGCGCCCAGCGCCTCCCGGATCCCGTTCATGGCGCCGAACATGTAGTGCTGGGGGAGGTCGATCCGGACGTGTACCCGGCCGATGCGACAGTGCGACTCCCACCAGGCCTCGTCCCAGGGGCCGCCGAGCGTCTCGTCCATCCAGCGGACGAGCGTGGTCCGAAGGTGCCCGACCTGGCTCTCCCCGCCGGTCAGGGCGCGCCGAGCCCCGTCGTGGGCCAGGATCCGCTCGTAGAAGGCGGCGGCGATGGCGGGAAACTCGGGGGCGACCGTACCTCGCAGCTCGCGCAGGGCCGACTCGTCGTCCGGTCCGAATCCGACGTAGCGCTTCAGCTCCTCGAGGAGGGACTCCGCCATCCGCGCCAGAATCTAGGGCCGACGGGTGCCCGGATCAACGCGGACGATGTAGCCTCGAAGGATGGCGCAGGCGCCCCTCCCCACCCCTGACCGGATCACCCTCCTCGCCGGGGGCCGGGAGGCCTTCCCGAGGATGCTGCACGCCATCCGGGAGGCGCGCCAGTCGGTGCACCTGGAGGTTTACCATCTGGCGCGGGAGGGGATCGGCGACCAGTTCCGCGAGGCGCTCTCTCATGCGGCGCTCCGGGGAGTCCGGGTGCGCGTCATCCTCGACGGGTGGGGCTCGGCGCTCGACGGGCGGTGGTTGCAGTCGATGCTGGAACCGGACGGAGCCGAGGTACGCATCTACCATCCGCTCCTGGCCCTGTTCACAGGCCGATTCAGGCGAAACCACCGGAAGATCCTCCTCGTGGACGGAGAGGTTGCGTTCCTGGGCGGGATCAACATCGCGGACGAGTACGGGATGGTCGGCCCGGACCGTGCGCCCGACCTCGCCGAGGATTCACCGGAATGGCTCGACGTCGCAGTGGAGCTGCGGGGAGCGCCGGCCGCATGGCTCGACGCGCGGCTCCGCGGAGAGCGCCCCCCGAGGCCCCGCAGCGCCGCCCAGATCCACCTCTCCGGGATCGGTGGAGGTCGCCGGCTCCGGACCCTCTACCGACGCTCCTTCGGGGCGGCGCGGACCGAGATCCTGGCCGCGCACGCCTACTTCCTGCCCGACCGGCGCTTCGTCCGGTCCATCACCGCGGCCGCGCGGCGCGGTGTGAAGGTGACGCTGCTGCTGGCGGGTCGGAGCGACGTGCCGCTCGTCCGAGCGGGGACGACGCGCCTCTACCGCAGGCTCGTCGAGGCCGGCGTCGAGATCCGCGAGTGGACCCGCTCCGTCCATCACGCGAAGGTGGCCATCGTGGACGGGGAGCGCGTGCTCGTCGGAAGCTTCAACCTCGATCCCTATTCCCTCGCCAACCTCGAGACCCTGGTGGACATCGAAGATCGCGCCACCGCCGAGGAGGCGCGGCGCTGGTTCCGGCAGCGGGCCGACGCGGCCCGGCTCGTTCCCCCCGAGGAGGCGCTGCGCGGGGACTGGATCGGCCGGGTCGCCGACGCCGTCGGCCGGGTCGTGGCCGCCTTCGCCGAGAAGGTGGGGCGGGTCCTGTCGGGGCGCTAGCTCGACGGCGGACCGGGCGGCGCGGGAGGCTTCCGGGGCGGATCCTCGCCCTGGATCTCGCGGAAGGACTTCCGGAAGCTCTTCACCGTCTCCCCGAGCGCCTGCCCGAGCTGGGGCAGCTTCTTCGCGCCGACGAGGACGAAGATCACGATGGCGATGAGCAGCAGTTCGCCGAAACCGAGTCCGAACATGGGGCGATGCTACCGCGTTCAGGCCGCGGCGTCCTCCATGGCGATGGCCGCCAGGCGGCGCGCGTCGATCACCTTCACGCCGCGGGAGGCGTCGAGGACGCCGTCCTGCTCCAGACGGGTGAGGCAGCGGGAGAGGGTCTCCGGGCGCATGCCGAGGAGCCTTGCGACCACCTGCTTCCGGACGGCGTTGGGGCGGTCGGCCAGGAACTTGGCGTGGGCCAGCGCGAAGCGAGCCACCCGCGACATGCAGTCGCCTTGCCGGAAGTTCACCTCGTCGCGCTGCATCCGCGACTCGGCGAGGACCAGATCGAGCATGACGCGCGCCGGGCTCCGCTCGGGTCCGACCCATTGCGAGAGGGCGTCGCCGGCGATGCCGCAGAGCTTCACCCGCGAGAGCGCACGGACCTCGTAGGCGGAGGGCTCGCTGCTGATGGCCTCGGTGCAGAGGAGGGATGTGGGGCCGCGCAGCGTGAGCACGAGCTCGGTGCCGCGGGGGCTCACCGCCGAGAGGGCGACGAAGCCCTCCTTGATGAAGTAGACGGAGCGCGGGCGCTCGCCCTGCGCGCAGAGGCTCGCACCCGACTCGCGCGTGGACGGGGTGAATCGACACCGGCCCGCGGAGGCGATGCCGAGGTTGCAGGCGTTACAGTCGGTGACGGGTGGGGTAGAGATCATGGCAGCCTCCCAGCTTGACCGACGTCTAGATGCACGTCTCAGGCCCGGGTTTTTCAAGGTTTTTCCCGCAGAACGTGCGTCTTGCCCCGGATCAAGAGAGACGGGACGCAACTGTTGCGGAATTGGCCGGACACCGTCGGCTCCGGATGGCATGATCCGGCGGTGGACCGCCTGGATTCCTACCGTCGAAAGGTTCTCGAATCGTCTGGCCCCGTGGGCTCCGAGCGGATTCCTCTCGCGGCGGCGTGGGGGCGGGTTCTGGCAGTTTCAGCCCGGGCGGCACGCGCGGTTCCAGCCCACGACTGCTCCGCGATGGACGGCTACGCGGTGCGTCAGGCCGACCTTGCTGGATCTGTCGAGCTGGTCGTGCGCAGCGTGATCTACGCCGGGGACATGCCCGGTGCTCCTCTCGCTCCGGGAGAGGCGGTTCGCATCTTCACCGGAGCGCCGCTGCCGGACGGAGCCGACTCCGTGGTGCAGGAGGAGTCCACCGAGGCTCGGGGCGGCCGGGTCCTCGTCCGGCACGGGGTCCGCCGTGGTGAGAACGTCCGCGAGGCCGGCGAGGACGTCGCGCGCGAGGGCGAGGCGCTCCCTGCGGGCACGAGACTCGGGGCCCGGCAGGTGGCGCTCCTCACGGCCGTCGGTTGCGAGGAGGTGGAGGTTCGCCGGCGGGTACGGGTCGCGATCCTCTCCACCGGAGATGAGGTGGTGAAGGGTCGGACGCCCGACTCGAACGGGACCGCGCTGGCGGGGCTCCTGGAGGAGTGCGGGTTTGCCGTGACCCGCTCCGCCGTGGAGGACGAAGCCGGGGCGCTCCGCGCGGCGCTCGAACGGGCGCTCGCGGGGGCGGACGCGCTCGTCACCGTGGGGGGCGTGTCGGTGGGAGAGCGGGACCTCGTGCCGGGATCCCTCCGCGCGATCGGCGCCGAGATCCGGGTCCACGGCGTTCCGATGAAGCCCGGCAAGCCATTCCTCTTCGCGCGTGCCGGGGAGAAGCCGGTGCTCGGACTGCCCGGCAGCCCCTCCGCCTGCCTGGTGGCGTTCGAGGTGTTCGCTCGCCCCCTCCTGCTCACCCTCTCGGGCGCGAGGAGGGTCGAGCGCGCGCGCGCGTGGCTGCCGCTCGCCGAGCGTTGCGAGGGTCGTCCGGGGCGCGCTCGCTTCCTGTGGGCGGCGCTCTTGCCGGACGGATCGGTCTGCCCGCTGGGGAGGGACGCGGCGCAGGTGCGGGGGCCCGCGCTCGCCCAGGCGCTCGTGCGTGTTCCCGAGGGGGCGGGCGACGTCGCCGCGGGGGAGAGGGTGGAGACGTGGCTCCTCGAGGCCTGAAGGGGAAGCGGGCGCGCAGTCGGTCGGTGCCGATCGTCGCGTTCTCGGGCCCGAGCGGCGCGGGGAAGACGACGCTCCTCGTGGCGCTCGTCCGGGCGCTCGGTCGCCGCCGACTCCGCGTCGCCGCCATCAAGCACTCCGGCCACGAGCACGGGTTCGACGTGCCCGGGAAGGACAGCGACCTCCTGCTCCGCGCCGGTGCGGAGGCCGTCGCGGTCCAGGGTCCGGCGCAGTTCGCCCTCTTCGGAGCGGCGCGCGTCGGGGGGGCCCGGGCCCTCGCCCGCCTGCTGCCGCCCGTGGACCTCGTGCTCGTGGAGGGCTGGAAGGCGGAGCGCCTCCCACGCGTGGAGGTCCACCGCAGGAGCGTGAGCCGCGCGTTCGCCTGCGCGCGCGCGCGCGGGTTCCTCGCCGTGGTCACGGACGAGCCGCCGCCTCGACGGCTGCCCACCTTCGCGCCGGACGAGGTGGAGGCGCTCGCCGACTTCCTCGTGGATCGGTTCGGGCTCCGCCCTCCACGTGAACGGAAAGTTGTCCGCTATCTTGACTGAGCGCCTTCGCTCCCTCTAGATTCCGCTTCTTCCGTGTCCCGCGGCCATGCCCTTCGCCGACAAGCCACCCGACCCGCTGGCCCCCGCGCGAGCCGCCTTCATCGCGCCGGAGACCCGCTGGTACGTGCCCCCGGGCCCTTTCCTGCTCGAGTCGGGCGCTCGGCTCCCGCGGCTCCAGGTGGCCTTCCGCACCTGGGGGCGGCTCTCGCCCGCGGGCGACAACGCCGTGGTGGTCTGCCACGCCTTCACCGGCTCGGCCGACGCGGACCGGTGGTGGACCCGGATGTTCGGGCCGGGGAGGGCGCTCGACCCGGAGCGAGACTTCATCGTCTGCTCCAACATCCTGGGGAGTTGCTACGGCACCACGGGCCCTGCGTCGATCGACCCGGCCACCGGGAGCCCGTACCTGGGCTCGTTTCCTCTCGTCACCGTCCGTGACATGGTCCGGGTGCAGGGCGAGCTGGCCCGCGCGCTCGGGATTCGCCGCATCCGGTCGGTGGTGGGCGGCTCGCTCGGCGGGATGCAGGTGCTCGAGTGGGCGCTGCTCTTCCCCGACCTCGTCACCTCCATCGTCCCGATCGCCAGCTCGGCGCGTCACTCCGCGTGGGCCATCGGCCTGTCCGAGGCGCAGCGGCAGGCGATCGCCGCCGACCCCCGCTGGGCGGGCGGGCGCTACGACCCCGCCGATCCCCCGGCAGCCGGCCTGGCCGCGGCCCGGATGATGGCGATGTGCACCTACCGGGGCTGGGAGAGCTTCGAGGAGCGGTACGGCCGGAGACCCCAGTCGGCCGACCTCTTCGCCATGGAGAGCTACCTGCGGTACCAGGGGCAGCAGCTCGTGGGGCGCTTCGACGCTGCCACCTACTTCGTGCTCACCCGCGCCATGGACACACACGACGTCGCTCGCGGCCGGGGCGACTTCGAGGAGGTGCTCCGGAGCATCCGGCAGCCGGCGCTGGTCGTCACCGTGGACACCGACGTCCTCTACGTTCCCGAGGAGCAGCGGATCATGGCGCGCCACATGCCCGCCGCGCGTCTGGAGCCGCTGCCGTCGCCGCACGGGCACGACGCCTTCCTCATCCACGTGGACGAGCTCTCGACGCTGGTGGCCGGATTCCGGGAGCGGGTCGAGGGGCGGGCCGCATCGCGCCCCGTGGCGAGGCCGGCCTCCGGCGGGCAGGGGGTCTCCCTCCTCGTGCTCGGCAAGGGGAAGGTGGGATCGCCGCTCCTCGATCAGGTGCGGGACCAGGCCGCCAGCCTCTCCTCCGACTACGACATCGCACTCCGCGTCGTCGGAGTGGGAGACCGGCGCGGACTCGCCTTCGACGACCACGGACTCGACCTCTCCCGGTGGAGGGACGAGCTCGCGTCGGCGCCTCCGACGGGCCCCTTCCACATTCCCGGTTCGGGAGAGGTCCTCGACCGGCTGGCGCGCCTGCCCGGTCCGGTCCTCGTGGACATCACCGCCGACCCGGCGCTGCTCCCGGTCTACGAGGAGGCCTTCCGGCGCGGGATCCACGTGGTCGGTGCGAACAAGCTCCCGCTCGCGTCCTCGATGGTGGACCGGGACCGGCTCTCGGCGGCGCGGCGACAGGCGCACGTGCGCTTCCACTACGAGACCTCGGTCGGCGCGAGCCTGCCCCTGCTCGGCACGCTCCGCAACCTGGTGCGCACCGGCGACCGGGTCCTCGCCGTGGAGGGTTCGCTCTCGGGAACCGTCTGCTACCTGCTCGGGGAGGCCGAGAAGGGCACGCCGCTCTCCATGGCGCTCCGCTGGGCCCGGGAGCTCGGATACACGGAGGAGGATCCGCGCGACGACCTCTCCGGACTCGATTCCGCCCGGAAGGCCGTGATCCTGGCCCGCGAGCTGGGGATGCGGGTCGAGGTGGACGACGTGATCCTCGAGCCGCTCGTCCCGCCGGAGCTACTCCCCTCCTCCGACCCCAGCGCGCTGGTCGGCTCGCTGCGCGGGCTCGATCGGGAGTTCGCGGCCCGGGTGGAGGGCGCGCGTGCGCGCGGAAAGGTTCTCCGCTACCTGGTGCGCGTGGACGTGGACGCGGGGCGCATCCGCGTCGGACCGGTCGAGGTGGGGCCCGAACACCGCGCCGCCGGGCTGCGCGAGGTGGAGGCCTACGTGGCGGCGACGACGGTTCGCCGCTCCGGCTCGCCGCTCGTGGTGCAGGGCGCAGGCGTCGGCGGGGCGCTCACCGCGGGCGGCATCCTCACCGACGTCCTGCGCGTGGCCTCGTCGCTGGGCGTGCGCACCGGCTGGAGCGGGTAGCGCGGCTTCGTGCTAATGCAGGTGGGGGAGGAGAGCCGCGCATGTCCGCTTCACCGCTGCCCATCGCAAAAGGGGAGCAACTCCTGTCGCTCCTGCCGGGGATGGCCAACCGGCACGGCCTGGTGGCCGGAGCCACCGGGACCGGAAAGACCGTCACCCTCCGCGTGCTGGCGGAGCGACTCTCCCGCGCCGGAGTCCCGGTATTCCTGGCCGACGTGAAGGGTGACCTGTCGGGCCTCGCCCTCGCCGCGGAGCCGGACGAGCGCATGCGGGAACGGGCCGCAAAGCTCGGGGCCACCATCGATCCGGCCGGCGCCCCGGTGGTCTTCTGGGACGTCTTCGGGCAGCAGGGGCACCCGCTGCGGGCCACCGTCTCCGAGCTCGGTCCGGTCCTGCTCGGCCGCATGCTCGATCTGAACGAGGTCCAGGAGGGCGTTCTCGCGCTCGCCTTCCAGCTCGCCGACGACGAGGGGCTGCTCCTGCTCGACCTGAAGGACCTGCGCGCGGTGCTGCAGCACGTCGCCGAGAGGGCCGCCGAGTTGCAGAGGACCCACGGCAACGTCTCCTCCGCCAGCGTGGGAGCCATCCAGCGGCAGCTCCTCGCGCTCGAGCAGCAGGGGGGCGACCAGTTCTTCGGCGAGCCGGCGCTCGACCTCGACGACCTCCTCGCCGTGGACGGTCGGGGCGAGGGGATCGTGAACGTCCTCGCGGCCGACAAGCTGCTCCTCGCGCCGCGCCTCTACGCCACGTTCCTCCTCTGGCTGCTCTCCGAGCTCTACGAGCGGCTGCCGGAGGTGGGAGATCCGGAGAAGCCCAGGCTCGTCTTCTTCTTCGACGAGGCGCACCTGCTCTTCCGGGACGCCCCGCGGGCCCTGCTCGAGAAGGTGGAGCAGGTCGTGCGGCTCGTGCGATCCAAGGGGGTGGGCGTCTACCTCGTCACCCAGAACCCGCTCGACGTTCCCGATGCGGTGCTCGGGCAGCTCGGCAACCGGGTGCAGCACGCGCTGCGCGCCTTCACGCCCCGCGACCAGAAGGCGGTCCGCACCGCCGCCGAGACCTTCCGGCCGAACCCGCGCGTGGACGCGGTCACCGCCATCACCCAGCTCGAGGTGGGCGAGGCGCTGGTGTCGCTGCTCGATGCGAAGGGGACACCGGTGCCCGTGGAGCGGGCCTTCGTGCTGCCTCCCCGATCCCGTCTCGCGCCCCTCTCCCCCGACGAGCGGAAGCGGGTGATGAAGGCCTCGCCGGTGAAGGGGAAGTACGACGAGCCGATCGACCGGGAATCGGCCTACGAGCGGCTCCAGGCACGGACGGCGGAGCGAACCTCCCAGGAGGCGCCGCGGGCGCGCGGGCGTGCTTCGGAGCCTCGCAGCGAGCTCGCCGAGACGCTCGGTGCCATGGCGAAGAGCGTCGCGCGCTCGGCGGGAACCCAGATCGGCCGTGAGCTCGTCCGTGGCGTGCTGGGTGGCCTGTTCGGCACGAGCCGGCGGCGATGAGCGGCGGAGTCCCGGCGGGCCCGGATCCGGCGGGCGACGCCATCCGCATCGGAGTCTCCTCCTGCCTGCTCGGGCAGAACGTCCGTTACGACGGAGGGCACAAGAAGGACGACTTCCTCACAGGGCAGCTCGGCCCCTTCGTCGAGTTCGTCCCGCTCTGCCCCGAGGTGGAGGTCGGGATGGGCATCCCGCGCCCCTCCATCCGGCTGGAGCGACGAGGGGAGGAGGTGCGGCTCGTCGACCCGAAGAACGGCCTCGACCACACCGACGCGATGAGGGGCTGGGCCCGCAAGCGGGTGGGGGAGATCGAGCGGCTCGATCTCTGCGGCTACGTGCTCAAGAAGGATTCCCCCTCCTGCGGAATGGAGCGGGTCCGGGTCTACGCGAAGTCCGTCGCCACCAGGTCGGGACGGGGCCTCTTCGCGGAGGAGTTGCTCGCCCGGTTGCCGCTCCTGCCGGTCGAGGAGGAGGGGCGGCTCAACGATCCGGAGCTCCGCGAGAACTTCGTGGAGCGGGTCTTCGGCTACCGACGCCTCAAGAACCTCTTCCAGGGGCGCTGGACGGTGGGGGACCTCGTCCGGTTCCACACGGCGGAGAAGCTGCTCCTGCTCGCCCACGATCCGGACGGCTACCGGAAGCTCGGGCCGGTGGTCGCGCATGCGAAGGCGCTCCCGCGCGGAGAGCTTCCGATGCGCTACGGGGAGCTGTTCATGCGGGCCATGGCGAAGCCGGCCACACCCGGCAAGCAGATGAACGTCCTCCAGCACATGGCCGGGTACTTCAAGGACTCGCTCGCCGACGACGAGAAGGCGGAGTTGCAAGAGTCCATCCGGGACTACCGGAAGCGGCTGGTCCCGCTCGTGGTGCCGCTCACGCTCCTGCGCCACCACGTGCGCCGGCAGCGGGTCGCCTACCTGGAGGGGCAGACCTACCTGGCGCCCCATCCCAAGGAGCTCATGCTCCGGAATCACGTGTAGCGCCGAAGCGCCGGAGGTAGCCCTTCATCCGCAGCTTCCGGACCGTGTTCTCGGACGACATGTAGCGGATGACGCCGAACACCGGGCGCTCTGGCGCCCACGGTCGGTCGTATCTCCCCAGGCACCAGAAGATGCCCGAGGCCGAGTTGGGATCGCGGCCGTCGAGCGCCCAGCGGTCGTTCAGGTGCAGCATGGTGGCGAGCGCCTCCCGGGGCGTGCGGCTCCACTGGAGGATCTTCTTGCCCCAGAGCATCCGGAGATAATTGTGGATGCGCCCGCGCTCCCGCAGCTCCCGCTGCGCCGCGTTCCATACCTCGTCATGGGTCTCGGCACGCTCCAGGGTGTCCCGGTCGTGAAGCGGATCGCGAGGGTCGCTCGCGTGCGCCTCGAGCGTGCGGATGGCCCAGGGGGGGAGCGAGTCGAAGTCGTGGGCCGCGTCGGGGCGACGGACGAGCATGTTGAGCCCGACCTCGCGCCAGGTGACGAGCTCGTCGAGGAACGATTCGGCCTCCGGGCTCATGCCCCAGAACCCCTCGCGGCTCCCGCCCGCCTTCCCGAGGCGCGCCGCCTTCCATCCTTCCCGACGGGTCACCGCCCGGAAGACCTCATGGGGGGAGACGTGGCCGAAGTGGAGCCAGGGGGAGAGCCCGCTCGCGCCGTCCACGTCGGGGTGGTTCCGCTCCAGGTAGCGGGGGAGCCGATCCTCGACGAAGGAGTGGAGCACGAGATGCCCGGCCTGGCTGCCTCCCCGTGCATCGCCCACCACCGGGACCGAGTGGTCGATGGGCAGGGTCCGGAGCGCGTCCGGTTCGCCCGCCAGCAGCGATGCGCCGGCCCGGGGCCAGCGGGAGGCGACGTCGTCCGGCACCTCGGCGCCAGCGACCCCGGTGGCGTCGAGCGGGTCGGTGCTGGGAAAGGGCACGAGCCGCTCCGGGAGTTCCCGCTGCAGGAACCGACGGAAGGCATGGGCGGTCAGGAAGGTGGTCTGCGCGAGTCGCACCGGGAGGAGGCCGTTCCCGTCCACGGCCTCCACGCGCACCGGCAGCCGGGCCGCCGCGGCCGCGAGCATGCGCGGCAGGAAGAAGAAGGGCGCGTCGTCCGTGACGACGACACAGGCGCGGGCGGCCAGCGCGGCGAGGAGTCCGCGCCCCGCGCCAGGGGTCGGTTCGACGTAGGGGTGGTACCCGATGCCCGCATCGGCGAAGGCGCGGGCGCTGTCGGCCATCCCGGGCAGGACGAATCCGTGGATCCGATCGCTCGCGTGGGGATACCCGGCCCGGAGCGCCTCGAGGACCAGCACGGGGCGTTTCAACTCCCTCGACCACTCGACGGCCCGGTCGAGGGGGAAGCTCCACGACGTGCGCCGGGAGGCTGTCGCCCAGAAGAGGACGTACGCCCCGTCCCGGCGAACCGGGGATTCGTTGGCCGCGCGGATCCGCTCCGGCGGGACGCGGCTCACGGGGCGCTTCCGACCGGTGGCAGGGTGGGGAGAGAGGCGCCCCTCTCCGCCACGCGCCGGACCAGCCCCGAGAAGATGAGGGCGTGGACGGGGTAGAGGAGGTACCAGTAGAGGTGGCCGGCCAGCCCGTGAGGGGCGAAGAAGGCGGTCTGGCGCAGCACCGATCCCCCGTCGGCCGGTTCGGCCTCGAACTGGAGCCAGGCGCGCCCCGGCACCTTCATCTCGGCGCGGAGCCGCAAGAGGCGACCCGGCTCGACCGCCTCCACCCGCCAGAAGTCGAGCGCATCGCCCGGTCGGAGGTGGTCCGGGTCCCGCCGCCCGCGCCGGAACCCCGGTCCGCCGGCGAGCTGGTCCAGGACGCCGCGGATCTCCCACGCCCAGTCCATCGCCAGCCAGCCCCTCTGGCCCCCCAGTCCGGTGAAGGAGCGGAAGAGAGCCTCCGGCGGGAGGTCCACCTGGAGCGATCGGCGCTCGATGATCATCCCCTCGACGGTGGAGAGCTGGACGGCGGGGACTCCGCGCGGGGAGCTGGCGAGCGCGTCGCTCCAGGCGGTCTCCACGTCGCCCCGCTCCAGCCGCTCGAAGGCGCGATCGAGAGCCTGCGCATAGCTGAGAGGGTGGATGTCCGGGAAGAGTCGCCTCGCCGAATCGTCCCGCACCACCACCTCGTTGCGCAGCCCCTCGACGAGGGGGCGGGCGATGGAAGCGGGGACCGGCGTCATCCAGCGGACCCAGTGGGAGGAGAGGCGTGGCGTGAGGAACGGGACCGGCACGAGGTGGCGCCGCAGCCCGCGACGCTCGGCGTACCGGAGCATCATGTCCCGGTAGGTGAGGACGTCGGCGCCGCCGATCTCGACCACCTTCCCGGCCGACTCGGGCACCGTGGGTGCGGCCACCAGGTAGGAGAGCACGTCGCCGACGGCGACCGGCTGGATGCGCTGGTAGACCCAGCGCGGGCAGATCATCACCGGGAGCCGCTCGACGAGCCAGCGGATCATCTCGAAGGAGATGCTGCCGCTCCCGACGATGACCGCGGCCCGGAACTCGGTCACCGGAACCCCTGCGCTCCGCAGCGCGTCGCCGGTCTCCTGGCGCGAGCGGAGGTGATCGGAGAGACCGGAGGCCGAATCGCCCAGTCCTCCCAGGTAGACGATGCGTTTCACCCCGGCGTCGCGGGCCGCAGCCGCGAAGGCCCGCGCCGCGTCCCGATCCCGATCGGCGAAGGCGCCGTGAACCCCCATGCTGTGCACGAGGTAGTAGGCCACCTCGACGCCGGAGAGCGCGGGAGGGAGCGTGGCGGGGTCGAGGACGTCCCCGCGCACGATCTCGACGTCACCGGCCCAGGCCCGGCCGACCAGGCGAGCCGGGTCGCGTGCAAGCACCCGCACGCTCCTGCCGGCCTCGAGCAGCCGGGGGACGAGCCGCCCCCCCACGTATCCTGTCGCGCCGGTGACGAGGTCCATCGGGATACTCTAGCCAGGCAAGTGCCTCCCCGCCGTCCACCGGAACGAGGTTTCCGGTGGCCGTTGCCTCGACGCCCCTGTAAACGTCGAGGCGGCCCAGGAGGTCCAGTGCATGGCGCTTTTCCCCACCGACCGGAACTACCGCCTCACGGAGACCATCCGCCCGGTGCGCTACGAGCCCCTCCTCAGGGTGGAGCTCGCCACCGGCACCTTCCGGGGGCACGTCCGCATCGCGCTCGACCTCCGTGTCCCGGCTCGGGAGATCGTGCTCCATTCGGCGGGGCTCGAGGTCCTGCGCGCCACGGTCACGGCCGACGGCGTCCGAGGCGAGGCCCGGGTGGTCGCTCACGCGGCGAGCGAGACCGTGGTCCTCACCACCGGCGCCCTCCTCCCGGCCGGTCCTGCCGAGGTGGAACTGGAGTGGACCGGCACCTTCAGCCACGGGCTCCGGGGGCTCTACCGCGCCGGACCGCTCGCTGCGACCCAGTTCGAGGCGGCCGACGCGCGGCGCGTCTTCCCGTGCCTCGACGAGCCCGGGTTCAAGGCTCCGTGGGCCGTGTCGGTGGACGTCCCGCGGGGCACCCCGGTCCTGGGCAACGGCCGGGAGGTGCGGCGAGTGCTCGTGGGCGACCGGGAGCGGGTCGAGCTGGCCGAGACCCCGCCGCTGCCCACCTACCTCGTCGCCCTCGTCTGCGGACCGATGGCGGGCTGCCCGGAGGAGAGCGTCCGGGGCGTTCCGGTGCGCACCTGGTCCATCCCGGAGAAGGCCGACCTCACCGCCTTCGGCCAGGAGGCCGCGGTCGCGGTCCTGCCCCGGCTGGAGGACTACTTCGACGTCCCCTACGCCTTCGGCAAGCTCGACCAGATCGCGCTGCCCGACTTCGAGTTCGGCGCCATGGAGAACGCCGGGCTCGTCACCTACCGGGAGACGGCGCTCCTCCTCGATCCCGCCACCGCGTCGCTCGCGGTCCGCAAGCGGATCGCGGAAGTCGTGACCCACGAGCTCGCGCACCAGTGGTTCGGCAACTGGGTCACGATGCGCTGGTGGGACGACCTCTGGCTGAACGAGTCCTTCGCGACCTGGATGGCCTACAAGGTCGTCTCGGACTGGAAGCCGGAATGGAGGATCTGGCTCGACTTCGACCAGGGCAAGGCCGCGGCGCTCGCCCTCGACGCCCTCCGCTCGACCCACCCCATCCACGCCGAGGTGAGGAATCCCGAGGACATGGGGGAGGCCTTCGACGTCATCACCTACGAGAAGGGTGGGGCCGTCCTGCGGATGATCGAGGCCTGGCTCGGCGCCGAGCGCTTCCGCGCCGGGATCCGGCTCTACATGCGACGCTTCGCGCGCGGGAACGCGGTGGCCGCCGACCTCTGGGCGGCGCTGCAGGAGGCGTCGGGGGAGCCGGTGAGCGAGCTCGCGAACGCCTGGATCAAGCAGCCCGGCTTCCCGGTGGTCGGGCTCGCAGTGGCCGGCGGTCGGGTGCGGCTCTCCCAGCGCCGTTTCCTTTCCGAGCTGCGGGGCAGCGCCGAGGGGCTCTGGCCCGTGCCGGTCGTGCTGCGCTTCGGCGACGACCGCGGCGCCCGGGAGCAGCGTGTGCTCCTGCGCGACGGGGAGATGGAGGTGGTTCTCGAGGCGGTTGGCCCGGTGCGCTGGGTGTTCGGAAACGCGGGCGGCACCGGTTTCTACCGGGTCGATCACGCGCGGGCCGATCGGGAGGCGCTCGCCCGGAACCTGCCGGAGCTCCGGCCCGAGGAGCGCATCTCGCTCGTCGCCGACGAGTGGGCGCTGCTCCGCGCCGGAGGGAGGGAGGCGGCCCCGTTCCTCGACCTCCTGGCCTCGTTCGAAGGCGAGCAGGACCGGGCCGTCCTCGACGAGGTCGTCGGGCGGCTCGGGGCCGTGGAGCACCGGCTCGTCGATCCGGAGGTGCGCCGGCGCTTCCAGGGCTTCGCCGCATCGCTCCTCCGGAGCGCGCTGGCGCGGGTCGGGCTCGACGCGAGGCCCGGGGAGGGCGGCGAGTCGCGACTCCTCCGTGCGGCGCTCGTCCGGGGCGTGGCGGTGGTGGCGCGGGACCCGGTCGCCTCGGCGGGGCTCGAGGCTCGGCTCGACCGGTTCATCGACGGGGAGCGGGAGGCCCTCGAACCCAACCTGCACGACGCGGCGGTGACCGTGGCGGCGCGCCGGGGGGACGAAGCCCGCCTCTCGCAGTTCCGCCGGCTCGCCCGGGAGGAGAAGGACCCCGCGCTCCAGCGCCGGTACCGGATGGGCGTGGCTTCCTTCGAGGCGCCCGGCCCGGCCGCCGAGGTGGCTGCCATCCCGTTCGGGGACGAGGTCCCCCTTCAAGACGTCGCCTCCTTCGCCTCGGGGCTCCTCGCCAACCGGGAGGCCTCCGGCCGCTTCTGGGGGCTGCTCCGGGAGCGATGGGGCGCCGTGGAGGCGCGCCTGGCGGACGCGCCGCTCCTCCTGCGCCGGGTGGTGGAGGGGATCGGAGCATTCACTACGCGTGAACTTCTGGACGAGGCCAGGGCCTTCCTGGGCGCCCGGGAACTCCCGGCGGCCCGGCAGGCGGTCGCGCAGACGATGGAGCGGCTCTCCCAGGACGTGGAACTCTGGGAGCGCATCGGGCCGGAGGTGGCCCGCTGGCTCGCGGCCCGGGAGGAGGGACGATGACCGAGCACGTGGAGGGGGAGGAGCAGCGGTGGACGCGCCCCTGGCTCTACCTCTTCCTGGAACTGCCCTTCGGCGCCGCCATCGGCTTCCTCATGATCGCGGTCCCGTACCGGCTGTCGGCGGCCGGCATCCCGCTCTCCGAGATCGCCACCGTGTCGGCGGTGGGGTTCATGCCGCACGCCCTCAAGATCTTCTGGGTGCCACTCATCGACATGGTGGGACGCCGGAAGGTCTGGTACCTGGTCATGGTGGCGGTCACGGCGGGTCTTCTGGCCGCCGCCTCCCTGGTCCCCGACCCGGCGCGCCACCTCGGGCTCCTCACGCTGCTCGTCACCGCCCTCCAGGCGGCTGCCGCGACCACCTCGGCTGCGCTGAACGCCCTCATCGCGATGACCACCCACCCCGACGACAAGGGGAAGGCGGGCGGCTTCTACATGGCCGGCAACGTCGGTGGGACCGGGATCCTGGGGGCGCTCGCCCTCTGGCTCTCGACCGCCGTCGCCCCGTGGGTGGGCGGCCTCGCGCTCGCGCTCGTGGTGGCGGCGTCGGGAGCGGGAGCCATCACCATCCAGGAGCGGCACCTGGTCGGGGATGGCGGCGCCTTTTCCGGGGGGATCCTGCGCGCGCTGGGGCGGCGCATCGCCGCGATGGGGCGCGACCTCTGGGAGACCGCCTCGAGCCTGCACGGCTTCACCGCGCTCGTCATCTCGGTGGCGCCCGTCGGTTGCGGCGCGCTCACCAACCTCTTCTCGGGGATGGCCATCGAGTACGGGGCCGACCAGCACGTGGTGGAGGTCGTGAACGGCCTCGGCGGAGGCCTGGCCGGTGCGCTCGGGTCGCTCGTCGGCGGATTCCTGGCCGACCGGATGAACCGCCGGGTGGCCTACGCGCTGGCCGGTGGGCTCACCGCACTCTCGGCGGTGGGGATGCTTTTCGCCCCCATGACGCCCGCGACCTACACGGCGGGCACGCTCGCCTACAACTTCGCCAACGGTGTCGCCTTCGCCACATGGGCCGGGATGGTGCTCGAGGTGGTGGGGAACAGCGCCGCGGTGGCCACCAAGTACGCCCTCTTCGTCGCCTCCTCCAACTTCGCCATCAGCACGGTGACCAAGCTGGACGGCTGGGCGGCCGGGTTCCGGGGGCTCCACGGCGACTGGGGGCGTGAGGCGGGGGCCCGGGGGGCGCTGGCCTTCGACGCGGTGATCACCTTCGCCGGGCTCCTCCTCGTGCTCTGGCTCGTCCGCTACACCGCCCGCAGGAAGGCGAGGATCTCGGCCGCAACCGCCGCCGGCTCGTGACGGATCATCATGTGACCGGCGCGCGGGATGACACGCGTGCGTGCGTCGGCCAGGCAGGCGACCCGCTCGGCCATGTCGGGAGGCGCCTCGAGTTCGGTCCGCTCCCCTTCGAGGAGGAGAGCCGGGCATCGGATGGCCCGCCAGTAGCGGGTCCACTGCTCCAGCCGGAACGGGTAGGGGCCGCGCGTCACGTGCACGGGGTCGTGCTTGAAGGCGCGGCCGCCCGGGACGGGGCGCGTGCCCCGCTCGGCGAGGAAGAGGGCCACCTCGGGGGAGCAGAACGGATCGAACTGCCGGATCCGGTCGGCGCAGGAGTTCAGATCCGGGAGCACACGCTGCCCGCGCTGGCGGGCACGTCGCACGCCGTGGATCCACTCGGCGGCGCGGCGGGGCAGGTCCTCGTCGATCTGCTCGGCGAGGCGCATGCCCTCCATGGCCACGAGCGCCGCCGTGCGCTCCGGGAACACACCGGCGAAGAGCGCTCCGATCGACGCCCCCATGGAGTGGCCCATCACCACCAGCCGATCCCGGGAGAGCGCGTCGGCGAGGTCGGCCACGTCGTGCAGGTAGTCGAGGAAGTGGTAGTAGCCGCCCTCCCCGATCCACTGCGTGTCCCCGTGGCCGCGGAGGTCCGGCGCGACGACGTGGTAGCCGGCATCGGCGAGGAACGGCGCGAGCGGCGCGAAGCCCCAGGAGAGGTCGAGGAAGCCGTGCAGGCAGAGGATCGTCGTGCGGCCGCCCCCGTCCCATTCGAGAACGTGGTGGCGAAGGCCGTTCGCGACGGTCTCCCGCCGGGTGGGGTGTCCGATGTTCATCGACCGGGAGCGTAGCGCCTCGCGCCCGGCTAAGGAATGGCGGGAGGGTACATGCGAGCCGTCACCATCACCCGAAGAGGCGGTCCCGAGGTCGTCCAGGTCCGCGAAGTGGCCGAACCCTCGCCCGGGCCGGGCCAGGTGCGGATCGCCGTCCGGGCGGCAGGGCTCAACTTCGCCGACCTCATGGCGCGGATGGGGCTCTACCCCGATGCGCCGAAGCTCCCCGCGGTGGTGGGCTACGAGGTGTCCGGCGTGGTGGACGAGGTGGGGCCGGGCGTCTCCTCTCCCGCCGTCGGCGATCGGGTGCTCGCGCTCGTGCGGTTCGGCGGGCAGGCCGAGAAGGTCGTGCTGCCGGCCACGAACGCGCTCCCGATGCCGGACGGGATGACCTTCGAGCAGGGAGCCGCTCTCCCCGTCGCCTACCTCACGGCCTACCACTCGCTCTTCCGGGTCGGTCATCTCTCGGCGGGTCGGTCGGTCCTCGTGCACATGGCCGCGGGCGGCGTGGGCACCGCCGCGCTCCAGCTCTGCGCCACCGTCCCCGGGGTCACGGTCTTCGGGACCGCCTCCGCCGCGAAGCACGCCGTCCTCCGGGAGGAGGGCTGCCATCACCCCATCGACTACCGGACGATCGACTACGAGGCCGAGGTGCAACGGCTCACCGGCGGCCGGGGTGTCGACCTGGTCCTCGATGCCCTGGGCGGGCAGGACTGGAAGAAGGGCTACCGGCTCCTCCGCCCCGGCGGGATGCTCGTGACCTACGGATTCGCCAACATCGCCGCCGGTCCCCGCCGCTCGGTGGTGCGCGCCGCCCGGCAGCTCCTCTCGGTTCCACGCTTCTCCCCCATCGCGCTCATGGACGACAACCGGGGCGTCGCCGGCGTCAACATGGGGCACCTGTGGGGGGAGCCGGAGATGGTGCTCGGGGAGTTCCGGGCGCTGCTCGGACTGTTCCAGGAGGGTCGGATCCGGCCCCGGATCGACTCGGTCTTCCGGTTCGAGGAGGCGGCGCGGGCCCACGAACGGCTCCAGGGGCGAGCGAGCGTGGGCAAGGTGCTCCTCGTTCCCTGATCAGGGAACGACGCCGCTCGCCCGCTCGACCAGGAAGGGAAGCGCGCGCTCCTCGGCCCAGAAGGTGGGGTGGAAGGGGGATCCCGACACGAAGGCCCCGTGGCCGCCCCCGCGCGTCACCTCGAGCGTGACGGACGGGTTGGCGTTCGCCGCGTCCACCGGGATGGAGCGGGAGGGAACGAGGGGGTCGTCGTCCGCCGACAGGAGGAGGAGGTCGCGGCGCACCCCCGGGAGAAACCGTGCGGAGCTGCAGCGCCGCCAGTAGTCCTGCGCGCTCGCGAAGCCGTGCAGGCGAGCGGTGACGAGTCCGTCGTACTCGGCGAAGGTCCGGGAACGGCGCACCCGGTCGATGTCCAGCGCGCCCGGGTGTTCAGCCGACTTGGCGATGGCCTTCCGGCGCAGCCGCCGGAGGAACCGCTCCCGGTAGACGAAGGGCCAGAACCCCGGGGCGTCGAGCGCGACGGCGCAGGCTTCCAGGTCGAAGGGGACCGACACCGCCACCGCCGCACGAACGATGTCCGGCAAGGTCTCGCCCCGCTCCCCCATCCACTTCACGATCTGGTTTCCGCCGAGCGAGAAGCCGGCCAGGAGGATGGGCCGGGCCGGGTCCTCCGACGCGAGCCGACCCACCACGCCCTCGAGATCGCCCGTCTCCCCCGAGTGGTACTGCCGGAGGAGCCGGTTCGGCTCGCCCGAGCAGCCCCGGAAGTTCCAGGCCGCGATCGCGAACCCGTGCCGGGAGGCGGCGGCCGCCAGACCGCGCACGTAGGAGGCACCCGAGCTCCCCTCCAGGCCGTGGGAGATGACGAGCACCGGTGCGCCCCGGGCCGACCCGTCGAGCCGATCGACGTCGAGGAAGTCGCCGTCCGGAAGCTCCCAGCGCTCGCGACGGAAGGCGGGGCGAGGGAAGGGGCGGGCCACGCTGGCGTACACCGTTCCGAGGTGCTGGCCCGGAAGCCACCGGGCGCGCTGGAAGGCGGGGGTACTCACCCGGGCTCCTCGCCGGTGCGCGCGCGACGAACCTCGCCCGACCAGCGGAGCGAGAGGCTTCGCTCCACCGCGAGATCCCAGGTCCGGTGGAGCGCGCGTGCCGCCTCCTCGTCGCCGAGGAGGGCGAGCGCCCCGGCCACCGCCTCGATGGTGGACATCCCGTCCGCCACCGGCGGCTCCCGGAGCCGCTCGGCGGGCCACCCGGACAGCGACAGGCGTGGCATGGCCCGGAGCGCGGGGATGCGCTGGAGCATCCGGCGCGCCTGCGCCCAGGTGGCGTCGAGGACCACGAGCGTCCCGGGGAGGGGAGACGGGACGCCGCCGGACGGGGAGGGGAAGAGCACGGCGACGTCGGAGGTGGGGATCCGGTCCACGTCGAGCGGCGCGCCGGGTACGCCGTGATCGACGGTCTCGCACCGGGCGAGGCAGAGGGCCGCCCAGCGCCCCGAGTTGGTGGTGCGCACCCGCTCCTGCCAGTGGCGCACGAAGAGGACCCGGGTGCGGTTCTCCACGCGAGGTGCCTCCCGGCAGATGCACCGGTCCGGCGGGAAGAGGCAGCCCGGGCAGCGCCGGGAGAGATCCGGCACGCGGTTCCGCGGCTTCGGCACGGCTACCCTTCCGCGCCGCCGAGAAGGAACAGGTTCACGCCGCTCCGGCCCCAGCCCTCCTGGGCCGCGAGCAGGTCGAGCGTGAGGGAGGCCACGTCGTCGGCCAGAGGCTCCGCCGCCGGCATCTTCTCCAGGTAGAAGAGCTTCACGTAGGCCCCGCAATCGGAGCAGAGCTCGGCCTTCACCCCGCCGGGATCGCCGGCGACGGCGAGATAGCGGATTCCGCCCGTGGACCGGCAGCTCCAGCACTGGATGCGCGTCAGGTTCCAGTCCGACCCGCACAGGGAGCAGCAGAGGTAGCGGAGCCGGTCGTCGCCGAGCACGACGCCCGCCACCGGGGGGGAGCCGCAGACCGGGCAGCCCTGCTCGCTCCGGGCCAGCCCCGTCGCCGAAAGGGCCGACGCGAGGGAGGTGAAGTACACTTGGAGTGCGGCTCCCACGAAGGGGGCCGCCGCCAGGTCGGTGGCGGCGGGTTCGCCTCGCAGGACGCCATCGGCGAGGGATTCGAGCTCCGCGGGGGCGGCCGTAGCGAGCCTCCGGAGCGCCTCCGCGGCGGGGGTCGGCCAGGAGCGGCTCCGCAGCGACCCGACGATGGAGGCGAGCCCGGCGCGCCAGGCGGGGTCGCGGACGTGGGTGGAGGCGCGCAGGGGCGTCCCGCCGGCGGGTTCCCGGTCCGGTGCTCCGGGCGGGACAGCTCCGAGCGCGGTCCCCTGGGCGCTGGCCACGTCGGCGAGCGCGTCGAGGAAGTCGCCCATCGGGTTCCCCGGGACGAGCTCGCGGAAACGGCGCGCCCGGCGGGCGAAGAGCTCGGCCGGGCGCGGCAACCTCAGTGGAACCACCTCGCCCGGCGTGCCGGGCGGTTCGAAGCTCATCGATCCTTGCCCCCGGTGACCTGCCGGAACCAGGCGGGGTGATGGTAGCGAGCCCAGGCCCGGGTCACCGTCCCCCGCACCATGGAGCGGATCGAGCCTCGGGTCCAGTAGGCCGCGTACCAGTGGATGCCGATGCCGATGAACATGACGAAGGCCGCCACCGCGTGGAGGAGGCTCGTCACCCTGCGCAGCGGCGCCGGGAAGGCGCCCGCGAACCAGGGCTGCCACATGGTGATGCCGGTGAGGAGGAGCACGGCGATGATCGGGACCATCGACCAGTACATGAGCTTCTGGCCGGCGTTGTACTTGCCGGTGTCGTCGAACTCGATCCGCTTCTCCATGTAGGCGACCGAGTGCTTCACCCACTCCGCGTCGGTGGGGGTCCAGCGGTTGTCCTGCCTGAGCCGCCACGCGTACGGGTAGAAGAGCAGGACGAGCAGGACGCCGGCGAACGGGTGGAGCAGCCGCATGAACTGGCCTCCCCCGAAGACCGCCGCGAGCCAGAAGAAGAAGGGGGAGAAGAGCGCCAGCCCCGACAGGAAGAGGAAGATGAAGGCGATGGCCACCGACCAGTGGACGATCCGCTCGAAGTTGCCGTGCCGGACCACCTTGCCGTCCGGAAGGACGAAGTCCTCGTCGCGATTCATGGCTGCGCCTCCTTCCCGCCAGCGCCCCCGGACTCGTCGGGAACCTCGAGCGGTCCGTACCGCATGTAGTGCAGGATGCCGGCCACCAGCACGCCGAACATGGTGGCCACTCCGAGCGCGCGGGCCACGCCGGAGCGCCAGAAGCCCACCAGCGCCCCGACGCTCGGGTCGCGCGGCAGCCCGTAGACCTCGGGCCGCTCGCCGTGGGGGAGCACGTAGAAGACGTGCGTGCCGCCCACGCCGGACGGGTCGTACACCGCCGCCTTGGCGAGTCCGCGCGCGTTCAGGTCCACGAGCCTGTGGGCTGCGAGTTCCCTCATCTCGGCCTTGGAGCCGAAGGTGAGCGCCTGGGTGGGGCAGGCCTTGATGCAGGCCGGTTCCAGTCCGACCGAGACCCGGTCGGAGCAGAGGGTGCACTTGTAGACCCGGCTGTCCTCCTTGCGGAGGCGCGGGACGTCGAACGGGCAGCCGGTGATGCAGTAGCCGCAGCCGATGCAGTGGTCCTGCTGGAAGTCGACGATGCCGTTCGCGTACTGCACCACCGCGCCGGGTGCGGGGCAGGCCTTCAGGCAGCCCGGCTCGGCGCAGTGCATGCAGCCGTCCTTGAAGATGAGCCAGGCGAAGTTGCCGTCTACCTCGGTCTCCTGGAAGCGCATCACCGTCCAGGACTGGTCGGTGAGGTCGATCGGGTTCGCGTAGGTCCCCTGGAAGGTGCCGATCACGTCGCGGAGGTCGTTCCACTCCATGCAGGCGGCCTGGCAGGCCTTGCACCCGATGCAGCGGGAGAGGTCGATGAGCTTCGCCACCTCGGGCCGGAAGGACCGGGCCGAGGGGGCGGACTCCATCGTGGTGGCGGAGCGTCGGAGGATGTCCTGGGTCTCGAGAGCCATGGTCGCCTCCTAGGCCTTCTCGACGTTGACCAGGAACGCCTTGTACTCGGGCGTCTGGATGTTGGCGTCGCCGACGGGCGGGGTGAGGGTGTTCGTGATGAACCCCTTCCTCGTCTGTCCCATGAACCCCCAGTGAATGGGGAGCCCCACCACCTCGATCTCCTTGCCGTCCACCTGGAGGGTGGGCAGCCGCTTCGTGACGAGGGCCTTCAGCTTCACCTGTCCGCGCTTCGACTTCACCACCACCCAGTCGGCGTTGCGGATTCCCTTCTTCCGGGCCAGCCCCTCCGAGACCTCCACGAAGGCCTCCGGCTGGAGGACGGCCGGGATGCGGGCGTGCTTGGTCCAGAAGTGGAAGTGCTCCGTGAGCCGGTAGGTGGTGGCCACGAAGGGGAACTCGTCCGGCTTCCCGAACGCCTTCCAGTCGTCGGCGTACACCCGCGCGGCCGGATCGTTCAGGATCTTGCCGAAGGGGTTCTTCGCGAGCGGGGTGTCGAAGGGCTCGTAGTGCTCCGGGAACGGCCCGTCGGCCATGGCCGGCGCCCAGAGCCGGCCGACGCCCTCGGCGTTCATGATGAACGGCTGCATGCCGTCGGCGGGGGCGGAGTCGGCCTTGAAGTCGGGCACGTCGTTGCCCACCCACTTCGCGCCGTTCCACCAGACGAGCTTCCGGGTGGGGATGTAGGGCGCGCCGTCGGCGTTGCAGGAGGCGCGGTTGTAGAGGATGCGCCGGTTGGCCGGCCACGACCAGGCCCAGGCCGGGGTGATGCCCAGGCCGCTCGGGTCGGAGGGATCGCGCCGGGCCATCTGGTTGCCGGCCTGGGTCCAGCTGCCGGCGAAGATCCAGCAGCCGCAGGCCGTGGAACCGTCGGCCTGGAGGACCGCGAAACCGGGGAGCTGTTCCCCTTGCTTCACTAGTAGTGAACCTGGGTTCTTGGGATCCGGCACGTCGGCGAGCGCCTGGCCGTTGAACTCGCGCGCCACCTCGTCGGGGGCGGGCGCCCTGGCGATGCGGTAGGGCCAGGCGAGCTGGAGGACCGGGTCGGGGAAGGCCCCGCCCTCCTTGGCGTAGAGCCCCTTCAGCGCGAGGAAGAGCTCGCCCACGATCTCGAGGTCGCCCTTGGCCTCTCCGGGAGGTTCGGCGGCCTTCCAGTGCCACTGCAGCCAGCGTGCGCTGGAGACGAGCGACCCGTCCTCCTCGGCGAAGAGGGAGGAGGGGAGCCGGAAGACCTCGGTCTGGATCTGGGACGGATCGACGTCGTTGAACTCGCCGTGGTTCTGCCAGAACTCGGAGGTCTCGGTGGGGAGCGGATCGATGGTGACGAGGAACTTCAGCTTGCGCAGCCCGGCCAGCACCTTGGGCTTGTCCGGGAAGGAGGAGAGGGGATTGAACCCCTGGCAGACGTAGCCGTTGACCTTCCCCTCGTTCATGAGCTGCATGACGCGCAGCACGTCGTAGGGGGCGTCGATCTTGGGCAGCCAGGAGAAGGCGAAGTCGTTGTCCTTGGTGGCGGCGGCCCCGAACCAGCTCTTCATCATCGAGACGAAGAACTTGGGGTAGTTGGACCAGTAGTTGAACTGGCCCGGACGGAGCGGCTTGGGGGTTCGCTTGTCGAGGTAGGTCTTGAGGTCGGCGTCGTCGTCGGTGGGAAGGGTCAGGTAGCCGGGGAGGGAGTGGGAGAGCAGCCCCAGGTCGGTGAGCCCCTGGATGTTGGAGTGGCCGCGGAGCGCGTTCACGCCGCCGCCGGCCATGCCCATGTTGCCGAGGAGCAGCTGGAGGATGGCGATGGAGCGGATGTTCTGCGAACCGACGCTGTGCTGGGTCCAGCCGAGCGCGTAGAGGCTCGTCATGGTCCGGTCGGGCGCCGAGGTGGTGGCGATGGCCTCGCAGATCTGGAGGAACTTGGCCTTCGGCGTGCCGGTGGTGCGCTCGACCAGCTCCGGCGTGTAGCGGTCGTAGTGCTTCTTCATCCGCTGGAAGACGCAGTTCGGGTCCTGCAGGGTCGGATCGACCCGGAGCATGCCGTCCCTGTCCACCTGGTAGTTCCAGGTGGACTTGTCGTACTTGCGCTTGGCCTCGTCGTAGCCGGTGAAGAGGCCGTCGTCGAAGCCGGTGTCCTCGCGCACGAGCATCGCCGCGCTCGTGTAGTTCCGGACGTAGTCGTGCTGGAGCTTGTCGTTCGCGATCAGGTACCGGATGACCCCGCCGAGGAAGGCGATGTCACTGCCGGGCCGGATGGGGGCGTAGAGATCCGCCACCGCCGCCGTGCGCGTGAAGCGCGGGTCCACCACGACGAGGCGGGCCTTCTTCTTGGCCTTGGCCTCGAGCACCCACTTGAATCCGCAGGGATGGGCCTCGGCGGGATTCCCGCCCATCACCAGGATCAGGTCGGCATTCTTGATGTCGACCCAGCTGTTCGTCATCGCACCACGGCCGAATGTCGGGGCCAGACCGGCCACCGTGGGACCGTGTCAAACACGTGCCTGGTTGTCGACGGCGACCCCCCCGAGCGCCCGGATCACCTTGTGGAAGACGAAGCCGGTCTCGTTGGAGGAGGCCGACGCGGCCAGGAAGGCGGTGGAGGTCCAGCGGTTCACCACCTGCCCCTTGCCGTTCTGGGCGAGGAAGTTCTTGTCGCGGTCCTCCTTCATCAGGCGGGCGACGCGATCGATGGTCCACTCCCAGGAGACCCGCTTCCACTCCTTGGCCCCGGGGGCGCGGTACTCGGGGAAGCGGAGCCGGCTGGGGCTGTGGATGAAGTCGAGGAGGCTCGCGCCCTTCGGGCAGAGCGTGCCCCGGTTCACGGGGTGGTCGGGGTCGCCCTCCACGTGCATGATCTCGGTGCGGGCGTTCTTGGACCGGTCGCCCAGGCCGTAGAGGATGACGCCGCAACCCACCGAGCAATAGGGGCAGGTGTTGCGGGTCTCGCTGGCGTGGGCCAGCTTGAAGAGCCGGACGTCGGCCACCGCGCGCGCCGCGGAGAACCCGAGGGCTCCGATCGTGGTCGCGCCGATCCCGGACGCGGTGAGCTTCAGGAAACCTCTGCGAGAAACTTGCATCGGCACCTCCGAGAAGGATTCGGCACGCTATCGCAAAGGGGACGTACCGCGAAAGGGGGGCGAGGGTGAAACCCCCCGATTTTCCTGGCGCATTGCGTCAAGCACGGGGGTCGACAATCGCCCGGTGGGTCACTAAACATTCTCCCCGCGCCACTCCCCACATGCCCGACGACCTGATCCTCGAAACCCGTGACGTCGCCAAGGAGTTCCGCGGGTTCGTGGCCGTGGCCGGCGTGTCACTGCGAGTGAAACGCGGATCCATCCACGGGCTCATCGGGCCGAACGGCGCCGGGAAGACGACGATGTTCAACCTGCTCACCCGGTTCCTCCCGGTGACCCGGGGAACGATCCTCCATCGTGGGGAGGACGTCACCGCGATGGCCCCGGCCCAGGTGGCCCGGCGCGGCGTGGTCCGGTCCTTCCAGATCTCGGCGGTCTTCGGCAGCCTGACCGCGCTCGAGAACGTCCGCATCGCCCTCCAGCGGCGGCTCGGGACCTCCTTCCGGTTCTGGGCGCCGGAGCGCAGCCTGCGCGTGCTCGACGACCGTGCGCGCGCGCTGCTCGACGACGTGGACCTCGGATCGCTGGCCGACGTCCCCGCGGGCGAGCTTCCCTACGGCCGCAAGCGTGCCCTCGAGCTCGCCACCACCCTGGCGCTCGAGCCCGAGGTGCTGCTCCTCGACGAACCCACCGCCGGGATGGGGCACGAGGACGTGGGGCGGGTGGCCGATCTCATCCAGCGGGTGGCGAAGGGGCGCACCGTCCTCATGGTGGAGCACAACCTCTCGGTGGTCGCCGACCTCTGCGACACCATCACCGTGCTGGCCCGGGGAAGCGTGCTCGCCGAGGGCAGCTACGCGCAGGTCTCCGCCGACCCGGCCGTGCGAGAGGCCTACATCGGGAGCGCGGCATGAACGGCTCCCCGGTCGGCGCGCCGGTCCTGCGCATCCGCGATCTCCAGGCCTTCTACGGCGAGTCGCACGTCCTCCACGGCATCGACCTCGAGGTGGAGGAGGGGCAGGTGGTCACGCTGCTCGGACGCAACGGCTCCGGGCGCACCTCCACCCTGAAGGCGATCCTGGGGCTCGTGGGGCGGCGAACCGGGTCGATCCAGGTGCGCGGCCAGGAGACGCTCTCGATGGCGCCGCACCGCATCGCCCGGCTGGGCGTGGGCTACTGCCCGGAGGAGCGGGGCATCTTCGCGAGCCTCTCCACAGAGGAGAACCTCCTCCTCTTGCCCCGGACCGGGGACGCCGGGCTGTCGGTGGAGGAGATCTACGCGATGTTCCCGAACCTCCTGGAGCGGCGGAAGAGCCAGGGGACGCGCCTGTCGGGCGGGGAGCAGCAGATGCTCGCCATGGCCCGCATCCTGCGCACCGGGGCCACGATCCTTCTCCTCGACGAGATCACCGAGGGGCTCGCGCCGGTCATCGTGCAGGCGCTGGGCCGGGTGGTGCGGCAGCTGAAGGACCGCGGGTACACCATCGTGCTCGTGGAGCAGAACTTCCGGTTCGCCGCTCCGCTCGCGGACCGGCATCACCTGCTCGAGCACGGGCGGGTGGTGGATACGATCGAGGCCGGGCAACTCGCCGGGCGCATGGAGTCGTTGCAGGAATTCCTGGGCGTGTAGCTCGCCCCTTCGAGGAGAAACCACATGACGAAGCGCTTCGCACTCGCCGTAGCCCTCTTGCTCGCCGCCGGAACGGCCCGGGCCGCCGATCCCAAGATCTCCGACGACGTCGTGAAGATCGGCGTCCTCACCGACATGACCGGCTACTACTCCGACCTCTCCGGCCCCGGGTCGCTCGAGGCCGCGAAGATGGCCGCCGAGGACTTCGGCGGGAAGGTGCTGGGGAAGCCCATCGTGGTCATCGGCGCCGACCACCAGCTCAAGGCCGACGTCGCCTCCACCGTGGCCCGCAAGTGGTTCGACGAGGAGAAGGTGGACGCCATCGTCGACCTCGTCTCCTCCTCCACGGCGCTCGCGGTCATGCCGGTGGCGGCCGAGAAGAAGCGCATCACGCTCCTCTCCGGGCCGGGCACCACCGCCATCACGGGCGAGAAGTGCACGCCCTACAACGCCCACTGGACCTACAACAACTGGGCGCTCGCCAACGGGACGGGGCGCGAGGTGGTGAAGCAGGGCGGCAACACCTGGTACTTCCTCACCGCCGACTACGTCTTCGGGAAGTCGCTCGAGGAGGACACCTCCAACGTCGTCAAGGCGGCCGGGGGCAAGGTGCTGGGCTTCTCCCGCCACCCGTCGCCGGGCACCACCGACTTCTCCTCCTTCCTGCTCCAGGCCCAGGCGTCCGGCGCCAAGATCATCGGACTCGCGAACGCCGGCGCCGACACCATCAACGCCATCAAGCAGGCGAACGAGTTCGGCATCACCAAGAAGCAGAGCCTGGCCGGCCTGCTCGTCTTCATCTCCGACATCCACAGCCTGGGGCTCCCCACCGCGCAGGGCATGTACCTGACCACCGCCTTCTACTGGGACCGGGACGACGCCTCCCGCAAGTGGGCCAAGCGCTTCGCCGACCGGATGAAGGGGAAGATGCCCACCATGGTCCAGGCCGGCGTCTACTCCGAGGTCTCCCACTACCTGAAGGCCATCCAGGCCGCCGGTACCGACGCCCCCGACGCCGTCATGGCCAAGATGCGCGAGATGCCGGTGAACGACTTCTTCGCCCCGGGCGCCCGGCTCGGCCCCGACGGCCTCCTGCGCCACGACATGTACCTGGTCCAGGTGAAGACCCCGGCCGAGTCGAAGTACGCCTGGGACTACTACAAGATCGTGAAGACCATCCCGGCGGCCGAGGCCTTCCCGCCCGTCTCCGACAAGTGCCCCAACGTGAAGAAGTAGTCCCCGGATGATCCAGGCGCTCTCCGGCCAGCTGCTGCTCGGCCTCATCAACGGCTCGTTCTACGCGCTGCTCTCCCTCGGGCTGGCCATCATCTTCGGCCTGCTCGACGTGGTGAACTTCGCGCACGGCGCGCAGTACATGCTGGGAGCCTTCCTGGCGTGGATGGGGCTCACGTACCTCGGCATCGGCTACTGGTGGGCGCTCTTCCTGTCCCCGCTGCTCGTGGGCGTCCTCGGGCTCGTCATCGAGCGGGTCTTCCTGCGGCGGCTGCAGGGTCTCGACAACCTGTACGGGCTCCTCCTCACGTTCGGCCTGGCGCTCGTGATCGAGGGGCTCTTCCACCACGCCTTCGGCAACTCGGGCAGCCCGTATCCGGTGCCCGAGCTGCTGCGGGGCGGGTTCGACCTGGGATTCATGTACCTGCCCAAGTACCGCGCCTGGGTGGTGGTGGTGTCCCTCGTCGTCTCGATCGGCTCCTGGTTCGTCATCGAGAAGACCCGGGTCGGCGCCTACCTGCGCGCCGGCACCGAGAATCCGAAGCTGCTCCAGGCCTTCGGCGTGAACGTCCCCGTCATGTTCATGCTCACCTACGGCTTCGGGGTGGCGCTGGCCGCCTTCGCGGGCGTCATGGCCGCGCCCATCTACCAGGTCACCCCGATGATGGGCTCCTCGGTGATCATGGTGGTCTTCGCGGTGGTGGTCATCGGCGGGATGGGTTCCATCCTGGGTTCCGTGGTCACCGGGATCGGCGTCGGTCTCATCGAGGGGCTCACCAAGTTCGTCTGGCCCGAGGCGGCGAGCGTCGTGGTGTTCGTCCTCATGGCTGTGGTGTTGCTCGTGCGACCGGCCGGCCTCTTCGGGAGGCAGAAGTGAGCCACGGGGCGCGCCGGGTCTGGTCGGGACAGGCGGTATTCCTGGCCTGGGCCACGGTGGCGGCGTGCGGGTTCGTCGCGCCGTTCGTGGTCTACCCGGTCTTCGCGATGAACGTGCTCGTGATGGCGCTCTTCGCGAGCGCGCTCAACCTGCTCCTCGGCTACTCCGGGCTCCTCTCCTTCGGCCACGCGGCCTTCCTGGGATCGGCGGCCTACGTGACCGGCTGGTCGGCCAAGGCGTGGGGGATGCCGGTGCTGGTGTCGCTCGCGGCCGGGGTGGCGGTGGCCACCCTGCTGGGCCTGGTCTTCGGCGTGCTCGCGCTGCGCCGGACCGGTATCTACTTCGCCATGATCACGCTCGGCCTCGCGCAGGTGGTCTACTTCATCGTGGTCCAGATGCCCTGGACCGGTGGCGAGGACGGGCTGCAGGGCATCCCGCGCGGGACCTTCCTGGGGATCGACCTCGGGAACTCCATCGCGATGTACTACTTCACCTACGCCGTCTTCCTGGCCGCGTTCTGGCTCATCCAGCGGACCATCCGCTCCCCGTTCGGGCAGGTGCTGCGCGCCATCAAGGAGAACGAGCCTCGCGCCATCTCGCTCGGCTACGACGTGCAGCGCTACAAGCTGCTCGCCTTCGTCATCTCCGCCGGGCTGGCCGGGCTGGCCGGCTCGCTCAAGGCCCTGGCGATGCAGTTCGCCACGCTCGGCGACGTGGCCTGGCAGCGGAGCGGAGAGGTGGTGCTCATGACGCTGCTCGGCGGGATGGGAACGGTGCTCGGCCCCTCGGTGGGGGCGCTCCTCGTCGTGACGATGGAGAACTACCTCTCGAGCATCGGCTCCTGGGTGACGGTCATCACCGGCGCGGTCTTCGTGGTGGTGGTGATGGCCTTCCGGCGCGGGATCGTCGGAGAGGTGCAGGCGCTGCTCGGTCGTCGGTCCTGAGGAGGTCGCGGGATGGAACGCAGATTCGAGGGGAAGGTCGCGCTGGTCACCGGGGCCGCGGGCGGCATCGGATTTCGCATCGCGGAGCGGCTGACGGAGGAGGGGGCGAGCGTCACGCTGGCCGACCTCGACGGGCGCGCGGCGGCGGCTGCCGCCGGTCGAATCGGGCGTGGCGCGCTCGGGCTCGCCGCCGACGTGTCCCGCGAGGAGCAGGTGGCGGCGGCCATCGACGAGACCCTGCAGGCCCGGGGTCGGCTCGACGTGCTCGTGAACAACGCGGGGCTGCAGCACGTCTCCCCCATCGAGGAGTTCCCGTCGGAGCGCTTCGAGCTGCTCGTGAAGGTGATGCTCTTCGGCCCCTTCTACGCCATCAAGAAGGCCTTCCCGATCATGAAGCGGCAGGGGAGCGGCCGGATCCTGAACGTCGCCTCCATCAACGGCCTGGTGGGGTTCGCTGGCAAGGCCGCCTACAACAGCGCCAAGCACGGCGTGATCGGCCTCACCAAGGTCGCCGCGCTGGAGGGGGCCCGCCACGGGGTCACGGTGAACGCACTCGCGCCCGGTTACGTGGACACGCCGCTCGTCCGGAACCAGCTCGCCGACCTGGCGCGGACCCGCGGGGTTCCGCTGGAGAAGGTCCTGGAGGAGGTCATCTACCCGCTCGTCCCCATGCGCCGGCTGCTCGAGGTGGACGAGGTGGTCGGCTACGCGCTCTTCCTCGTGTCGGACGCTGCGGCCGGGATCACCGGATCGGTGGCGGTGATGGACGGGGGCTACACCGCGCAGTGAACGCGCCGGCGGAGCCGGCCTTCAACTGGAAGTGCTGCGGGCCGGGGTGAGCCACACCTCGGCGCCGACCCGGAACATCGCCGACGGAAGTCCCAGCTCGACCGGGTCCGCGGAGAGGAAGGCCGCCATGGCCATCGCGGCGCGCTCCCGCCGGGCTCGCTCCTCCGGGATGGGGCCGTGCCCTTCCCGCACCCGGAACACCGCGTCCACCAGTTCCTTGACGGTGGGACGGGCGGGGAGGGCGCAGTGCACCGGACCGAGGTAGCGATCGATGGGCTCCGCGGCGCCGAAGGCGAAGGTCACGACCGTGTCGATGGCGCTGTCCACCTCGCGTTCGGTGTGGAACCGGACCTCGGAGGCGTCGAGGGAGACCGCGCGGGAGTGGTTCTGCATGACGCATGATGGGGGCATCCCCGCCGGGGCCGCCAGTCCCGTTGGAGGGGGACGCGGACGATGCCGACTCGCACCTACATCGACTCACAGTCAAATGGGGGAGGAAGGGCTGGCGCCGGGAGGTCCGTCACGGATGCGGTGACGGCGCCCGGGCCGGGTGGTAGTCTCCCGCCCGTGGACGTCGGGCTCGTTCTCACCGGTGGCGGAGCCAGGGCGGCGTATCAGGCGGGCGCGTTGCTGGCGCTCTCCGAGATCCTGCCGGCGGGCGCCGTTCCCTTCCGGATCCTCTCCGGAGTCTCCGCCGGCGGTCTCAACGTCGGCCTCCTGGGCACCTGGCAGGGCGACTTCGAGGATGCCTCCCACAGGCTCCGGGAGCTCTGGCTCGAGCTCACGCCGGAGCGGGTCTTCCGCACCGATGGCAAGCGGATGGTGGGCATCGGCACCCAGTGGATGCGCAACCTCTCCGGCGGCGGGTTCTTCCAGGACAGCCGGATCAACTTCCTCCTGGATGCCACGCCGCTTCGCGACTTCCTCCACGAGCGGGTGGCGTTCGCCGATCTCAAGCGCAACATCGCGAGCGGCGCGCTCCGGGGGTTTGCCATCACCGCCACGAGCTACGCCACCAACACGGCGGTCACCTGGTTCGACGGCGATCCGGACATCGAGAACTGGGTGCGCGCCACCCGGATCGGGATCCGGACGAATCTCCGGCTCGATCACGTGATGGCCTCGGCCTCCATCCCCATCTTCTTCCCCCCGGTGCGGATCCAGGGTGCCTGGTACGGGGACGGCAGCGTGCGCATGACGGCCCCGCTCTCGCCCGCCATCCACATGGGGGCAGACAGGCTCGTGGTCATCGGCGTGCGCCGGTGGCGGGCCCCCTCCGAGCTCCAGCAGGTCCGCCCGGCCGCGAAGCGCGAGGCGCTCCCCCCGTCCCAGATCGCCGGCACCCTGCTGAACGCGGTCTTCCTCGAGACCATCGAGGCGGACGTCGAGCGGCTGGAGATGGTGAACAAGCTGGTGGAGAAGATCCCCCCGGCCGAGCGGGGCGAGCTGCGCCCCATCCCCACCCTCATGCTCCGACCGTCCCGGGATCTCGGGCACCTGGCCGCCGACCAGTACCAGCGTTTCCCGCGCTTCCTGCGCTACCTGCTCTCCGGCCTGGGCGCGAAGTCCGACACCGGGTCGGACCTCCTGAGCTACCTCGCCTTCGAGCCGATCTACGTGGGGCGGCTCATCGAGCTCGGCTACGAGGACACGCTCGCCCGGCGGGCCGAGGTGGAGGACTTCTTCGCGGTAGGTCGCCGCGACGAGAGGGTCCCGCTGCGGGCGTAGGAGTGCCCGCCCGCTACTTCCTGGGCGGCAGCGCCAGGACGGCCGCAGCGATCTCGTGGGCCATGTCGGTGACGAGCGCGCTCGTCACCGCGACCGAGGCGCCCGCCCCCTTCGCGCCGATCTCGCGCCGGAGCACGGACCGGCCGCGCGCCAGCGCCTGCTCACCCTTCGCGTCGAGGACGGCCCAGTTCGCGTCGAGCCGGGCCTCCCCCTTGTCGTTCCATCCCAGCGCCGTGACGTTCACCACCACGCGGGCCCGCAACGGCACCGTGGGATCCCAGGGCTGCGGGAGCACGCGCCAGCCGGGCAGGAGCGCCGAGAGCTCCTGGGAGAGAACGCGGGTCACGCCGGAGCCGAGCGGCTCGGCCCAGCGGCTGAACTCGTCCACGTTGACCGTGTTGTCGTTCAGGAAGGTGACGATCTGGGGCTGGTCGAGGTACTCGGCCATCCGGGTGGGGAAGACCCCCAGGGTGCCCTCGGGGCCTGTGGACGGAACCGCCGCGTTGGAGGTCTGGCTGGGGGAGAGAACGTAGAATCGGGCTGGCGGCGACGTGCCGAAGCAGCCTGCGATGGGGAGGGCGGCGACGAGGACGAGGAGGTGGCGGAGTCGCATGTTCGGCCTCACTTGGGCGCGGGCTTCCCGTCCAGCACGGCGGACGGGTTTCGTTCCAGGTACTCGGCCAGGACCCGCACCGCCGCGGCGGCACGGGCGAGCTCGGAGAGCGTGTGGGAGAGCTCGCGCTGCACGCCCGAGCTCCCGGCCAGGGTCGAGGCGACCTGGTCCAGGCCCCTCTGGGCGGCCTCCAGCGTCCGGTGCAGGTCGGCCACGACGAGCTTCACGTCGGCGTCGTTCACCTTCACGCGCAGGTCGCCCACCAGCTTGTCGATCCCTCCCAGGGTCCGGTTGAGGTCCTTGCCGGCGCTACCCGCGGCGGCGATGGCCTGGCGGAGCTCCGGGGAGCGCGCGATGTCCCGGACGGCCAGGAGCGCATCGGACAGGTTCTTCCCGATGTCCTCGAGCGGAACGTCGGCGAGGGAGTTCGCGAACTTCTCGATGCGCTCCGAGAGCAGCTGGAAACGGGTGGGCGCGGTGGGGATCTGGGGCACGTCGGTGGGGATGTCCAGCCTGCGTGGCTTCGTCTTCGGGTGGAAGTCGAGGTCGATGTAGAGCTGGCCGGTGACCATGCTGGTGGTCTGCAGTTCCGCGCGCAGCCCCTTGTCGGAGAGCATCTTGGCGCCATCCGCTGGGCCCATGGCCTTGAGATTCCGGACCATTCCCCCCGGATCGTTGATCCGGTCCAGGTTCACCTCGTAGGTGACCTTGATGTCGATCCCCTCCCCGGTGACCATGTAGGCCTCGATGGCGGTGACCTGACCGAGCGGGACGCCGCGGAAGGTCACCGGCGATCCGATCTGGAGGCCGCGCACCGACTCGGGGAAGAAGCTCACCAGGCGGGTGCTGTGGGTGAGGAACTTCCCCGACATGAGCGAAGCCACCGCGAGCAGCAACAGCAGGCTGCCGCCGATGATGAAGCCGCCGACCACCTTGGGATTCGCTCGCATCATGGATACTGCCCCCGCTCGAGAAAGGCCTTCACCTTGGGATCGGTCGTGGTCGCCGCCATCTCGCGCGGTGCGCCGCGCGCCACCATCCGGTGGCGCTCCCCGTCCAGGAAGATGGCGTCGTCGGCGATCGCGAAGATGCTGGGGAGCTCGTGGGTGACGACGAAGAAGGTCGTCCCCAGGCTGTCGCGAAGCTCCAGGATCAGGTCGTCGAGGTGGCGCGCCGAGAGCGGATCGAGCCCGGCGGAGGGCTCGTCCAGGAAGAGGATGTCGGGGTCGAGCGACAGCGCGCGGGCCAGTCCGGCCCGGTTGCGCATGCCGCCGCTCACCTGCGAGGGGTAGCTGTCCTCGAACCCGCCCAGACCCACGAGCTCCAGCTTGGTCACCGCCACCTCGCGCGCCTCGCCCGGCTCGACCTTCAGGTGTTGCTTGAGGGACAGGGAGATATTCTCGGCCAGCGTCATGGAGCTGAGGAGCCCCGCGCCCTGGAAGAGGACGCCGAAGCGACGCCGGAGCTTGCGCTGCTCCAGTTCGGTGGAGCTCCAGTAGGGCGTCCCGGAGTAGCGGACGTCCCCCTTCGACGGGCGATCGAGCCCGATCATGTGGCGCATCAGCGTGCTCTTGCCGCTGCCGCTGTCCCCCATGACCACGAAGACCGAGCCGCGCCGGATGGAGAAGGAGACGTCGCTCTGCACCACGAAGCTGCCGTAGGCCATGGTCATGCCGTCCACGGTCACGAAGTCGGGGGGCGTGGGGGTGGCGGCCATGGTCAGAGCTTCACGGCGTAGAAGAAGACGGTGAGGATGGCGTCCATCACGATGACGAGGAGGATGCCCGAGACGACCGCTCGGGTGGTGGCGACGCCCACCGAGGAGGCGGTCCGGCCGGTCTTCATGCCGAAGTAGGTGCCGGAGAGGGCCACCACGGCGCCGAAGGCCGGGGCCTTGAGCAGCCCCACCATCACGTCGGACATGGCCATCGATTCACGGGTCTGGGTGAGGTAGAGGGCTGGCGTGAGGTCGAGGAGGCCGACCGCCACCACGTACCCGCCCAGCATGCCGAAGACGTCCCCGTAGAGGACGAGCAAGGGCATCATCAGCATCATGGCGAGCACGCGCGGCGCGACCAGGAACTCCATGGGCGGGAAGTTCATGGTCTCGAGGGCGTCCACCTCCGAGTTGACCGTCATCGTGCCCAGGACGGCGGCGAAGGAGGCGCCGGTCCGGCCCGCCATGACGATGCCGGTCATGAGCGCGCCCGTCTCCCGCACCGTGCCCACCCCCACCAGGTTGGCGACGAAGATCACGGCGTCGAACTGCTGGAGCTGGACCGCCCCCAGGAAGGCGAGCACCGCCCCCACCAGGAAGTTGATCACGGCCACGAGCGGCAGCGCCGCGCCTCCGGTCTGTTCGAGCAGGAGGTAGAAATCGGTCTTCTCGAAGTGGCCCCGGCCGATGAGGACGTCCTTCACCGCCAGTGACGCGCGCCCCACGAAGTCGAGCAGACCGAGGGAGTGGTCCCAGAAGTCGATCGCGGCGACGCCGACCCGCCTGGGGATCGTCGGGTGGGGCGGGGGAGGCGGAGTGGGGCGGCGGGGCCCGGCGGCCAGCGCGAGCAGGTGCTGCAGCCCGTGGGGCAGTCCGGTGGTGTCTACGGTGGCCGCCTCGCCCCGGGCCACCTCGGAGACGAAGACCAGGTAGGCGACGAGGGACGAGTCCCAGTGACCCAGATCGACGGCCTGGAAGACCACGCGGGACGGGACCTCGTTCCGGAGATCCGTGACCGCTTCGCTCGAGGGCGGGATCGGGGCCTCGAGCGACCAGTCGCCCGAGACCCGGACCACGAAGGTGCCGTCGCCGTCGCGGTGGAGGGATGCGACCGGAGCGCTCAAGATGCCTTCTCCTCGGCCCGCCGGCGGGCGTTCACGAACCGGGCGATGAGGACCGCGACGTAGAGTTGGCCGGTGAGGGCCTGCGCCATGGCGATGGCGCGGGTCACGGTGGTCCGGGGGAGGGCGTCACCGAACCCGACGCTCGTGAGCGTGGTGACGCTGAAATAGATGTAGTCGGCCGGCGTGCAGGAGCGTCCTTCCATGGTGAGGGAGCCGGGGTGGGCCACGTTCACTGCTTCGTACACGAAGGCGTACGTCGCGGCCACCAGCAGGTAGGCCAGGATGACGTCGAGGAGCCGATCGGGGCCCGTGTCATCGCGGAATACGTCCATCAGGACGAGCGTGGCAAACATCCCCATGGCGATCGCCGAGAGGACTGCATCGGCGATCACGATCGTGTGCGAGGCGTCCACGAAGCGGAAGAACTGGATGGCGAAGGCGGCGGTCGAGATGGCGAGGACGAGCCTGCGCCCTTTTCCGCCCCCCGTGGCGGTCATGGCCACGAGCATCGTCACGGCGAATACCGTGTCGGCCAGCCGCAGGGGCATGAGTTCAAGCGTCAGGAAGACCGGGAGGATGAAGACGTCGAGCACCATCATCGCGAGCAGCGAGATGCGACCCGCGTGGGTACGAAGGAACGGCTCCCGTTTCACGGGGGATATCCTAGCGGAATCACGCGCCGCGTCACCTTCGCAGACGCCTGGCGTGCGCATGCGCCGCCTTGCGGGTCCGGGCCGGTCGAGGTATCTGAGCGCATCGCGGAGTCCGGGGCCCCGTAGCTCAGGTGGATAGAGCGACGGTTTCCTAAACCGTAGGTCGCGTGTTCGAGTCACGCCGGGGTCACCATATGCCGGGGCCACGCTCCGGGTTTCGCAAGCTCCAGATCGGGGAACCGGGAAGGGCCCCTTTGGGGCTGTAAAATATAAATGTCATATCGTGTCGGTCAGGGCGTCAGTATGGGGTGGAGGTCAGCGTGCACAAGGTCATCACCAAGGACAATCCCGAGCAGTGGCTCTGGACCTATCTCGCGGTCGTGGGGACGGGGCTCGCGGCGGCCACGATCCTGCTCACCAAGATCCTCTTCTGAGGTCTCGCGGGAGCGGTAGAGTCGCTCCCGATGACATCCCCCCATCCCCGCCTCGCACCCCGGCACGTCCCCCGGGCGGTGAAGGACGTCCTCCGCCGCCTCGGCGAGGCCGGCCACCGCTCCTGGCTCGTGGGCGGCGTGGTGCGGGACCTGCTCCTCGACCGCGTCCGGCACGATCCGGGCGAGTTCGACGTCGCGACCCCGGCGACCCCGGCGCAGGTCCAGGCCCTCTTCCGGAAGGTGGTCCCGACCGGCATCGACCACGGGACCGTCACCGTCGTGGAGGAGGGTGCGCGGGTCGAGGTGACCACCTTCCGCGGGGAGGGGGACTACGTCGACGGGCGCCGCCCGAGCCAGGTCACCTTTCACGGCGACCTGGAGGCCGACCTCTCCCGGCGCGACTTCACGGTGAACGCGATGGCCTGGGACCCGCTGGCCGGAGAGCTTCGCGATCCGTTCGGCGGCCGGCGCGACCTTTCCCGAAAGTCCCTGCGCGCGGTGGGGGACGCCCGGGCCCGATTCTCCGAGGACGGGCTCCGTCCGCTCCGCGGCGCACGGTTCGTCGCCCAGCTCGGATTCCGCCTGGCGCCGGCCACGCGCGCGGCCATCCCGGAGGCGCTCCCGGTCGTGGCGCGCGTCTCCCGCGAGCGGGTCGCCGAGGAGCTCTCCCGACTGCTCACCGGTCCTCACGCCGGAGATGGGCTCCGCGTGCTCCACTCCACCGGACTCCTCGCCGTGGTGCTCCCTCGACTCGCCGCGCTGCCCGCGCCGCGGGTCCGGCACGCGCTCGCCGTGGCCTCCGAGCCGTTCGCCCCCTGCAAGCGTGCCGTCGCGGGCGACGAACGGGAGACGTGTCGGCTGCTCCGTTTGTCGGCGCTCCTCCACGTCCTGCCCGCAGACGAGGCCCGGCAGGAGGTGGTGAACCTGCGCCTGCCCAGCCGGCTGGCCGCGGGGGTCGCAGCCCTGTCGGAGGGCGGATGCGGACTCGCGGGGGGCGCGCATGTGGCCGGCGACGACGCCGCCGGGGCGCGCCGCTGGATGTCCGCGGTGGGGCGGGAGCGGATCTCCCCCTTCCTCGACCTCTGGGAGGCGGATGCGCGCCACCAGGGAGTTTCGTCCGCAGAACGGGGCCAGGAGGTCCGGAGGCTGCGCGCCAGGGTCCGCGGCGCGCTTCGCGTCGAGGCGCCGCTCGCCGTCTCCGACCTGGCGCTGGGTGGCGACGACGTGAAGGCGCTCCTCCCGGGGGTGACGGGCCGGCAGGTGGGCGAGGCGCTGCGGATGCTGCTCGCCGACGTCCTGGAGGATCCCGAGCGCAACACGAAGGCGCATCTTTCCGGCCTGTTGCGCGCGTGGTGGGCGGCGGTCGGCTGCCCTCCGGACGGAACCACCTCGGCTTGACCCGGCGCGTCTTTTTTTGGGAGCCCTCCTTCCGCAGCGGGACTATCATCCCCTCGCCCTTCAGGCCCCCATGCTCCAGAGAATCCTCTTCATCGAGAGCGATGCCCCATTCCGCGCGCGCCTGAAGCGCGTGCTCGAGGGGGAGGGGTTCGCGGTGGACGAGGCTCCGTCGGGGATGTCCGGCATCCACCGGGCGCTCACGCTGCCTCCGCAGCTCGTCATCGCCCACGTCCACCTTCCCGACATCGACGGCGTCGAGGTGGTGAGCCGGCTCAAGCAGGAGAGGTCGCTCTCCGGCATCCCCTTCCTGGCGCTCGGCGATCGGGACGACGAGCACGACCTCGCCCTGGCGGCCGGGGCGGATGCCTTCCTCGCCGCTCCCTTCGATGAGGCGCGCGTCGTCGCCGCCGTGCGGAGCGCGCTCTCCGGGCAGAGGGAGAGCCTCCCCGAATCGGGGGAACGAGCCGGTCTCAAGGCGCTCTCCTCGGCCATGGTCGGCCACCTGGAGCGGGCGCTCGAGGACGCGCAGGAGTGGGAGCAGCGCTGCCTGGAGCGCGACCGGCTGGGCGGCCTCTTCATCGGCAACCTGGCGCACGAGCTCCGGACCGCGCTCACGCCCATCGCCGGCTACCTCAAGATCCTCTCCTCCGACAAGCTGGGCCCGCTCTCCGCGCAGCAGCAGCGGATCCTGGAGTCGATCCAGGGTGCCACCGGCCGGCTCACCCGCGTCGTCGAGAACCTCTCCGACTTCGCGACACTCCGCAGCGCCGACGCGGCCCTCTTCCCCGCGCAGGTCGATCCGGACCTCCTCGCCGACGAGGTGGTGGCCGATCTCCGCCCCGCCATCCGAGAGGCGCGCCTCCACGTGACGGTCCAGAAGTCGGGTGGCGGTTCCTTCCTCGCCGACCCGCGCAAGCTGCGCCAGGCGCTCGCCAACGTGGTGGGCAACGCCGTGAAGTTCTCCGCGCACGGCGGCGAGGTGCTGGTGGAGGTGCTGCGCGACGCCCGGTCCGTCCGCTTCGTGGTCTGCGACCAGGGGCCGGGCATCCCGCCACAGGACCAGAAGCACCTCTTCGAGCCCTTCTTCCACGCCGCCGGCAAGGACGACCGTGCCAAGCACCCGGGGAGCGGTCTCGGGCTTCCGGTGGCGAGCCGGATCGTCGAGGCCCACGGGGGCAGCATCACGGTGGAGAGCCCGCCACGCGTCCAGTCCGAGCTGGTCCGACGCCACTTCACCGGTTCCAAGTTCGTCCTCGAGATCCCCCTCCCGGTCCCCGCGGGATAGCGTCGTGCGCGTCCTCGTGGCCATGTCCGGCGGCGTCGATTCCTCGGCCGCCGCGGCCCTCCTCGTCGAGCAGGGGCACGAGGTGGTGGGCGTGTCGATGCGGGTGCACGACTTCTCCGACCGCGCCCGGGGTCGGTCCTGCTGCGCCCCGGACGACCTGGAGGACGCGCGCGGCGTGGCCCGGCGGCTCCGGATCCCGTTCTTCGTGGCCAACGTGGAGGAGGAGTTCGGGCGGCGCGTGGTCGACCGGTTCGTGGAGGACTACCTGTCCGGCCTCACGCCCAACCCGTGCGTGGCCTGCAACGTGGAGGTGAAGTTCGACTGGCTGCTCCGGCGCGCCCGGGGCATGGGGGCGAAGCTCGCCACCGGTCACTACGCCCGGATCGAGCGGCGCGGGGAACGGTTCGCGCTCCTCGCCGGCGCCGACCCGGCGAAGGATCAGAGCTACTTCCTGCACGGGCTCGGGCAGGCGGAACTCGGCGACGTCCTCTTCCCGGTGGGGCACCTCCCCAAGGCCGAGGTCCGCGCGCTGGCCTCGAGGGCCGGTCTCTCCACCGCCGGCAAGGCCGAGTCGCAGGAGATCTGCTTCGTCACCGACGGCGACGCGGCCCGGTTCGTGGAACTGCGTCGTCCGGGCGCGGCCCGACCCGGCGACGTGGTGGACGGGTCGGGACGGACGCTCGGCCGGCACGGCGGGATCCACCGCTTCACCGTCGGTCAGCGCCGCGGCCTGGGGGTGGCCACGGGCGCTCCGGCCTACGTGGTGCGCATCGACCCGGTGGAGGCACGCGTCGTGGTGGGCTCTCCCGAGGAGGCCTCGACCGACCGGTTCGGAGTGGAGGAGGTGCGCTGGACTGCGGAGGCGCCCGGGGACCGATATTCACTACTAGTGAAGGTTCGCCACCGGCATGCGGGGGAGCCCGGGCTCCTGCAGGCCCTTCCGGGCGGACGGGTCGAGGTGCGACTTCGAAACCCGGTGCGCGGGGTCGCGCCGGGCCAGTCGGCGGTCTTCTACGACGGGGACGAGGTGGTGGGCGGTGGACGGATCGCGGCCGGATAAGGTGGCCCTCGTGACGCTGGGCTGCCGGGTCGGGCGGGCCGACGCCGGTTCGGTCGCCGGCGGGCTCCCTCCCGGATTCCTCCCCGCGGCCGTCGGGGAACGGGCCGACTGGGTGGTCGTCTCCACCTGCTCGGTCACCGCCGACGCGGCAGCCTCCTCCCGGCAGGCGGTTCGCCGGGCCGCCCGCGACCACCCCGGCGCACGGATCGTGGTGGCCGGGTGCCACGCCGCGCAAGAGGGGTCCCTGCTCGCCTCCTTGCCCGGGGTCGCCGCGGTGGTGGAGCCGCGGGACCACCCTGCGCTTCCGGGGCTGCTCTCAGGGCTTCGGGGGGGAGCTGCGTCGGAGGCCGCGCTCTCGGCGGCCCGGCGCGCAGCGCCCCCGTGGGACGCCGCTCCCGAGCCCGGTGCAGGGCCGGCCCGGCCGGTACTCAAGGTCCAGGACGGCTGCGACGATGCCTGCGCCTACTGCGCCGTCCCGCTCGCCCGGGGCGCCTCCCGATCGCTCCCGCTCGACGCCTGCCTCTCGCGCCTGGCGACCCTCGGAGGCGGGTCCCCCGAGGTGGTGCTCTCCGGAGTCCACCTGGGAGCGTGGGGGCGCGATCTCCGGCCGGCGTCCAGCCTGGCCGGCCTGCTCCGGGCGGCTGCGGCGGCCCGGACGGTGCGGCGGATCCGGCTCTCGTCGGTGGAGCCCAGCGAACTGCCGCTCGACCTGCTCTCGGAGGAGGCGGGCGGGATCCTGTGCGATCACTTCCACCTCCCGCTCCAGAGCGGTTCCGACCGGATCCTCGCCGCCATGGGGCGCTCCTGCTCCGCCGGGGCCTTCTCCCGGGTCGTGGAGGCGCTCTCCCGGGCGCGCCCCGCTGCCGCCATCGGCGTGGACATCATGGCCGGATTTCCGGGGGAGACCGAGGCGGACCACCGCGCCACGATGTCGCTCCTCGCGTCGCTGCCGATCGCCTACTTCCACGCGTTCTCCTTCTCGCCGCGCCCGGGGACGCGGGCCTGGGCGATGAAGGACGTTCCGCGCCCCGGGGATGCCGCGCGACGCGCAGCCGAGATCCGGGAGCTCTCCAGGCTGCGCTGGGCATCCTTCCTCGGCGCACTCTCCGGACGGGTGCTGGAGGTGGTGGTCGAGCGGGTCGAGGGCGCCCGCGCCCGGGGCACCGCGAGCCAGCGGGCCGTGGTGAACTTCCCGGCGGGATCCTCCCGGCGAGGGGAACTCGTCCGGGTTCGCGCCGGAGATCCGGGGGTCGAGCTGGATCGCGGAGTTGCCGAGGCCCCGGGGTCGGCGTAGGACTCCGATATGCGACTTCCCGACGGGCGCGAGGTGCCGGACCTGCACGTCGCCCCGGACGTCGCGGCCCGGTGCCGCGAGCTGGCGCACCGGGTGACCGGCGAGGTGATGTCCTTCGTCGATCGGCACACCACGGTCTCGATCGAGCGCACCGTCCTCCGGCAGCTCGGGTTCCACGACGCGGGACCGCGCGGGATCCCGCTGGTGAACCTCATGGTGGACGCGCTCCAGGAGCGCGGGCTCCTGGGGATGGGTGCGGCCTGGTGGTACGGATGGGCGCTTCGTCAGGGTGCGAGCGATCCCTTGCAGGTGGTCGAGCGCATCACCGCCCTCCCGCGCGACCCGGCGCCGCTCCCGGAGGGGGAGGCGGCCCGGCTGCGCGACGAGGTCCGGGCCGAGGTCCGGGCCTCCGCGGAGGATCTGCGCCGCCGCATCGAGCGGAGGGATGCGCTCCGGATCGAGCTCGGCATGGGCCCTCGGCCCCACCGCTACCTCATCGTCGCCACCGGCAACATCCACGACGACGTGGAGCAGGCCCGGGCCGCGGCGCAGGCGGGGGCCGACGTGATCGCCGTGATCCGGAGCACCGCCCAGTCGCTCCTCGACTACGTGCCGCACGGCGCCACCACCGAGGGCTACGGCGGAACCTACGCGACCCAGGAGAACTTCCGGATCATGCGGGAGGCGCTCGACGACCAGTCGCGCAAGCTGGGGCGCTACGTCATGCTCACGAACTACGCGTCGGGGCTCTGCATGGGCGAGATCGCCTACGCCGCCTCCTGGGAGCGGCTCGACATGCTCCTGAACGACGCGATGTACGGGATCCTCTTCCGCGACATCAACATGAAGCGGACCCTCTGCGACCAGCACTTCTCCCGGCGCATCACCGCCTTCGCCGACGTGATCATCAACACCGGCGAGGACAACTACATCACCACCGCCGACGCCGACGAGGCGGCCCACACCGTCATCGCGAGCCAGTTCGTGAACGAGTCCTTCGCCCATCGGGCCGGGCTCCCCGACCGGCTCATCGGGCTCGGGCACAGCTTCGAGATCGATCCGTCCCGGGAGGACACCATCGCCCGGGAGATGGCCCAGGCGCTGCTCGTCCGGACGCTCTTCCCGGAGGCCCCCGTGAAGTACATGCCCCCCACGAAGCACAAGACCGGGGACATCTTCTTCAGCCACGCCTACGACGTGATGGCCGACGTGGTGGGGCAGGTGACCGGGCAGTCGATCCAGCTCCTCGGCATGATGACCGAGGCGATGCACAACCCCTTGCTCATGGACCGCTTCGTGGCACTCCAGGCCTCGAGCTACGTGTCCCGCGCCTGGCGCTCCATGGGCGGGGAGCTCCAGTTCCGTCCGGGCGGCCTCGTCGAGCGTCGCGCCGCGGAGACGCTCGGCCGGGCGCTCGGCCTCCTCGAGGAGGTGGCGCAGGAGGGGCTCTTCGCCGCCATCGGCAAGGGGCGGTTCGGGGACGTGTCGCGCCGGGAGGATGGCGGGAAAGGTCTCGGTGGGGTGGTGGAGCGGGCGCCCGGCTACTTCAATCCCTTCCTCGACCTGCTGGAGGGGCGGCCGTGACGCCGGAGCGCACGCCGGAGCTGGTCCGGCCCTACGGCGACCGGAGGGACGACGGCGTGGTGCAGCTCTCCTTCGTGCTGCCGGTGACTCCCGGGGAGAGGGCGCGCGAGGCGGCCACCCGGATCGCCCAGAAGATGGGGCTCTCCGGCGTGCTCGTGGCCTCGATGGAGGCGGCCGCCGAGGGCTACACCTTCTTCGTCCTCTACGGGCGCACCGACGCGGCGGTGGACGTCGCCGCCATCGAGGTGCCCGAGGTGAAGGTGCGCAAGCGGGGCTTCGACGAGCTGAACGCGCTCGCGTCCCGTTCGCTCGGGCGGCGCATCGTGGTCCTGGGCGCCTGCACCGGCACCGACGCCCATGCGGTGGGCATCGACGCCATCATGAACATGAAGGGCTTCGCCGGGGACTACGGCCTGGAGCGCTATCCGGCCCTCGACGCGCGGAACCTGGGTTCGCAGGTGGAGAACGGGGCGCTGGCCCGGGCCTGCCGGGACGCGTCGGCCGACGCCGTTCTCGTCTCGCAGGTGGTGACCCAGCGGGACGTCCACAAGGAGAATGCCCGGGCCTTCCTTCTCGAGCTCGAGAAGCTCGGCATCCGCGATCGGATCGTGGCGGTGCTGGGCGGTCCGCGCATCGACCACCGGCTCGCGCTGGAGCTCGGGTACGACGCAGGGTTCGGTCCGGGAACCCGGCCGTCCGACGTGGCCAACTACATCGTGGGGCGCGTGCTGGAGCGCGAGGGCAAGAGCCCCCGGGAGGCGAGCGATGGCTGATGGAGTTCTCATCCGGGTGCGGATGTCCCAGGCCGATGCCCACTACGGCGGCGATCTGGTGGACGGGGCGCGCCTGCTGCAGCTCTTCGGCGACGTGGCCACCGAACTTCTCGTCCGGCACGACGGGGACGAGGGGCTCTTCCGGGCCTACGACTCCGTCGAGTTCCTCGCGCCGGTCCGTGCGGGGGATTACGTGGAGGCCACCGGCGAGATCACGCGGGTGGGGAGCACCTCGCGGGCGATGCGCTTCGAGGCCCGCAAGGTGATCGTCCCTCGCCGCGACCTGAACGACAGCGCGGCCGACCTGCTGGCCGAGTCGGTCGTGGTGTGCCGGGCCACCGGAACCTGCGTGGTCCAGCGGGAGAGGCAGCGGCGCGTGCGCGGGTAGGGGGAGGACGAGAATGGGGGACAGAGCCATCGTCACCTGCGCGGTCGTGGGCGCCGAGGTGACCCGGGAGCAGAGCCCGGCCATCCCGTACACACCCGAGGAGATCGCACGGGCCTCGGTCGCGGCCTGGCGGGCGGGAGCGTCGGTGGTCCACCTCCACGCGCGCCACCCCGATGGCCGTCCATCCCAGAGCGCCGAGCACTTCCGGGAGATCGTCGATCGGATCCGTTCGGCGGGCTCCGACGTGGTGATCCAGTGTTCCACCGGGGGTGCGGTCGGCATGTCGGTGGACGAGAGGCTCGGGTCGCTGGTGGCCGGGGCCGAGATGGCCACCCTGAATCTCGGGACGCTCAACTTCGGTGACCAGGTCTTCGTGAACTCCCGCCCCGACATCGTCCGCATCGCGGGGCGGATCCGGGAGAAGGGGCTCGTGGCGGAGTGCGAGATCTACGACGCCGGGATGCTCGAGACGCTGCGATGGCTGCGCGAGAAGGGGCACCTGGCCGAGCCCTACCACCTCCAGTTCGTGCTCGGCGTGCCCGGAGGGATGTCCGGAACGGAGCGGAACCTTCGCTTCCTCGTGGAGGGGATGCCCGAGCCGGCCCACTGGACGGTGGCGGGGATCGGCCGATTCGAGATGCCGATGGCCGAGCTCTCGTTGAAGATGGGCGGCCACGTCCGCGTGGGGCTCGAGGACAACCTCCACGTCGCGAAGGGGGTCCTGGCGAAGGGAAACGAGGAGCTCGTCGCGGCCGCCGTGGCGCGGGTCCAGGCATCCGGGCGGTCGCTCGCCACGCCCGCGGAGGCCCGTGCCATCCTGGGGATCGGGATCGGGAAGACCCGGAGGACGGAATGAGCCTGAAGGACTGGGTGGCGCGCTTCCGGACGCAGCACGAGCTGGCGAGGGGCGGAAAGCTCTCCGGTGACTCGTTGACGGCCTACCGGGCCATGCGGGACGAGCTCGCCCGCGCATTGCTGGGCGCCCAGACGGCCTCGCTCCGGTCGGGGGAGGTGCCGCGGCAGGTGCTCCGCGTCGCGCGCGCGCTGCAGGCCGACCTGGAGTGGAGCGTGGACCGGGCGCGGGCCGTCACCCAGGAGATCTCCGCGGGAGGCTTCTCCGCGCTTCTCGCGAAGGCGCCGCCCACCGACGAGGAGGTGAAGGTGAAGCTCCGCCTTCCGGGGGTGGAATCGGTGGCGGGGCTCGCCCGGGTGGTGGGCGTCGTGGTCCAGCCCTCGGTGGTGCGCGTCTCCTTCGCCTTCCAGGGGCTGTCGGACGCCGAGCGGGAGCGGGTCGAGATCGCGGTCTTCGACACGGTCCTGCAGAACATCCAGCTATGAAAGCGAGAAGCGGCCTCGGAGCCCGCCGCCCCGAGACCGCTTCTCCTCGCGCCCCCGCGCGTCAGGACTTGGCCGGCTCGGCCGGTGCGGGCGCCTTGGGCGCCTGACCGAAGTCGATGTCGATGTCGAGCTGGACCGACCACATCATGTTGGAGAAGCCGGGCTGCGAGTACTTGTTGAGGAAGAAGACCGGCCCGGTGAGGATGTCGATGGAGGGGGTGAAGTAGATGCCGATGCCCGCGGCGGCGGCGCTGTAGGCGTTGTTGCCCGTCTGGATGTCGGCGAAGAAGTTGATCTTGTTCAGACCCTTCAGGCCGAGCTCGATGTCCGGCGAGATGTAGGAACCGATGAAGCCGGCGCGGCCCAGGGTGACGGGCGCGTCCGGGTTGGACCAGTCGCTCCAGATCAGGTCGGAACCGCCCGCTCCGTAGTATCCACCGACGGTGAGGGTGCCGAAGAAGAAGCCCTTCCCGATCTCGGCGTGCAGGATGTCGAACTGCGTGGCCTGGTTGGTGCCGACGCCGTAGATGCCGAGCGAGATGCCCGGGAACCACTCACCGAAGGCTCCCTCGGTGAGGCCGACCTTGGCGTTGAACTGGAGTGCGCCGGCCGGGGAGAGGAAGGCCGCGTTCTGAGCGCCCCAGTACGGGAGGAAGGCGTCGATCCCCACCTCGGCCTGGATCTTCTCCCAGGGCAGGATGCCCATGGTGAGGCCGAGATCCATCGGGTAGTTGGCCTTGTCGTTGAAGTACGTGTCGTACGTGATGTGCGGGATCAGGTACGGCTGGACGTAGGTCGTCGCCGGCGTCCAGAACAGGGTGGACGGAGTGGCCCAGGCACCCTGCGCGAAGAGCGCGATGGCACAGGCGGCGAGGACTCGGACGATCTTCTTCATCGGTGGTCTCCCTGTCGTGTAGTTCGCGGAAGGCGAACCGGATGTTCCGGGGTATTGCACTCCCCGTGCCGAGGCGCCGAGGCCGGAAATCGTCGAGGGATCCAGGGGCTGGAAGCGAAACTGCGCGCCGGCCGGGCAGGTCCTGCCCCGGAGGCGCGCAGCGGGTGACGCGAGGAGGGCGCTATCCGGCGTGGGCCGGGCCGCCCGAGGAGGAATCGAACTCGGTGTGGATGTAGCCGCGCTCGCCGCTCTCCGACGCGTCCATCCCGGTCCACTCGTCCTGCTCGTCGGCGCGGAGCGGGAAGACGAATCCGACCAGCTTGTAGAGGACGAAGGAGAGACTTCCGGACCAGACCATCGTGACGGCAACCCCCACCGCCTGCCATCCGAGCAGGGAGAGGCTGGCGTCGGCGCCGTCGGGGTTCACGAGCTTCGTGGCGAAGACGCCGGTGAGGAGGGCGCCGAGGGTGGCGGCGACCCCGTGGACCGCGAAGACGTCGAGGGAATCGTCGATCCCGAGGCGAGGGCGGTAGCGGACCGCGAGGAGCGAGGCGAGGCCGGCGAGCGCCCCGATGACGAGCGACGCACCCGGGGTGACGAACCCGCAGGCGGGCGTGATGGCGACGAGCCCCGCCACCGCGCCCGACGCGAGGCCGACGCCGGACATCTTGCCGTGGAAGAAGAAGAGCTCGGCCAGTCCCCACGCGGCGGCCGCCGCGGCCGGAGCGAAGAAGGTGTTGGCGAAGGCGTACGCTGCGAGGCCGTTGGCGGCGAGGGCCGACCCCCCGTTGAATCCGAGCCAGCCGAACCAGAGCATGCCCGCCCCCAGGATCACGAAGGGGACGTTGTGGGGCAGCACCGTGGGGGAGCGCAGGCCGCGCCGCTTGCCGAGCAGGAGCGCGCCGACGATCGCCGCCGACGCCGCGTTGATGTGGACCACGGTGCCGCCGGCGAAGTCGAGCACCCCGCGGGCGCGCAGCCAGCCCCCCGGCGCCCAGACCCAGTGGGCCACCGGCGTGTAGACGATGAGGCTCCAGAGGACGACGAAGAGCACGAACGCCTTCACCCGGATGCGTTCCACGAGCGCTCCGGAGATGAGGGCCGGGGTGATGACCGCGAACATCCCCTGGAAGAGCATGAACGCCACGTGGGGGATGGTCGGGGCGAGGTCCTTCTGGACCTCCGCGCCCACCCCGCGCATGCCGAACCAGTGGGCGCCGCCCAGGAAGAAGTCGAACGTGCCGGGCGAGAAGGAGAGGCTGTAGCCGAGGAGGGCCCAGAGCACGCCCACCACCGCCATGCAGACGATGGAGAGGATCATGGTGTGGACGACGTTCTTGGCGCGGACGAGGCCGCCGTAGAAGAAGGCGAGGCCCGGGGTCATGAACATGACGAGGCCGGCGCAGATGAGGACGAAGGCGGTGTCGCCCGAGTTGATCGGATTCACGCGGAATTCCTCCGGGGAGGGTGGGTGCCCGAAAGGAGTGCAGGCCGCGTGCCGGGAGTCCGAGCACCGAGGCAGGCGATTTTCCGGGCATCGGGTGGAACGGATGCCCGCCGGACGCGCAGCGACGTGCTCGGCCCGCGGGCACCGATCGCTCGGGAGGGCGCTACCGGGAAGCGGTCTTCACCGGCTTCTTGCTCGAGGGCTTCGCCGGAGTCTTCGAGCCCTTGCCCTTCTGGGCGGGCTTTCCCTTGGCGGGAGCCTTCTTGGGCAGCGCCTTCTTCTCCACCTTCTTCGGTTCGGGAGGGGGAGCGGGGGGAGGTGGCACGTACGGGTCGTCGTCGCTCGCGGAGAGGAGGGATGCGGGTGCCCCGTCCACGACGCGGTAGGGGCCGCGCGTCAATTCCTCGACAGACGCCGCCCGGCCGAGCCAGGCCCGGTCGGCTCCCGTGACGCCGCAGGCGTCGATGGTGCGCAGGGCGGCGCCCCGCTCCCCGGCCCTGCCCTGGAGGGCGGCGAGGTGGAGGGCGGCACGCCCCCGCTCCGCGAGAGGCGTCGCGGTGGGCTCGGCGAGGATCCGCTCCAGCGCCGGGTAGGCCTCCTCCGGCCGGGCCGCGCCCGAGAGCGCGAGCTTGGCCATCCCGTACGCGCTGCGCGGGTGGGACGGGGAGGCCTGGAGGGCCGCTCGGTAGGCCTGGAGTGCGCCATCCGGGTGGCCCGTGCGACGGAGCGCGTCCCCCTGCAGGGCCAGGGCAGCGGGGAGGGTGGCGTCGGCGGCCAAGGCCTCGGCGGCGATCGCCGCGGCGCCGGCGGGGTTTCCGGCGAGCAGCGCGACCCGTCCCTGGATCACGCGCCCCATGGCGCCGGTGCCCGGCCGGCCGGACGAGGTCGCGGCGCCCCCGGCCTGCCGCCGCCCCATGGCCAGCGCGGCACGGGCCAGGCTCGCAGCCGGAGGGATCTCGGCGGCGCGCTCCGGCGCGTCGAGCAGCCGCTCGGCATCCGCACCGGCGACCTCGTCGCGGTAGTCGGCGGCCAGCATGGCGAGCGCCTGGGCCCGGAGCGACCCGGCCTCCAGCTCGTCGATCGTCACGAGCGGCTCGAGCACCTGGGATGCGGCCCGGTATCCGGCCCAGGTGTCGGTGCGCATCAGCTCCCGCGCCTTGCTCATCCCCTGGGCCAGGACCTCGCGCCGGTGGTGGGTCCGGTAGAGGAGGACCGCGGCCAGGGCCACGATGACCACGCCGGTGAGCGCGACGGCCTGCACCACGCGCCGCGAACCACCGCGCGGGGACGGGGGGCGCTCCTGCGCGGGAGGGACGGGGCCGTCCGCATCGTCCCCCGGTTCCACCCAGCGCGGATCGGCGCCCGGGGCGATATCGCGGGAGGAGCCGGCCTCGGGCCGGTCGGACGGTGGGGTGGGCATATCAGCCGGTATCGCCCCGCCGGGACCGGGAGTCAAAAAAGCTACGTACCGCGCTCCTGGCTTTCCCGGACTTCCCGCTCGTCCTCCCGGGCGGCCCCGGAGAGCACGTCGTTCATCGACGGGAACCTCAGGATCTCCCCGCGGGCGATCTTCCACGCCTGCTGGACGATCCAGGAGAGGGAGCGATCCTGGCGATTGGCCTCCAGCTGGATCTCGTTCAGCATGTCCTCGGGGAAGTAGAGCGACTGCTTTCGCTTGTCGGTACCGGCCATCGATCGCTCCCTGAGGTAGGATGTCGCCTCACACGCGTTCATACGTCGCACCTACTCGTAAGGTCAAGGAACACACTGTATGCAGGTTTCGTGTCGTCCCGGGGCGTGAGGAGGTCGCGTGACGAGGTTTTCTCGCGACGTGCTGGCCACCTGCCGGCGGAGAGCCCTCCTCGGGGGCGGCGACTCGGTCCTCGTCGCCCTCTCGGGGGGCGTGGACTCCACGGCGCTCCTGTCTTCCCTGGCGGAGCTCCGGGGTGCGGGGGAGGTCGGGCCCCTGTTCGCGCTCCACGTGGATCACGGACTTCGCAAGGGGAGTCAGCTGGATGGCGAAGCCTGCGCCCGGACCTGCGAACTCCTCCGGGTGCCTTTCCGGGTGGAACGGGTCGAGGTGGCGCCGGGCAACGTCCAGTCCAGGGCCCGGGTGGCCAGGTATGCGGCGCTCCGGCGCGAGGCGATCCGCGTCGGAGCGACCCGGATCGCCACCGGCCACACGCAGGACGACCAGGCCGAGACGGTGCTGCTCCGGCTGCTTCGCGGCGCCGGCGCCCGAGGGCTCGCAGGGATCCCCCCTCGGCGCGGAGCGATCATCCGCCCCCTCCTCGACCGCACGCGTGCCGAGGTCGAGGCGTTCGTGGCGTCGAGCGGGCTCCGCCACGTCGAGGACCCCAGCAACGCCACCCCGCGCTTCCTTCGCAACCGGGTCCGGTCGGAGCTCGTGCCCGTGCTCCGCGCCCTCGCGCCACAGGGCGTCCGCTCCATCGCCCGCACCGCCGACCTGCTCCGCGACGACGAGCGCGCGCTCGCCGCGGGAGGAGGTCGGCTCGCAGCCGACGGGAGCGCCCGGGTGGCCGATCTCCTCGCGGCCCCCGTGGCGGTCCGGCGCCGCGCGGTTCGACACCTCTGGCGGACGGCCACCGGCCGCCGCAGCGGCCTGGAGGCACGCCACGTCGAGGCCGTACTGGCGCTGCTCGCCCGGCGAAGCCCGGTCCGGGTGGCGCTGCCGCTCGACCACGAGGCGGTCGTCCGCTACGGAGCGCTCTCGGTGCGCGCGGTACCCGACGCGGGGCGGGCGACCGCGTCGAGCCCGGTCCGGATCGACCGGCCCGGGGGCCACCTCGTCCCCGGCGGCCGGCTCGAGGTCGGTGCGGCGGTGGGGGTCGCCTGGCCCCTGTGGTGGCGGACCCGGCGTCCCGGCGACCGATTCCGCCCGGAGGGGGGGCGTGGCTCGAAGAAGTTGAAGGCCTGGCTCATCGACCGGAAGGTCCCGCGGGAGGTCCGGGATGGACTCCGGGTCCTCGCCGACGACCGGGGATGGGTGCTCTGGATGCCGGACCTGGAGGCCCGGTCGGAGTCGCCCGGCGTGGAGATCCGCCTCATCCCGGGTTAGCGATTCCCGGCCGTCCGGGGGATTTTCCGCGGCAAGATCCACGTTCCCGGACTGCAAGGGTGTCCCCGGCTGTTATATTGGCCGGAGCGAGAGATTCGGGGAGATCCCCGGGAAGAGGTTTCGGAAATTGCGCCAGTCCTACAAGACCATCCTGCTGTGGGTCGTCCTGATCCTGATGTTCGTGGCGTTCTACCAGTTCTTCGCCCAGCACAACCGCGAGCAGAAGGAGTTCGCCTTCTCCGACTTCGTCTCCAAGGTGGAGACGGGTGACGTCCGCGACGTCACGGTGAAGGACACGAACTACTACGGCCACCTGCGGGACGGCAGCGACTTCCACACCGTGGGCCCCCTCGACGCCACCGGGTCGGTATTCGACCGCCTCCAGAAGAAGGGGGTGAAGGTCCTCTACGAGAAGCCCGACCAGAACTCCTTCTGGGTCACGGTTCTCGTCCAGTACCTGCCGCTCGTCTTCCTCTTCCTCCTCTTCTTCTTCTTCATGCGCCAGCTCCAGGCGGGCGGCGGCAAGGCCATGAGCTTCGGCAAGTCGAAGGCCAAGCTCATGACCGAGCACCACAACAAGGTCACCTTCGCCGACGTGGCGGGCATCGACGAGTCGAAGGACGAGCTCGAGGAGATCATCTCCTTCCTGAAGGACCCGAAGAAGTTCACCCGGCTCGGCGGGCGCATCCCGAAGGGCGTCCTCCTCATGGGCCCCCCCGGCACCGGGAAGACCCTGCTCGCCCGCGCCGTCGCAGGCGAGGCCGGAGCGCCCTTCTTCTCCATCTCCGGCTCCGACTTCGTCGAGATGTTCGTGGGCGTCGGCGCGAGCCGCGTCCGCGACCTGTTCGAGCAGGGGAAGAAGAACGCCCCCTGCATCATCTTCATCGACGAGATCGATGCGGTGGGTCGCCACCGCGGCGCCGGGCTGGGCGGCGGCCACGACGAGCGGGAGCAGACCCTCAACCAGTTGCTCGTCGAGATGGACGGCTTCGAGTCCAACGAGGGCGTGATCCTCATCGCCGCCACCAACCGCCCCGACGTCCTCGACCCGGCGCTCTTGCGCCCGGGCCGGTTCGACCGGCGGATCATCGTCCCGCGCCCCGACCTCGGGGGCCGGCTCGGCATCCTCAAGGTGCACACCCGCAAGGTCCCGCTCGACGGGACCGTGGACCTCACCAAGGTCGCCCGCGGCACACCGGGCTTCTCGGGCGCCGATCTGGAGAACCTGGTGAACGAGGCCGCGCTCTACGCGGCGCGCCTGAACAAGGAGAAGGTGGAGGGGCGTGACTTCGAGTACGCGAAGGACAAGGTCCTCATGGGCACGGAGCGTCGCTCCATGATCATCAGCGACAAGGAGAAGCGCACCACCGCGGTGCACGAGGCCGGCCACGCGCTCGTCGCGAAGGCGCTGCCCAACGCCGACCCGCTCCACAAGGTGACCATCATCCCCCGCGGCCGGGCCCTGGGTCTCACCCAGCAGCTCCCCGAGGAGGACCGGCTCAACATCGACCAGGAGTTCGCCCACAACCAGGTGGCCATCCTCATGGGCGGCCGCGTGGCCGAGGAGATCACCTTCGGTCAGAAGACCACCGGGGCCGGGAACGACATCGAGCAGGCCACCAACATGGCCCGCTCCATGGTCTGCGAGTGGGGCATGAGCGAGCGGATGGGGCCGCTGGCCTTCGGGAAGAAGGAGGGGGAGGTATTCCTCGGCCGCGACATGGCCTCCACGCAGACCTACTCGGAGCAGACCGCACGCGAGATCGACTCCGAGGTCCGGCGCATCGTCACCGAGCAGTACGAGCGAGCGAAGAAGATCCTGCTGGAGCGGCGCGAGGCGCTCGACAAGATCGCCGAGGCGCTGCTCGAGCACGAGACGCTCGACCTCGCCGACGTCGACGTGCTGCTCGCCGGGGGATCCATCAACCGTCCGCCGCCGCCCAAGGGTCCGCAGCCTCCCGCCGCCACCACCGGTGAGAAGGAGAAGGCGAAGGGCGGCATCCTGGGCGGGCTGGCTGGCCTCGGGAAGGCCGAGCCAGGCAAGGCCTGATCCGGAGCACCCCTGGCGCGGGAGCCGATCCAGATCGGGGGGCGGCAGTTCGCCTCCTCCGGTGCCTACGTGGTGGGCATCTTGAACGTCACCCCCGACTCCTTCTCGGACGGGGGGCGATGGATCGACCCGGGCGCCGCCGTGGAGCAGGCCTTCCGTCTGGCCGCGGAGGGTGCGGATCTGATCGACGTCGGGGGCGAATCGACCCGTCCGGGCGCCCCGGAGGTGCCGGAGGCGGAGGAACTGCGTCGGGTCGTGCCGGTGCTCGAGAGGCTGGCAGCCGCCGGCCTTCCCGTCCCCGTCTCGGTGGACACCTCCCGCGCTTCGGTGGTCCGGGCTGCCGTCAACGCCGGAGCGGCCATGGTGAACGACGTCCGTGCCCTCGCCGACCCGGAGACCGCGCGGGCGGTGGCCGATTCGGGCGCACCGGTGGTCCTCATGCACATGCGGGGCTCGCCCCGGGACATGCGGGAACGGACCGGATACCGCGACCTCGTGGGGGAGGTCCGCGCCGAGCTGGCGATGGCGATCGGCCGTGCGATCGCAGCGGGGGTCCGGGAGGACCGGATCGCCATCGACCCCGGCCTCGGATTCGCGAAGACCCCCGAGCAGACCACCGAGGTGCTGGCACGCCTCGCGGAGTTCCTGTCGCTCGGTCGGCCGCTCTACGTCGGACCCTCCCGGAAGAGCTTCATCGGCGTGATCACAGGGGCTCCGCCGGCCGACCGGCTCCCCGGGACGCTGGCGGCGGTGACGGCCGCGGTCCTGGCCGGAGCCACCTTCGTCCGGGTCCACGACGTGGCCGCCGCGGTCCAGGCGGTCCGGGTGGCGCTCGCGTTACGGGATGCTGGCGCTTCCCCGACGAACGCCTAGACTGTCACCGGGAGGAGAGAACATGGCGGCCTCACAGGGCTTGGGTAACGGGGCGGGTGAGGAGCGGAAGCTCTTCGGGACCGACGGGGTTCGGGGCGTGGCCAACGTCCACCCCATCACCGCCGAGATGGCGCTCCAGCTCGGCCGCGCGCTTGCCTGGAAGGTCCGCTCCGGCAACCACCGGCACCGGATCGTCATCGGCAAGGACACGCGACTCTCCGGGTACATGCTCGAGACGGCCATCGCGGCCGGCATCTGCTCCATGGGGGTCGACGTCCTGCTCTGCGGCCCGCTGCCGACGCCGGGGATCGCCTTCATCACCGAGTCGATGAGGGCCGACGCCGGGGTGGTCATCAGCGCGAGCCACAACCCTTATCAGGACAACGGCATCAAGTTCTTCGACCGGACCGGCTTCAAGCTTCCCGACGAGGAGGAGCTGGAGATCGAGCGGCTCGTGCTCGGGAACCAGGCGACCTCGCCCGACTTCCATGGGCTCCGCCCCACCGCCGAGCTCATCGGGAAGGCGAAGCGGATCGACGACGCCATCGGGCGCTACGTGGTCTTCCTGAAGTCGATATTCCCGAAGGAGCTGACGCTCGACGGGATGACCATCGTGGTGGATTGCGCCAACGGGGCCGCCTACCACACCGCTCCGGCGGTATTCGAGGAGCTGGGTGCCCGGGTGATCCCGCTCTCCGTGGATCCGGACGGCCGGAACATCAACGACGACTGCGGCGCCCTCCACCCGGCGCACATGGCCGCCCGCGTCCGGGAGGTCTGAGCCGACCTGGGGATCGCCCTCGACGGCGACGCCGACCGGGTCATCGTCGCCGACGAGCAGGGGCGGGTGGTGGACGGGGACGCGATCATGGCCATCGTGGCCCGCGACATGATCCAGCGGGGAACGCTCCGGAAGGAGACGCTGGTCGCCACCGTGATGAGCAACGTCGGACTGGAGCGCGCCGTGGCGGAGGTGGGTGGAGCGGTGGTCCGCACGGGTGTGGGAGATCGCTACGTCGTCGAGGAGATGCGCCGCCGGGGCTACAACTTCGGCGGAGAGCAGTCGGGCCACCTCGTATTCCTGGACCACGCCACCACCGGTGACGGCGTGTGCGCGGCGCTCAACCTGCTCGCCGTGATGAAGCGGTCGGGATTGCGCGTCTCGCAGCTCGCCAGCTGCTTCACCCCTTCCCCGCAGGTGCAGCGCAACGTGACGGTGCGGGAGAAGCGCCCGATCGAGACGCTGGCCCTCGTCCGAGCCGCCATCGACGACGTGGAGCGGGCGCTGGGTTCCTCGGGACGGGTGCTGGTTCGCTTCTCCGGCACCGAGAACAAGGCCCGCGTGCTCGTGGAGGGGCCGGACGACGCCTCCATCCGCGCGCACGCCGACCGGATCGCCGAGGCCCTCTCTCGGGAGCTCGCCTGACATGGCTGGACCGCGGCTCGGCGTCAACGTCGATCACGTGGCCACCCTTCGCCAGGCCCGGGGGGCCAGCTATCCCGATCCGGTGGCGGCGGCGACGCTCGCCGAGCTCGCCGGCGCCGATCAGATCACGGTCCACCTCCGGGAGGATCGCCGGCACATCCAGGACCGGGACCTGGAGGCGATGCGGCGAACGGTCTCCACGCGGCTGAATCTCGAGATGGCGGCCACCCCGGGGATGGTGGAGATCGCGCGCGCGGTTCGCCCCGACGAGGTGACGCTCGTGCCGGAGCGGCGTGCGGAGCTCACCACCGAGGGCGGCCTCGACGTGGTCCGGGGTCGCGAGGAGATCGTCCGCGCCGTCCGGGCGCTCCGGGACGAGGGGATCCTGGTCTCCCTCTTCATCGACCCCGATCGGTCCCAGGTGGAGGCCTCCCGCGACGTCGGCGCACAGGTCATCGAGATCCACACCGGTCGTTACTGCGAGGCCCGACCCGGCGGCGAGCAGGTTCGCGAGCTCGCCCGCGTGGCCGAGGCGGCCCGGGCCGGGACGAGGCTGGGGCTCCAGGTCGCTGCCGGGCACGGCCTCCACTACCAGAACGTCGGTCCGGTGGTGGAGATCCCCGAGATCGAGGAGCTGAACATCGGCCACTCCATCGTGGCCCGCGCGGTGTTCGTGGGGCTGGAACGTGCGGTGCGCGAGATGAAGGAGCTCCTGGAGCGGGGCGGGCCATGATCCGGGGCCTGGGCATCGACGTGGTGGAGGTGGCGCGGATCCGGCGCCTCCTCGGGGAGGAGGCCCGGGCCGGGACGGCGGAGCGGTTCCTGGCTCGCTGTTTCACTGACAGTGAACGTCGCTTCTGCGATGGGCGGGCCGATCGGGAGAACGCCTACGCGGCGCGCTTCGCGGCCAAGGAGGCGACGTCCAAGGCACTCGGCGCTCCGGCCGGGATCCGGTGGACCGACGTGGAGGTGGAGCGGGGCGAGGGGGCTCCGACCCTCCGGCTTTCCGGGGTGGCCGACCGCGTGGCGCGGGAGAGAGGCGTCGATCGCGTCCACCTGTCCCTCACCCATGACGGCGGGATCGCGGCTGCGGTGGTGGTGCTCGAAGGAGGACGGGAATGAGACTGGTGAATGCGGAGGAGATGCGGGCCATCGAGCGGATTGCCATCGAGGAGATGGGGATCCCCGCGGCCACCCTGATGGAGCGGGCGGGGCGGGCGGTGGCCGAGGAGGCCCTCGAGCTGGCCGGCCAGGACGGGCGCGTGGTCGTCGTCTGCGGAGCCGGAAACAACGGCGGCGACGGATTCGTCGCGGCGCGCCTTCTCCAGAAGGCGGGGCGCGGGGTGCTGGCGGTGGGGCTCGGCAGGCCCGACCAGGGCAGCCCCGAGTCGATGGCCATGCGGAAGGCGGCCGAGGAGGCCGGTGTGCCGATCTCGGGGCTCGGCGCGCTCGAGCAGTTTCCGGTCCGGAGGGGCGACCTCGTCATCGACGCGATCTTCGGCACCGGCCTCGACCGCCCCGCGGAGGGGAACTTCGCGGCGGGTATCGAGGCCATCGCACGACTCCGGGAGCAGGGGGCACGGGTGCTGGCCGTGGACCTGCCCTCCGGCCTCTCCACCGACACCGGGCACACCGTCGGCCTGGCCGTACGCGCCGACGCCACGGTGACCCTCGCCTATTCCAAGATCGGGCTCGAGCTGCAACCGGGTGCGGACCTGGCCGGGGTCATCACCGTGGTGGACATCGGCATCCCGCCGTCGGCGGCCGACCGCGTCCCGGCCTCGGCCGAGCTGCTCGACGAGGCGACCGCCCGTTCGCTCGTCCTCCGGCGGGATCGGGAGGCCCACAAGGGGAACGCGGGGCGGCTGCTCGTCGTGGCCGGCATGCCCGGGAAGACGGGGGCGGCCCATCTCGCCCTGTGCGGAGCCCTGCGCGGAGGGGCCGGTCTCGTCACGCTGGCCGCACGCGCCGAGGTGATCGGACCTGCGCTGTCCGGGCGTCCCGAAGCCATGAGCATCACGCTGCCGGGGAATGGAGCCATCACACGGTCCGACGTGCAGGCCCTCCAGGCGGCAGCGGCGGGGGCGGACGCGCTCGTCATCGGCCCCGGCATCCCGCGCGGGCCGGAGACGGCACCCGCCATCCGTGGGCTCCTCGAGCGGCACCCGCTGCCGACCGTGCTCGACGCCGACGCCGTGAACGCGCTGGCCGACCATCCGGGGCTCGTCGCGGCGATCGGCCAGGATGCACCCATCGTGCTGACGCCCCACCCGGGCGAGATGGCACGGCTCATCGGCGGAAGCGTCGAGGAGATCCAGGCCGACCGGGTCGCCATCGCCCGGCGCAAGGCGCAGGAATGGGGCGTGGTGGTGCTCCTGAAGGGGGCTCGCACCGTGGTGGCCGCTCCCGACGGGCCGGCCGCCATCATCCCCACCGGAAATCCCGGGATGGCCACCGGCGGGACCGGGGACGTCCTCGCGGGGCTGCTCGGCGCGATGCTCGCCGGTGGGCTTCGGCCGCGGGAGGCGGCCCGGGCGGCTGCCTGGGTGCACGGGCGCGCCGGTGACATCGCGGCGCGACGTTTCGGGGAGCGCGGAATGCTCGCTTCCGATCTGGCCGAGGCCATCGGGGCGGTCTGGGTGGAATGGGGACGCTGATCGATCGGGAACGGGTACGCGTGGAGCGCACCAGCCGCTCCCCCTCCGAGACCCGCCGGCTGGGCGAGCGGATCGGGGCGCGCCTCCTCTCCGGGGACGTGCTCGCGCTGTCGGGCGATCTCGGAGCGGGGAAGACGCAGCTCGCCCGCGGGATCTGCCGGGGAGCCGGGGTGCCCGACGACGAGATCGCGAGTCCCACCTTCGCCATCGTCGCCACCTACCGCGGCCGGATCCCCGTGAACCACGCCGACCTCTACCGGATCGGGGACGAGGACGAGCTCCAGGCGACCGGCTTTCCGGATCTCGTCGGTCGGGTGGGGGCGAGCGTGGTGGAGTGGGCCGACCGCTTCCCGGGGGCGCTCCCGGCCGAGCGGCTGGAGATCCAGCTCGCGCACGATCCGGTTCACCCGCGGTCGCGTCGTCTCGTCGTCACCGGGATCGGCGCGCGACATGCCGCGCTGGCGCGGCTGCTCGAGCCGCGGCGCCCCGTCTGACCTCGTCGCGGAGCGGTTCCATCTCCACGCGCAGGGCGCGGTCCACGCCGACGAAGCCGTCCTCGGGCACCGGTTGCCACCCGGAGCTGCCGATCGGCTCGCTGGCGATGGCGACGAGGGGCCGTCCGCGCGAGGGGAGGGAGATCTGGAGTGGCTTGCCGTGGCGGCAGGCGCAGAGCATCCGCCCGTCGGAGACCAGGAAGTTCAAGGTGGAGCGCAGCTCCCCCCGATCGGCGATGGCCTTCACGAGGGAGACCGTCTCGGCGAGCGCGAGCCGGACATCGGTGAGCGAGGCCCGGCCCGGGCCCAGGCGGAGGTCGAGGCGGGAGAGGAAGAGCTGGAAGCAGCGTTCGCTGTCGGTCTCGCCGGAGAGGTTCGCTCGACGGCGCGGGGAGATGGCGGCGAGGAGCGCCTCCCGGACCGAGCGGGAGCGCTTGTAGCGGGCCACCGTTCCGTTGTGGGCGAAGACCCAGTTCCCCTCGACGAAGGGATGGGTGTTCTCGAGCGCCACCCGCCCGATGCTGGCGTCCCGCACGTGGGCCACGACCACCCGGGAACGGGCGCCGCGCCCGGCCCGGACGAAATCGTCGTCGGCGTGAGCGGCCATGACGCCGCGGCGAACGCGCGGCCCCCCGGAGCCGTACCAGGCGATCCCCCATCCATGGGGGTGCAGGTGCGACTGGGTCCGGAGCGCGTTCTCGGCGCTGCAGAGCGGTCGCGAGGCCGAGCGGCGAGCGTCGGAGAGCTGTCCGAAGAGGCGGCACATCCCGGTCCGGAGTCTAGCGGGCCGGAAGGCTCCGCGCAGGGTTCCGCGTCAGCCCACGCAGTCGCAGGCCGCCGGCTCGTCCGCCTCGTGCACCACGCGCCCGCCCTTCAGGACGCAGCGGACGTGGTTCGCGCCCGCGTGCCAGGCGAGGTGCTCGGGGGTCCGGGCTCCCCAGACCACCAGATCGGCGGGCCCTCCGGCGAAGAGTCGTCCCGCCTCCGGCAGGCGGAGCGCGCGCGCGCCGCCCCGGGTGAGCGCCCAGAGCGCCTCCCCGGGGGTGACGCGGCACTGGAGGACCGCGAGCGAGAGCGCGAGGCCAAGGTTCTCGCTCATGGACGACCCGGGGTTCAGGTTGCTCGCGAGGGCGAGCGGGACCCCGGCGTCGGCGAGCCGCCTCCCCGGCGCGAACGAGCTTCCGCGCAGGAGCAGCGTGGAGGTGGGGAGGAGGCCGGCCACCACGCCGGCGCGGGCCATCTCCGCGATGCCCGCGTCGTCCACGTGTTCCAGGTGGTCGGCCGAGGCGGCTCCGATCTCGGCGGCCAGCCGGGCTGCGCCATCGGCGGCGAGTTGATCGGCGTGCAGTCGCACGTGGAGACCGAGCGCCCGTGCCGCGAGCAGCACGCGCCGTGCCTCCTCGAGCGAGAAGGCGGTCGTGGCCACGAAGGCGTCGCAACCGGTGGCGAGCCGTTCCGCGGCGACGCGCGGCAGGAGGACCTCCACCACCTCCCGGAGCCATTCCTCCCGGGAGCGGCCGGTGGGGACCGCGTGGAGGGGCAGGGCGGTGGCGATCACGTCCTGCTCACCCGAGACGGAGCGGGCGAGTTCCCGAACCGTTCGAAGCAGGCGCAGTTCCTCCTCGGCCGACTCCCCGTAGCCGCTCTTCACCTCGAGCGTGGTGACCCCCCAGGAGAGCAGCCGGCGCGCCCGGACGCGGGCCGAGCGGAGCAACTCGGCGTCGGAGGCCGCCCGGGTGGCCCGCATCGTCGCGCGGATGCCGCCGCCCGTGCGGGAGATCTCCTCGTAGCTTCGTCCCCCGGCGAGCGCCGCGAACTCCGCGGCGCGCGCGCCGTCGTCGCCGAAGAGGAGGTGGGTGTGGCAATCGACGAGCCCGGGCGTGACGAGACGGCCGGCGGCGTCGATCTCCCGGGCGCCCGCGACCTCCACGGCCGACGCGACCCCTTCGTCGGGGCCGATCCAGGCGACCCGCCCGCCCACGACCGCGACCGCCTGCCCCGACCGGAGCGCCGCGTCGTTCACGGCGCCGTCGCAGGTCGCGAGGGTGGCCCGGCGGACGATCAGGGTGGCGGGCGGAAGCATCAGGGTTGGCTCCGGTCTCCTGGGGGGATTCGCACGCCCCGTTCCCGGGCCACGTCCAGCGCTTCCGGGTAGCCGGCGTCCGCATGGCGCAGCACGCCCATGGCCGGGTCGCCGCGCAGGACGCGGGCCAGGCGTCGCGCGGCGCCCTCGGTCCCGTCGGCGACGATCACCTGCCCGGCGTGCAGCGAGTACCCGATCCCCACGCCGCCGCCGTGGTGGAAGCTCACCCAGGATGCGCCGTTCACCGCGTTGAGGAGCGCGTTCAGGATGGGCCAGTCGGCCACCGCGTCCGAGCCGTCGCGCATGGCCTCGGTCTCCCGGTTCGGGGAGGCGACCGAGCCGCAGTCGAGGTGGTCGCGTCCGATGACGATGGGCGCCCGTACCTTTCCGTCCCGCACGAGCTCGTTGAAGGCGAGGCCGGCCCGCTCCCGCTCGCCGTAGCCGAGCCAGCAGATCCGCGCCGGGAGCCCCTGGAACTTCACCTTCCGTGCGGCGAGGTCGAGCCAGCGCAGGAGCCCGCGCTTCTCCGGGAAGAGGCGGGCCACGGCCGCGTCGGTGGCGGCGATGTCGGCCGGGTCGCCGGAGAGCGCCACCCAGCGGAACGGCCCCTGCCCCTCGCAGAAGAGGGGACGGATGTAGGCGGGGACGAAGCCCGGGTAGTCGAAGGCGTTCGCGACACCGGCGTCGAGCGCCCCGGCGCGCAGGTTGTTGCCGTAGTCGAAGACGTGGCTTCCGAGCCCGCGCAGCGCGAGCATCGCCTCCACTTGGAGTGCCATCGACTCCTTCGAGCGGCGGATCACCTGGGCGGGATCGGAGATGCGAAGCCGGGCCACCTCCTCGATCGAGAGACCGACCGGCACGTACCCGTTCAAGGGATCGTGGGCCGAGGTCTGGTCGGTGACGAGGTCGGGCGCGACGCCCCGGCGGACGAGCTCCGGGTAGACCTCGGCTGCGTTTCCGACGAGCCCCACCGAGAGCGGCCGGCGCTGCCGCCGGGCCTCGTCGAGCTTCCGGAGCGCGTCGTCGAGCGACGTCGCTCCCTCGTCGAGGTACCCGCCGGCGATCCGCTTCGAGAGGCGCGCGGGATCGACGTCCACGCCCAGGAAGGCGGCGCCGAGCATCGTGGCCGCCAGCGGCTGCGCGCCCCCCATGCCGCCGAGCCCTCCGGAGAGGACGAGCCGGCCCGAGAGATCGTCCGTTCCGAAGTGGGTCCGCCCGGCCTGGGCGAAGGTCTCGTAGGTGCCCTGGAGGATCCCCTGGGTCCCGATGTAGATCCAGGAGCCCGCGGTCATCTGGCCGTACATCATGAGGCCGCGTCGCTCCAGCTCGTGGAAGTGCTCCCAGGTGGCCCAGCGCCCCACCAGGTTGGAGTTGGCGATGAGGACGCGGGGCGCGTCCGGGTGCGTGTCCACGACGCCCACCGGCTTCCCGCTCTGGACGAGCAAGGTCTCGTCGTCCCGCAGGTCCCGAAGGGCCGCCACGATCCGCCGGTAGCTCTCCGGATCGCGGGCCGCCTTCCCGGTGCCGCCGTACACGACCAGGTCGGCCGGGCGCTCGGCCACCTCCGGGTCCAGGTTGTTCATGAGCATCCGCAGCGCGGCCTCCTGGACCCAGCCGCGGCAGGAGAGGGCGGAGCCCCGGGGGGCGCGGATCTCTTCCATGTCCCAGGCTCTAGCACGACTCCAGGGCACGCGCCCGGGCGGTCGGATAGACTGCTGCCCGTGAGCGACAGAGCCTTCATCGCCGCCCTGCGGCTGGTCCCGAAGAACGCCCTCTCCCGCGCCGTGGGAGCGGCCACGCGGCTGCCCCTTCCGGGTCCGGTGGGTCGCGGAGTCATGGGCGCGTTCGCCCGCCGCTACCGGATCGACCTTTCCGAGTGCGGTGAGCTCGAGGGATTTCGCACCTTCGGCGAGTTCTTCGCCCGGCCGCTCCGGCCCGGACTCAGGCCGGTGGCCCCCGGGGACGAGGTCGTGGTCTCGCCGGTCGATGCGGTCGTGTCGGAGACCGGTCTCGCCCGGCAGGGGCGGCTCGTGCAGGCGAAGGGGATCGACTACTCGGTCTCCGCCCTCGTGGGGGACGAGGGGGTGGGTGCCCGGCTCGCCGGCGGCGCCTACGCCACCCTCTACCTCTCCCCCCGCGACTACCATCGCATCCACTTCCCGCTCCCCGGGCGCGTCCTGGGATGGCGCTACGTGCCGGGCCGTCTCTGGCCGGTGAACCCCGCCTCGGTGCGCAACGTGCCGGGCCTCTTCACCGTCAACGAGCGGCTCGTGACGCTCCTCGACTCCCCGCTCGGGCTGGTGGCGATCGTGGCGGTCGGGGCGACCGTGGTGGGGCGGGTTCGGGCCACCTTCGATCCGGCGGTTCCGGTGACGAACCTCCCCGGGGCCCGGGCCCAGTCCCGCGACTACGCGGATCCCCTTCCGGTGCGGAAAGGGGACGAGCTCGGCGCCTTCGAGATGGGCTCCACGGTCATCCTGGTCTTCGAGCCGGGCCGGGCGGCGCTCGGGGCGTCCCTCACGCCGGGCGCGCGCGTCCGCGTGGGCGAGGCCATCGGCGGTCGCGCGGTTTGACCGCGCCCGGAGCGTGGTCTAGAAACGCCGCGTGAAGATCAACGGCGTCAAGGGGATGAACGACATCCTGCCCGCCCAGGTGGGGCGGTGGCAGGAGATCGAGCGGGTCGCGCGCGACGTCTTCGCGCTTCACGGCTACCGGGAGGTGCGCACGCCGGTGGTCGAGCCCTACGCCCTCTACGCCCGTGGCGTGGGCGAGGCGACCGACATCGTCAACAAGGAGATGTACGTCTTCGAGGACAAGGGGGAGGAGAAGCTGGCGCTCCGCCCCGAGGGAACGGCGGGAACCGTTCGCGCCTTCATCGAGCACGGGGCCTACGTCGAGGGGCCGCAGAAGTGGTTCTACGTGGGCCCCATGTTCCGGCGGGAGCGGCCGCAGAAGGGGCGTTACCGGCAGTTCCACCAGCTGGGCGTGGAGGCCTTCGGGATCGCCGAGCCGGCCATCGACGTCGAGCAGATCGCCATGGTGGCGGAGCTCTTCCGGAGGCTCTCGGTGACCGCTTCACTCCAGGTGAACAGCGTGGGGGATGCGGCCTGCCGGCCCGCCTACCTGGAGGAGCTGCGGGCATGGCTGCGCGCCCACGGCGGCGCGCTCTGCAGCGACTGCCGGGAGCGGACCGAGCGGAATCCGCTGCGGGTCCTCGACTGCAAGGTTCCCACCTGCCAGCCGGTGCTGGCCGAGGCCCCGGGCCTGCTCGAGCGGCTCTGCGACGGCTGCCGCACCCACTTCGACGCCGTGAGGCAGGGGCTCGAGGATCTGGGCGTGCCGTACCGCGTGAACCCGCGCCTCGTGCGCGGCCTCGACTACTACGTCCGCACCGCCTACGAGTTCACGAGCGACGCGCTCGGCTCCCAGTCGGCCGTGGTCGGGGGCGGACGCTACGACGGGCTCGTGGAGACCCTGGGAGGCCCGCCGACGCCCGGCATCGGATTCGGCATGGGGGAGGAGCGGCTGGCCCTCATCCTCGAGGCGGCCGGGCGGCCGGTGGCGGAGAACCGTCCCGAGGTCTTCCTCATCTCGGCGGACGACGTGGGGCGGCGCGAGGTGCTCCGACGAGCCGCAGCGCTGCGCCGCGCCGGCATCGCCTGCGACCTCGATGCGCGCGGCGGGAAGCTGGCGCGCCAGTTCAAGCAGGCGGAGCGTGTCGGAGCGCGCTTCGCGATCGTTCTGGGCGCGGCCGAGGCGGCGAGCGGCCAGGCGAAGCTGAAGGACATGGCCACCCGGGAGGAGACGCCGGTGGTGCTCGCCGACCTCGCCGGGCGGCTGCGCCCCGCGGCCGGCGCGTGACCCCCGCCCCGACGTTCGTCGCCGTCCTCGCCGGTCCCACGGCTTCCGGAAAGACCCGGGTCGCGATCGAGGCGGCCATCCGGGCCGGCGCGGAGATCGTGAACGCCGACTCGCAGCAGGTCTACCGCGGCCTCGACGTGGGGACCGCCAAGCCGACGCCGGAGGAGCGGGCCGCCGTGCCCCACCACCTGCTCGACATCGCCGATCCCGGTGACGGGATGGATGCCGCCCGCTGGACCTCCCTCGCAGACCAGGCCATCCGGGAGATCCGGGAGCGGGGGCACGTGCCGCTCGTGGTGGGCGGGACGGGTCTCTACGTCCGGGCGCTCCTCCACGGGGTGGTGGAGGCACCGGGGCGCGACCCGGCCCTCCGCACCCGCCTCGAGGAGGAGGCGGCCCTCCACGGGCGCGGCGCACTGCACCGCAGGCTCGCCGAGGTGGATCCCGGAGCCGCGGCGCGCATCCGGGAGAACGACCTCGTCCGCATCGTGCGGGCGCTCGAGATCGCCGCCGGGGGGCGCACCCAGACCGAGCTCTTCGAGGCACACCGATTCGCCCCGCGTCGCTACCGCTACCGGCTCCTCGCGCTCGACGTCCCCCGGGACGAACTCCACCGTCGGATCGGGGAACGGGCGAAGGCCATCGCGTGCGGTGGGATCCTGGAGGAGGCGCGCGCGCTCCGCTCCCGGCTCGGCGCTCCGCTCCCGCGCCTGCCCATCGGCTACGCAGACGCCGATGCCTGTGCGGCGGGCGAGATCGGAATGGAGGAGCTGGCGGTGCGACTCGCGACGCTCCACCGGCGCTACGCGCGGCGGCAGGTGATCTGGCTGCGCCGGGAGCAGGACGTGGAGTGGCTCGCCCCGCCGTCGGCGCTCCCGGCACTCGTCGATGCGTTGCGCACTGCGCCGTGATCCGCGTCGGTCCCGTGATATAAGCCAGCCCCGTGGCCACCCGCGTCCCGTACACCACGGAGTTCGAGAAGCCCCTCGCAACCCTCGAGTCGAAGATCGAGGAGTTGAAGCAGCTTTCCGGGGGAGCCGGCGTCGATTTCAGCGACGAGATCGTCAAGCTGGAGCGCAAGGCGAAGAAGCTCCAGGTCGAGATCTTCCGCGACCTCTCCCGCTGGCAGGTCGTCCAGCTGGCGCGTCATCCCCAGCGCCCCTACACCCTCGACTACATCCAGGCGCTCTTCACCGACTGGATGGAGCTGGAGGGCGACCGGCGCTTCTCCGCCGATCACGCCATCGTGGCCGGCCTGGCCCGGTTCGAGGGCGAGCCGGTGGTGATCGTGGGAGAGCAGAAGGGGCGCGGCACCAAGGAGAACATGCTGCGCAACTTCGGGATGCCCCGTCCCGAGGGGTACCGGAAGGCGCGCCGCCTGTACGACATGGCCGACCGGTTCCGCCGGCCGCTCATCACCTTCATCGACACCCCCGGCGCCTATCCGGGGATCGGTGCCGAGGAGCGCGGGCAGGCCGAGGCCATCGCCGTGAACCTCGAGGTGATGTCCTCGCTGGGCGTTCCCTCCATCTCCATCGTCATCGGGGAGGGGGGATCCGGCGGCGCGCTGGCGCTCGGCGTGACCAACAAGATCATGATGCTCGAGTACTCCACCTACTCCGTCATCTCCCCGGAGAGCTGCAGCTCGATCCTCTACCGCGATGCCTCGAAGGCCCAGAAGTCGGCGGAAAATCTGAAATTGACGGCCCGCGACCTGGCCGGCTTCGGCATCGTGGACGAGGTGGTGAAGGAGTCGCCCGGAGGAGCCCACCGCGACCCGCACCTCACCGCGGAGAACCTGGGGGGAGCCATCCGTCGCCAGCTCGCCGACCTGCGGCAGCTCACCCCGGAGCAGCTGGTCCGCCAGCGCTACCAGAAGTTCCGGGCCATGGGCGTGTTCACCACCGAGGAGTGAGGCGATGGCGCCGCTCGTTCCCCCGCACGTCGCATCGCTGCAGCCGTACATCCCCGGGAAGCCCATCGAGGAGGTGGAGCGGGAGTACGGCGTCAGCGACGTCGCCAAGCTCGCCTCCAACGAGAACGCGCTCGGCCCCTCGCCGCTCGCCCTGCGCGCCGCGCAGGACGCCTGCCGGAGCGTCCACCTCTACCCGGACGGAAGCGCCTGGGCGCTCAAGGCGGCCCTCTCCGGGCACTTCGGCATCCCCCCGGGGGAGATCCTGGTCTCGAACGGGTCGAACGAGCTCATCGAGCTCCTCGTCCGCACCTTCGTCCTGGAGGGCGAGGAGGTCCTCACCAGCGCGCAGAGCTTCGTCGCCTACAAGCTCGCGGCCCACGCCCACGGGCGCACGCTGGTCGAGGCGCCCCTCAAGGATCGCTTCCACTACGACCTCGACGCCATCCACGCCCGGCTCTCGCCGCGGACCAAGGTCATCTTCCTCGCCAACCCGGACAACCCCACCGGCACCTGGTTCCTGGAGCACGAGCTGGTCCATTTCCTGGGTGCGGTCCCCAGGGACACCCTCGTCGTCCTCGACGAAGCCTACATCGAGTTCGTGGACGTTCCCGGCTTCCAGGATTCGCTCGAGCTGCGCAAGCGCTTCCCGAATCTCGTGGTGCTGCGCACCTTCTCCAAGATCTACGGGCTCGCCGGACTGCGCCTGGGATACGCCTTCGCCCGGCCGGAGCTGGTGGCCTACCTCGACCGGGTGCGCGCCCCGTTCAACGTGAACCTGGTGGCGCAGGCGGCGGGCGCCGCGGCGCTCGACGACGAGGAGCACGTGGTCCTCTCCCGCGAGCTGGTCCACGCGGAACGGCCCTTTCTGGAGAAGGGGCTCCGGGAACTCGGGGCGACCGTGGTGCCGTCCCAGGCCAACTTCCTCCTCGCGGATTTCCCGGGGCAACCCGGCATGAAGCTGTTCGACGCACTGCTCCGGGAGGCGGTGGTGGTCCGGCCGGTGGTGGGCTACGGATTCCCCACCGCGCAGCGCATCACCGTCGGTACGCGCCGGGAGAACGAGAAGGTTCTCGCGGCCCTGCGCAAGGTTCTCGGACGGTGAATTCCCCGAGGCCGTTCATCGTCGGGGTGGACGGCCCGGCCGGTGCGGGAAAGAGCACCACCTGCCGGCGGCTGGCGGCGCGCCTCGGCTTCGCCATGGTCGACACCGGCGCCATCTACCGGACGGTGGCGCTCGCCGCCCAGCGCGGCGGCATCGCCTTCGACGACGACGTGCGTCTCGGGGCGCTCCTGCCGGCGCTCCAGATCGGTTTCGAGCCGCCGCCGCCGGGCGCCGAGGGTGCCGGGCAGCGGGTGAGGCTCGGGGACGAGGACGTGTCGCAGGCCATCCGGACCCCTCCGATGTCGCTCGGCGCGAGCGCGGTCTCGGCCCGCCCGGTGGTCCGGGCTGGGCTGCTCGAGCTGCAGCGCCGGCTCGCGACCGCACCCGGCAACCGCGGCGCGGTGCTCGAGGGGCGCGACATCGGGACGGTGGTGTTCCCGGATGCCGACGCCAAGTTCTTCCTCACGGCCTCCGACGAGGTGCGCGCCCGGCGCCGGTTCCTCGAGCTGCAGACGAAGGGGGATCCGCAACCCTTCGAGGCGGTGCTCGCCGACCAGCGCAAGCGCGACCGGGACGACAGTTCGCGGGACGTGGCGCCGCTCCGGGCGGCCACCGATGCGGTCATCCTCGACACGGGCGCGCTCTCGCTCGACGAGGTGGTGGAGCGGCTCGCGGCCGAGGTGGAGTCGCGCCTGGCTCGCCGCGGCTGAGGCTTTACCCGGTTGCCCTGGCCGTTATATACGCGCCGAGGAGGCTTGATGCAGGTCAAGGTAGCGAAGACAGCCGGATTCTGCTGGGGGGTGCGGCGCACCGTCGACCAGCTCATGGACGTCGCCCGGGAGCGGCAGGCTCCGGTGGTGACGCTCGGTCCCATCATCCACAACCCGCAGTTCGTCTCCCGCACGCGGGAGATGGGGGTGGGCACGGTGGAGCGGGTGGCGGAGGTGGCGGACGGGACCACCGTCGTCGTCCGGACCCACGGAGCCGTGAAGCCCGAGCTCGACGCGGCGAGGGCGCGCGGGCTCGAGGTGGTGGACGGAACCTGCCCCTACGTGAAGTACCCGCAGGCCATGGCGCAGCGCCTCTCGGCGCAGGGCTACCACATCGTCATCGTCGGCGATCCGAACCATGCCGAGGTGCGAGGAGTCGTGAGCTACGGGGAGGGGCCCTGCACGGTGGTGAAACCGGGCGCCGAGATCCCCACCATCGACGCGAAGAAGGTGGCCGTCATCGCACAGACCACCTGCATCGGCGCCGACTTCGAGCGGGTGGTGGGAGCGCTGGCGCTCCGGCACAAGGAGGTTCGTGCCGTGAACACCATCTGCGCCGACACCGACGAGCGGCAGACGGACGCGCGGCAGCTCGCGGCCGACGTGGACGCGGTGGTGGTGGTGGGTGGGAAGAACAGCGCCAACACCTGCCACCTGGCCCAGATCTGCGCGGAGATCCAGCCCCGCACGTGGCACGTCGAGACCGAGGAGGAGCTCCGCCCGGAGTGGTTCGAGGGGTGCGACGTGGTGGGTGTGTCCGCCGGTGCCTCCACGCCCGACTGGGTCATCGAGGGCGTGGCCGCCCGGCTCGGCGCCATGGCCGGCGGGCGCGCTTGACGCAGTGATCCCGCCCGTGTAGCTTCCTTCGCCTTCGTCGCTGGGGAGGTCCCCGGCGAGCCGCCGACTCCCTCAATCCCCGGGGAAGAGGCGCAGGACGACAACAGGGGCGATGCAGCTTTCGACGGCGACCGAGGTCCGAAGGACCCCCGCCGGCCCAAGCCCACAGGATCAGGTCCCGACCGAATGGAGAACCAGACTATCCGTACGCCCGAGCAGGACTCCGAGGACTTCGCCGCGATGTTCGCCGAGAGCGAACTGCGAACCGGCCAGGTCGAGGAGGGGCGCGTCGTCAGCGGTACCGTGATCCAGATCGCCAAGGATTACGTGGTCGTCGACATCGGCTACAAGTCCGAGGGTCAGGTCCCGCTGGGCGAGTTCATCTCGGTCCCCGGCGGAGAGCCGCAGGTCAAGATCGGTGACAAGGTGGAGGTTCTCGTCGAGTCGCGCGAGAACGACACCGGCATGGTCGTCCTCTCCAAGGAGAAGGCCGACAAGATGCGCATCTGGGACGAGATCTCCGCCGCGTGCGAGCGCGACGAGCTCGTCGAGGGCATGATCGTCGGGCGCGTGAAGGGTGGACTCTCCGTCGACATCGGCGTGAAGGCGTTCCTCCCCGGCTCCCAGGTCGACATCCGCCCGGTGCGCAACCTCGACAAGCTCATCGGCGAGAAGTTCAAGTTCAAGGTCATCAAGTTCAACAAGAAGCGGGGGAACATCGTCCTCAGCCGCCGCGTGCTGCTCGAGAAGGAGCGCGAGGAACTGAAGAAGGAGACCCTGAAGAACCTGAAGGAAGGGGCCGTCCTCAAGGGTGTGGTGAAGAACCTCACCGACTACGGCGCCTTCATCGACCTGGGCGGCATCGACGGCCTCCTCCACGTGACCGACATGAGCTGGGGGCGCATCGGCCACCCGAGCGAGATGTTCGAGGTCGGCCAGGAGGTTCGCGTCGTCGTCCTCAAGTTCGATCCCGCCAGCGAGCGCGTCAGCCTGGGCCTGAAGCAGATCCAGGAGGACCCGTGGCACCGCGCCGACGAGAAGTACCCGGTCGGCACCCGCGTGAAGGGCAAGGTGGTCAGCCTCACCGACTACGGCGCCTTCATCGAGCTCGAGCAGGGCGTCGAGGGTCTCGTCCACGTCTCCGAGATGAGCTGGACGAAGCGCGTGAAGCACCCCTCGAAGCTCCTGAACGCCGCCGAGGTGGTCGAGGCCGTGGTGCTCGACATCGACCCGAAGGCGAAGCGCATCAGCCTGGGCATGAAGCAGATCGAGCCCAATCCCTGGACGCTCCTCGAGGACAAGTACCCCATCGGCTCAGTCATCCGGGGCGAGGTCCGCAACGTCACCGACTTCGGCATCTTCGTCGGCGTCGAGGAGGGCATCGACGGCCTCGTGCACGTCTCGGACATCTCCTGGACCGAGCGCATCAAGCACCCGGGCGAGAAGTTCAAGAAGGGC
>CAIOAK010000178.1 GCA_903855945.1 uncultured Anaeromyxobacter sp.
GCCGTTGATGCCGTGGTGAACACCTCCGGGAGCGGCCGGCGGAAGGCCCTCCTCGACGTGGTTGGTCCTCAGGACTTGAACGCGATCATGGAGATCGTGAAGAGCGGCGGGCAGGCCAGCAAGAAAAGGCCGCGGCGCCGCTCGTCAGCCCCGGAACTCCGAGCCGGGGAGGCGCGGCCCCTGACCGACCTGGGCAACGCGGAGCGCTTCGTCCTGCATTTCGGCTACGAGGTGCGCTACGTCGAGGGGATCGGCTGGCACGTCTGGGACGGCACCCGCTGGGCACCCGATCGGTCACGCCACGTCGAGCGGCTCGGACACGAGACCGTGCGATCCCTCACCGCCGAGGCCGACCTGTTACGCGACAGCGACCCGCCCCGGTGGCGCGAGCTCCTCCGGCACGCCATGAGGAGCGAGGACGCCACCCGGATCCGCGCCCTGCTCCGGCTGGCCGAATCCCTGGCCGGCGTCCACGTCCGGGCCGAGGACCTCGACCTTCCCCCCGAGCTGCTCAACGTCGAGAACGGGACCGTGAACCTACGCACCGGGGAGTTGCTACCCCACGACCGAGCCCAACTCCTGTCGAAGCTCGCTCCGGTGCCGTACCACCCCGACGCGACGGCGCCGACCTGGGAAGCGTTCCTCCGCTGGGCGTTCCTCGACCGGGAGGAGCTGATCGCGTTCTTCCAGCGATGCGTCGGCTACGCCTTCACCGCCTCGACCCGTGAGCACGCCTTCTTCCTCCTTCACGGGAACGGTGGCAACGGCAAGACGACGGTGCTGGACGTCCTGGAAGGCATCCTCGACGACTACTGCGCCCGCGTCCCCGCCAGCGCCTTCCTGGGTGGCCGGGATCAGGAACAGGGGCTTTCCTCCGCGGCCGGCGCCCGCCTGGTGCTCGCCGTCGAGCCGGAGACGGGCCGAGCCTTCCGAGATGGACTCATCAAGACCGTGACGGGGGAGAGGAAGTTCACCGCTCGGCGCCTCTATCACGACGCCGTGTCCCTGCCCCTGACGTTCAAGATCGCCATCGCCGCCAATCATCTCCCCGAGGTGCGCGACGACTCCGATGGATTCTGGCGCCGCGTCCGGCTCATCCCCTTCGAGAACGCCATCCGGGAGGAGGAGAAGGACACCCGGCTTGGGGACCGGCTCCGCGCCGAGTACCCCGGCATCCTCGCCTGGGCCGTCAAGGGCGCCATTCGCTACTTCGAGGTGGGGCTTGGCTCCGCTCCCGAGGCCGACGCCGCGGCGCTCGCCTATCGAGAGGAGGAGTCCACTATCCGGCGCTTCGTCGAGGACAGATGCGAGATGGACCCGGACGGTTGGGTGCTCACGGCGCCCCTCTATGCCGAGTTCAAGGCGTGGGCAGAGCGAAACGGGGAACGGATCGTCCCTCGCCGGAGCGACTTCCGGGCGCGTGCCCTACGGCTGGACGGGGTGAGGGGCGCGGATAGAGGCATAGGGCGCGGGCTGGCAGGTATCCGGCTCCGGGCGCCGGGAGGTGAC
>CAIOAK010000179.1 GCA_903855945.1 uncultured Anaeromyxobacter sp.
CGGCGCCCGCGCAGATGCGCCCCGCGCCGGGGCCACCCCGTCCCGCCTGGCGGAAGGGCGGGCGGCGACGCGTTCCGCCCGGATCCCCCCTCGAAGCAGGCTCGCTCGAGTCGCCTTCGGCCCCGCATCCGCCAGCCGGCGGGAGGCGCGACGCGACGAGCTGCCCGCAGGGGCGCCGGGACGCGAGCAGGCTCGGGTCCCGGTGTTCCCCGGCGCCGAACGGCCGCGCACACCCGAACCCGAGGACGTGCTGCTCGGAGAGGCGCGACCTCCACGCCGGCGGCACCTCGGACTGCGCCGCCGAAGGCGATCCTCGCTGCGACGCCGCGCCGCCGAAGGCGCCCCGACCGATGATAGAACCGGCGCGTGCTCCCACTCCCGGTAGACGACATCCTGCCCGACATCGTCCTGGCCCTTCGCCGGGCCGGGTCGGTGGTGATCGAGGCGCCGCCGGGCGCCGGCAAGACCACCCGCGTCCCCCGCGCGATCCTGGAGGCGGGACTGGCGGGGGACGGCGAGGTGCTGGTCCTCGAGCCGCGGCGGCTGGCGGCGCGGATGGCGGCGCGCCGGGTGGCCGAGGAGATGGGCGAGCGGCCCGGCGAGACGGTGGGCTGGCAGGTCCGCTTCGAGGAGGTGGCCGGCCCCCGCACCCGCATCCGCTACGTGACGGAGGGGCTGCTCACGCGTCGCCTGGTGGCCGCGCCGGGCCTGCCCGGCGTGGGGGCCGTGGTCCTCGACGAGTTCCACGAGCGGCACCTCCAGGGCGACCTGGCGCTCTCGCTGCTCCAGCGGCTCCAGCGAACGACGCGCCCCGAGCTGAAACTGGCCGTGATGTCGGCCACGCTCGACGCCGCGCCGGCGGCCCGCTTCCTCGACGCCCCATCGGTCCGCTCCGAGGGGCGCCTCTTCGATGTCGCGGTGGAACACCTCTCTCCGGCCGACGCGGCCCGCGACGATCGGCTGGAGGACCGGGTGGCCTCCACCGTCCGCCGTGTCCTCGGCGAGTCACCCTCCGGGGACGTCCTCGTCTTCCTGCCGGGCATGGCGGAGATCCGGCGCGCGGCGGGGGCCTGCGCGCCGCTCACGTCGCGGCTCGGCATCGACGTCCTGCCCCTCCACGGCGACCTCTCCCCGGAGGAGCAGGACCGCGCCGTGCGCCCCGGCCTCCGTCGCAAGGTGATCCTCTCCACCAACGTGGCGGAGAGCTCGGTCACCATCGAGGGCGTGACGGTGGTCATCGACTCCGGCCTGGCCCGGGTCGCCTCCCACTCGCCCTGGTCGGGCCTCCCGCGCCTGGAGGTCCGGCGGGTCTCCCGTGCCTCGGCCGCGCAGCGCGCCGGCCGGGCCGGACGGACGGCGCCGGGGCGCTGCCTGCGCCTCTTCACGCGCCACGACCTCGACACGCGCCCCGAGTTCGACCTGCCGGAGATCCTGCGCGAGGACCTCTCGGAGACGCTGCTCGCTGTGGCGTCCCTGGGCGTCGATGACCTGCGCTGGCTCGACGCGCCTCCCGAGGCCGCTGCCGCCGCGGCCCGCGAACTGCTCCGGGATCTGGGCGCGCTCGACGGAGCGGGAAAGATCACCGCGACCGGGCGACGCCTCCTGCGCTTTCCCCTCCACCCGCGCCTGGCCCGCCTGATGGTGGAGGCCGGGGATCGCGGGGCGGGGCGCGAGGGAGCGGTCCTGGCCGCCTTGCTCGCCGAGCGGGACGTCCGGGAGCGCACGGCGGGCGGCCGCCGCGGCGGACCCGTCACGGGCCCCTCCGACCTGCTCGAGCTGGCGCACCTCTTCGAGCAGGCGTCCGCCTCCCGCTTCGATCCCGACCGCCTGCGAGCGCTCGGGCTCTCCCCCGGGGCGGTGCAGGCGGTGGAGCGGAGCCGTCGGCAGGTGTCCCAGCTCCTGGGACGAACCCCCGCCAGCCCACGGCCACGCCCCGAACAGATCGAGGAGGCGCTCCTCCTCGCCACCCTGGCGGCCTATCCGGATCGCGTGGCTCGACGTCGCGCGCCGGGCAGCCCCGAGGTGGTCCTGGCGGCCGGCGGCTCGGCCCGCCTCGACGATGGGAGCGTGGTCCGGGAGGCGCCGCTCGTCGTGGCCGTGGACGCCGACGAGCGGAGGGACAGGCGCCCCACCGGAACCGGCCCCGCCCAGGGTCGCGGCGGCCAGGTCCTCGTCCGCATCGCCTCGGCGGTGACGCCGGAGATGATCCTGGAGCTCCTCCCGGACGCGCTGCGGTGGGAGGAGGAGCTCGTCTGGAACGAGGGGGCCGAGCGGGTGGATGCGTTCGAGCGGATGCGCTACCGGGACCTCATCCTCGAGGAGACCCGCAAGCCGGTCCCCGATCCGGAACGAGCCGCAGCGCTTCTCGCCGACATGGCGGTGGCCCGGGGCGCGCGCACCTTCGCCGAGGAGGGCGAGGTCGATGGGCTGCTCGCCCGGATCGCCTTCGCGGCGAGGGCGGCGCCGGAGAGCAGCTTCTCGGCTCCGACGGAGGAGGACGTGGCCGGGGCGCTGCGGGAGGCCTGCTCCGGACGGCGCAGCTTCGCCGACCTGCGCCTGGCCGGGCTCGTGCCGGCGCTCCTGGCGCGCATCCCACCCGACCGGCGCGCGCTGCTCGAGCGTCTGGCCCCCGAGCGGATCACCATCGGGGCGGGGCGCAGCGTCCGGGTGAACTACGGCCGGGGGGAGGACCCGCCCTGGGTCGAGAGCCGGCTCCAGGACTTCTTCGGCGCCGCGCGCGGGCCGTCGGTGGGCGGAGGGCGCGTGCCGCTCGTCCTCCACCTGCTCGCCCCCAACCAGCGCGCCGTCCAGGTGACCACCGATCTGGCCGGATTCTGGGAGCGCCACTACCCGGCGCTGCGGCGCGAGCTCATGCGCCGCTACCCGCGACACGCCTGGCCCGAGGACCCGCGCACGGCGCGGCCGCCCGAGCCGCGCGGACGCCGCTGACGGCGCGCACTACCCCGTGAGGGCCCGCACCGCGTCCGCCGCCACCACGAAGTGGAGCCCGGCCGCGGCGACGACGAGTGCGTGGAAGACCTCGTGGTAGCCGAAGACGCGCGGGAAAGGATCGGGGCGGCGCGCCGCGTAGATCACCGCCCCCACCGTGTAGAGCAGCCCACCGGCCGCCAGCAGCAGGAACGGGCCCATCCCCAGCTTCTGGATGAGGGCCGGCATGAGCGGCACCGCCGCCCAGCCGAGCAGGAGGTAGAGGGACGTGGAGAGGGCCCTCGGCGCCCTCGGCCACAGCATCGCGCGCAGGATGCCGAGCCCCGCACCCACCCAGACCACGCCGAGCAGCTTGCGGGAGCGCTCGTCCCCGAGCAGCAGGCAGAGCGGGGTGTAGGTTCCGGCGATGAGGACGAAGATGGCCGAGTGGTCGAGCCTCCGCATCCAGAGCCTCGCCCGCGGGCCCCAGGTCGGCCGGTGGTAGAGGGCGCTCACCCCGAACAGGACGACGAGGCTCCCGCCGTAGATGGCACCCGCCATCCGGGCCCGGGGACCGGGGGCGAGGAGGACGAGGGCCACGAGCCCCGCGATCGCCACGCCGGCCGCGATCTCGTGGGAGACCCCTCGCAGGAGCGGTTTCGTCCGGGGTGCGTCGGGAGGAGGCGCCATGACCGGAAGCTATCCGCCGATCGTCACCCGTGTGTCACGGCGGGGAGTTCCCGGCGGGGTGCTACCGCGCCGGGAGCTTCAGCCCCATGCCGATCATGGCGAGCAGCGCCTCGGCGTTGGCCCGGGCGTCGTTCACCGGATCGTGGTCGGAGACGGTCTTCCGGAGGTGCTTCCAGGTGGCGTAGCCGTCCTTCACCATGCCGCAGTAGAGGTCGCCGATGCGCCGCCCCGACCACCCGAAGGGGTTCCGCCCCAGGAGGGAGTGGAAGTACCAGTTCACGTACTGCCAGTCGAAAGCCAGGTTGTCCGAGAAGAGGACGGGCCTCCCCTTCGAGTTCTCCACCACCCAGGCCTCGAAGCGGGCCATCACCTCGCGGGGGTCGTCGAAGGCCTCGTGCTCGGGCCGGGAGAAGCCGCTCACGGCGAGCGCCTCGGGCAGCCACTCGGAGGAGATGGGCCGGGTCCTCCCGTAGAAGGTGCGGGACAGGGTCGGCTCGACCACGATCGCCCCCAGGCACACCATGGAGTACTTGCCCGGGATGGGGCCGTCCGCCTCCACGTCCACGACGATGAGCGACATCGACTACCCTCTTCCGGCCCGGGCTGCTTCCTGAAGTTCTTGCCAGAGCGCCTCCACGTGACGTCGCTCGGTGGTCTCGGCGCCGATCGAGACCCGGAGCGTCTGCCGCCCCTTGAGGAGGCTGGGCGTCAGGTAGGCCCGTCCGCCCTCATTCACTCGCCGTGAAATATCGAGATTGTGGGCGGCGATCGCGGCCTCGTCGGAAAACCCCTCCGGGACGTGGCGGAACGTCACCGTCTGCAGCGGCACCGGCGCGAGCCGCTCCCATCCGGCCGTGCCGTCCACCCGGTCGGCGAACCAGCGCGCGTTCTCCACGTCCCGCCGGACCCGCGCGCGCATCCCCTCCACCCCCTCGTCGAGCAGGTGGAACCAGAGCTTGAGGGCGCGGAAGCGGCGCCCGAGCGGGATGCCCCAGTCGCGCAGGTTGCGCACCTCGCCGTCCTGGGCGGTGCGCAGGTAGCTGGGGTTCGTGGACATCACGCGCACGAGGTGCTGGGGGTCGCGGACGAAGTAGGCCGAGAGATCGAACCCCGGACCCATCCACTTGTGCGGGTTGAACACGATCGAGTCGGCCTCCTCGATCCCCCGCCACATCCACCGGTACTCGGGGACGACCATCGCCGTCCCCGCCAGCGCCGCGTCCACGTGGAGCCAGAGTGCGTGGCGCCGCGCCATCCCGGCGATGGCGGCCACCGGGTCGAGCGCCGTCGTGCCGGTGGTCCCGACCGTGGCCACCACCGCGCAGGGGCGCAGCCCGGCCGCGAGGTCGGCCTCGACGGCCTCCCCGAGCGCGTCCACCCGCATCGCGTGGGCCCGATCGGTGGGCACGATGCGCAGGTGCCTCTTCCCGAAGCCGGCGAGCAGCACGTCCTTCTCGATGGAGCTGTGCCCCTGGTCGGAGGCGTAGACCACGAGGGGCGGCTCGCCCCCCTGCAATCCCTCCCGGTTCTGGCAGAAGCCGCCCGTCCGCTCCCGTGCGCAGAGCAGCGCCGTGAGCGTGGAGGTGGAGGCCGTGTCGTGGATGACCCCCGTGAAGGCGTCGGGCAGCCCCACCATCTGGCGGAGCCAGTCGATCACCACCTCCTCCAGCTCGGTGGCGGCCGGCGAGGTCTGCCAGCTCATGCCCTGCACGCCGAGCCCGGCGCAGACCAGGTCGGCGAGGATGGAGGCGCGACTCGTGTTGGAGGGGAAGTAGGCGAAGAAGGACGGGTGGGTCCAGTGGGTGATGCCCGGCAGCAGCACCGGGTCGAGCGCGGCGATGGCCTCGGGGAGGCGACCGCCCTGGAGCGGCGGCTCCGACGGCAGCCGGGCCCGGATCTCGCCGGGGCGCACCCGGCTCATCACCGGAAGCCCCTCCACCCGGTCGCGGTAGTCGGCGACCCAGTCGACGAGCTCGTGCCCCAGCTTCCGGAAGGTGTCGGAGTCCATCGCTCAGGCGCCGAGCAGGAGCCGGCTGGGGTCCTCGACGAGCTCCTTCACCTTCACGAGGAAGCCCACCGCCTCCCGACCGTCGATGATCCGGTGGTCGTAGGAGAGGGCGAGGAACATCATCGGGCGCGCCACCACGGCATCGTCGGGACCGACCACGGCGCGCTTCTGGATCTTGTGCAGGCCCAGGATGCCGCTCTGGGGCGTGTTCAGGATGGGCGTGGAGAGCATCGAACCGTAGATGCCGCCGTTGGAGATGGTGAAGGTGCCCCCGGCCAGGTCCTCCATCGTGATCTTGTTCTCGCGGGCCCGGCGGGCCAGCTCCACGATGGCGAGCTCGATCTCCGCGAGCGAGAGCTGGTCGGCGTCGCGGAGGATCGGCACCACGAGCCCCTTGCCGCCTCCCACGGCGACCCCCACGTCGTAGTGGTCCTTGAAGAGGACCGCGTCGCCGCGCACCTCGGCGTTCACCGAGGGGAAGGTGACGAGCGCCTCCACGGCGGCCTTCACGAAGAAGCCCATGAAGCCCAGCTTCACGCCGTGCCTCTCCTGGAAGGCGGCGCCGTGGCGGTCGCGGAGCTCCATGACCCGCGACATGTCCACCTCGTTGAAGGTGGTGAGGATGGCGGCGCTCTCCTGGGCCTCGAGGAGGCGGCGCGCGACGGTGCGCCGGAGCGGCGACATGGGCACCAGACGTTCGCGCGGACCGGGAGGGGGGAAGTCGGCGGGGGCGACCGAGCCCTTGCCGGACGCGGCCTCGAGCAGCCGGAGGAGGTCGGCCTTGCCGAGCCCCTTCTCGGCGAGCAGCTTCCGCGCGGCCGGCGTGAGGCGCGGCCCATCCCCCGCCGGGGCGGCCGCAGGGCGGGGCGCGGGCGGGGCAGCGGGCTTCGGCGCGGCGGGGGGCGGAGTCTCGACCTTCGGGGCCGCGGCGGCCACCGCGCCCTCCTCGATCTCGCCCAGGGGCTGCCCCACGGCGACCATCTCACCGGTCTGCCGGAGCACCCGGCGCAGCACGCCCGAGGCCGGGGCGGGGACGGCCACGGTGGCCTTCTCGCTCTCCACCTCGACGACCGGCTCGTCGCGGAGGACGGCGTCCCCCTCCTTCTTCAACCACTGCCCGACCTGCGCCTGGGTGACGCTCTCGCCCAGCGACGGGACCTTCAGCTCGACGGCCATGGAATCCCCTTCTCCCCGTTTCGACGGATCAACCCAGCGCCTCTTCGACGAGTGCCTGCTGGACGAGCTTGTGGCGCGTCGCCGAGCCGGACGCCGGGCTCGGACTGGGCGGGCGGGCCACCACGGACGACCGGGCGTCGAACCCGCGCACCGCCTCGCCGAGCGCGTCGCGGATGAAGTGCCAGGCCCCCATGTTTCGAGGCTCCTCCTGGACCCAGACCACCGAGGCGGAGGCCGGGTACGGGGCGAGCGCCGCCTGCAACTCGGCCACCCGCAGCGGGTAGAGCTGCTCCACCCGCACGATGGCCACGTCGAGCCGCTTGCGCGCGTTGCGCTCCCCCACGAGATCGTAGAAGACCTTGCCGGAGCAGAGGATCACGCGCTTCACCGCCGACGGGTCGGTCAAGCCCTCGTCGGGCAGGACGGGGTGGAAGGAGCCCCCGGTGAGCTCCCCGATGGGGGAGACCGCGGCCTGGTTCCGGAGCAGGCTCTTCGGCGACATCACCACCATGGGCTTGCGGAACGGGGAGAGGACCTGCCCGCGCAGCGCGTGGAAGATCTGCGCCGGCGTGGTGAGGTTCATCACCCGCCAGTTGTCCTCCACGGAGAGTTCCAGGAAGCGTTCCAGCCGGGCGCTGGAGTGCTCGGGCCCCTGCCCCTCCATCCCGTGGGGGAGCAGCATCACGAGGCCGGAGAGACGGTTCCACTTCACCTCGGAGGAGGAGAGGAACTGGTCGATGAGCACCTGGGCCCCGTTCACGAAGTCGCCGAACTGGGCCTCCCAGATGGTGAGCGACTCGGGCTGCTCGAGGCTGTAGCCGTACTCGAACCCGAGCGCCGCCGCCTCGGAGAGCGCGCTGTCGTAGATCGAGACCTTCCCCTGCCCCTCCCGGAGGTTTCCGAGGGGCATGTAGGGGGCGCCGTTCCGGTGGTCGTGGATGACGGCGTGCCGGTGGCTGAAGGTGCCGCGCTGGACGTCCTGCCCCACCAGCCGGACGCGACGCCCGTCCCAGGCGATCGAACCGTAGGCGAGCACCTCGGCGAAGCCCCAGTCGAGCGGGCGCTTGCCACGCGCCATCTCGGCGCGGGCCTCGAAGAGCTTGGCGATCTTGGGATTGGGCTCGAAGCCGGCCGGGATCTCGGACAGGTGGCGGGCCACCTGGGCGAGCCGATCGTCGGGAACCGCGGTGACCGCGTCGTCGCTCGAGAGGAGCGGGCCGCCCCGGTAGCGGCTCCACACGCCCTCGGCCGGCGCCGGGACCGGCACCGCCGCGACCGCGGCCGAGGCCTGGTAGGCCTCCTCGAGCCGGGCCTGGAAGGCGCGGGTGAGGCCCGAGACCTGCTCCTCGGTGGCCACGCCGTCCTTCTGGAGCGACGACGCGTAGGCCCGGGGGAACGGGGTCTTCGCGGCGATGGCCCGGTACATCACCGGCTGCGTGAAGGTGGGCTCGTCCCCCTCGTTGTGGCCGAACTTGCGGTAGCCCCAGACGTCGAGGACCACGTCCCGGTGCCAGCGCTGCCGGAAGTCGGCGGCCAGCAGCACCGCCTGGGCCACCGCCTCCATGTCCTCGCCGTTCACGTGGAGGACGGGGATGTCGAGCATGAGCGCCACGTCGGTGGCGTAGGTGGTGGAGCGCGAGTCGCGCGGGGAGGTGGTGAAGCCGATCTGGTTGTTCACCACCACGTGGATGGTGCCTCCGCAGTAATTGGCGGGGAGGCCGGACATGTTGAAGGTCTCGGCCACGATCCCCTGCCCCGCGAAGGCAGCGTCGCCGTGGATGAGAACCGGGATGGATCGCTGCCCCTCTGCGTCGCTGAAGCGGTCCTGCTTGGCGCGCACGCGCCCCTGCACGACCGGGTCGATCCACTCCAGGTGGCTGGGGTTGAAGGCCAGCGAGAGGCGGAGCCCGCCGTCGGGGGTGTCGCGGGTGCTCGTGTAGCCCAGGTGGTACTTCACGTCGCCGCCGGCCGCGCCGTTGATGATGGCCTGGTCGCGGAACTCGGCGAAGATGCTCTGCAGCGGCTTTCCGAGGACGTTGGCGAGCACGTTGAGACGTCCGCGGTGGGCCATGCCGATGACCACGTTGCGGACGCCGTAGCCGATGGCCCGATCGACGAGCAGCTCGAGGAGCGGGACCAGGACCTCCGACCCCTCCAGCGAGAAGCGCTTCGCGCCCAGGAAGCGCGTCCCCAGGAACTGCTCGAACATCCCGGCCTGGAGGAGCTTCTCGGCCAGCCGTAGCTTCACCTCGGGTGCGAGGGTGAGCCGGTTGCGCGTGCGCTCCATGCGCTGCTCCAGCCAGCCGCGCAGCTCCCGGTCGTGGATGTGGCCGAGCTGGATCCCGAGCGTCCGGCCGTAGGTCTCCTGGAGGCGGGCCACCCGCTCGCGAAGCGCCTCCACCCGCCCCCCGTCGTCCCCCACCGGGCGGTCGAGGTCGTCCTCGGTGAGGCCGAACTCCGACAGCTCGAGACGCTCGGCCCGGCGCGGCTCCAGGCCCAGCGGATCGAGGTCGGCCTGCATGTGACCGAAGGTCCGCCAGGCCCGGGTGAGCCGATCCACCCGGAGGCGGAAGGCCTCCCGGTCGTCGGCCGGTCCTGCGCTCGCTTCACTTACGGTTCGTGCAGGCCAGGCGGTGGGCGCGGGCGCCGCGCCGGGCGCGGGAGGGAGCGACGCGAAGTAGGTGCGCCATCCCTCGTCCACCGAGGCGGGGTCCTCCCGCCAGGCGAAGTAGAGATCCTCCACGAACCCGAGGTTGGATGCGCTCGGGGCCGGCGTGGCGGCTTCGTTGGCGTCGGACATGGCCGGCCGATCATACCGGCGGGGGGCCGGCGTGGCGACCCACCACCTCGAGGAGTTGCTCGAGATCGAAGGGCTTGGCCAGGTAGGCGTCGGCGACCGGGAGGGTGCTCGCCCCGGGCATGGCGGCGGTCATGATGGCCACCGGGACCCCGACCGCGATCCCCTCGCTCCGCATCCGCTCGAGGAGCTGCGGACCGTTCATGACCGGCATCACCAGGTCGAGGACGAGCAGGGAGGGCCTGCGCCCGCGCAGATAGGTGAGCGCCTCCTCCCCGTTCCCGGCGATGTCTACCTCGTACCCCTCGAATCCGAGGAAATCGGCGATCCCCTGGCGGATGCCGGGATCGTCCTCTACGACGAGGATGGCCATCCCTGGGAGATAACGGTCGGGGAGCGCAGCCGCCACGCCCCCCACGCCACCAGGAGGACCGCCCCGTACTGGGCCGGGGTGAGCCCTGCGTACCTGGCGTCGGCGGAGGCGATATCGGTCGCCCGGAGGAAGTCGAGCAGGAACCGGGCGGTACCGTAGAGGACGGCGAGCAGCGCGAGGAGCCGCCCCTCCAGCCGCCCCCGCGCCCAGAGCCGCCAGAGCAGCGCCGCGATGGCGAAGAGGACGAGCGCCTCGTAGAGCCCCAGGTCGTGGCGCGCCCCGCCCGGGAAGGCGACCGCCAGCGGGAAGTCGGTGCGTCGGCCCGGGTGGTCGTGCACCAGGAAGCAGCCGATGCGGGCGACCGCCCAGCCGGTGGGGACACCCACGGCGAAGGCGTCCCCGTACCGGACGAGCGGAACGCCCCGGATCCGGAAGAAGAGGACCGCGGCGACGATCCCTCCCGCGAGCCCGCCGAACGAGGAGAGGCCGTCCCAGAACTCGAGGAGCCGGCCGGGGCTGCGCAGCTCCTCGGGGTGGTAGAGGCCAACGTGCACCAGGTGGCCGACGGCGATGCCGGAGAGCACGCCCCAGATGGCGAACTCCAGGACCGGGCGCGGGTCGAGCCCCCGGCGCCGGGCCGCCCAGGCCGCCGTTCGCACGCCGGTGGCCACTCCGAGCGCCGCGAACAGGCCGAAGACCTGCAGGGTGACCGGTCCGAGGTGGATCGTCGGTGGATCGAACCAGGGGATCAAGGCGGCCGCCGGGCGCCCTACCCGTCCTGCAGATCCGCCGCGAGCGCAGCCTGCTGCTCGGGCGTGAGCGCGACCTCGGCCACGAGGCGCGGATGGTCGGACCCCACCGACACCGGCCGCTCCCCCTTCACGTCGAAGTGGAGGTACTGCACCGCGGAGAGCCGATCCTCGCCGACCTGCCGCGCGTCGAAGGTGGCCGGCGCCTTCCAGCCGGAGGCGGTCCGGACGTAGAGGCTTCCGGGCAGCCCCATCCACTCCCGCAGCTTCGCGGCCCGTTCGGCCGGGTCGTCGATCTCGATGAGCAGAACGGCCCCCAGCTCCCCCGGGCGCCCGAGGAGCTCGTTGTAGGTCTCGAGCTCGTGCTCGATCTCCTCGTCGCGAACCATGCGCTCGGCTCGGACCATCTCCTGCACCTGGTAGCGGACGGTCTCGCGGTTCTCGAAGAGGAAGGTGAGGGAGTCGCCCAGGTGGACGCGGCGGGGTGATTTCACTGCGAGTATGGCCTGTCGCGTCTCCGGCCGGACCTTCTCGTAGGCGGTGAGGTCGAGGATCTCCTCGCGGACCACGGGCTTCATGACGGGGTTCCCTTCCCTCCCTCCCCGAAGCCGTTCTCCCGGTAGGCCCGGGCCAGCACGGTCATGGGGTGGAGCGGCTTGTTCCCGGCGAACTGCTCGAACTGGACCGCGGCGAGCGGGCAGTCGGTGCACCAGACCTGGGCCTCGGCGCCCTTCATGCCGTCGAAGGCCGCCTTCCCGATGCGCCCCGACGCGTCGTGCCCCTCCACGGTCATGGCGTACGTCCCGTCGTGCCCGCAGCACTCCAGGACCGACGCCGCGATCTCCACTCCGGGGATGCGCCGGATGAGATCGCGCCCCTTGAACCCCACGGCCTGGGCGCGCAGGTGGCAGGGGGCGTGGTAGGCGACCTTCCCGCCCGGCGGGACGCTCCGGAAGTCCTTGCTGAAGCGGGGCTCGTTCCGGATCGACCAGAGGTACTCGGAGACGTCCATCACGGCGGGCGCGAGCTTCGCGGCCCGCTCCCGATCGACCCCCTCGAGAAGGTGGGGCCACTCCCTGCGCATCATCATGGAGCAGGTGGGATTGACGACGAGAACCTTGGCCCCCTTCTCCACGTAGGGCAGGAGGAGGTCGAGGTCGTCGTGGGCCTGCAGCCGGAGCTGGTCGATGTCCCCGTGCTCCCAGACCGGCATGCCGCAGCAGCGCAGCCCCTTCACCACGCGTACGTCCACCCCGTTCTTCTTCAGGACTTCCAGGGTGTCGGCGCCGAGCCGCGTGTCGTTGTTCTGCACGAAGCAGGTCTGGAAGAGCACCGCGTCGCCGCCCGGCTCGGGGTTCACCCAGCCGGCCCCCTCGGCCCAGGTGTCGAAGGCGGTGGTGGCGAAGTCGGGGAGCGCCGCGTGCCGATCGACGCCCAGCACCTTCTCCATCGCCCAGCGGGCCGGCGCCACCTTGTTCATGGCGTTGGCGAGTCCGAGCGACATCCGCGCCAGCTTCCCCGATCGATCGGGGTCGCCCAGGAACCGCTCGCGGAGGTTCGGCTTCCCGCCGCGCGCCTTGAACTTCTGGGCGTCGTATCGGTGGACGAGCGCCGGGAAGTCGAGCTGGAAGGGGTGGCCGTCCCGAGGGGTGTAGGGGCACTGCACCTCGCAGAGCTTGCACTGGAAGCAGTCGTCCATCACCCCCTCGATCTCGGGCGCCGAGAGCCGGTGGGCGTCGTGGTCGCGCGCGTCGAGGAGCGTGAAGAGCCGGGGGAACGAGTCGCAGAACTTGAAGCACATCCGGCAGCCGTTGCAGATGTCGAAGGCGCGCAGGACCTCGCCGTGCAGCGCCGCGGGATCCCAGTAGACGGGCTGCGACGGATCGTACGAGAGCCCGGCCGTGGGTTCGGCGCTGATCCTCTTGCCAGACTCGGACATGGCGATCGCTCCGGAAGGCGCGGCCGGCCCCCGAAGGAGCCGGACCGCGACCTCGCTACTGGATGCTCTGGAGCATCTTCGAGAACTTGCCGGCGTGGGACTTCTCCGCCTTGGCGAGGGTCTCGAACCAGTCGGCGATCTGGGCGAAGCCCTCCTCGCGCGCGGTCTTGGCGAACCCGGGGTACATGTCGGTGTACTCGTGGGTCTCGCCGGCCACGGCCGACTTGAGGTTGGCGACCGAGTCGCCGATGGGCAGGTCGGTGGCCGGGTCGCCCACCACCTTCAGGTAGTCGAGGTGGCCGAAGGCGTGGCCGGTCTCCCCCTCTGCGGTCTCGCGGAAGTTGCCCGCGACCTCGGGGTAGCCTTCCACGTCGGCGACCTTCGCGAAGTACAGGTAGCGGCGGTTGGCCTGCGACTCGCCGGCGAAGGCGGCCTTCAGGTTGCCGTGGGTCTTGGTGCCCTTGAGCTGGGACATGTCGATCTCTCCTTGGGGTGGAACCTGCGATGGGAAACGGGTTGGTCCTCCCCTCTACTGCCGGGGAGACCATTCAGCCGCAACACATCGTATCTATCGGATCGATAGTCCCAGGCTATCGCTAGGCCGGGACCGGCGCGGCCGGCTTGGCGGCCCGGGCCTCGTGGGCGTCCCAGCGCTTCTGGATCGCTGGCCCGAGGTCCTCGAACTTCGGCGTGACGTCCTTCTTGGTCAGGGCGTCGAAGCACTGCAGGCACTGGTGCAGGCCGTTCTCGGCCTCGATCACCCACTGGATGTGATGGGGGCAGTTCATGAGGGGCTTTCTAGCGCACGGAGGGCGCCGGGGGAAGGGCGCGCCCCGTGCTAGGCTGCGGGGCATGGAGGACCTGCGGGTTCCCAAGAGAGAGGTCCCCGTCGAGGTCCTGCTTCCGGGTGGGGAGGCAAGGCAGGTTTCCGTCTACCTGGCGGAGGGTGCACAGTCACGCCCCGGCCCGGAGCGGCTCTCCGACCTGCTGAACGGATCGGTGCCCTTCATCCCCGCGCGGGAGGTGGCCACCGGGGCCATGACCTTCCTCCACCGGGCCTCCATCGCCGTGGCGCGCATCGCGGCGGAGGCCGAACCCCCCGACGATTCCTTCACCATCCCCACCGAGTACGAGGTGGAGATCACCCTCACCGCCGGTACGCGCCTCACCGGGATCGTCGCCTTCGTCGAGCCCGAGTCGAGCGCACGGCTCGTGGACTTCCTCAACCGACCCGAACCCTTCCTGCGCCTCCTGGAGCGAGACGGGGTGGCGCTGGTCGGCCGGGCCCATGTGGCCCGGGTCGCACTGCTCCCGAGGTGATCGAGATGGCCCGCCTGGACGCGTTCATCGAGCGACTCGCCGCGCAGGACGGAGGGGAGCTCCTCTTCCAGTCGGCACATGGAGCGGTCCTGTCCGTGGACGGCGAGCAGCGGACCCTGGTCCGGCAGGCCCTCTCCTCGGCCCAGATCATCGGGGCCTTCGTCGAGATCGTCCCCGCCGAGATGCAGGGCAGCTTCCCCCGCCCGGGTCGTACCGTCTTCCCGTACCTCTCCCCGTCCGGGAACGTGGAGATCGAGTTCGAGTCCCACGACGGGACCGTGCGGGCGGTGGTCCGCAACGCGGTGCCGGGGATGGAGGCGTTCCCGCAGGAGCGCGCGGCAGCCCCTGCCCCCGCGGCCGCACCGGCTCGCCCCCCGGAGCGGGCAGCGGCCGCGCCGAAGCAGGAGATGCCGCCCCAGGTCGCGCTGCCCGACGACGTCAGCGAGGCGATGCAGGTGCTCCTGCACGAGATCGTGGCCCGCAAGGCCTCCGACATCCACCTCGCCTCGGGCCACCCCCCCTCGTTCCGCGTGGACGGCGACATCGTCACCGCGGACTCCTTCGGCCCGCTCGATCCGGAGCGGCTCGCCGGCATGCTCTGGTCGATCGCACCGCTGAAGAACCGGCAGGAGTTCGAGGAGCGCAACGACACCGACTTCGCCACCGCCACCGCGGAGGGGCGCTTCCGCGTCAACGTCTTCGCCGACCGGCACGGCATCGGCGCGGTGATGCGGCTCATCCCCTCCACCATCCGCTCCGCGGAGGAGATGGGGCTCCCCAAGGCTGTCCTCGACCTCTGCTTCCTCGCGAAGGGGCTCGTGCTCGTGACCGGTCCCACCGGCTCCGGCAAGTCCACCACCCTCGCCTCCATGATCGACCACGTGAACCGGAACCGGGACGATCACATCATCACCATCGAGGACCCCATCGAGTTCGTGCACCCGAACAAGCACTGCCTCGTGAACCAGCGGGAGGTCGGCACGCACACCCAGTCCTTCAAGGCGGCGCTGCGGGCCGCGCTGCGCGAGGACCCGGACGTGGTGCTCGTGGGCGAACTCCGCGACCTCGAGACCATCGCCATCGCCATCGAGACCGCGGAGACCGGCCACCTCGTGTTCGGCACCCTCCACACGAACAGCGCCCCGTCCACCGTCGATCGGATCATCGACCAGTTCCCCACCGACCGGCAGGCCCAGATCCGCACCATGCTCTCCGAGTCGCTGAAGGGGGTCGTCACCCAGGTCCTCTGCAAGAAGATCGGCGGGGGGCGCGTGGCGGCCATGGAGATCCTGCTCGTCTCCTCCAGCGTCGCGAACCTGATCCGGGAGGGGAAGACCTTCCAGATCCCGTCGGTGATGCAGACCGCCAAGGGGGTGGGCATGACCACCCTGAACGACTCGCTGCTCGATCTCGTGAAGCGGGGGCTCGTGGAACCTGCCGAGGCACTCTCCAAGGCGGTCGCCAAGAACGAGCTGAAGGCCCTCTTCGAGCGGAACGAGATCCAACTTCCCGCTTGACCCCATCCGGTCCCACCTCGCGCCTGGCCCGCGCCGCGCCGTGGCTGGCGCTCGCCGCGATCCTCGCCGGCACCGCCGTCGCCTATCTCCCGGCGCTCCCAGGACCGTTCGTCCTCGACGACTGGGGGAGCATCGAGTCCAACATGGCGCTCCGGCGGCCGGGCGCGGTCCGGATCCCGTCGCTTCCGGAGATGCTCGGGCCGGGCCGACCGGTCACCGAGACCACCTTCGCCCTCGACTTCCGGGCCGTGGGGCTCGAGCCCTTCCGCTATCACCTGGTCGGACTCCTCCTGCACCTCGGGGTGGTCGTCGCCGCGTACGCCTTCCTCTCCTCCCTGCTCCGGCGGTCGGGCCATCCTCGCCCCCGCGGCGTCGCGCTGGCGGTTGCCGGCCTCCTCGCGCTGCACCCGATCCAGGCGGAGTCGGTGGCCTACGCGGCCCAGCGTTCCGAGGTCCTGGCCGCGCTCCTCGTCCTCCTGTCGCTCGCGCTGCTCGACCGCGCCGCGGCGACCGGGCTGGGCTGGCGCGGTGCGGCGTCATGGGCGGGCGGCGGCGTGGCCTGGATCCTCGCCATGGGTGCGAAGACCACCGCCATCGCCATGCCCGGGATCTTCCTCCTCGATCGGGCGGTGGTGGCGCCCGCCGACGAGCGCGGCGCGCGCCGGCTTGGTCGCCGGACCTCCCGGGCGCTCCTCCTCGCCGCCCCGCTCCTCCCGCTGGCGGCCTGGAGTGCGGTGCTGCACCTGCGCCACTTCGAGTCGGCGCCGGGTGGCGGCGTCGGGTCGGCCGGGGCCGGGCTGCCGACCGGTGCCTACCTCCTCACGCAGCTCCGCGTCGTCTGGCTGTACTTGAGGCTGCTCGCCTGGCCGGACGCCCTCGCCCTCGACCGGAGCTTCGTCCCGAGCCGCGGCGTGGACGGTCCGGTCCTGCTGGCGGGCGCCGGCATCGCGGCGGCGCTCCTCCTCGCCGGCTGGCTCTGGTTGCGGGCGGAGCGCGCCGACGGTCCCCGCCCGGCCCACCGGCTCGCCGCCTTCGGGATCCTCTTCTGGTTCGCGGCGCTCGCCCCCACCTCGTCCGTCATCCCGGTCATCGACCTGGCCGTGGAGCACCGGGTCTACCTGGCCTGCCTCGGCCCGTTCCTGGCGGTGGTGGTCGGGCTCGACGCACTCCTCTTCCAGTTCCTGCAGCCGGGGAACGCGCGCCGCGCCGGCGCCGTGCTGGCCGCCGGCGTGTTCGCTCTGCTCGGAGTGGCTCTCGCCGGACGGGCGCGGATCTGGAGCTCGGCCGAGTCGCTCTGGGAGGCTTCGGCCCGCGCCTCGCCCGGCAACGCCCGCGCCTGGACCAACCTGGGGCTGGCCCGGGCGCGCCGGGGCAACCTGGTGGGCGCCGAGGCGGCCTACCGCAAGGGATGGGGAGTCGTGGCGGACCCCGCACGGGCGGCCAGCCTGGGCCGGAACTACTCGGCGGTACTCCTGGAGATGGGGCGCGCCGACGAGGCGCTCGCGGTGGTAGACCGGGCGCTCGTCGTGGCCCCCGGGGAGAGCTCGCTCTTCGCCAACCGCGCCGCCGCGCTCTCCCGCATGGGGCGGAACGACGAGGCGGTCGTCGAGGCCAGGCGGGCCGTGCAGGCCGCACCCGGGGACCCGCTCATGCGAAACGTCCTCGGCTCGGCCCTCACGATGGTGGGCGACTGGCAGGGGGCCCTCGCCGAGTTCCAGACGGCCGAGGCCATCGACCCCGGGAACCCCGCCTACGGCGTCGCGGCCGCGGTCTCGCTCTCCGCGCTCGGAAGGCGCGAGGAGGCCTGCGCTGCCTTCCACCGGGCGTGGGCCACCACCCGCGCCCGGCCCCTCCCCTTCGACGCCGCCCGGCGTGCCGCCGCGCTCGGCTGTCCCCTCCCGGTGCCCTGATGGCGATCGAAGCCCCCCTGGCCGCGCTCCTCCCCGCTCCCGGCGAACCCGCCCTCGACGACGGGCAGGTGCTCGACCGCTTCGTCTCCTGGGCGACCGCCTCGGGGCTCACCCTCTACCCCGCGCAGGAGGAGGCCATCCTGGAACTCCTCGGAGGCCAGCACGTCGTGCTCGCCACTCCCACCGGGTCGGGGAAGTCGATGGTGGCGAGCTTCCTCCACTTCCAGGCGATGGCCCGCGGGGAGCGCTCCTTCTACACCTGCCCCATCAAGGCGCTCGTGAACGAGAAGTTCTTCGACCTCTGCCGCCTCTTCGGCCCCGAGAACGTGGGCATGATGACCGGGGACGGGGCGGTGAACCGGGACGCCCCCATCATCTGCTGCACCGCCGAGATCCTCATGAACCTGGCGCTCCGCGAGGCGCGCCCGCGGGTTGACGCCGTGGTGATGGACGAGTTCCACTACTACGGCGACCGGGACCGCGGAGTGGCCTGGCAGGTCCCGCTCCTGCTCCTCGACCGGGCCCGCTTCCTCCTCATGTCGGCCACGCTGGGCGAGGTGGCGACCATCTCGGAGGGGCTCCTCACCCTCACCGGCCGCCGGACCGCCGAGGTCCGGAGCGACGAGCGCCCCGTGCCGCTCGACTTCATCTGGCAGGAGACCCCGCTCCACGAGACCCTGGAGGAGCTGGTCACGGCCGGGCGGGCGCCGGTGTACCTGGTCAATTTCACCCAGCGTGCAGCAGCCGAGCAGGCGCAGAACCTCATGTCGGCCCGCTTCTCCTCCCGGGAGGAGAAGGCGCGCGTCCAGGAGGCGCTCACCGGCTTCCGGTTCGACACCCCCTTCGGGAAGGACCTGCAGCGCTACCTGCGCCACGGAGTCGGGCTGCACCACGCCGGGCTCCTGCCCAAGTACCGGCTCCTCGTGGAGAAGCTGGCCCAGCAGGGACTTCTCAAGGTGGTGTCGGGCACCGACACGCTCGGCATGGGGGTGAACATCCCCATCCGGACGGTGCTCTTCACCCAGCTCTGCAAGTTCGACGGCGAGAAGACCGCCCTCCTCTCCGCCCGCGACTTCCGGCAGATCGCCGGACGGGCCGGGCGCAAGGGGTTCGACGAGCGCGGCTACGTCGTCGCCCAGGCTCCCGAGCACGTCATCGAGAACAAGCGCATCGCCGAGAAGCAGGCGGCCGGGAAGAAGGTCGAGAAGAAGAAGCCGCCGCAGAAGGGGTTCGTGCCCTGGGACCGGAACACCTTCGAGCGGCTCCAGACGAGGGCGCCCGAGGCGCTGGAGAGCCGGTTCGAGGTCACCTTCGGCCTGCTCCTCAACCTGCTGCAGGGGGAGACCGGGAAGCGCGGCGGAGGGTACGGCCGGCTCGTGGAGCTCATCGGCCGCTCCCACGGCAGCGACGTCCTGCGATCGCGCCACCGGCGGCTGGCGGCCCAGCGCTTCCGGACCCTGCGGATGGCGGGGCTCCTGGAGCTGCACGCGGTGGAGGGCTACCGCGGACGCCACGTGCGCCCGGCGCGCGGGCTGCAGCACGACTTCTCGCTCTTCCACACCCTCTCGCTCTACCTGCTCGACAGCCTGCCCCGCATCGACCCGCAGCGGGAGACCTACGCCCTCGACGTGCTCACCCAGGTCGAGTCGATCCTGGAGGATCCCGACGTGGTCCTCTGGAAGCAGCTCGATCGGGCCCGGGGCGAGGCGGTGGCCCGGATGAAGGCGGAGGGGAAGGAGTACGACGAGCGCATGGCGGAGCTGGAGCACGTCGAGTACCCGAAGCCCAACGCCGAGTTCGTCTACGCCACCTTCAACGCCTTCGCCGCCCTGCACCCCTGGGTGGGGAAGGAGAACATCCGCCCCAAGTCGGTGGCGCGGGAGATGGTCGAGCGGGCCATGTCCTTCAACGACTACGTCCGCGAGTACGAGCTGCAGCGCAGCGAGGGGGTCCTGCTCCGCTACCTCTCGGAGGCCTACAAGACGCTCGTCCAGACCGTACCGGAGACCTACCGGGACGAGGCGATGGAGGACGTGCTCGTCTTCCTGCGCACCACGGTGCGCGGGGTGGACTCGAGCCTCCTCGACGAGTGGGAGCGGATGCGCGCGGGCGATGGTGCGGCCACGCCGGTCCGCGCCACCGGCCCCGAGGTGGCACCCGCCGCGCCCGCCTACGCGCTCGACCCGGCCACCAACCCGCGGGGGTTCGCGGCCCGTGTCCGCGCCGACCTGCACCGGCTGCTCGGTGCGCTGTCGCGACGGTCGTTCGAGGAGGCCGCCACGCTCGTCCGGCAGCGAGCCGGGGAGGAATGGACGCCGCGCCGGATGGAGGACGCGATGGCGCCCTACTGGGCGGAGCACTCCCGCATCGACGTCACGCCGCGCGCACGCCGCCCCGACAACACCTTCCTGGAGGAGCTCGTGCCGCGCCGGTGGAAGGCCGTCCAGCGCATCGTCGACGAGGCGGGCGAGGTGGACTGGATGGTCGAGTGCCAGGTGGACCTCGAGACCCCGCCGGGCCCCGACGAGCCCCTGGTGGAACTGGTTCGCGTCGCCACGTAGCCAGGGCGCTACGCGAAGTAGAGCGCGAGCCCCGCCACCCCGGCGAGGCCGATCCCCATCGCCACGAGGTAGAGGAGCGAGGCGAACGCCGCCTTGGGAAGGGTGAGGCGCCAGCGCTGCCCGTAGACCCGGCGCAGCGCGAAGAGGAACCAGGCGGGGAGCGACAGGCCCAGCACCGCGGAGAGGAACTCCCGCACCCCTCCCTCGGGCAGGAACCGCACCAGGAACAGCATCGTGAAGATGGTGAAGGCGAAGGCGTGGAGGTGCAGCGCGAGCACCACGTGCTCGGAGAACCAGCGGCGGGGCCACAGGAGCGCCAGGATGAGCACCGCGGCCGGCACGAGGAAGAACATCACCCGGGGGATCCACTCCCGGAAGGCAGCCTGGACCCGGGTGACGGCCTCCTCGCGCGACATCGCCTCGAAGGCCTTCCACCGGTCGTCGACGGTCCGCCCCAGCCAGCCCCGCGTGCGCAGCTTCTCGTGCTGCTCCGCGGTGCCCGTCGGGACCACCGACCGGGCGTCGTCGGCAGTGCCCTCCTGCGTCGCCTCCGCCCGTTCCGCCTCGTCCTGCGACTCATCGAACCGGAAGGCCGGCGACACGTCGGCGGAGAAGGAGGTCGCGAGGAAGAAGACGAAGCTCGTGAGCAGGTAGAGCCGGAGCGGGGAGCTGAATCGGGCTCGGCGGCCGGTCGTCCATTCGACGGTGAGCAGGCCGGGCCGGAAGAGGAATGGGAGCACCGTCCGGGCCACGCGGGAATCGAGCGAGAGGCCGTCCTCCACGGCGTCGAGCGCCAGGTCGCGCGCGGGGATGCGCATGTCCACGTTCCGCTGCCCGCAGGCAGCGCAGAAGGCGTCCACCTGCGTCGAGCCGCAGTTCAGGCAGGCGGTGGGGCGCGGGCGGGTCTCGCGGACGGGGGTCAGGAACGCTCCGGTTCGGCCCGGGCTCCTTGACACCCCCGGGGGACGGGTCCAAGGGTAGCAGCATGTTCTCCGCAAGGCAGCCGAGCCCTGGGCGTACCTGGCCGCGTGGGCAGCGGTTCGTGCTCTCGCCGCCCGGCATCGATGCCGAGGCCAGCTACCGGGGCGCGGTGACGTCCGTCCGCTCCATGGGGCGGGACGCGCTGACGCTGGCCGAGCGGCGCTGGGCCGAACCGCTCGGTCTCCTCCCCACGGACGGGATCGTGATGGCGGAGATCCGGCACGGCCGGACGGCGCTCGCCGACATCGCGCGGTCGCTCGACGCGTGCGGAACGCCGGCCGCCCAGGTCCGGGAGGCCGTCGACCGGCTGGTGGAGAAGGGGCTGGTGGAGGCGCTGCCGCCGCCCGGCCCTCCCAGCGCCCGGGCCTGACGGCGCCCGCCGCCTTCATTCACTCCAGGTCACTACGACTGCTCTTCCTCTCGGAGGTCCGGCGCTTCTCGGCGAGCCGCCGCTCCTTCGCACCGCGCGTGGGCTTCGTGGCGACCCGGCGGCGGGGAACGTGGGAGAGGGTCTGCAGTCGCTCCCGCAGGCGGGTGAGCGCCGCCGAGCGGTTCTGGGCCTGGCTGCGCCGTTCGGTGGCCGTGACGGTGACCCCGGTGGGGCGGTGGTGGAGGCGAACCCCGCTCTCGGTCTTGTTCCGGTGCTGACCCCCGGGGCCGGAGGCGATGAAGAACTCCTCCTCGCACTCGGCGGAGAGGGCCTCGGCCGGCAGGGCGAGGGAGCGCCGGGCGGCCGCCCGGATGGCGGGGGAGACCTCCGTCACGGGCTCACCGCGCCCCTCTCCGCTCGTCGGAGACCACCCGTCCGTCCACGATCTCGATGATCCGGTCGGTCCGCTCGGCGAGCCTGCGGTCGTGGGTGACGACGAGGAAGGTCACCCCCTGGGCCTGGTTCACCTCGCGCAGGAGCGTGAAGACCTCGTCGGCGGTGTGGGTGTCGAGGTTCCCGGTGGGCTCGTCGGCGAGCACCACCTTGGGGTTCATGGCGAGGGAGCGGGCGATGGCCACCCGCTGCGCCTGACCTCCGGAGAGCGTGGTGGCGCGGGCCTCGGCGCGGGCCAGGAGGCCGACGCGGCCGAGCAGCGCCTGGGCGCACTCGCGCATCGACGGGTCGAACCGCCCCCGGTCGGCGGCCATGGGGATCATCACGTTCTCCAGCGCGGTGAACTCGGGCAGGAGGTGGTGGAACTGGAAGACGAAGCCCAGCGTCCGCCCCCGGCACCGGGTGAGGCCGTCGTCGTCGAGGCGGCCGGTGTCCTGACCGTCGAGGAGCACCCGCCCGCCGGTGGGCCGATCGAGCAGCCCCATGATGTGGAGCAGCGTGCTCTTCCCCGATCCGGACGGGCCCATGAGCGAGGCGAACTCGCCGCGACGGAGCGTGAGGTCCACCCCCCGGAGCACCTGGGCGCGCGCCTCCCCCTCCCCGAAGTCGCGGGTGATCCCCTCCAGCCGCATGACGTCGGCGGCCGCTTCACCCATAGCGGATCACCTCGGCCGGCTCGAGCCTGGCGGCGCGCCGGGCGGGGAACCAGGCGGCCAGCGTCCCGGTGAGGAGCGCCACGGCCGAGGCTCCCAGGTAGAGCCCCGGGGTGAGATCGACCGGGAAGAGGGGCTCACCCGTGGGGTTCCGGGCCAGGCCGGCGAAGGCGATCGCCATCGCCGAGCCGATGAGGGCGCCCAGGATCGATCCGGCCCCCCCGACGAGCGCCCCCTCGAGCAGGAAGATGCGCTGCACCGCGCCCGTGGAGGTTCCGGTGGCCTTGAGGATCCCGATCTCCCGCGACTTCTGGATGACGGAGACCCCGAGGACGCTCGCGATCCCGAGCGCCACGGCCAGGACCACGAGCCCCTGGATCATCCAGCTCGAGGCCGACTGCGAGCGCAGTCCCACGAGCAGTTGCTGGTTCAGCTCCATCCAGCTGTCGGCACCGAGGCCGAAGCGTCTCGCGATCTCCCGGGCCACGCGCTCGGCCTCGAAGATCTCGTCCACCTTCACCTCGATGGTCGTGGCCCCGCCCGGGATGTCGAGCATCGTCTGGGCGGAGCGGAGCGGGATGAACACCCAGCGGGCGTTCACCTCCTTGTTCCCGATGTCGAAGGTGCCGGCCACGGTGAAGACATCGCCGCGCCCCTCCGGCGTGGTGATCCGGATCTTGTCCCCCACCACCACGCCCAGGTCGCTCGCCAGGGTGGAGCCGATGATGGCCTCGGCCCCCTCGAGCGCGAAGCGCCCCGACTTCATGCGGGGGAGGATGTCGATCACCTTCGCGAAGCTCTCCGGATCGATCCCCCGCAGGGCCACCGACTTCGTGGCCGGCCCGCGGCTCGCGAAGGCGGCGCCGGCCGCGGTGGGGGTGGCGGCGATCACGCCCGGGATGGCCGGGAGGGCCTTCAGCACCTGCTGCCACTGCTCGATGGAGCGGATGCGGTCGGGCACCTTCTCCACGTGGTCGGCCGTCGTCGCGTCGGAGGGGAGCGGCCGGGCCACCCGCTCCGGCGCCTTCACGAGGACGTGGGCCTGGGCCGAGAGGGTCTGGGACACGAGCGAGCGCTGCAGCCCGCTGATGAGCGCGGTGAGGAAGATGAGGACCGCCACGCCCACCGTGGTGCCCCCGAGCACGAGCGCGGTCTGGGCCTTCCCCTCGCGGAGGTACCGGATGGCGATGAACCACTCGAATCGCATGGCGGCGCCTACCGAGCCGGCCCGGTGCGGACGCGCCGCCCCGGCCCCACCGGGTCGGCCGGGGAGACCACGGCCTCCCCTGTCGTGAGCCCGGAGAGCACCTGCACCACGCCGTCGCCCCGGATGCCGAGCTTCACGGGCTGTCTCTCCGTCTTCCCTCCGCGCACCACGAGCACCCAGGGATCCCTGGCGGCGTCCCGGACCGCAGCCGCCGGCAGGACGAGCGCCTCCCCGTCCCGACCGGTCTCCACGTTCACCGAGACGGTCATGTCCGGCCGGAGGAAGGGGGGCGGGTCCTTCACGTCGAGCTTCACCTCGACAGTGCCCCGGGAGAGATCGACGGCGGGGGAGATGTAGGCCACCCGGGCGGGGAAGGCCCGGTCCGGGAAGGCGTCGGCCGACGCGGTGGCCGGCTGCCCGAGCCGGAGCTGGGCCAGGTTCTTCTCGTCCGGCTGCACGGAGAGCTGCGTCTCCCCGTCGCGGGCCACCACGAGCACCGGCCGGCCGGGCTGGACCACGTCCCCCGGCTCCACGTCCCGCTCGGTGACGACACCGGCGGCCGGCGCCCGCACCGAGAGCTGGTCGAGCCGCGCGGCTGCGGCCTGCTCGGCTCCCCGCGCCTGCTCGCTCGCGGCCTTCGCAGCGCGCCGATCGGCTCCCGAGGCGGCGGCGCTGGCCTGGATCCGCGCCTGCGCGACCTGGCTCGCGGCCAGATCGCGGGCCTGGACGGCGTCGTCGAGGTCGGAGCGGCTGACCGAGCCGGCCTCGGCCAGCGTCCGCTGCCGGGTGAGCTTGAGCTCGGTCTGGGCGAGTCGGAGCTCGGCCTGCCGGAGCCCCTCGGAGGTGACCTGGACCGACACCACCTCCACCTGCTCCAGCCGGGCCGCGGCCTGCGCTGCGGCCGCCCGCGCCTGGGCGAGCGCCGCCCGCGCCTCCACGTCGTCGAGCTGGAGGAGCAGGTCGCCGGCCTTCACCCGGTCCCCCTTCTCGACGGGGACGCGCACCACCCGCCCCACCACCACGCTCCCCACCTGGATGCGGGCCGGCGCCAGCACCCGGCCGCTCGCCACCACCCGCTGCACGAGGTCGTGCCGCTCCACGGGGTAGACCGGCACCCGCGGACCCAGGAAGGCGCGGAGCGCCATCCCCAGGACGAGCACGGCCACCACGCCGCCCAGGATGCGCCAGCGCCAGCGGCGAAAGGTCGGGGATGCCATGAAACGCAGAGTATAGGGTCGGTTCGAACCGGCGCGCGACCCGGAAATCGGAAGTCGCGCTCCTCCTTTCCCGGCGCCCCGGGGCACCCGCCCGGCTAGACTCTCCCTCACCTTGCACCCGAGGTGCCGATGGACTCGACCATGTGGGCGCTCGTCTACGATCGCAAGAAGGACCCCTGGAGCACCACCCGCGGCCTCCGCAAGGAGGAGGTGGCGCGACCGCAGCTCGACGTGAGCCGCGACCACCGCGACGCCTCGATGGTGATCGTGAAGCCCCGATTCGCGGGATTCTGCGGGTCGGACCGGGGCATCTGGTTCCGCCGAGCCTTCGGCGACATGATCCAGTCCACCCTCTCGGCCGAGGGGAAGGACGCCCGGGTGATCGGCCACGAGCTGCTCGGCGAGGTGGTGGAGGCCGGGCCCGAGGCCACGCGCGACTTCGGGCTTCGCCCCGGCGACGTGGTCTCCACCGAGAGCCACATCATCTGCAACACCTGCTACCAGTGCCGCATCGGCGACAACCACGTCTGCGCCACCGATCGCATCATCGGGATCAGCCTGGACGGCTGCTTCGCCGAGTACGTGAAGCTCCCGGCCCAGGCCCTCTGGCCCACCGACGTCTCCAAGATCCGGCCCGAGGTGGCGGCGCTGCAGGAGCCCTTCGGGAACGCGGTCCACGCCTGCACCAAGGTGAACCTCCGCGGCAAGTCGGTGGCGATCATCGGCTGCGGAACCATCGGCCTCTTCGCCATCGCGGTGGCCCGTGCGCTGGGCGCCCGGCAGGTGATCGGCGTCGAGCCCATGCGCTCCCACATCGAGATGGCGAAGAAGCTCGGGGCGGACGCCGTGGTCGAGCCCACCCGGACCACCGCGACCGCCTACGTCCACGACGAGGGGATCACCCGGGCCATCCACGACCTCACCGACGGTGTGGGGGTGGACGTGGCGCTGGAGATGTCCGGCTCCAACGCGGCCCTCAACACCGCCATCTCGGCGGTGCGGCGCGGCGGCCACGTGATCCTCTTCGGGCTGAAGAGCGGCGAGGCGGTCATCGAGAGCCTGGAGCGGGTCATCGTGGACGGCATCAGCCTCCACGCGGTGGTGGGGCGCCGCATCTTCGAGACCTGGCACATCACCCGCAACCTCCTCGAGTCCACGCGCCCCAACATCCAGGAGCAGATCTGGAAGGTGATCCTGCAGGAGGGCCGGGACACCATCGTGCCCTTCTCCAGCTGGGAGGCCGGTCCGTTCGAGGAGCGCATCCAGGCCCATCCGAAGGTGCTCATCCGGTTCTAGCCAGGAGGCTCCCGTGAACGACCTCGCTCGCGACGTCTTCGCCCGCGCCCTCGCGGAGATCCGGACCGCCGGGACCTGGAAGGAGGAGCGGGAGATCCAGTCCCCGCAGGGCGCCTCGATCGAGGTGGGCGGCCGCCGCGTCCTCAACTTCTGCGCCAACAACTACCTGGGGCTCTCCAGCCACCCCGAGCTGCTCGCCGCGGCGCGGGAGGCGCTCGACGGCCGGGGCTACGGCCTCTCCTCGGTCCGCTTCATCTGCGGAACCCAGGACCTGCACCGCGAGCTGGAGCGGCGGCTCGCCGATTTCTTCGGATTCGACGACGCGATCCTCTTCTCCTCCTGCTTCGACGCCAACGGCGGCGTCTTCGAGGCGCTGCTCGGCGAGGAGGACGCCATCGTCTCCGACGCGCTCAACCACGCGTCGATCATCGACGGGATCCGGCTGGCCCGGGCGCGCCGCTACCGCTACGCGCACGCCGACATGGCGGACCTCGAGGCCCGCCTGGTGGAGGCTGCCGACGCCCGGCTCCGCATGGTCGTGACCGACGGGGTCTTCTCCATGGACGGCGACCTGGCCCGGCTCGACGAGATCTGCGCGCTGGCCGAGCGCCACCGGGCGCTCGTGCTGGTGGACGACTCCCACGCCTCCGGATTCGTCGGGCGAACCGGTCGCGGCACCGCGGAGCACTTCGGAGTCCAGGGGCGCGTGGACGTGATGACCTCCACACTGGGCAAGGCGCTCGGGGGCGCGGCCGGGGGGTTCGTGGCCGGTCCGCGGGAGGTGGTAGACCTGCTGCGGCAGCGCGCCCGCCCGTACCTCTTCTCCAACACGCTCGCACCGCCCATCGTCGGGGCGAGCCTGGCCGCGCTCGCCCTGCTGGCGGGCTCGACGGGGCTCCGCGACCGGGTGATGGAGAACGCCCGGCGCTTCCGGGAGGGCATGGCGGCGGCCGGCTTCCAGCTCCGACCCGGCTTCCACCCCATCGTCCCCATCCTGCTCGGCGACGCGCGGCTGGCCGTGGATTTCGCCGGCGACCTGCTCGCGGAGGGCATCTACGTGGTCGGGTTCAGCTTCCCCGTGGTGCCGAAGGGGCAGGCCCGCATCCGCGTGCAGCTCTCCGCGGCCCACACCCCGGAGATGGTGGACCGGGCGGTGGCCGCGTTCGTGAAGGTGGGGCGCCGCCGCGGGGTGATCGCGTAGCGGCGTCCGGTCAGAAGACGAACTGGAGACCGACGCTCCAGGCCCAGTAGGACGGGCCCAGCTGCCAGCTCTTCGAGGACCCGAAGTTGTTCACGCTCGACCGGGTGAAGTCGAAGACGAGCAGCGTGCGGTTGATCCCGATGTCGTAGTCCATCTGGCGCGACAGCGTGGTGTCGATGAAGTCGAGCACCAGCCCGACACCGACGGTGAACGACCACCCGAAGGTGCCGCCCGATCCGCGCTGGATGGTTCCGTTGCTCGTGACCCATGAGGAGGTCCCGCTCTGGCCGCTCGCGGTCCAGATGTCGTCGATGATCGCGCCGCGCACGTAGGGCTCGAAGGGGACGCTGAACCGCTCGTAGAACCACTCCCAGCGGTAGCCGGCCTGGAGCTGCACCGGGAGGATCATGAGCGAGGTGGTGCCGCCGCGCAGCGTGTTCCCCGCGCTGTCCTGGTAGATCCCCTGCCCCCAGATCTGCCAGTAGCCGATGCCGCCCCCGACGTCGAGCGTGCCGAACTCGGTGATCCAGACCGACTTGTTGAACTGGAGCTGCACCATGAGCGGACGGTCGGTCCCGAAGATGGCCGCGTACGGGAGGGCGTTCGTGAACTCGGAGTCGATGTTCGGGGCGAAGGGGGACACCGTGACCTGGAAGGAACCCCAGCGCGGCGACTCCTTCCAGCTGATGACCGGCGTCTGGGCCGCGGCCGGGAGGGCGGTGACCAGCAGGAGCGCGAGCAGAACCTTCTTCACGAGCGCCTCCTGCGGGCGGCGAGCAGGGCCAGGACGGCGAGGACGGGGGCGAGTGCGCCGGCGCCGCCGGTTCCGCAGCCGCCGGTTTCCACCCCTCCCACCGCCTTGTAGGTACTCCAGAAGTCCGCGAAGGGGAGCGGCGTGGTGTCGGTGCCGGCCGGGTAGACCGCGGAGGTCGCGCCGGGATTGCCCGCCACGCTGGAGCCGACCGCGGTGAGCTTGTAGGCGACACCGTTCGTGAGGCCGCTGCACACGATGGTGCCGGCGTTGCCCGGGCCCCCCGTGGCCGCCGTCCCGGTCGGAGGCGTGCAGGTGACCGTGAAGGTGACCCCCGTGGTGGCCTGGTAGTCGGCGGTCACGGTACCGGGGGTCACGTTGAGGGAGAGCTGCGAATCGCCGGGCGTGGAGCCGCTGATGACGGGTGCGGGCGGGGCGGCCAGCTGAAACCTGAAGGTGCCCTGCGCGGCGAGCTGCCAGTTCGTGGTCAGGCCGAGCGGCAGGTAATAGACGCACAGGTTGATGTCCTGATCGGTCGCCAGCGTGCAACTGGTCACGCCCGCACCGGTGGCCATGGAATTCACCGGGATGCTGGAGATGGCCTGGGTGGCCGCCGTGGCGAGGACGTCCTGGAAGATGCCGGTGGGGACGCCACCGGAGGTGGTGCACCCGGTGCCGGTGGCTACCGTGGCCACCCGCCACTTGTCGCCGGCGGCGATGGTGAGGGAGGTGACGAGGGTCCAGGTCGAGAGGGTGGTGCTGGAGGCGCAGTCGGCGCGGTTCGCCTGCCCCCTCACGCTCTGCGTGGTGACGAGTGCGGTCACCGTGCCGGCGGTGGTCTGGCCGAGGGCAAGCCCGGGGAGGAGGATCAGGAGAAGCGTGGCCTTGCGGAGCATGGGTCGCGATTCTGCAAGGGAGGGGCCAGCCATGCAAGCTCCCGTTGCCGCCGACGGACGCAAAGGGGGCGGGCCGAGGCCGCCTTTTTGGCAAAGCCGGCTGGCGGCGCCCCTCCCGCGTGCCAATTTGGCAAGGATCCGCATGGTGGCGAGCCTCTAAGAAAGGCGCTGGCGCACCCAGGCCTCGGCGATGCGAACCGCGTTCCCGGCCGCCCCGCGCCTCAGGTTGTCGGCCACCGCGAAGAGGTCGAGCCCGTTCGGCTGGGAGGCGTCCTCCCGGACCCGCCCCACCAGCACCGCGTCGTCGTTCACCGCCAGCATCGGCATCGGATAGACCCTCCCGGCGGGGTCGTCGATCACCTTCAGCCCGGGGGAGGCGCGCAGCACCGCCCGGGCCGCCTCGACGGTGAGCGGACGGGCCGTCGCGATATTCACTATCAGTGAATGTCCGTAGAAGACCGGGACCCGGATCGCCGTGGCGGTGATCCCGAGTCCGGGTGCGGCGAGCAGCCGGCGCAGCTCGCTCCCCACCGCGGCCTCCTCCTCGGTGCTCCCGCCCGGGAGGAAGGCGCCCACCTGCGGAACCAGGTTCATCCCCATCCGGTGGGAGAGGTCGGACGGCTCGGGCTCCTCGCCGTTCAGGAGCGCGACCATCTCCCGCTCGAGCTGCCGGACCCCGGCGCGCCCCGCACTGGAGGCGGGGAAGAGGACCGTGACCACCACCCGGACGAGACCGGCCTCGCGGTGGAGCGGCGCGAGCGTGAGCGCGAGGGACACCACCGGGCCGGAGGCGGACGCCACCACCCCTCGCACCGACCCGCGCGCCACGTCGGCGTCGTTGACACCCGCCACGACGAGCGGGACCCCCTCCTCGGCGCGGAAGGCGCCCGAGAGGTCCACCGAGAGGCACCCATTGGCCCAGGCGCGAGGCGCGAGCTCCCGGGCCGCCGCCGCGGGTACGGCCAGGATGGCGACGTCGCAGCCGCGGAAGGACCGTTCGGAGACGGCCTCCACCTCGTACTCCTCCCCCCGGAACTCGAGGAGGTCCACCTCCGACCTCGTGGAGGCGAGGAGTCGCGGGATCCCCGGCACGTCGCGTGCCTCCAGATCCTCCAGCACGGCGCGCCCCACGGACCCGGTGGCCCCCACCAGGGCGAGCTGCAGCGGTTTCTCGGTCATCGTCGGGCTCCCTCCCGGAGCAGATCTCGCAGCGCCGGCTCGAGCGACGGCCACTGGAAGCGATAGCCGAGCGCGAGCGCGCGCCGGGGCAGGACCCGCTGGCTGGCGAGCACCACCTCGGCCATCTCGCCGAGCACGGCCCGCACGGCGAAGGCCGGCGCGCGGAGCAGGCTCGGGCGGCGCAGCACGCGCCCCAGCGCCCGGGCCAGGTCCCGGTTGCGCACCGGGTCCGGGGCGGTGGCGTTCACCGGGCCGCGCGCCTCCGGATCGAGCAGCGCGAGCCGCAGGATCCCGACCTGGTCGGCCACGTGGATCCAGGACTGCCAGAAGCTCCCGTCGCCGATGGCGCCTCCGGCGAGCATCTTGAAGGGCAGCGCCAGACGCGGAAGCGCTCCTCCGTCGGGGGAGAGCACGATGCCGGTGCGCACGAGCACGACGCGGGCCCGCCGGGCGGCGGCGCGCGTGGCCTCCTCCCACTCGAGCGCCAGATGGGCCAGGAAGTCGTTGCCGGCGGGGGAGGCCTCGTCGATCACCTCGTCGCCCCGCGGGCCGTAGTAGCCGATGGCGCTCCCGTTCACGAGCACCGCCGGGCCGCCCGCGCCGATCACGGAGGCCACGTTCCGGGTGGAGAGCACGCGGCTGTCGCGGATCCGCTTCCGCCGCTCCTCGGTCCAGCGCCCCTCGGCCACCGGCTCGCCGGCCAGGTTCACGCAGGCGTCGCAGCGGGCGAGCTCGTCCTGCCACGGCCCGGCGAGCCCCGGGTCCCCCACCACCAGGCGTGCACCGGCCGGAAGCCCCTGGGGCGCGGCGCGGCGGGAGAGCGCCAGCAGCTCGTGGCCGTCGGCCAGGAGGGACTCCGCGAGGGCACGGCCGATGAGGCCGGTGGCACCGGTGAGGAAGACGCGCATGATCAGGGGATCCCGTTCGGGAACTTCACTTCGGCCTCGCTCTTGCGCACGTAGTGGGGCTCGAGCGCGAAGAGGGCCTGGTCGTCGTAGGCGGCGGCACCGAGGCGCGGGGCCGCGAGCCGCCCCACCGCATCGGCCGAAGGGGTGGACGGGGCACCCGCGAGCAGCGGCAGCGCGGATTCCATCGCCTCGCGGTGGGCCTCGTAGCCCTCGCCGAAGCCGAGCACGCGCCCCAGGCCGGCGAGACGCGAGGCCACCGCGCCCGGGGGGAGCGCCTCCTCGGGGCGGACCGGCTCGGCCGCTCCGTTCGCGACCCGGTAGAAGCCGGCGTAGACCTCGCCCTTGCGCGCGTCGAGCATGGGGACGAGGACCGCATCGCTCCCGGCCGGCAGCGCCGCGGCCGCCTCCAGGGCCATCGCCGCCAGGCTGGACACGCCGGCGATGGGTCGCCGGTTGGCGTAGGCGAGCCCCTTCCAGGTGGCGAGGCCGATGCGCAGCCCGGTGAAGGATCCGGGGCCGATCCCCACCGCGAAACCCTCCACCTCGTGCACCTTCCGACCCAGCGCGGAGAGCAGGTCGCTGAGGGCGCCGGGGAGGCGGGTCCCGTGGCCGGGTCCGGGCGAGACCTGCCGGTCGGTGCGGGAGGTGAGCACCTCGACCGACCCCGCACGGAGCTCGAGCAGGGCGCAGGAGAGCGTGGGCGTGGCGGTATCGATGGCGGCGACGAGCATGGGAGCGCTTCCGACTCCCTAACCCATCAACCGGACGATGTCGTTCTTGAAGACGAAGATCATGAGGAAGAGGAGGAACACGATCCCCACCAGGTTGGCCACCTCGCGGGTGCGGATCGAGAGCGGCCGGCGCGTGGCCGCCTCGACGAGGGTGGCCACCACGTGGCCGCCGTCGAGCACGGGGATGGGGAGCAGGTTCATGAGCCCCAGGTTCACGCTGATGAGCGCCATCTTGAAGAGGAAGCTGGCCCAGCCCTCCTGCGCGGCCTGGGCGGCGATCTGGAAGAGCATGATCGGGCCGCCCACCGTCTTGAAGCTGATCTGCCCCTGCACGATGCGGGCGATGCCGAGGGCGGTGAGCCGCACCACCTCGCCGAGGTGCCCGAACGCGGTGCCGAGCGCCTCGCCGGGCCCGACCGAGAGGGGCACCTCCTCCGCCACGAGCGCCTTCGAGTCTACGAGTCCGCGCTGGTCGGGGAAGAAACCCAGCACCACCCGGCGGTGCGTCTCCCGCGTCATCTCGTCCACGTACTCCTGATCGACGGGGACGAGCTCGGTGGTGCGGCCGTCGGTGAGCCCCAGCTTCACCGGGGTCCCGGTGAGGAAGTCGGCCGAGAGCTGGTTCAGCTCGCGGAAGGAGCGGACCGGCTTGCCGTTCACCGAGGCGATGGCGTCGCCGCGCCGCAGGCCGGCCTGGTCGGCCGGGCTCCCCGGCAGCACCCCGGCGACGAAGGTGGAGATGGTGGGGTCCGCGGCCTGGAAGGCCGGCTTCCCCTCGACGCAGGTGGGCACCGGCCCCAGCTTCATCGGCTCGTAGGTGGAGAGCGCCACGCCGGGCGCGCGCAGCGGCGCTTCCCGCAGCACCTCCACCGGAAGGGGGGCGCAGGCCGCGGCCCCGAGCGCCCGGTCGAGGTCGCCCATGTTGCGGATCGGCTCCCCGCCGGCGCGGACCACGAGGTCGAAGGGCTGGAGCGGCCCCGCCCGGCCCGGAAGCGAGGGCGCCACCACCGCGGAAGGCCAGGACGGAGTGACCCCGATGACCCCGCGGGTGATCGTCTCGACGGGGTTCGACTCCTTCTCGGCGGCCGGGATCACCGGGACGACCACCCGCTGGCCGGCGCGCATCACCGTGAAGTCGATCCGCTCCCCGGCGCGGGGGGCCACCATCTGCCGGAGGTCGGAGAAGTGGCGGATCGGCGCGGCCGGGCGCCCGGGCACGGTGACCTCGACCACCCGGTCTCCCGGGTGGAGGCCGGCCCGCTCGGCGGCCGAGCCGGGCATGACGGTGCCGAGCGTGGGCCCGGGCACCATCGTGCCGTTCTGCGCGAGGGCCAGCGCGAAGTAGACGACGACCGGGAAGGCCAGGTTGGCCCCCGGGCCGGAGAGCGCGATGACGAGCCGCTTCCACGGGGCGGCCTCCAGGAATCCCCGCCCCCGGTCCTCGGGCACGACCTCCGCGCCCGGCTCGTCGCCGGCCATCTTGACGTACCCGCCGAGCGGCAGGAGCGAGAGGACGTACTCGGTCTCCCCGCGCTTGACCCCGAACAGGCGCGGGCCGAAGCCGATCGAGAACTTCGTCACCTTCACGCCGAGGAGCTTGGCGGCCAGGAAGTGGCCGAGCTCGTGGACGAAGATCAGCCCTCCGAGCAGGAGGACGATCGATCCGACCTTGAGGAGGATGTCGCTGGCCATGGAGAGTTCTAATGCGCCACGCGGCGCAGCGCCTCGGCCCGTCCCCAGTCGGAGGCGGCGATGGCCTGATCGACCGAGTCGAGCCGCTCCGGGCGATGGGCGTCGAGCACCTGGGCGCAGATCCGTGCGATGTCGTCGAACCGGCAGCGCCCCGCCAGGAAGGCCTCCACCACCCCCTCGTCGGAGCCGGAGAGGACGGCCGGGGCGGTCCCCCCCATCTCGAGGGCCCGGTAGGCCAGGGTGTAGGCCGGGAAGCGCTTCGGGTCGGGGGGCTCGAAGGTGAGGCGCCCGACCCGGGCCAGGTCGAGCGCCGGGAGGTCGAGGGCGATCCGGTCCGGATGGGCGAGCGCGTAGCTGATCGGGCCGCGCATGTCGGAGACGCCGAGCTGGGCCACCACCTGGCCGTCCACGTACTCCACCATGGAGTGCACGATCGACTCCGGGTGAACCAGGATGTCGATGCGCTCCGGGGGTACGTCGAAGAGCCAGCGGGCCTCGATGACCTCGAGCCCCTTGTTCATCAGGGTCGCCGAGTCGATGGTGATCTTGGCCCCCATGCTCCAGTTGGGGTGGCGCAGCGCCTCGGCCGGGGTGACGTCCGGCAGCCGCTCGGCGGGGTGGTTCCGCAGCGGCCCGCCGGACGCGGTGAGGATGAGCCGGCGGACCTCGGAGTGGTTGTGCCCGACGAGGGACTGGAAGATGGCGCTGTGCTCGCTGTCCACCGGGAGGATGGAGGCCTTCCGCTCGGCGGCGCGCCGCATGATGAGCTCGCCGGCGAGGACGAGCGACTCCTTGTTGGCGAGCCCCACCGGCTTTCCGGCCTCGATGGCCGCGGCGGTGGAGCGGAGCCCCGCCCCTCCGGAGATGGCGGCCAGCACCAGGTCGGCCTCGGGGAGCGAGGCCACCGCCACCGCCCCCTCCTCCCCGTGCCGGATCTCGGGCGCGTCGGGCCCGAGCCGCTCCCGGAGCTCGGCGGCCGTGGCCGCATCGGAAACCGAGACGAGGAGCGGCCGGAAGGCGCGGACCTGCTCCGCCAGCCGGGCGGCGTTCCGCCCCGCGGCGAGCCCCACCACCGAGAAGCGCCCCGGGGACCGGGAGACGACGTCCAGGGCCTGGACCCCGATCGAGCCGGTGGAGCCGAGGATGGAGAGTCGCCTCATCGGTGGAACCACAGGGCGCAGGCGACCACCCAGGGGGCCACGAAGAGGACCGCGTCGATGCGGTCGAGCAGCCCTCCGTGCCCGGGGAGCACCTTGCCCGAGTCCTTCACACCGGCGGCCCGCTTCAGCATCGACTCGGAGAGGTCGCCGAGCGGGCCGAGGAGGGCCGCGCCTGCGCCCACCAGCGCGGCCGGGGCCACGCCCAGGTCGGGGAGGAACAGCCATTTCATTACCAGTGAACAAGCGACGCTCCCGGCGGCCCCGCCCCAGAACCCCTCCCAGGTCTTCTTGGGCGAGATGCGCGGCGCGAGGGGCCGTTTCCCGAGGAAACGGCCGGTGAAGTAGGCGAAGGTGTCGTTGGCCCAGGTCACGATGAAGAGCAGGACCACCCACTGCCAGCCGGCCCGCTCCCGCAGGGCCACCACCGAGGCCGGGAGCAGTCCGGCGTAGCCCCAGGCGAGCGCGGCCAGGCCGGCCGACCGGGGCGCCTCCGCGAGCTCCCCGCGCTGCAGCATGCTGGTGGCGAGGAGCGCCACCACGGCGCCCGCACCCACCACGCCGGCCCAGTCCTGGAACGGCTTCCCGCCGTCGCTCCAGAGCCAGGCCCCGATGGGGAAGAGCGCCGCGCCCACCACGCCGATCCAGCCGGTGGGGGAGATCCGCTTCTCGAACATCCAGATGAGCTCGCCGGCCGAGAGCGCCGCCGCCACCGCGATGAGCAGCGCGAACTGCCACTCCCCGAGCCAGGTCATCCAGACGGCCACCGGGAACAGGATCAGGGCGGTGACGACGCGGACGGCGAGGTTGCGGTTCTGCTCTTTCATCCGGGCCTACCCGCTCGTCACCTGGGCCGCGGTGAGGCCGAAGCGGCGCTCCCGCTGCTGGAAATCGGCGATGGCGCCGAGGAGGTCCGTCTCGCGGAAGTCGGGCCAGAGGGTCTCGACGAAGACCATCTCGGCGTAGGCCGCCTGCCAGAGCAGGAAGTTGGAGATGCGCCGCTCGCCGCTCGTGCGGACGAGCAGGTCGAGCGGGGGGAGCCCGGCGGTCCAGAGGTGGGCTTCGAGCGCGTCGGCCTCGACCGGGCCGACCCGCGCGGCGGCCTGGGCGGCCTGGACGATCTCCTCCTGCCCGCCGTACGAGAGGGCCAGGGTGAGCACCATGCCGTCGTTGCCGGCCGAGGCGGCCCGGACCGACTCGAGCCGCTCCCGGACGAAGCCGGGGAGCCGCCCCGTCTCGCCGATGGTGTGGAGCCGGATCCGGTTGTCCATGATCTCGGCCCGCTCCGAGTCGAGGTACTCGGCGAGGAGCTGCATGAGCGCCCCGACCTCCTCGTCCGGCCGCCCCCAGTTCTGGGAGCTGAAGGCGTAGAGGGTGAGCGCCTCGAGGCCGATCTTGCGAGCCTCCCGGGTCACCGAACGGACCGACCTGGACCCCTCCCGGTGCCCCTCCACCCGGGACCGGCCACGGGTTTCGGCCCAGCGGCCATTGCCGTCCATGATGATGGCGACGTGGCGCGGCAGCGTTCGAGCCCGGACGCGGGACTCCATCCAGGAGAGGAGATCCATCTCGGCCACGGGCGGCTTATAACACGCCCCCCCCACGGGCTGGGGAGGGGGTGGTTTGACCCCGCGACCCCGCGACCTCTATCCTTTTCCCCGTGCCCCCGCGGTGTGTCGGCCCTTGGGAAATTCTCACGGTCATCGGCCGAGGGGGGGTGGGGACTGTCTACCGCGCCCGCCACCTGCTCGACGGCATGCCCGCCGCGGTGAAGCTCCTGGGACCGGCCCCGGCGGTGGACGCCACGTCGGCCCGGCGGCTCGCGCGGGAGTTCGAGGTCCTCCGCGCGCTGGTGCACCCCAACATCGTCCGGGTCTTCGACGCCGGGCAGGTGGAGGGCTACTCATGGCTCGCGATGGAGCTGGTCGAGGGGCTCGACCTCCGGACGTACCTCGCTCCCCTGGTGGGCAGCCCCATCCTGGAGCTGCCATCCTTCCTCGCCTCCTCCCCGCCGGAGGGGGCGGAGGAGCCGGTCTTCGACATGGCGGCCTGGCTGCTCGAGCCGGAGACGCACGGGGATGCCGCGGCCCTCGTGTCCCGCCCCCCCCGCTCCGGGGTCGAGGACATCCGGGCCTTCGCCGACCTGATGGACGAGCCGGAGACGAACGACCGATCCGGCTCCTGGGCCCGGACGGCCGATCCGCCCCGCGCGGTCGATCTGGCGGGCGGGGAGGAGCCGGAGCCCGAGGTCCCGTCGGTGGCCCTGACGCGCCTGCTCAACCGCCCGGAGCGGATGGCCCGGCTCCGCGACGTGCTCGGGCAGGTGATCGACGCGCTCGACTTCGTGCACGGCAAGGGGTTCATCCATCGCGATCTGAAGCCCTCCAACATCATGGTGGACGACACCCGGCGCGTCCGGATCATGGATTTCGGCCTCGTGAAGCAGCTCTCCGATGCGAGCGCGCTCACCCTCTCGGGACGCGTGGTCGGCACCTACCGGTACATGGCACCGGAGCAGGCTTCCGGGCGCGAGGTGGACCACCGCTCCGATCTCTGGAGTCTCGGGGTGATCCTCTACGAGCTCCTCGTGGGTCGTCCGCCCTTCCCCTCCTCCGTGCCCTCCGAACTCTGGAGGGAGATCACGTCGGTGGAGCCTCCGGCGATCCGGGAGATGAACCCCGCAGCCGACGTCGCCCTTGCGGCCGCAGCCGAGCGGCTGCTCCGGAAGGACCCCGCAGACCGCATCCAGACCGCCGCCGAGTTGCGGTCCGCCATCGTGGCGCCCGCAGAGGCCTGACAGATCGGACCGCTAGGCTCCGGACGTGTCGCTCATCCCCGCCGGGTCCTTCTCCTACACCGCCCTCGTCTCCGAGTTCTTCCTCCAGCTCCGGGGGGCGGGGATCCTGCTCTCCCCGCTCGACCTGGAGCTGGTGGCGGAATGGGAGCGCCGGGGCGTCCCGGCGCAGGTGGTGTGCCGCGGGATGCGACGGGGGTGGGACGTGCTCGTCGAGGAGCGCGCGCCGGGCGCGGCCCCTCCCCGCTCGCTCCGCGCACTCCGCGGCTTCGTCGAGGAGGAATGGCGCGCCTACCGCGAGGGGCGGGTCGGGGACGGCGGCGCCCGGGGTCCCGAGGCCGACGCGGCGCGCGCCCGCCTGGCCGATGCCCGTGCGCGGCTCGGCGAGGCGGAGGGCGCGGCCGACGGGGAGCGGGCCCTCGGGTACCGGGAGGCTGCGGCGCTCCTGCCGGAGGAACCCGTGGCGCTCGACGAGCTGGAGCGGGCCTTCTCCCGCGCCGACGACCGGATCCTGCACCGGTGGATCCGGTCGCTCCCCCGGCCGGAGCGCGCGGCTCTCGGCCCGCGCTGCCGGCTCCTCGCCGGCGAGCGAACGCGCCGCGCGCGACGCTCCTCCTACCGCCACACCCTCCGCACCCACCTCTTCGAGGCTGCACGGCGGGCGGGGATACTCTGCCTTCGCGGGACCGTGTAGACTCCGCCGCCCGATGGCCGAAAAACCCGACAGCAGCGCCGCCTGCAAGGAGTGCGGCGGGGCGGGCTACGTGGTCGAGCAGGTGGTCGGCTCCCCGGCCCGCGCGCGGCGATGCGCCTGCCAGGCCACCTGCCCCCGCTGCGGCGGGAGCGGCTACTTCATGGTGACCTCGGGGCCGGGGCGGGTCGCCCAGGCCTGCGATTGCCGCCACCTCGACCAGCGCATCGCCACCTTCAACGCGGCCGCCATCCCGGCCGCCGTCGCCCGGGCCTCCTTCGAGAACTTCCGGCCCTGGTCCCAGAGCCAGTCGAAGGCCCGGGCCGCCTGCGAGAACTTCGCCCACCAGGTCCGGTCCGACCGGGCCAGCCGGGGAGTGCTGCTGCACGGGAAGCCGGGCTGCGGGAAGACCCATCTCCTGGCCGCGTCGCTGCGCTGGCTGGCGCTCGAGAAGGGTGTCTCCTGCCGCTACGTCGAGTTCATGCTGCTCCTCTCGGACATCCGCGCGGGGTTCGGCTCGAACCGCGGCCACATGGAGATCCTGGGGCCGCTCGCGAACGTCCCGGTGCTCGCCATCGACGAGCTGGGCAAGGAGCGGGGCACCGAGTGGGAGCGGTCGATGCTCGACGAGCTCATCAGCCGCCGCTACAACGCCGGCCTCACCACCATCTTCGCCACCAATTACCCGCGCGACCCGCAGCCGGTCCCGGTGCCGGTGGGCGGCAAGCACCACACCGCGTCGAAGGAGTTCCAGCGCGACGCCGAGGTGCTCAGCCTGGAGGAGCGGGTCGGCCAGCGCATCTACTCCCGCCTGAACGAGATGTGCGACTTCGTCCAGCTCGAGGGTCCCGACTACCGCAAGGACGCCGAGCCGGGCCGCGGGTCCTTCTGGAGGTAGGGGCGCGCATGGCCGGATTCGAGGGACGGATCGCGCTGGTCACGGGCGCCGGGTCGGGCATCGGCCGGGCGGCGGCGCTGCGGCTGGCGCGGGACGGGGCGATCGTCGTCGCGACCGACGTGCGGGGGGACGCGGCGCGGGAGACCGCCCTGCTCGCAGGGTCCGGTGCGGTCGCGCTGGAGCTGGACGTCCGCGATCCCGCGTCGTGGGAGCGCGTCCTCGCGTCGCTGCCGGCGGCGCCGCTGGGCGTGCTGGTGAACGGTGCGGGCGTGACCGGCCTCGGGGCGGGGGCGGGGGCGGCGGCGCAGGACCCGGAGACGCTGTCGCTCGAGACGCTCCGGGCCGTACTGGCCGTGAACCTCGAGGGGGTGGTGCTGGGATGCCGGTACGCGATCCGCGCCATGCGCGAGCGGGGCGGCAGCATCGTCAACGTCTCCTCCCGGGCCGGGTCGATCGGGGTTCCGGGGGCGGTCGCCTACGGGGCGAGCAAGGCCGCGGTGGGGAGCGTCACCCGCTCGGTCGCGCTCCACTGCGCCGGAGCCGGCCTCGCGGTGCGGTGCAACGCGGTGGTTCCCGGCGCCATCGACACGCCGATGTGGGGGGCGCTCCTGGGGGACGGGCCGGACCGGGCGGAGCGGGCCGCGCGGGTGGGCGCGGAGGTGCCCCTCGGGAGGATGGGGACCGCCGAAGAGGTGGCCGAGGCCATCGCATGGCTGGCGTCGGACGGCGCGGCCTACGTCACCGGGACGGAGATCGTGGTGGATGGAGGAATGGCGGCGGGACCGGTGGCGCGGCGGGGGTGAAGCGCGCCGTGATGGAGCGGTACACGGGGCCGGCGGGCGTACGCGAGCCCTGCGCCGCCTACTTCGTAGACGGCGCTGTGGGGACCAGCCTCCGGTGCAGCAACCGCACCGCGTCGGGCGCGCGGGCCGCCGCGCAGAAGGCCGTGACCCGGAGCGGCGTCGCCAGCACGGCGCGCGGCTCCTCCCCCACCTCCCGCAGCGCCGCGACCACGTCGAGGAGCAGCCCCGGTCCCGCACCGGCACGTGAACCCACCACCGAGACCGACCCGGCGTCGCGGTCGTCCACCGCCGCGTCGGGCACCGCGGCGACGAGATCGCCGCGCGCGGCCGGCCACTCGTGCACGTTGTCGAGCGGGATCACGAGGAGCGCCCGCCCGCCGAGCGCGGCGACCTCCACCGGCGTCGCGCCGCGACGCCCGAGCGCCGCGATGGCCGGAGCGAGCCCTCCCCAGGGCAGCTCCACGAGCGCGAGCCCCTTCTGCGAGGTCACGCCGGCGACCCGGTCGCCCGGAGCGGCGTGCCCCCGCACCACCGTCTCGGCGGCCGAACCCGACGTCGCGCGCGCGTGGATGGCGATCCCCTTCTGGCGCGCGAACTCCACGGCGTCGGCGTTCAGCACCTTGGCCCCCGCCCGCGCCAGCTCCTGCATCTCCTCGTAGGAGATCTCGTCGAGGCGGCGCGGGTTCTCGACCACCCGCGGATCGGCCGTGTAGACGCCATCCACGTCGGAATAGATCTCGCAGTCGGCGCCCAGCGACGCCGCCAGGGCGACCGCGGTGGTGTCCGAGCCTCCCCGGCCGAGCGTCGTCACCTCCTTGCGGGGCGACACGCCCTGGAAGCCCGCCACGATCACCACCCTTCCCCGGTCGAGCTCCTCCCACACCCGAACCGGCCTCACCTCGACGATGCGTGCGGAGGCGTGCTGTTCGTCGGTGAGGATCCCGGCCTGGCTCCCGGTGAAGCTCACCGCCGGGACGCCCAGGTCCTCGAGCGCCATGGCGAGCAGCGCCATCGAGATCCGCTCGCCGGCCGTGAGGAGCATGTCGAGCTCCCGGCGCGCCGGGCTCGGGGAGACCTTGCGGGCGAGGGCGAGCAGCTCGTCGGTGGTCTTGCCCATGGCCGAGACGACGACGCAGATCCGCCGGCCGTCCCGCCGGGCGGCGGCCACCCGCTCCGCCACCTTGCGCACCTTCTCCACGTCGGCCACCGACGAACCACCGAACTTCTGCACCACCACTTCCATCGCGTGCCTCCGCCCCTTCCGGGCCCGGGGATCCTAGCACCGCGCCGGCCGGCTCCTTGACAGGGATCGCACCGGACGCGATGGTCGTCCGGGCGGCGTACGGCGTGCGGAGGGCGCGGATGATCGAGGTCAGCGGTCTCACCAGGCGCTTCCGCGAACGGACCGCCGTCCAGGACCTCACCTTCTCCATCGGTCGGGGCGCGGTCGTGGGGCTGCTCGGACCGAACGGCGCCGGAAAGACCACCACCCTCCGCCTCCTCACCGGCTTCCTGCCCCCCTCGGCGGGCACGGTGCGCGTGGCCGGCTTCGACGTCTTCGAGCAGCCCATGGAGGCCCGCCGGCGCATCGGCTACCTGCCCGAGATCCCGCCTCTCTACGACGGCATGACCGTGCGCGAGCAGCTCCGCTTCGCGGCCGACCTGAAGGGGCTGCCGCGCGCGCGCGTCCGCGAGGAGGTCGAGCGGGTGGCCGGCCTCACCAGCGTGGATGGCGTCCTCGACCGGCTCACCGCCAACCTCTCCAAGGGATTCCGGCAGCGGGTCGGCATCGCCCAGGCGCTGGTGGGCGACCCCGATGTGCTCATCCTCGACGAGCCCACCGTGGGGCTCGACCCCATCCAGATCCGGGAGGTGCGCGACCTCATCCGATCGCTCGGCGGCCGCCACACCGTGCTCCTCTCCTCCCACCTGCTGCCCGAGGTGGCCATGACCTGCTCCCAGGTGATCGTCCTGAACGAGGGGCGGCTCGTCGGCTTCGACACCCTGGACGGGCTCGTCGCCCGCCACCTCCCCGGACGGCGCGTCACCGTCCACGACATCGCCTTCCTGGAGGAGATCTTCGGGAAGCTCGTCACCCCCGCCTGAGACCCCGTGCGCGCCACCCTCGCCATCGCCCGGAAGGAACTCTCCACCTACTTCACCACGCCCGTCGCCTGGGTGGTGCTGGTGGTGGTCGCCTTCTTCTCGGCCCAGGTCTTCGCCGGCGCGCTGGACGGCTTCCGGCTCCTCACCAGCCGGGCCGGCGAGATCCCCGGGGGCGCCGCGCTGCTCGACCGGGTGAACCTCACCGACGCCGTGGTGGCGCGCCTCCTCGCCTCGGTCGGGCTCCTCCTCGTCATCGCCACCCCGTTCCTCTCCATGCGGCTCGTGGCCGAGGAACGTCGCTCCGGGACCTTCGAGCTGCTCATGACCTCCCCGGTCCACCCCGCCGAGATCATCGCCGGGAAGTACCTGGCGGCGCTCGGGGTGCTCGCGGCGGCGCTGGCGCTCGTGACCCTGCTCCCGGCGTCGCTCACCCTCGTCGCCCGGGGCGCGCAGGGCGGGAGCGCCGTGGAGTGGCCCACCGTCGCCGCCGGGTTGCTCGGCCTCTTCCTCCTCGGGGCCGCGGCGCTCGCCGTGGGGCTGGCCTTCTCGGCGCTCGTGGCCACGCCGGTCGTGGCGGCGCTGCTCTCGCTCCTCGTGCTGCTCGGACTGTGGCTCGCCGGGATGTTCACTGTGGGTGCTGGCAGCGCCGCGCGGAACCTGGCCAGCGGGCTCTCCCTCTCCGAGCACCTCGCCCCCTTCCTCCAGGGGCGCATCGCGCTCGCCGACGTCGTCTACTTCCTCTCCCTCGTCGCCCTCGGCCTCTTCGTGGCCGAGCGGGCCGTCGAGGGGCGCCGGTGGGGCGGCGCATGAAGCGCCCCCTCGCCGCCCGCATCCTCCTCGCCGCTGGTCTCCTCCTGCTCGCGTCCGCGGTGGTGACGCTGCTGCTCGGCGATGCGCGTCTGCTCGTCGGGAAGCTGGCGCTGGGCGTCGCCGCCCTGGCCGCGGGCGCGCTCCTCTCCGGACGGGACGGGCTCTCCCGGTCGCTCCGGGGGCGCGGGACCCACTTCGCCGCGGTCACCGCCGCGTCCGGACTGCTGCTCGCCGCCTCCCTGGGCGTGGCCGGCTGGCTGGCCCACCGGCGTCCGCTGGCGCTCGACGTGACCGGGCAGGAGCTCCACACCCTCTCCCCCGACACGGTGCGGACCCTCGCGGCGCTGCCCCGGGACGTGGAGGTGCTGGCCTTCTACCGGCCGGACGACGCCGCCCACGCCCCGGCGCTGGACCTGCTGCGCCGCTTCGCCGAGCAGGGCCCCCGGCTCCGCTTCGAGCTCATCGACCCGTACCGCGCGCCCGAGCTCGTGCGGCGCCACCAGATCTCGGAGTCGGGGACGCGGGTGGTGGTGGCCCCCGGACCGGGAGAGGCCCGGCTGCGCGAGCTCACGGAGGAGTCGCTCACGAACGCGCTCGTGCGCATCTCCCACCCGGACCGGCCGCGCGTCTATTTCACCCAGGGTCACGGAGAGCCCTCGCCGACCGACGCGGCGCGCCCGGGCTGGTCGCTGGCGGCGCGGGCGCTCGCGCGGGAGAACCTGGAGCTCGTCCCGCTGCAGCTCCGGGGGACCGGCGAGGTGCCGGCCGACGCGGCTGCGGTCCTGGTGGTGGGCCCCCGCCGCCCCTTCCTCGATCCGGAGGTGGCGACGCTCCAGGCCTACGCGCGGCGCGGCGGCCACCTGGGGATCTTCCTCGAGCCGGAGCTGGACCCGGGGCTCGACCCCGTGCTGGCCGGGCTGGGCATCGAGGCCGGGAACGACATGATCGTCGACCCGAGCCCGACCGCGCGCCTCGCCGGTGCGACGCCGGCCATGCCGATCCTCCGCGCCACCACCGCCCACCCGGTGAGCACCCCGCTCGCCGACGTGGGCGTGGTCTTCCCGACCGCCCGATCCCTCGTCGCGCGGCGGGGCGCACCGGCCCGGGCCGTGCCGCTCGTGCTCACCTCCGAGAGCGCCTGGGCGGAGACCGACCTCGGGTCGGTCTTCGCGGGCACCGCCCGGCTGGACGAGGGGGAGAAGGTGGGCCCCGTCCCGCTCGCGATGGCCGTCTCCTGGCCCGTCCCGGGCGACCCGCCGCGCGAGTTCCGGGCCATCGTGGCGGGCGACTCCGACTTCCTGACGAACGGCTACCTCCACCTCCTCGGCAACCAGGACTTCCTCCTCTCGGCGGTGAACTGGCTCGCCGAGCGGGACGACCGCATCCCCATCCGGCCCCGCAACCGGGAGGCCTCCCGCCTCACGCTCACCGAGGCACAGGCCTCCACGCTCAAGTTCGTGGCCATCGACGTGGTGCCGCTCGCGCTGCTCCTCGTCGGCATCGCCGTCTGGCTGTCGCGCAGGGAGCGCTGAGCGTGAAGGCCCGGGCCCGGACGCTCCTCCTGCTCGCGTCGCTCGCCCTCCTCCTCGGCGGGCTGGTCGCCTGGGCGCTCCTCGGCGTGGAGCGCCCCGACGAGGCGGCCCGCGCCCGCCACGACCGGGAGGCCCGCGCGCTCCCCTTCCGGCCGGGCGACGTGACGCTGCTCGAGATCGCCCCGCGGGGGGTCCCCCAGGTGCGATGGACGCGGGTCGAGGGGGGATGGCGCGCCGAGCCATCGGGCGCTGCGGCCCGCGCCGAGGTGGTGGACGGACTCCTCGAGCGGCTCGCGGAGATGCGCGTGCGGGTCGTCCTGCCGGCGGGCGAGGGCGGGCTCGCCTCCCGGGGTCTCGACCCTCCCGCATCCCGCGTCGCCCTCACCCTCCGGGATGGCTCGACCCGGGCGCTCGACCTCGGGGACGAGAACGGCTTCGACCGGACGCGGAACGCCCGGCGAGGCGGCGAGATCCTGCTGGTCGAGGGGGTCCCGTCGGTGCTCTTCGACCCTGCGCCGGATCGGGCGATCGCCGCGCCCTGAACGGCCCCAGCGCGGCCGTCCGGCGAGCGGTCCCGGGGATGCGCTTGATCTTCCGGGGGCTTGCCCTTATCTTCCCGGTCCCCGAACATCCGTTTGCGAGAGGTTCCGAGCGATGGCACGTGTCACAGTGGAAGACTGCCTCCCCATGGTGGACAACCGGTTCGCCCTGGTCCTCCTCGCCACGAAGCGCACCCGCCAGCTGATGGCAGGGGCTCGCCCGCTGCTCGCGACCAGCCGAAACAAGGCCACCGTGCAGTCGCTCCGTGAGATCGCCACCGGGAAGGTCCGCTTCGATCGTTCGGTGCGCGATGCCCTGGCCGGCAAGTTCGACCGGGAGAAGCCGGTGGCTTCCTCCACCCCGTCCCGCAAGTAGCGCCCCGTTCCCCGAGCGGCGCGGCGAGCACTCATCTGGGTAGACTGCCAGATTGAGATTGTAACTACCTGATTTTACTGTTGTTTCTAGTTTCGTTCCGCGGGTTGACACCCGCCGGCGCGTGATTACACTCCACTCGCTCGTTGGCAGACGGGTCATCCGACTGCCAGGAGCCAAATCGTTCCAACCGGTTTCCGCGCCTCCCCAGGGACTCGCGCGGATTCGTTCGAAAGAGGAGAGAACACATGAAGATCCGTCCCCTTCAGGACCGCGTCATCGTGAAGCGCGTCGAGGAAGAGGAGAAGACCAAGGGCGGCATCATCATCCCCGACTCGGCCAAGGAGAAGCCGGCCGAGGGGAAGGTGATCGCCGTGGGCAAGGGCAAGATCGGCGAGGACGGCAAGCTGCAGCCGCTCGACGTGAAGGTCGGCGACCGCATCCTCTTCAGCAAGTACGCCGGCACCGAGGTCAAGGTGGACGGCGAGGAGAACCTGATCATGCGCGAGGACGACATCCTCGGCGTGATCGAGAAGTGATTTCCCCCAACGGAATGGAGCACTGAACATGGCTGCCAAGCAGATCCTCTTCGATCAGGTCGCGCGCGACAGCATCCTCCGGGGCGTCAACGTCCTCGCCGATGCCGTCAAGGTCACTCTCGGCCCCAAGGGCCGCAACGTCGTCATCGAGAAGAGCTTCGGCTCCCCCACGATCACCAAGGACGGCGTCACCGTCGCCAAGGAGATCGAGCTGGAGAACCGCTTCGAGAACATGGGCGCCCAGATGGTGAAGGAGGTCGCCAGCAAGACCTCCGACGTCGCCGGCGACGGCACCACCACCGCCACCGTTCTCGCCCAGGCCATCTACCGCGAGGGCGCCAAGCTCGTCGCGGCCGGCCACAACCCCATGGAGATCAAGCGGGGCATCGACAAGGCCGTCGAGTCCGTCGTCTCCGAGCTGAAGAAGCTCTCCAAGGCCACCGCCTCGCAGAAGGAGATCGCCCAGGTCGGCATCATCTCCGCCAACGGCGACGAGACCATCGGCAACATCATCGCCCAGGCGATGGAGAAGGTCGGCAAGGAGGGCGTCATCACGGTCGAGGAGGCCAAGGGCCTCGAGACCACGCTCGAGGTGGTCGAGGGCATGCAGTTCGACCGCGGCTACCTCTCCCCCTACTTCGTCACCGATCCGGAGGCGATGGAGGTCGAGCTCGAGGACTGCTACGTCCTCATCAACGAGAAGAAGATCTCCAACATGAAGGACCTGCTCCCGCTGCTCGAGCAGGTCGCCCGCGCCGGCAAGCCGCTCGTCATCATCGCCGAGGACGTCGAGGGTGAGGCCCTCGCCACCCTGGTGGTGAACAAGCTGCGCGGCACCCTGCACGTCGCCGCGGTCAAGGCGCCGGGCTTCGGCGACCGCCGCAAGGCCATGCTGGAGGACATCGCCATCCTCACCGGCGGCAAGATGATCGCCGAGGAGCTCGGCCTCAAGCTCGAGCAGGTCACGCTGAAGGACCTGGGTCGCGCCAAGCGCATCGTCATCGACAAGGACAACACCACCATCGTCGACGGCGCCGGCAAGAAGGACGACATCCAGGCTCGGGTGAAGACCCTCCGCGCCCAGGTCGAGGAGACCACCAGCGACTACGACCGCGAGAAGCTGCAGGAGCGGCTCGCCAAGCTGGTGGGCGGCGTCGCCGTCATCAACGTGGGCGCTGCCACCGAGACCGAGATGAAGGAGAAGAAGGCCCGCGTCGAGGACGCCCTGCACGCGACCCGCGCGGCCGTGGAAGAGGGCATCGTCCCCGGCGGCGGCGTGGCGTACCTGCGCAGCCAGAAGCAGCTCGACAAGCTCGACGTCAACGGCGAGGAGCGCTCCGGCGTCCTGCTCGTCAAGCGCGCCCTCGAGGAGCCGCTGCGCCAGATCGCCGAGAACGGCGGCCTGGAGGGCTCGATCGTGGTGAACAAGGTGAAGGAGTCGAAGGAGGTCTACTTCGGCTTCAACGCGGCCACGAACGAGTACGAGGACCTGGTGAAGGCCGGCGTCATCGACCCCACCAAGGTCTCGCGCAGCGCGCTGCAGAACGCGGCCTCGGTCGCCTCGCTGATGCTCACCACCATGGCGATCATCGCGGACAAGCCCAAGGAGGACAAGGGCGGCGGCGGTGGCGGCGGCGGTGGCATGGGCGGAATGGGCGGCATGGGCGGAATGGACATGTAGCCACCGGTCTCCGGACCGGAACGATGAGATTCGGAGGGCCGTCGGGAAACCGGCGGCCCTTTCCTTTTCCCCGGGCGCCGATCCGTGGTTTCTTTCGGGCGCCATGAACGCCCTCCTCCTCGCGATCGCCCTCGCAGCCCCGGCCGCGGCCCCGCAGCTCCTCGCCCTCTCCCCCTCCGGGTGGACCGCCACGGGCGGCGGCGAGGTCGCGCGCACCGGGTCCGTCACCCTCGCGGCTCCGGCGGGCGGTGGCGAAACGAGCGCCCTCTCCGCCCCGGTGGCGCTGTCGGTGGGGCGGCTCTACCGGATCTCGGCCGACGTGGAGACCCGCGGCGTGACCGTGGATCCGGTGGGGCGCTACCCCACGCCGGTCGGCGCCTGCATCGCCATGAAGAGCTTCCCCTTCACGAACTGCTCGGCGTCGCTGGCCGGCGACGCCCGGCGGCGCGTCGAGCTGCTCTTCTTCGCCACCACGGCCCAGGACCGCGTGGCGCTCCACCTGGGGCGGAACGGCAAGGCCACCGGCTCCGCCACCTTCTCCGCCGTCCGGCTGGAGGAGGTCCCCGACGTCACCGCCTACATCCCGCTCGCCCAGGTGCGCTGGTCGGGGCCGGGGTTCCGCTACGAGGACGGCGGCTGGATCTTCGTCCACGTGGAGGGGGAGCCCTACCCGCGCGGGCGCCAGTACGGCGAGCTCGTCGCCTCCGAGCTGGCCCGGTATCTCGAGAAGCTCGCCACCCTGCAGGACCGCTCCGACCCGGAGAAGGGCTGGAACGGGCTGCGCAAGCTGGCCGACGCGCTGATGCTCCGGCGCTTCGACCCCGAGTACCTGGAGGAGATGAAGGGGATCGCCGACGGGGCGGCGAAGGGGGGCGCGAAGTTCAAGGGGCGTCCGATCGACCTGCTCGACGTGGTCACGCTGAACAGCGCGGTGGACCTCTCCCAGCTCGACGAGGCCCTGCACGTCTCCCCCACCGCCGTCACCGGCAAGGCCTTCCTCTCCGCCGACGACGAGACCGACCCGGCGGCCACCGCCAAGGACCGCTGCTCCTCCTTCGTGGCCACGAGGAGCGCCACCCCCGACGGGCGCTTCGTCATGGGGCAGCTCTTCATGTGGAACGGCTACAGCGGCATCCACTGGGACGTCATGCTCGACGTGGTCCCGACGAAGGGGCGTCGCGTGGTGCTGCAGACCTTCCCGGGCGGCATCCACTCCGGCTCCGACTGGTACCTGAACGACGCGGGGATCGTCATCGGAGAGACCACCGTGGGGCAGACCCCCTTCGCACCGGAGGGTACGCCGCAGTCCAACCGGGCGCGCAAGGCGGCCCAGTACGGCACCTCCATCGACGAGGTGGCCCGCATCCTCCGCGAACGGAACAACGGCCTCTACACGAACGACTGGACCATCGCCGACGCCAAGACCGACGAGGGGGCCGACCTCTTGCTGGGGACGACCGCCTGGAAGCTCTGGCGCACCGGCAGCCCCGGCCACGCCGGCGACACACCGGGCGGCCTCACGGACTTCGTGTGGGCCAACAACAACACCCGTGACCCGGAGGTGCGGCGCGAGTACGCGCGGGCCACCGACGGCGTCCCCGCCGACATGGCCTTCAACGCCTGGAACCGGGACATCGCCTTCTGGAGGTTCTACGAGACGTACGGCAAGGGGAAGATCGACCTCGAGGCGGCGGTGCGCCTCTTCGCCTCCTCCCCGGTGAACCGGCCGCACGCCTGCGACGGCAAGCTCACCACCGGCGAGATGGCCGACCGGCTCGTCTTCATCGCCCACTACGGGAAGACCACCCTGCGCGAGAAGTGGGTGGGGAGCCGCTTCATCCCCGATCTGCCCAACGCCGTCCCCCATTTCACCCTGGGTTACACGACCTTCAGCCCGATCTTCGTGGCCGACGGACTGAAGGCGGCGCGCGCCCGGGCCGGGAAGACCGCGGCGCCCCCGGCGGAGGGAAAGCCGGACGTCACCGCGCTGAAGGCGGAGCTCTCCTTCGAGCGGAAGCTGCTCTGGGAGGGCACCCTCTTCCCCGCCTCCGACGCCGACAACTGGCTCACCAGCGGCTCGGCCGCCTACTGGGCCATCTTGAAGAAGCTCCCCGACGAGCCGGTGAAGGCGCTGGAGTGGATCCGGGAGGCCCTCTCCGACGCCGACCTGCGGCTCGCCTGGCTCACCGCGCGGGAGCCGGTGGTGGCCCCGGCGGCCAGCCGCTCGGCCTACGACGGATACGCCCCGTACGGCGTCCCCCGCATCCGCGGCACCTTCGCCCTGCACCAGCTCCGGCTCGCCGCGGGCAACGCCGCCTTCTCCCGGATCCTGCGGGCGGCGGTGGAGCGGTCGGCCGTGAAGCCCATGACCACCGCTCGCTTCGTCGCGCTGGCCTCGGAGATCGCCGGCAAGGACATGGGGCCGGTGCTCTCCCCGTGGGTCGAACGTTCCGACCTGCCCGATCCGGTGGTCTCGGCGATCGCCGTGAAGACCGGTGACGCCTGGACACTCACGGTGAAAGTGACCCACGGCCGCCCCTGGCGCTACGCGGCCGCGCTCGCGGTCACCGGCGAGAAGGGGATCCGCTACGAACGGGTGGAGGTGACGAAGGAGGCGGAGACCTTCACCTTCCCGGCGAAGGAGAAGCCGCTGCGCGTCGCCTTCGACGCGGCGGCCGACGTGCCGGTGGCCCGGGACGGCGGCATCGCCCTCACCTCGGTGCTCGACGACTTCTCGGCGCTGCTCTGGGTGCGGGGGACCTCGCGCGAGGTGGAGGCCAACCGGACGCTCTCGCTGCTGTGGCGGGAGGTCGTGGCCGACGCCTCGGTGGAGGTGCTGCCGCCGCTCCTCTCCGACGCCGAGGTCTCCGACGCCGACCTCGCCTCCCACGACCTCGAGGTGGTGGGCGGGCCGGAGGACAACGCGGTGGCGGCCCGCATGGCCGCCTCGTGGAAGCTCCCGCTCGAGACGGGCAAGGGCTACTTCCGCTGGCAGGGGCGGACCTACGCCCGCCCCGAGGACGGCCTGGCGGTGGCCTTCCCGAACCCGTGGAATCCGAAGCGGACCGCCTTCCTCTACCTCGCCAACACGAAGGTCCAGGAGTGGCGGATGCTCCGCAGCTGGCAGCGGAGCGCACCGAGCTGGGTCCTCTGGAAGGAGGGGGAGGTGGCGGCCAAGGGCTGGCTCGGCGCCGCCCGGCTCGACGTCCCGGTGACGGTGGAGTGAGCCGGATGTCCGGCGTACCGGACGTGAAGGGGGCCTTCGACGCCGCGGCTCCCGGCTACGACGCCCTGCGACGGCAGCTCATCCCCTGCTTCGACGATTTCTACGGTGCCGCGGTGGACGGGCTCGGGTTCCGGCGAGGCGCCGCCCCGCGCATCCTCGACCTCGGGGCGGGGACCGGGCTCCTCTCGGAGCTCGTGCTCCGCCGCTGGCCCCGCGCGCGGCTCGCGCTCGTCGATCTCTCCACCGACATGCTCGACCGGGCCCGGGCACGCTTCGAGGGCCGCGCCGCCCGGGTGGAGATCCGGACGGCCGACTACCTCCGGGACCCGCTGGGCGGCCCCTTCGACGCGGTGATCTCGGCCCTCTCCATCCACCACCTGCCCGACGCGGGGAAGCGGACGGTCTTCCGGCGCGCCTTCGCGGCGCTGCGCCCGGGAGGGGTCTTCGTGGACGCCGACAACGTCCTCGCCCCGACGGCGGGACTCGCCGCCCGCGACCGCCGCTCCTGGATCGCGCGCATCCGGGAGAGCGGCATCGGCGAGGCCGACCTGGCCGCGGCGCTGCTGCGCACCCGGCTCGACCGGCTCTCCCCGCTGGCGGACCAGCTCACCTGGCTCCGGCGCGCCGGCTTCGTGGACGTGGACTGCAGCTACAAGTGGCTCCACTTCGCCGTGTTCGGCGGGCGGCGATCGTAGGAAGCGGCGTCAGGTTCCCCGACCCTTCCGGCGCACCGCCCAGCCGAGGAGTGCGAAGACGGCGACCGCCGCCCCGAGCAGGATCGCGATCCGGGTCACCGCGCGGTCCACCACCTCCCCGGCCCGCCGGGCCGCCTCCTCGGCGGCGTGGTCCACGAGCCGCTGCGCATCGGCCATGAACGCGGTTCGCTCCCGCCGCACGAAGGCCTCCACCTCGGTCCGCTCCCGTTCGAGGAGGCGCGCCACCTCGACCCGCTCGATGTCGATCGCCCGCACGAGCTGGACGCGCTGCTCCTCGGCGAAGACCTCGAGCCCGGCCTTCCCCAGCCAGGTGAGCATGTCGTCGAACTTTTCGAGCGCCTGGGCGCCCCGCGTCAGCGCGATGTCGAGGCGCGGGTCGATGAGGTCCATGTACGTGAGCTCGGCCTGCCAGGTGGCCTGGCGGGGAAGCACGACCGGGAGGTAGTCCATCCGGGCGACGAGCCCGTCGAGGTCCTCGTTCATTCGCCCCGCCACCACCAGCACGCCGAGCTCCTCGGTGGGGGTCACCGTGGAGAGGTACTGCTCGACCCCGTCCCGGGTGGCGAAGGTGCTCTGGACCGGGTGCTCGTCGGCCCAGCGCTCGAGCATGGCCCGAACCTTCTTGAGGTCCCGGCCCGGGGCCGCCCAGGCGACGATCTCCTGGACCCTCGACTCCAGATCGATGGCCGTGGCGAGCACCTGCGGGGAGCCCGGCCCCATCGTCGCCTTGCCCTGCGGGGAGCGGAGGTATCCCTCCACCTGGAGCAGGAGCGTCCAGGTGTCGAGGAGCGCCACCATGGGGCGCTGGTTGAAGAGCGTTCGGTAGAGGGCCGGGACGACGTTGATCTTCCAGACCAGCAAACGCCGCTGTACCGCCGGGTCGGTGCTCGCGGCGCGGGCGCTGTCGGCGGCCTGCTCCATGAGCCCCGTGAAGGGGATGACCTCGGAGCGCAGGCGGGTCCGGAGCGCCTCGGAGGAGACCTTCACCCCCTGCTGCTCCATGAATTCCGACTGGACGGGCACGGTCGCGCAGGCGACCGTCAGAAGCGCGGCGGCGAGAAGGAAACCCCTCACGCCGTCATCCTAACCCAGGTAGGCCGCGACCACCCGCTCGTGTGCGCGCAGCTCGTCCGGCGTCCCCTCGATGGCGATCGTCCCCCGCTCCATCACGTAGGCGTAGTCGGCCACCTGGAGGGCGGCGCGGGCGAACTGCTCGACGAGCAGCATGGTCATCCCCTCGGCCTTCAGCCGCGCGATGGTGCGGAAGACCTCCTGCACGATCACCGGGGCGAGCCCCATCGAGGGCTCGTCGAGCAGCATCACCTTGGGCCGGGCCATGAGCGCGCGCCCGATGGCGAGCATCTGCTGCTCGCCGCCGGAGAGCGTCCCGGCCGGCTGCTTGCGCCTCTCCTTCAGCCGCGGGAAGAGCTCGTAGACCCGCTCCAGATCGTCCGCGGCCTTGGCGTGGAAGCCGACGAAGTGGGGCAGGCGCCGGTAGGCGCCGAGCAGCAGGTTGTCCTCGGTGGAGAGCGGACCGAACACCTTCCGCCCCTCCGGCGAGTGGGCGAGCCCCATCTGCGCGATCTGCGAGGCCTCCATCCCCTGCACCGGCGTGCCGTCGAGGATCACCTCGCCCTTCGACGGGCGGAGCAGGCCCGAGACGGCCCGCATGGTGGTGGTCTTGCCGGCCCCGTTGGCGCCGATGAGCGCCACCACGGTCCCGGCCTTCACCTCGAGCGAGGTGCCGACCAGCACCTCGCTGAGGCCGTATCCTGCGTGAAGGTTCCGGACGACGAGCATTCGCGTCTCCTCGTCAGCCGCCGGCCGGCTCGGGCGCGAGCGGGTGGGTGTCCGGATCGCCGGGCGCGTCCGACCCCAGGTAGGCCTCGACCACCTTGGGGTGGCGCTTCACCTCTGCGGGCGTGCCCTCGGCGATGAGCTTCCCCCCGTCGAGGGCGGTCACGACGTCGCAGAGCTCGGTCACCACGTCCATGTGGTGCTCGATGAGGATGATGGTGATGCCGCGCTGGTGGATCTTGCGGATGATCTCGACCTGCTTCACCACGTCGGGGTGGGCGAGGCCAGCGGCCGGCTCGTCGAGGATGAGCACCTCGGGGCGCCGGGCCAGCGCCCGGGCGATCTCCAGGAAGCGCTGGGCGCCGTAGGTGAGGTCCTTGGCGGGCTTGCGGGCCTGGTCCCCGAGCCCCACGAACGCGAGCAGCGCCAGCGCGTCGGCCTGGGCGCGACGCTCCTCGCGCCGGGCGAACCCGAGCAGCACGAGCGGGAGCGGCACCCGGTAGACCCCGCGGAGCGCCACCATCACGTTCTCCAGCGCCGTCATGCCGCTGAAGAGCTGCAGGTTCTGGAAGGTGCGGGCCACGCCCGCCCGTGCCGCGGCGAACAGGCTCCCCACCGGGAGCGCCTTGCCGCCGAGGAGCATCGTCCCCTCGGTGGGCGTGTAGAGCCCAGACACCACGTTCACGACCGTACTCTTGCCGGAGCCGTTCGGCCCGATGAGGCCGTGGACGCTGCCGGCCTTGACCCGGATGGTGAGCCCGTCGACGGCCTTCACGCCGCCGAACCAGCGCTTGAGGTCCCGGATCTCCAGCGCATCGCCGGTGCCCGCCGGGCGCGCCGGGAGCACCGCGTCGAGAGATGACGGGGCCGGGAGCGGCGGCGGCTCGACCCGGAAGAGGCGGGCCAGGAAGGAGGTGGCAAAGCCCATGAGCCCCTCGGGGAGCCCCACCACCACCGAGAAGAGCATCAGCGCGAAGATGGCCTTGCGCCAGTCCTCGGTGTTCTTCACGAGCAGGCTCCCGCCGAGGAGCGTGGCCGTGGCCACGATGGGCGAGAAGGCCTGGAAGGCCCGCAGCCGGCGACTGGTCATCCCACGGATGCCCGCGAAGAGCGCCACGGCGAGGCCGGCCGCCGAGAAGGCCTGGAAGAGGAACTTGTTCGAGAGCAGGTTGGGGAGCAGGGCCACGAGCGCCGCGCCGACCACGGCGCCCCAGAGGCTCTTGCGCCCGCCCAGCACCACCCCGAGCAGCAGGATGACGGTGAGCTCGTAGACGAAGACGGTGGGCTGGAGGTACTGGAAGTTGAAGGCGTAGAGCGCGCCGGCCAGTCCGCCCAGGCCCGAGCCGAGCGCGAAGCCGGCCACCTTGTGGCGGTAGGTGCCCACGCCCATGGCGTCGGTGGCGATGGGGCTGTCCCGCAGCGCCTCGAAGGCCCGCCCCCACTGCGAGGAGAGCAGGTTGCGCATGGCCATCCAGACCAGCGCGAGCAGCAGCATGCACAGCCAGTAGAACTCGCGCGAGGTGAGCGCGAATCCGAGGAGCGGCGGGCGCGGCACCGGGAGTCCCTGCGCGCCGAGCGTGAGGTGCTCCCACTCGTTCAGCACCATGGTGGTGAGCGCGGTGAAGGAGAGCGTGGCGAGAGCGAACTGGGGCCCCTCGAGCCGCAACGCCGGGAGCGCCAGCAGCGCGCCGATCACGGTGCAGACCAGCGTGGCCAGCACGATGGCCATGGGGACGCCCAGGCCGAGCCGGATGACGCCGATGCCGGCGGCGTAGCCGCCCAGCCCCAGGAAGGCGGCCTGTGCGAGGTTCACCTGGCCGAGGTAGCCGACGGTGACGTCGAGGCCGATGAGCAGGATGCCGTAGATGGCGAGCAGGGTGAGCAGGCCGAGCGCGTAGCTCGAGGTCACGAAGAGCGGCAGCACCGCCAGCAGCGTGAACATCGCCAGTTCGGAACCGCGGACGAGGAGGAGGCGCTTGAGCACGGTTCGGCCTCCCTAGACCTTGCGGATGACGGCCTTGCCGAACACGCCGGTGGGGCGGACGGCGAGCGCCAGGATGAGGAGCAGGAGCCCGGGCGCCTCGCGCCAGCCGCTCCCGATGTAGAAGGAGGCCAGGCTCTCGAGCGCGCCGAGGAAGAGGCCGATGAGGACCACGCCGAACCCCGACTCGAGGCCGGCGACCACCGCCACCGAGAAGGCCTTGAGCACGAACGAGGCCGCCATGGTGGGGCCGACGGTGGTGATGGGCGAGACGAGGATGCCGGCCAGCGCCGCCACGCCGCCCGACAGCGCGTAGGAGAGCACCACCGTCCGCGTCGCCGAGATGCCCATCAGCTCGGCGGCGTCCCGGTCGGCGGCCACCGCCTCGACGGCCTTGCCGAGCAAGGTGCGCCGCTTGAAGAGCTCGATGAGCCCCATCACGGCGAGCACGCCGACGAGCACCGAGATCTCGAGCCAGGTCACGTCCACGCCGAGGACGTGGACGGGCGTGGAGGGGATCGGGGTCGGGAAGGGGCGGTCGTCGCGCCCCCAGATGTTCTCGGCGAACGAGAAGAGGAAGAGGCCGATGATGATGGTGAGGAGGATCCAGCCCTCGCTCTTCTGCTCCAGCGCGAGCCGGACGCCCGTCCGCTCCACCGCGAGCCCGAGCAGCGCCCCGAAGAGGAGGCCGCCGGGGATGACGAGCAGGTAGGGCAGCCCGAGGTTGATGAGGGTCAGGCTGAAGAAGGCCGACACCATCACCAGCTCGCCCTGGCCGAAGTTGAGGCTCTTGCTCGTGGCGTAGGTGAGCTGGAAGCCGTAGGCGATGAGGGCGTAGACGAGCCCCATGAGCGCGCCGCTCACGGCCATCTGGGCGATGATCGAACCGGGCAAGGGGTGCTCGCGCGAGGGGGCGGGGGAGGAGGCGGAACCTCCTCCCCCGGATGGCAGGAGCTACTTGGCGGCCTGGGCCTTCAGGCGGTCGCGGTCGGCCGGGTTGGCGAAGACCACGCGCCCGTCCTGGACCTTGCCCATCACCACCTGGGCGCGGCGGAAGGCCTCGTGGGTCTCGAAGTTGCTCGGGTCCCACTTCGTGTAGGGCTTGTTCCAGGTGGCGATGATGCCCTTCACCGGGGTCTTCAAGTCCTCGAGGGCCGCCGTGATGGCCTTCGGGTCGGTGCTCTTCGCCTGCTTCACCGCCTCGGCGAAGATCAGCACCGCGTCGTAGCCCTGGGCGGCCGAGACGGGCGAGGGGATGCGCTCCACCTTGTAGGCGGCGTGGTAGTCGGAGATGAACTTGTCGATCTTCGGCGAGATGCCCTTCTCCTCGATGAAGGTCTGGGGCATGAGCGCACCGTTCCCGTTGGCGCCGGCGTTGTCGATGTAGTTGGACATCGACAGCGTCCAGCCGCCGATGAGCGGCACGTTGTAGCCGACCTTGGCCTTGCCGTTGGCGATGGCGGCGAGCTCGGGCCCGATGCCCCAGATGAGGATGGCCTGGGCGCCGGCGGCCTTGGCCTTGAGGAGCTGGGCGGTCATGTCCTTGTCACCGATGTTCCACTTCTCGAGGGCGACCACCTCGAGCTTGTTGCCCTGCAGCTTGATCTGGTTCTGCAGGTCGTCGCGGCCGGAGACGCCGTAGTTGGTCGAGTCGAAGAAGATGGCCACCTTCTTCAGGCCCAGCCGGATCGCCTCCTCGACCACCATGGCGCCCTGGATGCCGTCGTGGGCGGCGAAGCGGAAGATGGAGAGGGTCTTCGGCCCCTCGACCGGCGGCGGGCCGGCCTTGTTCGCCCACTGGGTCATCGAGGCCGAGCCGGCCGCCGGGCAGATGATCTTGCCGATGCCCTTCTCCTGCAGATACTTGTCGCCGGCCATGACCACGCCGGTGTTCACGGAGCCGATGACGCCGGAGAGGTCGGACATCGAGGCCAGTTCCTGCGCGATGAGCGCGCCGCGCTCGTTCTTGGCCTCGTCGTCGCGCTCGACGATCTCGATCTTCATCTTCTTCCCGCCGACGTCGATGCCTCCGGCGGCGTTGATCTCGGCGATGGCGAGCTTGGAGCCGTCGCGGGTGGAGGTGCCCATGGGGGCCGAGCCGCCCGAGTACGGACCGGTGAGCGCGAGCTTGATGGTGTCGGCGGCGAGCGCCGGGACGGCGAGCACGCAGAGGAACGCAGCGAGGAGTGCCTTCATCGTGGTCTTCCCTTCCTGTTGAGGGCGCCGGAGCGAGGGGCCCGGCGCGGGCTTTCCTGCCTGGAAGCCGCTACTTATCTTTGCGCGAACGCTAGCACGAGCGGAGGAGGAGCCTGACCCGAAATGGCGTAACGCGCTGCGTTATCGCGATGACCACCCGGATAACCACTCCTGACCATTTCGCCCGCGCCCTCCCTGGGCGAATGTGTACGGATGAACACTCTCCTGAGCCTCCTCCTGCCGGCCCTGGCTGCCCTCGCGCTCCTCCTCGGTCCGACGGCGTCGCACGCCGCGCCGGCTGGCCTTCCGCGCAAGGCCGCCGTGCCCAGTCCAGCCGACGTCGTCTTCCTGAACGGCAAGATCGTCACCCTCGACACGAAGGGTTCGGTGGTGTCGGCCGTCGCCATCCGGAACGGCCGCTTCGTGGCCGTCGGGACCGACAGCGCGGTCCGTAAGCTCGCCGGCAAGGGCACCCGCATCGTGGACCTGGACGGGAAGACCGTCGTGCCCGGGCTCATCGACGCCCACTGCCATCCGGCACCGACGATGGTCTTCACGCAGGCCGTGGATGCGCGCGCGCCGGGAGTCCCGACGGTGGCGAAGGTGCTCCTGAACATCGAGGAGCGGGTGAAGGTCACGCCCAAGGGAGACTGGGTCGTGGTGGTCGGGTCGTCGGCCTCGCAGACCAAGTTCCTGGAGAAGCGACTCCCCAGCCGGGCGGAGCTCGACCGGGCCGCCCCCGAGAACCCGGTCTGGTTCTGGAACGGGACGCACGCCGAGGTGCTGAACTCCAAGGGGCTCGCCGCGCTGGGGATCTCGAAGGGAAACCTGAAGCTGCCCCACGGCGGCCGCGTCGAGGTGGACGCGAACGGCGAGCCCACCGGCCAGATGTTCGAGGGGGAGGCCAACGTCCCGTTCGTCCCGGACGCGAAGACCGTGGTGGGCTGGTTCGCGAAGGACATCCCGGCACTGTGGAACGCCCGCGGCTTCACGACGGTGAACGGCATGCTGGCGCTCGACGAGGCGGCTGCGCTGCGCGCGGTGGCCCGGTCGGGTACCCGTCCGACCATCCGCTACTCCCACTTCGTCTTCGCCGAGCCGAATGGCGTGGGCATGCCCGCCGACCTCTCCGTCCTCGCCATGCCGGCCGGCACATCGACCGACGACTTCAAGACCACCGGGATCAAGCTCTGGATCGACGGCGAGGTGGACGCGGGCTCCGGCTTCTGCAAGGACCCCTACGCCGATCCCACGGGCGTCCCGGATGGCGGACGCGGCCTCCTCGTGACCACGGAGGCGCAGGCAACCGACTTCGCGCGCAGGGCCCGCGCCGCCGGCCTGGGCGTGGCCCTGCACGCCTCGTGCGACGCCTCGAGCGAGATCGCGGTGCGGGCGCTGCGCACCGTGGCGCGCGAGGGGGGGAAGCCGACCCTGCAGCGGATGGACCACTACGGCCAGTTCGTGGGCCCCACGCCCGAGGTGTCGAAGGCGGTGAAGGAGCTGGGGATCCACGTGGTCACCCAGCCGGCCTGGCTCCTCTTCCTCGGCAAGTCCACCCGCGACCTGCTCGGGGAGGAGCGCACCGCCACGGCGTGGCGCTACCGGTCGATGGTGAAGGCCGGGCTCAAGCCGGCCGGGTCGTCCGACACCACCGGCGCCTACCTGGAAGCCTCGAACCCCTTCGTGCACATGAAGGCGGCGGTGACCCGGCGGAGCGACATGGGCATCGTCCAGCCGGAGGAGGCCCTCTCGGTCGCCGACGCCCTGCGGATGTGGACCCTCTGGGGGGCGCGGGCCATCGGCGAGGAGCGCTCGCGCGGGTCGATCGAGAAGGGGAAGCTCGCCGACATGACGGTGCTCACCGAGGACCTCTTCACGATCCCGCCCGAGCGGATCGACCAGGTTCGCGCGGCCCAGACCATCGTGGGCGGGGAGGTCGTCTACCGGGCCGATCCGGGGTAAGGATGGGTCCATGAAAGCCAGGCGATGGATCCTCGGCGGACTCGCCCTCGCCTCGGTGGTCGCCGGGTCGGCGTGGCTCCTGCGCTCCCGGTCGTCCGGGGCGGGCGGCCCCTCCCCCGGGGGTGGTGACCTGGCCCAGCGGGTGGTCCCCGTGACGTCGGCCACCGTCCAGCGGCGCGACGTCCCCACCTGGCTCGAGGGGCTGGGGACGGTCGTCGCCTTCAAGACCATCGCCGTCAAGTCGCAGGTGGACGGGCGGCTCGAGGCGGTCCACTTCAAGGAGGGGGAGTCGGTCAAGAAGGGGCAGCTCCTCGCCCAGATCGACCCGCGCCCCTTCGAGGTGCAGCTCCACCAGGCGGAGGGGGCGCTGGCCCGGGACCGGGCGCAGCTCGAGAACGCGAAGCTCACCTCGGTCCGCGCGAAGACGCTCTGGGACAAGCAGCTGAACGCGCGCTCGAACCTGGACGACGCCGTCGCGATGGTGGGGCAGCTCGAGGGGACGGTGGCGGTGGACCAGGCCGCCATCGAGAGCGCCCGGCTGAACCTCGATTTCGCGCGCATCACCTCACCCGTGGACGGCGTCACCGGAGTCCGGCTCGTCGATCCGGGCAATCTCGTGCGGGCCACCGACCCCGCCGGCATCGTGGTGGTCACCCAGCTCGACCCCATCTCGGTGATCTTCACCGTGCCCCAGGACGACCTCCCGCGCATCTCGGCGCAGATGCGCCGCGGCAAGCTGGAGGTCCGCGCCTACAGCCGCGACGGCGCGACGCTGCTCGGCACCGGCTGGCTCGAGCTCATCGACAACCAGATCAACCAGGCCACCGCCACGCTGCGGCTGAAGGCGGTGCTGCCGAACCCCCAGCGCGCGCTCTGGCCGAACCAGTTCGTGAAGGCTCGGCTCCTGCTCGGGACGCGCAAGGACGCGCTGGTCGTCCCGGCCACCGCGCTGCAGCGGGGCCCGAACGGTTCCTTCATCTACGTCATCGGGAAGGACGACACGGTTCAGCCTCGTCCGGTGCGCGCCGATCCCCCGCTGGGCCAGACCGCCATCGTCGAGGAGGGGCTCGTGGAGGGGGAGCGGATCGTCGCCGACGGCCAGGGACAGCTCCGGCCGGGCGCCAAGGTCGCGCCGCGCGACCGATGAGCGTCTCCGAACCCTTCATCCGGCGACCGGTCGCCACCTCGCTCCTCACCGCGGGGCTCATGCTGGCGGGCCTGCTCGGCTACCGGCAGCTACCCGTCTCGGCGCTGCCGCAGGTCGATTACCCCACCATCGTGGTGTCCACGATGCTCCCGGGCGCGAGCGCCGAGACCATGGCCTCGGCGGTCACGACCCCGCTGGAGCGGCAGTTCGGCCAGATGCCGTCGCTCACGCAGATGACGTCGGTGTCGAGCTTCGGGACCGCGCAGATCACGCTGCAGTTCGACCTGGACCGGAGCATCGACGCCGCCGAGCAGGACGTGCAGGCGGCCATCAACGCGGCCACGAACCTGCTCCCGACCACGCTCCCATCGCCCCCCACCTACAGCAAGAGCAACCCGGCCGACGCCCCCATCCTCACGCTGAGTGTGAGCTCGGACACCCTGCCCATCGACCAGGTGGACGACGTGGCCGACTCCATCCTGGCCCAGAAGATCTCCCAGGTCGCCGGCGTGGGGCTCGTCACCATCAACGGCGGCCAGAAGCCCGCGGTGCGGGTCCAGGTGGACCCCACGGCGCTGGCGGGGGCCGGGCTCTCGCTGGAGGACGTCCGGCAGCTGCTCGTCCGGGCCAACGTGAACCAGCCCAAGGGGAACCTGGACGGACCGCGCCAGGACTTCACGCTGGCCACCAACGACCAGCTGGCCCGCGCCTCGAGCTTCCGTCCGCTCATCCTCGCCTTCCGGGGCGGCGCCCCCATCCGGCTGCAGGAGGTGGCGGACGTCATCGACGGCGTGGAGAACGACCAGCTGGCCGGCTGGGCCGAGGACCGGCCGGCGGTCATCCTGAACGTCCAGCGGCAGCCGGGCGCCAACGTCATCGAGGTGGCGGAGCGGGTGAAGGCGCTGCTCCCCCGGCTCGAGACGGCCATCCCCCGCGCCGTGGACGTGCGCATCCTCACCGACCGCACCCAGACGGTGCGGGCCTCCGTGGAGGACGTGCAGTTCACGCTGCTCCTCAGCGTGTTCCTGGTGGTGGCGGTCATCTACGTCTTCCTGCGCAGCCTGCGCGCCACCGTCATCCCCGGCGTCGCCGTTCCGCTCTCGCTCATCGGCACCTTCGGCGTGATGTACCTGTGCGGATACAGCCTGAACAACCTCTCGCTCATGGCGCTCACCATCTCCACCGGCTTCGTGGTGGACGACGCCATCGTCATGATCGAGAACATCTCCCGCTACGTGGAGGCGGGTGACCCACCCTTCGAGGCGGCGCTGAAGGGGGCCAAGCAGATCGGCTTCACCATCGTCTCCCTCACGGTGTCGCTCGTGGCGGTCCTCATCCCGCTCCTCTTCATGGGCGGAATCGTGGGGCGGCTCTTCCGGGAATTCGCGGTCACGCTCAGCATCGCCATCGGAGTCTCGGCGGTGCTCTCCCTCACGCTCACCGCCATGATGTGCGCCTGGCTGCTCCGCCCCCACGAGGAACCGGGCCGGCTGGGCCGGGCCTTCGAGGCCGGCTTCGACGCGACCCTTCGCGCCTACGACCGCTCGCTCCTCGTCGTCCTGCGCCACCAGCCCGCCACCCTCGCCGTGACCGTGGCCACGCTCCTGCTCACCGGCGCGCTCTGGGTGGTCATCCCCAAGGGCTTCTTCCCGCAGCAGGACACCGGGCTCCTCATCGGCGTGTCGGAGGCCCCCGCCGACGTCTCCTTCGAGAGCATGCGAACCCGGCAGCTGGCGCTCGTGGAGGTGGTGCGGGCCGACCCGGACGTGGTCTCGGTGGCCTCCTTCATCGGCGCCGACGGCACGAACCCCACGCCGAACAGCGGCCGGCTCTCCATCTCGCTGAAGCCCCGGGAGGAGCGGAAGGCGGACGCCGAGGAGATCATCGCGCGGCTCCGTCCCCGGCTCGCCGAGGTCTCCGGGATCGCCCTCTACCTGCAGCCGGTGCAGGACCTCCAGATCGACACGCGGGTGAGCCGTACCCAGTACCAGTACACGCTGGAGGACGCCGACGCGGCGGAGCTGGAGCAGTGGGGCCCGAAGGTGCTCGCGCGCCTCCAGTCCCTGCCTCAGCTCCGCGACGTGGCGAGCGACCTGCAGGCCGCCGGCCTCCAGGCCCGGCTCACCATCGACCGGGACACAGCCTCCCGGCTCGGGATCCTCCCGCAGGCCGTGGACGACGTGCTCTACGACGCCTTCGGCCAGCGCCAGGTCTCGACCATCTTCACCCAGCTCAACCAGTACCGGGTGATCCTGGAGGTGAAGCCGGAGTTCCAGCAGGACCCCCAGGCGCTGGCCCACATCTACGTGCCCACCACGGGCGGGGATCAGGTGCCGCTCTCGGCCTTCACCCACTTCGAGCCGGCGCGCACGCCGCTCGCGGTGAGTCACCAGGGCCAGTTCCCGGCGGCCACCATCTCCTTCAACCTCGCTCCGGGCGTCTCCCTCGGCCAGGCGGTAGACGCCATCCACGGCGCCGAGCGGGCGATCGGGATGCCCCCCAGCGTGCGCGCGCAGTTCGTGGGCACCGCCCAGGCCTTCCGGGAGTCGCTCGCCACGGCGCCCATCCTCATCCTCGCCGCGCTCATCACCGTCTACATCGTGCTGGGCGTGCTCTACGAGAGCTACATCCACCCGATCACGATCCTCTCCACCCTCCCCTCGGCCGGCGTGGGGGCGCTGCTCGCGCTCCTCCTGCTCCGCATCGACTTCAGCGTCATCGCCCTCATCGGCGTGGTGCTGCTCATCGGGATCGTGAAGAAGAACGCCATCATGATGATCGACTTCGCGCTCGAGGCGGAGCGGGAGCGGGGGGCGAGCCCCGAGGAGTCTATCTACCAGGCCTGCCTGCTCCGCTTCCGCCCCATCATGATGACCACCATGGCGGCGCTGCTCGGTGGCCTGCCCCTCGCGCTCGGCACCGGCACCGGGTCGGAGCTGCGGCGGCCGCTCGGCATCTCCATCGTGGGCGGTCTGCTCATCTCCCAGCTGCTCACCCTCTACACGACGCCGGTCGTCTACCTGTACATGGACCGGCTGGCCCGCTGGCTGAAGCGGTGGAAGGCGACGAGGGGCGCACCGGCCCCCGACGGGAGCCCTTGAACCTCTCCGAGCCATTCATCCGCCGGCCGGTCGCGACCTCTCTCCTCGCGACGGCGATCCTGCTGGCGGGCGCGGCGGCCTTCACGCAGCTCCCGGTCGCGCCGCTTCCCCGCGTGGACTTCCCCACCATCTCGGTGAACGCCAACCTGCCGGGGGCGAGCCCGGAGACCATGGCCTCGGCCGTGGCCACGCCGCTGGAGCGGCGCTTCGGGCGCATCGCCGGCCTGGCCGAGATGACCTCGGTGAGCTCGCTCGGCGCGGTGGGCATCACGCTCCAGTTCGACCTGGACCGGGACGTGGACTCCGCCGGGCGCGACGTCCAGGCGGCCATCAACGCGGCCATGGGGGACCTGCCCCCCAACCTTCCCAGCCGTCCGGGCTACCGGAAGGTGAACCCCTCCGACGCGCCCATCCTGATCCTCTCCCTCACCTCCACGACGCTTCCGCTCTCCCGGATCTACGACGTCACGAACTCCATCCTGGCCCAGAAGATCTCGCAGGTGCCGGGCGTGGGGCAGGTCTTCGTCGGGGGTGGCCAGACACCGGCGGTGCGCGTGCAGGTCGATCCGGCCGCGCTGGCCGGACTGGGGATCGGCCTGGAGGACGTGCGCTCCCTGCTCGCCAAGTCCACGATCGACTCGCCCAAGGGCTCGCTCGCCGGACCGGTCCAGTCGCAGAGCATCGCCGCCAACGATCAGCTCCCTCGCGCCGAGCTCTACCGGCCCCTGATCCTGGCCTACCGGAACGGCGCCGCGGTGCGGCTCGGCGACGTGGCCACCGTGATCGACGGGGTGGAGAACGCCCGCGTGGCGGCCTGGACCGACGGGGTCCGGTCGGTCTCGATCTTCGTGCGTCGCCAGCCGGGCGCCAACATCATCGAGGTGGTGGACCGGGTGAAGGCGCTCCTCCCCGAGCTGACCCGGTCGGTCTCCCCCGCCATCGACTGGCACGTGGCGCTGGACCGCAGCCAGACCATCCGGGCCTCGGTGCGCGACGTGGAGTTCACGCTCGTGCTCTCCATCCTGCTCGTGGTGCTGGTGGTCTTCGTCTTCCTGCGAAGCGCCTGGGCAACCCTCATCCCGAGCGTGGTGGTGCCCCTCTCCCTCGTGGGCACCTTCGGGGCGATGCACCTCTTCGGCTACAGCCTGAACAACCTCTCCCTCATGGCGCTCACCATCGCCACCGGGTTCGTGGTGGATGACGCCATCGTGGTCACGGAGAACGTGACCCGCTTCATCGAGGCCGGGGAGTCGCCGCACGCCGCAGCCATCCGGGGGGCCCGCCAGATCGGCTTCACCATCGTCTCCATCACGGTCTCCCTGCTGGCGGTCTTCATCCCCATCCTGCTCATGGGCGGCATGGTGGGGCGGCTCTTCCGCGAGTTCGCGGTCACACTCAGCGTGTCGATCGCCATCTCGGCGGTCATCTCGCTGACGCTCACGCCCATGATGTCGGCACGGCTTCTCAAGGCCCGGAGCGAGGAGCGGCACGGCCGCCTCTACCTGCTCACCGACCGGTTCTTCCAGTGGATGGTGGACGGGTACGGGCGGGGCCTCTCCTGGGTCCTCGACCGTCAGCCGCTCATGCTGGGCGTGACCGTGGCCGCCGCCGCTCTCACGGTGGTCCTCTACGTGATCGTGCCCAAGGGGCTCTTCCCGCAGCAGGACACCGGGATCATCTCGGGCACCTCCGACGCACCGCAGGACATCTCCTTCCCGGCCATGCGGGAGCGGCAGGAGTCCTTGAACCGGGTGGTGCTCGCCAACCCCAACGTCGCCCACATGGTCTCCTTCATCGGGGGAGGCGGGGCGGCGCCGAACAACGGCTTCTTCTTCGTCCAGCTGAAGCCCCGCTCGCAGCGGAACGCCTCGGCCGACCAGGTCATCGGGCAGCTCCGCCCGCAGCTCGCGAAGGTGCCGGGGATCGCGCTCTACCTCCAGTCGGTGCAGGACGTCCGCGTGGGGGGGCGCATGTCCCGGACGCAGTACCAGTACACGCTCCAGGACGCCAACCTCGAGGAGCTGAACGAGTGGGCGCCCCGCGTCTTCGAGAAGCTGCGGTCCCTCCCGGAGCTCCGCGACGTCTCCTCCGACCAGCAGACCAACGCCCTGCAGCTCAGCCTGACCATCGACCGGGACACGGCGTCGCGGCTCGGCATCCTCCCCCAGGCGGTGGACGACGCGCTCTACGACTCCTACGGGCAGCGGCAGGTGGCCACCATCTACTCGCAGCTCAACCAGTACCGCGTCGTGCTGGAGGTGAAGCCCGAGCTGCAGACCGAGCCGCAGGCGCTCGACCGGGTCTACGTGCGCTCCTTCTCCGGAGCCCAGGTCCCGCTCGCGGCCATCGCCAGCTACCGCACCGAGCGCACCCTCCTCTCCGTGAGCCACCAGGGGCAGTTCCCGGCGGTCACCCTCTCCTTCAACCTCGCCCCCGGGGTCGCGCTCGGCCCGGCCATCGACGCCATCCGCAAGGCGCAGGCGGAGATCCGCGTCCCGGCCAGCATCCGCGCCTCGTTCCAGGGCACGGCGCAGGCCTTCGAGCAATCGCTGGCCAGCCAGCCGCTCCTCGTGCTCGCCGCGCTCCTCGCCGTCTACATCGTGCTGGGCGTCCTCTACGAGAGCCTCATCCACCCCATCACGATCCTGTCCACCCTCCCCTCGGCCGGGGTGGGTGCGCTGCTCGCGCTGCTCGCCTTCCGGACCGAGTTCAGCGTCATCGCGCTCATCGGGATCATCCTGCTCATCGGGATCGTGAAGAAGAACGCCATCATGATGATCGACTTCGCCATCGAGGCGGAGCGGGAGCAGGGGCTCTCCAGCCGGGAGGCCATCTACCGGGCCTGCATCCTCCGCTTCCGCCCCATCATGATGACCACCATGGCGGCGCTGCTCGGCGGCCTGCCGCTCGCGCTGGGCGGCGGAACCGGCGCGGAGATGCGCCAGCCGCTCGGCATCGCCATCGTGGGAGGGCTCGTCTTCTCCCAGGCCCTCACGCTCTACACGACGCCGGTGGTCTACCTGTACCTCGACCGGTTCACCCGGCGGCGCAGGGAGCCCTCCGTCCCTACCGTTGCGGCAGGATCCCCAGCGTCAGCGCCATCTGGACGAGATCGGGGAGCGACTCCGCCCCCATCTTGGCCATCAACCTGACCCGGTGGACCTTCACCGTGTTCTCGGCGATCCCCAGCGCCGAGGCCCCCTCGCGGTTCGAGGCTCCCCGGACGACCTGCTCCAGCACCTCCCGCTCGCGGGGGGTGAGCGTCTCGAGGCGATTCCGGAGCGCCTCGTAGCGCACCGCTGCGGCCCCGTCGTCCTGGTTGCGCTGGAGCGACCTGCGAACGACCTCCAGGAGAAGCGGCGGATCGACGGGCTTCAGCAGGAAGTCGTCCGCCCCTCCCTTCATCGCCCGGACCGACGTGGGAACGTCTCCGTGGGCGGTCAGGAAGACCACCGGCACGAGGATGCGGCGGCGCCGGAGCTCCTCCTGCACCTCCGTCCCGGTGAGCGCGGGCATGCGCACGTCGAGCAGGATGCAGGTGGGCGGTGTGAACTGCGCGGCATGGAGGAACTCGAGCGGCGACGACCACTCGACCGCCTCGATCCCCGCCGCATCGAGCACCCGGGAGATGGAGCGGAGGACGACCTCGTCGTCGTCTACGACATGGACCTGCGCCATGACCCGGAATCCTACCGCGTTCCCGGTGGGGGCTGCATAATGCCCGCTGATGTGGAAGATACGAACCCGCTTCAAGGACCCGGATCAGGAACGACGCTTCCGGCTCGACGCGCTCGACGACGAGACGCGGCTCCTCACGGTCATCCAGGGGATCTGGGTCCTCATGTTCGCCGCCTTCGCCCGGAACGACTGGATCCTGCTCAGCGGCAGGCCCCTCGTCCTGGTGCTCTCGGGGCGCGCGCTGGTCGTGGCGGCGGGGCTCTGGCTCATCTGGCTCTTCCACCGGAGTCGGGAGCCGAGGCTCCGCGACGCTTCGCTGCTCGGGGTGATCCTGCTCGAGGTGGCCTTCGGGACCCTCATGAGCTCGACGCGGGTGACCACCATGGGTCCGCTCGTGGGGGTGAACGTCGTCGGCATCCTCACCTGCTGGGTGCTCCTCCCCCTCCCGAGCGCACTGCAGGCCGTCTCCGCGCTGGGCGTCACGGCGGGTGCGGTCGCCACCTACTTCCTCCACCGCCGGGCGCCGAGCGAGGTGGAGCTCGTCCGGGTGGTCCTGGAGCTCCTGCTCGCCAACGTCATCGGCCTCGCGGTCTCGGTCCTCACCCACCGGGAGCGGCGGGGACGGTACGCGGCCGTCCTCGCGGCGCAGGAGGCGGGGCGCTCGCTCGCCGATGCGCAGCGCGAGCTGGCGGAGTCGCGGTTGAAGGAGCTCCAGTCGCAGCTCATCCGGGTCCAGCGCGCCGGCGACCTGGGTTCGCTCTCGGTGACGCTGGCGCACGAGCTCGGCCAGCCCCTCACCGCCATCCGGAACAACGCGTACGCCGGGACGAGCTACCTGGACCGGGACCCGCCGGACCTCGACGGAGCCCGGTCGGCCCTCGGCGACGTGACCGCCGAGTCGGAGCGTACGGCCCAGATCATCCTTCGCATGCGCGACTACCTGGGGCGCGGAAAGGTCATCCGGGAGCGGGTCTCCCCCTCCGAGCTCGGGAGGGAGGCGGTCGCGATCGTCGAGCACGCGGCCCGGAACCGGGGGATCGACGTGCGCGTGGAGATCGGCCCCGACGCGCCCGACGTCGAGGGCGATCGGGTGCAGCTCCTGCAGGTCGCCGTCATCGCGCTCGTGAACGCCATGGACGCGGTCGCCGCGATGGAGGCCCAGCGCGTCGAGCTGTGGGCGAGACGGGGCGAGGGCTGCCTGGAGATGGGCGTCGACGACGCGGGGCCCGGCTTCCCCCCGGATGCGCTGGAGACGGTCTTCACTCCCTTCTTCACGACCAAACCCGACGGGATGGGCATGGGGCTTCCCATCGCTCGCACCATCGTCGAGGCCCACGGCGGGACCATCGCGGCGGGTGTCGCACCCGCGGGTGGTGCCCGCGTGTCCTGGACCCTTCCCACGAGAGGAATCCCCACGTGATCCTGCAGGCCATCCTGGCGACCGCGCTCGCCCTCGCCTCTCCCGCCGATGCCACCGACCCGCCGCGGACGCTCGGCGTGGGTGCGGCCGCCGCACAGGGGGTTTCGCTGGAGGATCTTTCCAAGCAGCTCCAGAACCCGCTCGCCGATCTCGTCTCGGTCCCGTTCCAGAACAACTTCAACGGCGGCGGGCCCAACGGCTCCACCTCCTACCTGCTCAACTTCCAGCCGGTCATCCCGGTCGAGCTCGACAAGACCTGGAACCTCATCATCCGGCCCATCGTGCCCTACTACAACGTGCCCACCGGAGACGGGGCGCGCAGCACCGGGCTGGGCGAGATCATCCTCGAGACCTTCCTCTCCCCGGCCAAGGGGTCGGGCCTCATCTGGGGAGCGGGGCTCGCGGTGAACCTTCCCACCGCCACCAACCAGGCGGTCTCCACGGGCTGCTTCGCGGCAGGTCCGGTGCTGGCGCTCGTCTACATGGAGGGGCCCTGGGTGGTCGGCGGCCTGCTCACGCAGCTCGACGCCTTCGCGCGGATGACCTCCACCCACCTCGACACCACGTCCCTGCAGATCTTCCTGAACTACAACCTGCCCAATGCCTGGGCCATCGGGATGGCGCCGACCTTCGTGCAGAACTGGAACGCGGTGGGGCAGCAGCTCCTCGTGCCGGTGGGCGGAGCGGTCTCGAAGACCCTCTCCATCGCCCACCTGCCCATCTCGCTCTCGCTGTCGTTCTACGCGAACGTGGTCCATCCCGAGGGGCAGGCCCCCTGGCTCACCCGGATGGTGGTCACCTTCCTCTTCCCGAAGTGAGGCGGGGGCGCGAGCTCCGTCACCGGGTCATCCTCCGGACGAGGAGCACGAGGATCGCGAAGATGCCCGCGATCACCGCGACCCCCAGCACGGATCGGATGGCGCTGGCCAGCGGCGAGGGCTCGGTTCCGGCGGGAGCTCCCTCGGCGGGCGCATCCGGAGCCGGAACCTCGACGGCCGTGTCGAGCCCATGCCCGGACGGGTCGATGATCCGGACCCGCCACCGGCCCGGGACATCGGGCACGAAGGCCAGCCATCCGTTCGGGTCGGTCCGCCCCTTCCAGCGAGGGACTGCCGGGTCTGCGGGGGAGAATACCTCCGCGTCGACGGAGGAAAGGCTCTTGCCGCCCGGGTACCACGCGCGAACCGCCACGGCCTTGCCCCACCGGACCTCGTGGCGCACCTCGTGAGCCAGGGCGGGGAAGGCACAACCCAGCAGGGCGACCACCAGGAGGAACCGCCCCATCCAGCGACCTCGACCGAATCGACGACCCATCCGGCTCCCCCCGACGGCGTGACGTCAGGGAACGGTAGCACATCAAGGAATTGTTCGCGGAACCGCCTCCAGATGGCAGAATACGCGAGCCCCCCGAGCACCCCACTCCCTGGAGGATGCCATGCAGGAATACGCCACGCCGCTCCGAGACATGCTCTTCGTCCTGCGCGAGGTCGCTCCGCTCGACGAGGTGAACCAGCTTCCCGGATGCGCCGACGTGAATCTGGAGATGGCCGAGGCCATCCTCACCGAGGCGGGCAAGTTCGCCACCGAGGTGCTGTCGCCCCTGAACGTCGTCGGCGACCAGAAGGGGGCGAAGTGCGTGGACGGCGTGGTCACCACCGCCCCGGGCTGGCGCGACGCCTACTCCCAGTTCGTGAGCGGAGGATGGAACGGCCTGGGCGGCGACGCCGAGCACGGCGGCCAGGGCGCGCCGCGGCTCGTCTCGGCGCTCGTGGAGGAGATCTGGAACGGGGCCAACATGGCCTTCACGCTCTGTCCGATGCTCACCCACGGCGCCATCGAGGCGCTCGAGCTGTGCGGCTCGCCGGCGCAGAAGAAGACCTACCTTCCGAAGCTGGTGAGCGGCGAGTGGGCGGGGACGATGCTCCTCACCGAGCCGCAGGCCGGCTCGGACCTGGCCGCCGTGCGGTCGCGCGCCACGCCCCGCGGGGACGGGACCTACGGGGTCGAGGGGCAGAAGATCTTCATCACCTACGGCGAGCACGACCTGACGGAGAACATCATCCACCTGGTGCTGGCGCGGACCCCCGATGCGCCCCCGGGCGTGAAGGGGATCTCCCTCTTCGTGGTGCCCAAGTTCCTCGTCCAGGCCGACGGGAGCGTGGGAGCGCGCAACGACATCCGCTGCGTGTCGCTCGAGCACAAGCTGGGCATCCACGCCAGCCCCACCGCCGTGCTCGCCATGGGGGACCAGGGCGGTGCGGTGGGCTGGCTCGTCGGCGAGGAGAATCGCGGCATCGAGTACATGTTCATCATGATGAACGCGGCGCGCTACGCCGTGGGGCTCCAGGGCATCGGCCTCTCCGAGCGCGCCTACCAGCAGGCGCTCTGGTACGCGCGGGAGCGCGTCCAGGGCAGCGAGCTGGGCTCGAAGAACCGCCAGGGCGTGCCCATCCTGCGCCACCCCGACGTCCGCCGCATGCTGCTCCTCATGAAGTCGCAGACCGAGGCGACGCGTGCGCTCGCGAGCGTGACCGCCGCGGCCATCGACACCGCCCGCTGCCACCCGGACGCCGCGCAGCGCGCCGCCAGCCAGGCCTTCGTGGAGCTCATGATCCCCATCGTGAAGGGCTGGAGCACCGAGGCCTCCCAGGAGATCACCTCGCTGGGGGTGCAGGTCCACGGCGGGATGGGGTTCGTCGAGGAGACCGGCGCGGCCCAGCTCTTCCGGGACGCCCGCATCACCACCATCTACGAGGGGACCACCGGCATCCAGGCCGCCGACCTCATGGGGCGCAAGGTGGCGCGCGACGGCGGGGCGACCATCCGTCGCGTCATGGCGGAGATGAGCGGCGTGGTGGCGGAGCTGGAGAAGGCGGGGTCGGCCGACCTCTCGTCGATCGCAGCCACCCTGCGCGAGGCGGTGGCCGCGCTCGAGGCGGCCGTGCAGTTCGTCCTCACCACCTTCGGCACCGACGTGCGCCGGGCCGCGGTGGGCGCGGGCCCGTTCCTGATGCTCTTCGGAACCGTCGCGGGTGGCTGGCAGATGGCCCGCTCCGCCCTCGCCGCGCAGCGGCAGATCGCCCTTGGGCACGGGGACGGCTTCTACCGGGCCAAGATCGCCACGGCGCGGTTCTACGCGGACCACGTCCTCACCCGGGCCAGCAGCCTGTCGCGGGCCACGGTGTCCGGCGCCGAGGGTGCGCTCGCCATCGAGGACGATCACTTCTAGCCAGGGGAGCCGGCAATGGGCATCGACACCATCGGGGTCGTGGGCGCGGGAACCATGGGCAACGGCATCGCGCAGGTCTGCGCGGTGGCCGGGCTGCGGGTGACGATGCTCGACGTCTCGGACGCGGCGGTGCAGCGCGGCCTCTCGACGCTCGGCGGCAGCCTGGACCGGCTCATCAAGAAGGGGACGCTCACCGCGGCGCAGAAGGCGGAGGCCGTGGCGCGCGTCACCGGCACCACCGACTACGCGGCGCTGCGCGGGGCCGACCTGGTGGTCGAGGCGGCCACCGAGAACGTGGAGGTGAAGCTCCGCATCCTCCGACAGGTGGACGAGGTCGTCTCCACCGACGTCGTCCTGGCCACCAACACCTCCTCCATCTCCATCACCCAGCTCGCGGCGGTGGTGCGGCGGCCGGAGCGGTTCGTCGGCCTCCACTTCTTCAACCCGGTCCCGGTGATGGCGCTCGTGGAGGTGATCCGCGGCCTGCAGACCTCCGACGACACCCAGGCCCGCACCCTCGCCTTCGCGAAGGCCATCGGCAAGACCCCCATCACGGTGAAGAACGGCCCGGGGTTCGCGGTGAACCGGATCCTCTGCCCGATGATCAACGAGGCGATCTTCGCGCTCCAGGAGGGGATGGCCTCCGCCGAGGACATCGACACCGGGATGAAGCTCGGCTGCAACCACCCCATCGGCCCGCTCGCCCTGGCCGACATGGTGGGGCTCGACACCCTGCTCGCGGTGATGCAGGTCTTCTACGAGGGGTTCAACGACCCCAAGTACCGCCCTGCCCCGCTGCTCAAGGAGCTCGTGGCCGCGGGGCGGCTGGGCCGGAAGACGAAGCGCGGGTTCTACTCGTACGAGTGAGGGTCCCCGCCGCGAACCCGCTCACCGCAGGTGAAGCCCGAGCAGCTGGAACGACCCGTCGAGGGTGTCCGGGACGTCGCGGAGCTTCTGCCAGCTCCAGCTCGACCGGCTCCAGGTGAACGGGGCGCCGTTCACGCGCGCGGTCCCGAACCGCATCCACATCCCCTTCCGCGTCGAGGCGGGGTCGAGCGTCCCGGTCAGGGTGAGGGCCTCCCGCGCCATCGAGGCGGTGGCGACCTTGGCGTCGAGCGAGCCGTCGGGGACCATCTTCGGGTACGCGGTCTCGCCGTAGCCCAGGTCCCATCGCCCGTAGATGGAGAGCGGGTTGGCGGGGTCGGTGTAGGTGATGACCGTCTTCGCTCCCTCGACGTCGGCGACCGACGGAAGGAGCCTCAGGAACTGCACCCGGCGCGCCGGGCGATTGTCCGTGGACTGGAGATCGGCCCGCACCTGCAGCGACGCCGGGAAGTTGATCCCCAGGAGTTGCACCGGACTGACCAGCTCGTGGTCGTAGTCGGTGGAGCAGGAGGCGCCCCCGACCGGCTTCGCGGTCACCGCGTAGGCACCACCCGAGGAGCGATAGAAGATGAAGCACCGGTAGGACATCTCGACGAGCCCGGTCTCCCGGGTCTTCGCATCGACGACCATGTAGCCGTTCTGATAGGTGCCCGAGCTGTCGATGGAGATGTACCGGAAGAAGTCGTCGATCGAGGTGGAGAAGGCCTCGGCGACGGCGGCCCGCCAGAGGGTCCACAGGCCGGCCTCCCGGGGCTCGGTGTACGCCACCCGGTGGGTGGTCTCGTTGAACATGATCCCGGCCCGGTTCCATCCGAAGTCGGTTCCGGAGTTGACCAGGCCGGGCGTGGACGCATTCACCGTGAGGAACACGTCGTTCACCCAGAGCGTCATGGCCATGGTCTGGGAGAGGAACCCCTGCCAGGTGTTGTGGGTGAGGAACACCTCGTCCCCCACCCGCTTCAGGAAGGCGGAGCACTTGGTCGGGCGCGCATCCTCGGCGGAGGTCCTGGCGGAGAAGGTGATCACGTCCATGAGGTCGGCGAAGGTGTTCAGGAAATAGACGTCGAGGAAGCTCAGCCCCTGGGTCTCGTATCCCAGGGCGAGCTCCGCGGGGGTGAGGTAGGCCTCGTCGGGAAGCCAGACGCCGCCGAAGTCGAGCGCGGCGGGCGCGGCCCGCGTGGCCCCGTGGTAGATGCCGAGCATCCGGAAGAGGACGCGTCTGAGTTCCGGGGCCGCGTCCTTGCCGGAGCGGATCCAGGACAGGAGCGCGCCGTAATTCACTCGGAGTATACCGGCGGCGCGATCGAGCTCGGCCGCGCTGGGCCCGGGCTGGCGAGGGAAGTTGTGGCCGGGGTCGGTCTGGTAGATGTTGTCCCAGGAGTTGTCCCGGGCCGACACCACGCTGCTCGCCTGCATCTTCCCCTGCACGAACCCGGCCCGGTACTCGGCGCGGAGGTCGTTCGGATCCCGGGAGACGACCGTCAGGTTGGCGATCCCGTCCACCGTCTCCAGCAATCCACCCGCGTTCGCGTCGATGGAGTAGGAGACGAGGCCCGGGGAGGAACTGCTCCCCGCGCAACCGGTGGCGGTGAGCATGAACGCGGCGGCCGCGGCGGCGAGGATCCGGAAATGGGACATGCCGTATCATGCGCATGGGTACCGGGGAGCCGCTACAGGCTGAGCGCGAGCTGGAGCCCGCCGATGAAGGCGTCGGCGCCGGCGACTCCGTTGACGTTGAACACCCCCTGCAGATCCACGAGGACGGAGAAGGCCCCGGTGAGGACGAGGTCGTAGGTGGCCTCGATCCCCTGGAGCCCTCGGCTGCCGGAGAGGGACGGCGAGTAGCGTCCTGCGTAGCCCGCGAGGGAGATGGTGTCGCTGGCGCGCGCCGCGGTGAAGCCGTGCCAGCTCAGGCCGGCGATCCCGCCGAGTGGCGTGAGGTTAGTGTCCACCCTCGGCGACCAGGTGACCTGGGCCCACGCGGTGAGGCCTCGGGGGCTGCCCGGCTCACCGTGCCGGAAGAGCATCTGCTGCCCCTGGAGGTAGAAGCCGTAGTTGCCCGACGCGCCCGGGCTCGTTCCCAGGCCGGGGAACTCGTTGCCGTCGTACCAGCCGCCGATGGCGACGAGTCCGGGGAGCTCGTCGGCTCCGGGCTTGGCCCCCGGGAGCCAGGCAGCCTGCCCCATGGTGTAGACGCCCTGGTTGCCCTGCCAGAGCTGCCAGGCGAAACCGTGAAGCTCGCCCCGCGCCGCGTATGGATTGTTTCCGTAGACCCCGGCGGACAGCTGGAACTGGTGGGCGATGGTCCACACCCCCTGCACTCCCCACTGCGCGGCGACACCGGGCGGATAGGGCGGCTCGTCGAAGGCCAGCCAGCCGGACATCAGCATGGGGCCGATGTGGTTCAGCATCACCGGCAGGAAGGCGAAGGTCATGGCCGGTTGCAGGCGACCGGCGGCCAGGGTGAGCGCGCCATCGAGGAGCGCCTGCTGCACGTAGACCTCGGTGAGCCAGACGTTGGTCGAGTTGTAGTTGACGCTCACCGGGAAGGGCCAGGGTTCCCGCGACCAGGCTCCCAGCCCGGCCACGTAGAATCCGAGACCCTTCGGCGCCCCGGCCAGCTTGCCGATGTCGAGTGCGAGCGAGAGGGAGAGCGTCCCCCCGACCATCGGATCGCCGACCGGGCCCCCCGCTCCCGCGAAGAAGCTCCCGTACAGGGAGGCACGCGGGGTCACGCCGACGAGCTGCATCTCCTCCCGCGCGTTCGCCCAGAACTCGGTGACGGCCGTCAGGGCGGCGTCGAACCAGTCGAGGCGGCAGTCCATCATGTTCCTTCGCGGGTCGGCGGGGCGAGGGCATCGGCGCGTCTCGGCCCGGTAGTCGGCCGACATCCCGCCCGGCTCCGGGTAGAGCTCGCCGGCCGCCCGGCAGGCGCCGGCCGGAATCCCGGCGAGGAGCACGGCCACCAGGAACGCGTGCGGGAGGAACCCTCGGCGCGGTAGGCTTTCCCGCATGGAGCTTCTCTACCCCGTTTCGTCGAGTTCTCCCAAGGGCGAACCCTCCGGGAGCAGTTCGGTCACGGTCCTCGTGAACCGGTCGGTCCCCCTGGGCGGGGAATCGACCTTCCTCTCCGCCCTGAATGGACTCCTGGAGGAGTTCGGCCGCTTCCCGGGAACCGCCGGGAACCTCGTCTTTCGCCGGGAGTCCGGCGGCGAGGTCGAGTTCTCGATCGTCCAGCGGTTCGCCTCGAAGAAGGACCACGACGCCTGGATCGCCTCCCCCGGCTTCGTCCGCTGGCGCGCCGCGGTGGCCCCACCCGACCCGACGCCCGACCACGTCCACCGCTATTCCGGCATGGACGCCTTCTTCGTCTCGGCCAGCGCTCCGGACGCGCCGCCGCGCTGGAAGATGGCGGTGTTGCTCCTCCTCGCCGTCTACCCGATGTCGCTCGCCATGTCCCACTGGGGCGCGCCGGCCCTCGCCCGGATGTCGCTCGTCACCGGCGCCCTCGTGACGTCGCTCGTCATGGTGGGGTCGATGACCTGGGTCATCACGCCGCTCCTGACGAAGATCTTCCAGGCCTGGCTGCAGCCGGCGCGCCGGTAGGGTTGCGCATGTCCGACCGCTCGGAGGGGAACGGCCCGGTGGCCCTGGTGACGGGGGGATGCTCCGGCATCGGGAACGCCATCGCCCGAAACCTGGCGGCGCGTGGCTTCGGGCTCGTCCTGGCGAGCGAGCGGGCCGACCGGCTCGAGGCTGCAGCCGCGGCCATCCGGACGGCACACGGCGTTCCGGTCGAGGTGGTATGCCTGGACCTCGCGGTCCCGGGAGCGGCGGAGGAGCTCCACCGGCGGGTGCGGGCACTCGGGCTCACGGTGGAGATCCTCGTCAACAACGCCGGGATCTTCTTCTTCGGCGAGGCGGCCGACGCCCCCCTCGATCGCGCGAAGGCCCTGCTCCACCTCCACGTGGTCACCCCGTCGCTGCTCTGCACGCTCTTCGGCCGCGAGATGAGGGAGCGACGGAGCGGGCGCATCCTCGTCGTCTCGAGCATCTCCGCCTGGCGGGACTTCCCGGCCATCGCCTACTACGGCAGCAGCAAGAGGTACCTGCGCGGCTTCTCGCGATCGCTCCGCAGCGAGCTCGCCGTGTACGGCGTGTCCGTGACGTGCCTCGCCCCCGGCCCGGTGGCGACCGAACTCTACGGGCTCGACTCCTCCGCGGTCCGGCGCGGGAAGCGGCTCCGCCTCTTCCTGGAGCCGGAGCAGGTGGCGGAGGCGGGCGTGCGGGCGCTTCTCCGCGGGGACGCGGAGTGCGTGCCGGGACTCGTCAGCCGGGTGATGGCGATGGCTTCGGCGGTGACCCCGCACTGGGTCGTGGATCTCCTGCGAAGGCACCTGCTATGATCGGCTCCACCCTGGAGGGGGCACACATGAAGAAATTCGGATGGATTCTCGCAACGACGATCGCACTGGCGGGATGCGGGGGCACGGACAGCAGCCCCGTTCCACCGGTGACGTCGGTCCTCGTCACCCTCACGACGGGCGGAACACCCGTCCCGAACACACCGATCGTGGAGTCTACCGGGGTCGATACATCCCAGCCGTCCCGCTGTATTCCGACGGGCGTCCTCGCGACACAGAGCACCGACGCGTCAGGCCAGACCACCTTCGCGGTTCCGCCCTCGACTTCGACCGGAAGCATCTGCTTCACGACGATCTTCACGCGGGGTAGTACCAATTACACTTACTGCCAGTGCATGACGCTGAACCTGCTGACGCCCACCTGGGCGATCGGCTTCCCCTGAGCAGGGATCGCCCGCAGGCGGCCGCGCCGCCTACCCGTGCCAGGTCGTGAACGCGTCCACCGGCTCCCGGCCGGTGTGGATCCCGTTCTCCGGCCGTGACATGTCGGCGTGGCCGAGGCTCATGCCGCAGACCATCATCTCGCTCGCCGGGATCGAGAGCTGCTCGGCGAAGATCCGGTGGTACTGCATGAGGGCCGCCTGCGGGCAGGTGTCGAGCCCCCGGGCGCGGGCGGCCACCATCACGGCCTCCAGGAAGGTCCCGTAGTCGAGGAGGCTCCCTCGACCCATGATCCGGTCGATGGTGAAGACGAGCCCCACCGGCGCGTCGAAGAAGGCGTAGTTGCGGCCGTGCTGGGCGTGCATCCGCGCCCGATCGATCTTCTCGATGCCGAGGAGCCGGTAGAGCTCCCAGCCCATCTTCCGGCGGCGGTCCAGGTAGGGGGGCACCCACTCGCGCGGGTAGTAGTCCCACTCTTCCACGTGGGTGGCGGCCACGGCGGGATCGGCGTGGGCGGCCAGGAGGGCGGCGGAGAGGCGCGCCTTCGGCTCGCCGGTGAGCACGTGCACCTTCCAGGGCTGGGTGTTCGTGCCGGAGGGGGCGCGGCTCGCGACCGCGAGGATGGCCTCGACCTCCTCCCGCGCTACCGGCGTGGGGAGGAAGGCGCGGATGCTGCGCCGGGAGGTGATGGCGAAGTCCACCGCAGCGCGCAGCGCCTCGCCCGTCAGTCCCTGCGGCGGCTTCCTGTCGTCCACGAACTCCTCCTTCCTCAGGTCGGTGGACGCGCCCCGCGCCCCCGCCGCCGCCGGCGCCTGCCGGGACCCGGCGTGGCGCCTGCCGTCCGGCCTGCCGTCCGGCCTGCCGTCCGAGCTGCCGGTGGTGCGGCGACCTGGGGCAGTCGCTCGACGCGGATCACCTCGGGCACCCGGACATTCCGCTGCCAGCGTGGCTCGCTCCGCTGCGGCCGGCCCGGGCCACCCTGCTTCGGCGCCGACTTCTGCGGCTGCCCTCCCCCCGACGCGCGCGCGGGCCCGCCGCGATGCGCCTGCTGCCGTTGGGGGGCGGCCGGCCGCTCGGGCCGCACCACACGCTCCGGCCGCTCCGGCCGCTCGACCCGCTGCGGTTCCGGGGCGCGACCGGTGGGCACGAAGTCGGCGGTGAGTTCGCGGCGCACGTAGGCCCGCCAGATCTCGCGTCCGTCCCCCTCCCCGCGAACCGCCGGGTCGAGCGAGGCGCAGAACCGCCGGATGTTCTCGAGGTCGCGGAGGAAGAAGGTCTCGGACTGGCTGTTTTGCGCAGCGTCCACCACCTGTGGGAAATCGATCACCACCGGTCCGTGGGCGGAGAAGAGGACGTTGTACGGGGAGAGGTCGCCGTGGATGAGGCCGCTCACCAGCATCCCGATCGCCTGCCTCCGGATGTCGGCGTAGATCCCCACCGCCTGCTCCCGGGGGAGGTGCGCATCGATGAGCCGCGGCGCCGGGTGGCCGTGCGCATCCACCACGACCTCCATGAGCACCACCCCCTCGTGGAAGAGCACGGGCCGTGGCACCCGGACGCCTGCGGCGTGGAGCCGGAACAGCGCGTCGGCCTCCTTCGCCTTCCAGGCCTCCTCGGCGGCGGCCTGCCCGAAGCGGCTTCCCCGGTCCATGGCGCGCTGGGTCCGGGTGTTCCGGACCTTCCGCCCCTCCCGGTAGGCAGCGTCGTTCTTGAAGCTCCGGGTCTGGCGGGCCTTGTACACCTTGGCCGCGACGGTGCGCCCGCCCGCCCTCACGAGCCAGACGTCGGCCTCCTTGCCGCTCTTGAGCCGGGAGACGACCTCGTCGATGACGCCATCGGCGAGGAGGGAGGCGAAGGGGTCGTGCATCTGCTTTGGGTGTAGAGCGGCGGCGCGAAACGGTCAAGGATGGAGTGCAGGCCGGAGCACTAGTTCAGGGAGATGATCTTGTTGATGAGGCCGCCGCCGGGGAAGTCCATCATGACGACCCCGGTGTAGCCCTTCGGGTGGGCGTTCAGCCATTCGAGGGTGAGCTGGTTCACCCCCTTGAACATCACGTCGCACTCGTCCCGCTTCGACTTCTTGACGTAGCGGCAGTTGGCGCGAGGCAACTCCGGGTAGGAGCTGGTGTCGTTCTTCCAGACCGTCTTTCCGGTCGCCTTGGCCTTTCCACCGTTCTTCGGCTCCACCTGTCCGCTCGCCACGAACCACGGGTAGTAGGGATGCGTGACCTTGTCACCTGAGCCCGAGAGGTAGTTGAACTCGGCGGTGGTCGTCGGGCTCGGCGTCGTCTTGCTCGTGTACTCGAGCTGGCTCTTCACGTTCCTCCACTTGTCGTCGTAGAGCGCCATGAGGCTCCTCACCTCCCAGTCGTCCTGCTTGTGGAAGGACGAGTATTTCAGGCCGTACGCGTAGTCCACGCCGAAGCTGTCCTGCAGGACGACGACCCGGCCGCGGGTGTCGATGAGCTTCGGGTTGGTCCGGTCGAGGCCCGTGTAGCTCGATGGGTGCCAGAAGAGCTCGGAGTAGATCCCGAAGTCCTCCTCGAAGACCTTGTTGAAGGTCTTCGAGGCGCCATGGCACGCGGTGGCCTCCCCGTGGTCGCTGCTCTCGTTCTTCACCCGCATGTAGACGGTCTCTCCCCCGTTCGCCTGGAGGAAACTCCTCACCTCGTCCAGGATCGAGTGGAAGCCGGTGTGCAGCGCGGCATTGCCGTGGTAGGCCCAGAGCTTGTTGTCGTAGCACTTGAGCCGGATGTCGAGGACCCGGATCCCGCCGTCGAGCTGCCGCCGAAGGGGGACGTACTGGGCCAGGGCCCACTGCCACCCCACCGTGATGCCCCACTTGTACGTCATGGTGTCGTGGGTTCCTGGCAGCGACAGCTCGCTGAATCGCCTTTGCACCGGAAGGTTCGACATCCACTTCGGGTTGTTCGCGCCATCCAGGGTCTGGTTGAAGTTGTAGGCCCCCGCGGAGGCAGCGACCGCCGGGGCGGCGGGGAGTTCGGATTCCTCGACGACGATCGCGGACTCGAACCCCTTCTCCTCGGCGTAGCTGTCGAAGAGAGCGAACAGCCCTCCGGATGCGGACTCCGCCGGGAGCGAGGCCGGGACGTAGGACACGTCGGCGATCACGGTGATCTCGGACGGGGTGATGCCCCGGACGGCTGCCATCCGCTGGACCTCGGCCAGCACCGGGTCCGCCCAGCACGGCATCGCGCGGTCCAGGCCGAGCTCGTACGAGTCGAGACAGTACGCGGGCACGTCCGCCTCCGGGTCGGGAACGCGCCCCCGCCCGGCGATGAACGGCGCCACGCCGTAGCCCAGGATCTCGGTATCCAGGAGCTTGTCCACCGGGCTTCCGCTGCCGTCGTCGCTGAATCGCACGAGCTGGATGACCGTGTCCGTGTCGCCCGACGAGATGTTCGCGACGTAGGTCGTCGAACTGGCACTGTCGCCCGATCCGCTTCCACCGCAGGCAGCCGCCGCCGTCAGGCAGCCCAGGACGACGAGCGTCCAGGAGCCCCGACGCACCAAATTCGAAAACGTCGCCACGCTGGCCTCCTTCGCCGTCCGGAAGCACCCAGAGGGGGCGTGCACCCCGCTGTCAAGGTCCGTTCTTCAGGCACCGCACGGAAAAGGCGAACTGCTTGCCGATGTCGTCGTCCACCACCAGGTTGGTGTCCGAGCGCAGGTAGCGGACCTTGGCGTTGGAGCCGGGCGTCAGCCCGTCCGTCTGGGTGGAGGCCCAGAAGGTGGCCTGGTAGGTGAGCATCCCGAAGTAGGCGCCCATGAACCAGCCGGCCGGGATGGCGGTGAACCCGCTGGAGTTGTTCGCGGTGTTCCGGGCGTCCCAGAGGCTCGTCCCGGCAGACTTGAGCGCAAGCCCCGCCGTCGTCGCGCCCCCGACGTAGGTGGTGAGGGTCGTCCACTCCTCGGTGGTCGGAACATGCCAGCCCGCGGGGCAGATCCCCTTCGCGCCCGGCGTGGTCGAGCCGAGCATGGCCTCGTTCCACTGGTACAGGCCGCCCCAGACGTGGCAGTTGTCCTCGTCGTTGTCGTAGCAGAACTTCACGATGCTGGGGCCGGAGGGGTCCTGGGTGGCCGGCGCGTCGATCCGGGTGCCCACGTCGAGGTTCTGCGCGAGCCAGCACTGCGCTCCGATCTGGACCGTGTCGTAGGTCCGGCCGGTATAGGTCACGGTGGGGGTGCCCGAGCAGGGCAGCCCGTCGGGGCTGGGAGCGCTCCCGGAGCTCCCACAACCCACCGACGTTCCGAGCAGCACGACCAACACGGCAAGCAGATGACGTCCCATGGTTTTCACCCCGCGGCCGGCAGTTCGATGCGGAACTTCGAGCCCTTCCCGACGACACTCTCCACCTGGATCGTACCCCCGTGCGCCGTGACGATGGCGTGGCTGATGGCGAGTCCGAGCCCCGCGCCCTTCTGGGCGCCGACCGGGTGGGTGGTGAAGAAGGGCTCGAAGATCCGCTCTGCCACCGCGGGCTCGATGCCCTTCCCCTGGTCGATGACGTCGATGCGCACCATCCCCGGCGTCCCGGGTCCGAGCCGCACGATGATCGGCTTGCGCTCCCCTTCACGCATGGCCCAGACCGCGTTGGTGAGCAGGTTCAGCAGCACCTGCTCGATCTGCCCGGAGGAGGCCGTGATGTCGGGGGCTCCGCCATCCTCCACCTTGACGTCCGTGGTCCGCGCGACCGCGGTGGGCAACCAGCGCAGCGCGCCGTTCACGACGTCGATCACCCGCACGCGCGTGCGCCTCGAGTCGGGTCGGCCGAACGTCGTCAGGTCTCTCACGATCCGCGCGATCCGCTGGCCGGCTCCCTGGGCGTCCTCCAGCGCCTCGATCACGCTGTCGAGCTCGTGACCGTCGATCTTCCGGTCCGTCGAGGCATCGGTGGCGAGACGAGCCCGGATCTCCCGGACGACCTCCAGGGCGATCCCCTCGTCCGCCATCACCGCCGCCAGGGGGTTGTTGATCTCGTGCGCCACCCCCGTGACGAGCGTCCCCATGGCCGCGAGCCGGGAGGAGAGCGCGAGCTGGGCTTCCATCGCCTTCGCAGCGGTGATGTCGATGATGATCCCGATGTAGCCGGAGACGGTCCCCGCGTCGGCTCGAAGCATGTTCGCATAGCCTCGAACCAGGATGGAGCTCCCGTCTCGCCGCTCGAAGCGATAATCGCTCGCGAACACCCGCTCCGCCGCGATGGCCTCGTCGAAGTCCCGCACCACCCGTGCACGATCCGCCGGGTGGACGAAACCGACCCAGCCCTCTCCCCGGACCTCCTCCTCGGAGCGGCCGAGGATCTTCTGCCCGGCTGCATTCAGGTAGGTGTGCCTCCCGAGCTGGTCGGTCTGGAAGATGCCGACGGGCGAGGAGTCGGCGAGGGTCCGGAACCGGTTCTCGCTCGCCTGCAGCTCGGCCTCCGCCCTCTTGCGCTCGGTGATGTCCCGGAACGACCAGAGACGCCCCCGGAGCCCATCCAGGGGCAACGGCCGGCTGAACCGCTCGAAGACGCGCCCGTCGGCCAGGTGGACGCTGTCGAGGGAGCTGTCCTGGCACGCGTAGAGCCGCTGCACCTCCCGGAGGAAGGCGTCCGGATCGGCCAGCTGCTCCGTCACGTACCGGAGGAGCGTTGCGTCATCCGTGCTCGCGGCGACGTCCTCCGGAAGCCGCCAGAGCTCCTGGAATCGCCGGTTCGCCCGGAGGGTCTTGCCGGAGTCCCCCACGACCAGGAGCCCGTCGGCGGTTCCGTCCAGGATCGCCTCGAGGAGGGCCTCCGATTTGACCAGTTCGCTGACGTCGGTGACCGCCACGCGAACGACCGGCTTCTGGTCCCGGTCCGTATGGCGCTCGCAGACGACCTGGGCGTGGAGGGTGGAGCCATCGCCCAGGCGAAGTGCGAGCGCGAGGGAAGCCGTCTCCTGCCCGCGGAACAGGGCAGCGAGGAGCAGGTTCCATCGGTCCGCGTCGCCCAGCGCGACGTGTCGCACGAAGGGATGCCCGAGGAGACTCTTTCGATCCACGCCGAGCCGCGTCGCCGCGTTCAGGTTCGCTGCGACGATGCAGCCCTTCTCGTCGAGGGTGAGGTAGCCGACCGGGGCGAAGTCGTAGAGATCCACGTACTTCTCGTGCGCCTCCTCGATCTCGTGCTGATCGCGGCGCAGCTCCTCGTTCTGCATCTCCAGCTCGATCTGATGGACCTGGAGCTCGTGCAGGAGATCGGAGGTGGGCTGGCGCACCGCTCCGGCCTCGGGGCCGAGAGCAAATCGCGCCTCCGCCTCCGCCCGCAGCTTCGTGCGGTCATCCGTGACGGACTTCCTGGCCAGGCCACACCCCCCGGCGGGGTTGGCGCATCCCCGCTGGTGAGATTGTCTCACTTCCAGAACACGGGCGCGCCGCGAGAGGGCACCCGACCCAAGAGGGGGAGGGCAGCGCCCTACGGTCCGAACAGGACGAAGCGGGCGGCGATGGCCCAGACCGCCATCGCCAGGATCACGAGGTAGGTCAGGCCGGCACCGGCCACCGACAGCTTGTTCTTCCCGTAGACACCGGCCGCGTGAAGCACGCGAGCGAGGAGGAGCGTCCCACCGGCGAGGTGCAGGGTGAAGCGGGTCCCGGCCCCGGAGAGTTCGAGGGCCAGGAGCAGCACGAGTCCGAGAGGCACCCACTCGATGGCGTTCGCGTGGGCGCGCACCGGCCGGATGAGCTCGGCCGGGAGCGGCGCGCCGAGCCCCGTCGCGGTGGCCCCCCGGAGGCGGCTCACCTGGATGCCGAGCACGGTGATGAGGAGTGCGTTCAGGCCAGCGTAGAGGAGCGTGACCGGCACGGGAATTCGCATGGATCCTCCGGGAGACAGGGTTGGGGGAGTCTACCGCGATTCAGCCCGGGGGCCGACGCCGGAGCTTGCGGTGGAGCGTCCGCCGATTGACGTCGAGCTTCTCCGCCGCTCTGGTCAAGTTGCCATCGCAGTCGCCGAGAACGCGCTTGATGTGTTCCCACTCGGCCTCGGCGAAGGTGGGCGTCTCGTCCGTGTCCACGTGATCCACGGGGTTGCCCCCGAAGAGTGCCTTCACGACCGTGTTGGGGTCGGCGGGCTTGGTGAGGTACTCGACAGCCCCGAGCCTGGTGGCCTCGATGGCCGTGGCGATCGAGCCGTAGCCGGTGAGGATGAGCACCCGGGTCGCGGGGCTGATGGTCCGCAGCTCCCGGAGCAACTCGATGCCGTTCATCCCCGGCATGGAGAGGTCCAGGACCGCGAACCTGGGCGGCGAGTTGCGTGCCTGCTCCAGCGCAGCCGCTCCATTCGACACCGCCGTGACCGAGAAGCCCCGTCGGGCGAGCACCTGGGCGAGCGTCCTCCGCACGAGATCGTCATCGTCAACGAGCAGGAGGGATGACGGTTCCGGTGTCTGCGCTGGCTGGTCCACGGCTGGCCACGAACGACGGGGGAAATGCGCGCGAACATCGGCCCCGCATCACCGAGTGTCGTCCGGAAAAGTCTATACCATTCGGGCTTGAAGGCTCAACGCCGTCCCATACGGGTTCGTGGATGATCTCCCAGGCGAACCCCTGCTCCATGATGCGGTCATCCTAGCCCAACCCTCCATACGAGACCTCCCCCCGTGTCAGTCCATCCGGTAGACTACGCGGATGTTCAGCTACTCCACTCCCACGCCGCCTGACCCCGGAGATCCCACCATGGCAACCGAAGCAGAGATGCAGGCAGAACTCGAGCAACTGAAGGCGGAGAACGCCGCCCTCAAATCACGCGGAAGCAAGGGCGTGTCCATGAAGGTCAGCGAGAAGGGCGGCGTTTCGGTGTACGGCCTCGGCCGCTTCCCGGTCACGCTCTACATGGAGCAGTGGACGAAGCTCCTCGACCTGGCCGAGGACATCCGGGCGTTCATCCGGGAGAACGAGGGGAAGCTGAAGAAGAAGGAGTGACGCTGGGTGAGCGGGGCGAAGACCCGTCCGATCTGCGAAGATACGCCGCAGGCCGGTTCGCCTGCCCTTGCCCGGAGACGCCATGTTCCTCCTGAACCCGAGAGAACCCTCCCGCCACTGCACCGACGCCCGCTCCCGCGAACTCATCGAGAAGACCATCGCCTTCTTCGAGGCCAAGGGGAAAGGGCGCCTCCGGAAGGACGACCTCGACCGGACCTGGTACGCCGACTTCCTCGCCTTCCAGGCCCGGGAGAAGCTCTTCGCCACCTTCCTCACCCCGGCTCCGCTGGGCGGGGAGGGAGCGCGCTGGGACACCTGGCGGAACTGTGCGCTGAACGAGGTGCTCGGGTTCTACGGTCTCCCCTACTGGTACACCTGGCAGGTCACCATCCTCGGTCTCGGCCCCATCTGGATGAGCGGGAACGAGGAGGCCAGGCGTCGGACCGCCGGCCGGCTCGAGGCGGGGGGCATCTTCGGCTTCGGGCTGTCGGAGAAGGAGCACGGGGCCGACATCTACTCGTCGGACATGGAGCTCGTTCCGGCCGGGGACGGGACCTACCGGGCCCGCGGCGACAAGTACTACATCGGCAACGGCAACGAGGCGTCCCTCCTGTCGGTCTTCGGAAAGGTCGCCGGAACGAAGGACTACGTCTTCTTCCTCGTGGACCCGAAGCGCCCCGGGTTCGAGCTCGTGAAGAACGTGGTGGCGAGCCAGTCCTACGTGGCGGAGTTCGTGCTCCACGACTTCCCGGTGACGGAGGACGACATCCTCTCCCGCGGCCCGGCCGCCTGGGACGCGGCGCTCAACACCGTCAACGTCGGCAAGTACAACCTCGGATGGGGCTCCATCGGCATCTCCACCCACGCCCTCTACGAGGCGGTGCACCACGCCGCCCACCGGCGGCTCTACGGGATGGCGGTCACCGACTTCCCGCACGTGCGGCGGCTCTTCACCGACGCCTACGCGCGGCTCGTGGCCATGAAGCTCTTCGCGCTGCGGGCGAGCGACTACTTCCGATCGGCCACACGGGAGGACCGCCGCTACCTCCTCTTCAACCCGGTCATGAAGATGAAGGTCACGACCGAGGGCGAGAAGGTGATCGACCACCTGTGGGACGTGATCGCCGCCAAGGGGTTCGAGAAGGACACCTACTTCGAGATGGCGGCGCGGGACATCCGGGCCCTCCCGAAGCTGGAGGGCACCGTCCACGTCAACATTGCACTAATAGTGAAGTTCATGAAGAACTACCTCTTCGCGCCGGCCCCCTTCCCGCCCGTGCCGAGGCGGGACGACGGGGCCGACGACACGTTCCTGTGGGACCAGGGTCCGGCGAGCGGGCTCGGGAAGATCCAGTTCCACGACCCGGCGCCGGTCTTCGCGGCCCGGAGCGAGCCCAACGTGGCCCTCTTCCGGGAGCAGATCGCCTCGCTGAAGGAGTTCCTGGTGCGGGCCACCCCCACCGAGGAGCAGGCCCGGGACGTGGACTTCCTGCTCGTGGTCGGCGAGCTCTTCACCCTGGTGGTGTACGCCCAGCTCGTCCTGGAGTCGGCGGCCCTCTCGGCGGCGGACGGGATCGACGGAGACACGGTCGATCAGATCTTCGACGTGCTGGTGCGCGACTTCTCCCGTCACGCCCTCGACCTGCACGCGAAGCCGGCGGCGACGGCCCTGCAGTCCGAGCTCGCGCTCCGGATGATCCGCAGGCCGGCGTTCGACGCCGGTCGTGCGGGCCGGGTCTGGGAGACGGTGCACGCGCTGAAGGACGCCTACGAGATGAATCCGTAGGGGGACGGAGCGGGCCACTCGGACTGCGCGGCTCTCCGGGCCCCTGGCAGCCCGACCTGACATGGATGTCGCAGTTCAACCGGTTGAACCGGATGCAACAGGCAATAATGCCGGAGCCGCCCCGTCAGCCGGGAGCGAAACACTGTTGGTATGGGTCGCGCCCCAGCACGACTGGACGCGACAAGTGGCTGGAAGCACTCAGGGCGGTACGACGGGGGGAGACGGGGCACGCCGCCGAGGCGACGCCGCAAGTCAGATCCAGTCAGCGGGATGTCACGTACCGTGAACGGCACGAACTTGACGCACTCCGGGTCGCCGCGAGTTGGACCTCCGCCAGCGCCTCCAGTTCCCTCTCGATCACGGCCGGCGAAACCCCCACCCCGACCAGGACCATCGAGAGCGCCGCCCGGAGGCGGGCGAGGAGCTTGCGGGTGCAGCGGAGGGTGATCACGCTGCGGGATCGTACCCCGCTGGCGAACGGCCCTTCCCCCGTGTCAGTCCACCCAGTAGACTACACGCATGTTCAGCTACACCGACGGCTCCCCTTCCCTCCCCAGCAAGCACCGCCGAGGCGGCCCGGTCCACGTACAGGTCATCCTGCGAGACCTCGAGGTCAGCCTCGTCGAGAGGTACCTGGGCTCCGGAGAGCACGGTCGGGAACACGAGCCCAGCGCCGCCCAGCCGTCCCCGCACACCTCGTATCCTCGGGCCGCCTGACCCCATGCCCCGCATCGTCCGCCCGCCCCCTCCCCCGCTCGACGCCGTCACCCTCGCCTACGTCGAGCAGGTCCTCGCCGAGCGGCTCAAGACCGTCGAGATCTACGGCGCGCCGGGCGGGTGTCCGACCTGCCATGACGGGGAACTGCGCGGCGCCATCCTCACCGTGCGGGAGATGCGGGAGCGGGTGGCCAAGCCAGCGCAGCAGGCATAGCCTGACCGCGTCGAGCACCCCAGGAGACCCCACCATGCCCCCCGAAGCAGAGATGCGGGCAGAACTCGAGCAGCTGAAGGCGGAGAACGCGGCCCTCAAGTCACGTGGCAGCAAGGGCGTGTCCATGAAGGTCAGCGAAAAGGGCGGCGTCTCCGTCTACGGCCTCGGCCGCTTCCCGGTCACGCTCTACCAGGAGCAGTGGACCAAGCTCCTGGACCTCGCCGAGGACATCCGCGCCTTCATCAAGGAAAACGAGCCGAAGCTGAAGAAGAAGGAGTGACGCCCCGGGCGGGGCGCCTGCGGGGGATCAACCGAGGTCGCCTTGACAGATATCCGCCGGGCCTTAACCTATAGTGTGACACCCATGAGCGTCGAGGTACGGCCATGAGGAGCCATCCGGAGATCGACGCGCGCAGCCTGGAGCTTCACCGGCTGATCGCGGAAAAGGTCCGCCGGGAGCCGGCGCTCCTCGACCGGGTGCGCTCGACGCTCGAGCGGTGGCGCGACCCGGGCAACCCCAGCCGCTCCGATCCGTACCTCGCGGAGTGGGAGCGGGTCATGGCGCAAGGGCTCGAGAGGTTGCTCGCCACCGCGGTCGAGGAATCGGAGCGTGCCGCCGCATTGCGGCAGTGCTCACCCTTCGCCGGCATCCTCACGCCGGCGGAGCGCTTCGCCTTCTTGAAGGCCTGGGCCACCCGCCATGCGTCGTGAGGAACTCGAGCACCTCATCCGAGCCGCCGCCGCCATCTCGGGCGACTCGGAGATCGTGGTCATCGGGGCCGCCGCACTCCTTGGCTCCGTGCCCAACCCACCCGACGGCCTGGCGCAGACGATGGAGGCCGACATCTACCCGCTCCGCCATCCCCGTCTGGCGGACGTCCTCGACGGCGCCATCGGCGAGCTCTCCCCCTTCCACGAGACCTTCCGCTACTACGCGCACGGCGTGGGACCGTCCACGGCCATCCTGCCGGCGGGCTGGGAGGGTCGGCTCGTGAAGGTGCAGAACGAGGGCACGAGGCAGTACATCGGCCTTTGCCTCGACCCGTGCGACCTGGCCGCGTCCAAGCTCGCGGCCGGGCGAGAGAAGGACTCGACCTTCGTCGAGGGCCTGCTCCGCCACGGGATCGTGACCGCCGAGCAGGTTCTGGGGCGCATCGGACTGCTCCCGCTCGACGCCGAACGCCGACGGCAACTCGCGTTGCAGGTCACGGCGCTCGGGAAGGCACCGGGGCGGGGCGGGTAGACGGGGGGCAAAAAGAAGCTTAGCCGCGTATCTGGCTGATTTTATTACATAAATGCCGGAGCCGTCCTGTAAGCCGGGTACGAATCACTGTCGGTATGGGTCGCGATCCGGAGCGACTCGGCGCGACAAAGGGGCGGAAATACTCGGGGTGGTGCGACTGGTCGCGACGGGGCGTGCCGCTCGCACGCCATCGTACGGCAGATTACGTCAGAAGAACTTGCCGGAGAGGAACGGCCCTCAGTCGCTCATTGGCCACGTCCTTCGGAACACCCATCTTGAGCCGAGGCGCGAGGCGGACCGACCGATTCTCGTCTCGCACCTGCCACCCGCCGGGACCCTGGCTGCCCGTGATGGGTGATCAGAGCCTCGCATTCACGTACTTCGCGAGGATCATCTTGGCTGCGGTCTGGTACCCGACTCCCAGCTCGCGGCCACGCCGTCGAAGGGCATCCTTCAACTCGTCGCTGAGCAGGATGGACGTCGGCCTCTGAGGACGGACGACGACGGCCGCTCCCGCCGACGCGATGTCGCCACCGAGGTCCTGCTGCTCGAATTCGCGCAGTGTCGCGTCACGACGAGTGGTCGCGTTCTTCATCTTCCGCGCACCGGCGGTCTTCTTACGTCCCTGCATCGTACGCCTCCTTCTCCTTCTTCCGCATCGCTCGGCAACTGATCGGGCGGAGCTTCTCGCCACGCCGCGCGAAGACCAATGCCGCACCGCGACCATCCTTCGTCACTCCGAGGAGCAGGAAACGTGGCTCCTCGTGTGCCGGCTCGACGATGCGCCCGGCGAACAGCACGGGCGCGTCGAGCAGTGAGTCAACGTCCGCGATGCTGAACCCATGCTTCGCCTCGCTCTTCGA
>CAIOAK010000180.1 GCA_903855945.1 uncultured Anaeromyxobacter sp.
GGGGTATGGCTGGCGCCTCTTCCCCTCCTGGAAGATGCGCGTCCCGCTCGCCATCTCGGTGGTGGGGATCATCTTCGCGACCGTCTACCTGTCGCTCCACTACGCCATCGACCTCCTGGCCGGGGCGCTGCTCGCAGCCTCCATCCCGCTCGCGGTGCGCGGTCTCCGGCGCATCTACGGCCAGGGGGGGACGGCCGAGAGCCTGTCGATCCGCCCGGAAGACGGCTAGACGTTCGAGGTTTCCGGGAAGACGAGCCCCTCCCGGAAGGTGGGGTGGCGGAGCTCGATCCCGAGCTCCGCCCGGGATCGGTCGCCGAGGATGCGCCGGTCGGCCAGGCGCGTCGAGGGCGCCCCCTCCGGGCGCTCGGGAACCGGGATGCCGAGCCGCTCCGCGACCCACCGGATGAGTTCCCTCCTGCGCACCGGCTCCGCGTCGGTGGCGTGGTAGACGCGCCCCGCGCCGCCCCGCTCCAGTGCGGCCAGCACCGCGGCCACGGCGTCGTCCCGGTGGAGGAGGTTGAGCCAGGCTCCATCTCCCGGCCCGAGCGCCATCTGTCCGCCGCGCACCCGCTCGACGAGCCAGTTCCTTCCCGGCCCGTAGAGTCCGGAGAGGCGCAGCACCAGGCTCCGCAGGCCCGGCGCCGCGGCCTCCCGGACCAGCCGCTCGGCCTCGCAGAGAACCTCCGCGGCCTGGCTCGCGGGCATGGGCTCGGTCTCCTCGTCCACCTCTCCGCCGTCCCGCTGGCCGAAGACGCCGGTCGAGCCGGTGTAGACGAACGCCACCGGCCTCCCGGAAGCGCGGACCGCGTCGAGCAGGGTCCGGTTCGCCTCCAGGTAGGCCCGCCGGTAGGCCTCCGGGGAGTCCGCGGAGGAGGACTGGCAGGCGACCACGGCGTCGAGGTCCCGGGGGAGCCGCTCCGCCGAGGCCGGGGCGGCGAGGTCGAGCCCCAGGACATTCACTCCCAGTGAATTGAGCCCGGACGCCCGCGACGGGTCGCGGCGCACCGCCGTCACCCGGTGCCCGCCGGCCGCGAGTTCCCGCGCGACCGCCGATCCGAGCCAGCCCGCTCCGGCCACCAGGACGTGCATGGGCATGTTCGGGCCGGGGGGCGCGCCGCCCGGCGCTACCGCGGCATCCCCTCGACGACCACCCGGTCGCTCTGCTCCGGGAGACGCTCCTCGACCAGGTCGATCATGTGCCCCGACCGCCGCGCCTTGGTCTCCAGGTAGAAGCGGTTGTACTCGTTGGGCGGGATGACGTGGGGGATGCGTCCCGAGACCGTGACTCCGTGCTGGGTGAGCTGCCGGATCTTGTCGGGGTTGTTGGTCACCACCCGGACCGACCGCATCCCCAGGCTCCGGATCATGTGGGCCGCCACCGCGTAGTCCCGCTCGTCGTCCCGGAAGCCGAGCGCCTGGTTCGCCTCCACCGTGTCGAGCCCCTGCTCCTGGAGCGCGTAGGCGCGGATCTTGTTCAGGAGACCGATGCCCCTCCCCTCCTGGCGCAGGTAGAGGAGCACCCCCCGCCCTTCCCGCTGGATGGTCCGGAGCCCCTCGGTGAGCTGGTCGCGGCAGTCGCAACGGAGCGACCCCATCACGTCGCCCGTCAGGCACTCGGAGTGAAGGCGGACGGCGACGTCCTCGCCGCCCACCACCTCGCCGTGAACCATGGCCACGTGCTCCTTGCCGTCCCGGTTGTTCCAGAAGCCCACCAGCCGGAACCGTCCGAAGCGCGTCGGAAGCTCGGCCACCGCGACGACGCGGACGCAGACCCGGGAGGGCCCGAACCCATCGCACTCGTGATCGCGATCGCGAGCCACCAGTGATCGAAGCGCATCCTGCACCGCCACGCTCATGAAACCTCCGGGGCGGCGAGGCGCCGCCCGAGCTCCCTACCCGATACCCAGGCCGCCTCCACGCCGCCACCCGGCGCGAAGCGATCCCCGCAAAAGCCCACCGACCCTCCCGAGGGCAGCCGGACGAGGATCGGGCCGGCGAGCTCGGAGGCGAGGTCGCTGCGGGCGAAGCGCCACCGGTGGGCGTGGTGGGCCACCGGATGTCCGGCCCATTCGCCGGCCACGCGAGCCGCCTCGGCGAGCAGCGCCTCGGGCCACGCCGGGTCGTCGAGGTGCTGGCGCGACCACCCCGGGTGGGCCTGGAGGACGAGCCCGACGAAGGACGCGGGTTGCCGCTTGGAGGACTCGTTTCCCAGGTACTGGAGCACGTGGGAGCCCTCCGGATACCAGGCGTCCCACGGCGGCGGGGCGGTGCCCTCGGGGTAGGCGGCGCAGACGGCCAGGGAGGGCTCGCTCGAGGAGGTGTCCAGGAGGGCCCGCACCGCGGCGAGCGGCCGGGGAAGATCGGGGGTCCCCTCGAGCAGGCGGAGGGCCTGGTCGGCCGCGAGCGCGAAGACGAGGTGGCGCGCGCGCACCTCCTCACCCCCTTCCAGGATGACCCCGGCGCCGCCGGCGGCGAGCACGAGCCGCTCCACCCGGGCCGCGGTGCGCACCTCGAGCCCCTGCGCGAGGTGCTTCGGGAAGGTTCTCACCCCGTCGGCGAGCGCGATCCGCTTCTCCCCGCTCCGGAACGCCTCGGGCTGGCAGGGGCGGCCGCTGCCCTCGACCCGGCGCGGCCAACCCTCGATCCGGCGCTCGGTGGAGGCCCGGACCTCCGACAGGAACCCCTCATCCTGGCCGTGCAGGAAGCCCACGCCCATGTCGAACGGCATGTCGAGCAGTCGATGGGTGGCGCAGCGCCCCCCCACGCCCCGGGCCCGGTCGAGGATCCGCACGGAGCGACCCGCAGCCGCGAGCGCGCGCGCGCAGGCGAGCCCGGAGACTCCACCCCCGACGACGAGCACCTCCGCGACCATGTACGCCTCCGTCCGCTCCCAGGTAGGCGTCCATGCTACCTCCGCGCCCCATTCGTTTCGACACTTCTCGTTCGTCCCGTGCGAGACTTCGCCCGCAACCTGCACGCGCTGGAGGCCCCTTGAAGCACACTCCCGGAATTCCCAGGACCACCATCGGCATCCTCGGTGCCGCCCTCACCACCGTCTCGGCGATCCTGATCCTGGGGCTCGCCGCCGCAGCCATGCAGGGCTTCCTGGGGAGCCCCTACATCGGGATCGCGGCCTTCCTGGTCCTCCCGGCCTTCTTCATCCTGGGCCTGCTCCTCATCCCGCTGGGCGCCTGGCTGGAGCGGCGCCGCGTGCGGCTCGCCGCGGAGCGTGGCGAGGAGATCCCGCACCTTCCGATCGTCGATCTGAACGACGACCTGACCCGGCGGCGGGTCCTCATCTTCGCCGTGCTCACCGGCGTGAACTTCGTCGTCCTGGGTGTCGCCGGCTACAAGGGGCTGCAGGTGATGGACTCGCCGGCGTTCTGTGGATCGTGCCACTCGGTGATGGACCCGGAGTTCGTGGCCTACCGCCGGTCGCCCCACGCACGGGTCTCCTGCGTGGAATGCCACATCGGCGAGGGGGCGAGCTGGTTCGTGAAGTCGAAGCTGTCCGGCGCCTGGCAACTCGTGTCGGTCACCTTCGGCCTCTACCAGCGCCCCATCCCCACCCCGATCCACAACCTCCGCCCGGCGCGGGAGACCTGCGAGGAGTGCCACTGGCCCTCCAAGTTCACCGGTGACCGGCTCCGCATCACCACGAGCTTCTCCGATGACGAGGCCAGCACGGCGAAGAAGACCGTCACCCTCCTCCACGTGGGAGGCGGGCAGACGGCGAGCGGCCCGACCCAGGGGATCCACGCCCACGTCGCCCAGGGGGTCCAGATCCGGTACCTCTCCGATCCGAACCGGAGCAAGGTCAACACGGTCGAGGCCACCTGGGCGAACGGCAAGACCTCCCTCTTCCGGACGAAGGACTCGCCGGCCACGCTGCCCGCCGCCGAGGCCTGGCGGACCATGGACTGCATCGACTGCCACAACCGCCCCACCCACCGCTTCCGCGAGCCGGGAATGGAGATCGACCAGGCCATCCTGACGGGGCGAATCGACGGCAAGCTCCCCTGGATCAAGCGGGAGTCGATGAAGACCCTTCAAGTGAGCTACCCGGACCACGAGTCCGCCCGCGCGGGCATCGAGAAGCAGGTGGTCGACTTCTACCGGGTGCTCGACCCGGCATCGTTCCCGGGGCGCGAGGCGAGCGCCCGAGCAGCGGGAAAGGCGCTCGGCGACATCTACGCCTGGAACGTCTTCCCCCAGATGAAGATCACCTGGGGCACCTACCCGAGCTTCCTCGGCCACGACCAGGCGCCCGGCTGCTTCCGCTGTCACGACGGCGACCACGTGGACGGAGCGGGCAAGGCCATCTCCCAGGACTGCGGCCTTTGCCACGCGCTCCTCGCGGTGGACGAGAAGGACCCGAAGATCCTCTCGCTGCTCTCCCCCTGAACTACGGGAGGAGGGCGCGGCGGAGCGCGGCGAGCCCCGCCTTCTCACCTCCGGTGAGGTGGACGCGCAGGACGCGCCGACCCCGGGCGACCAGCACCTCGTGGTCGCCGCGGGCCTGCGCCCGGGAGAGCTCGCCGAATCCGTAGCGCCGCCCCGGGATGGGCGGCGACGCCGCCTCTTCCGCCGTGAGGATCAGGAAGAGTCCGCGCTCCGGTCCGCCCTTGTGGAGCTGCCCCGTCGAGTGGAGGTAGCGCGGCCCGAAACCCAGCGTGGTGGCGACCCGAGACGCGTCCCGTACCGACTCCCGGATCTCCTGCAGGGCGGGGGTCACCGCCGGGTTCGGGTCGAGGAAGGCGAGGATCGCGAGGTAGTCCCCCGCGCCGAGCCGTGCCAGGTGGGCCCGGAGCCACGCGGCCGGTGAGGCCTCCCGGGCGGCGGCGGCGAGGTCGCGCGCGTTCACCGGATCGGCGAAGAGTTGCAGCCCATCGCCGGACATCGTCGGCGACTCGGGAGGGAGCCCGCCCTGCTCCTCGACCACCGCGGTGATCCGGCGCGCCGCGACCTTGGCGGCCTCGACGTCGGGCTGGTCGAACGGGTTCACGCCGAGGATCGACCCCGCCACGGCGGTCGCGATCTCCCAGCGGAAGAACTCCTGTCCCAGATCGGTCGGGTCGGCGACGTCTATCCGGACCACCGGGAACCCGGCCCGCTCCAGCGCCGCGACCGCGCGGTCCTGCTCCTCGGATGGGGCGGAGACGAGCCGGACGTGGACGAAGATCCGGTCCTCGCCGTAGGTGCGTGGAGCGGCCAGGGACTCTCCCACGACCGGCACGATCCCCCTGCCCTGCTTTCCGAGCGATTCGGCGACGAGCTGCTCGATCCAGTCGCCGAGCGGCGCGATGCCCGGGGAGAGCACGAGCGTCAGCTTGTCCTTGCCGTCGCGCGCGGCCGCCGCGAGGACGACTCCGAGCGTCAGCCCCGGATTCTCCGCCCCGGGACGGTCGAAGGCGCAGGCATCGACCATGAGGAGCGCGCGGTCCAGCAACCGGGGCACCGAGACCCCCATGGCGGCCGCCGGGACCATGCCGAAATGGGAGAGGGCCGAGAACCGCCCGCCCACGCTCGCGACCCCGTGGAATATGCGGCGGTAGCCGTCGCGCCGGGCCTGCCGGTCGAGCTCGGTGCCGGGATCGGTGATGGCGACGAAGTGGCTCGAAGCCTGACTGCCGAGGAGGCTCCGGGCCCGTTCGAGGAAATGGGCGGCCAGCGCGGAGGGCTCGACGGTGGACCCCGACTTGGAGGAGACCACGAAGAGGGTTCGCCTCGGATCGATCTCCTGCTCCACCGCCCGGATCCGGGCCGGCACCGTGGAGTCGAGGACGCGCAGGGTCGGATGGCCGGGGGCCGGAGCGAAGGTCCGGGCGAACACGTCGGGGCAGAGGCTCGAGCCGCCCATCCCCACCACGACGACGTGGCGGAACCCTGCCAGGCGCACATCCTCCGACACCCGGCCGAACTCCTCGCGTCGCGCCCGCTGCTGCTCGACGAGGCGCAGCCAGCCCAGCCAGCGGTCCTCGTCGCGCCCGGTCCAGAGCGTGGCGTCCCCCCGCCAGAGCCGGTCCATCTTCTCCCCGGCTGCCCACTCCGCGAGCGTTCCCTTCACCTCCCGGGCGAGGGAAGTCGGCAGGGAAAGGGTCTGGGGACCCACCGGAGGGCGGGGAGCGGGGGCGGTCCGGGGCGGGGCAGGACTCGTCGCGGGCTTCTTCGACGGTCGCGGTTTCCCCTTTGGGGGCGCCACCTTCCGCGGTTTGGAGCTACCCGTCCTGGCCATGACGGTGCAGAATGAGGGAGGAAGCTCCTCCGTGCAAGAGGGGCTCCCAGGTGAACCTTGGACTCCCTCCAACCCGACACGCTGGCCGTCATCCGGGACCTCTCCCTCGTGCCCCATCCCGAGGGGGGCTACTACCGAGAGACCTGGGCGTCTGCTGCGCGGGTCTCGACGCCGCGCGGGGAGCGGGCCGCCTTCACGGTGATCCACTTCCTGCTCCCCGGGGGTGCCGTCTCGGCCTTCCACCGGGTCCAGTCGGACGAGCTGTGGCACCACGCCGGAGGGGACCCGATCGATCTCCACATCCTCGAACCGTCGGGCGGGTACGCCATCCATCGCGTGGGCCCGCTCGGGCCTCCCGGGACGCTCTCGCACCAGGTAGTCCCCGCCGGAGCCTGGCAGGCGGCCCGACCGCTCGGGTCGGGCCACGCGCTCCTCACCTGCATCGTCGCGCCGGGCTTCCACTTCGGTGACTTCGAGATGGCGGATGCGGAGGTGCTCGTTCGCCTCCGCCCGGACCTGGCCGATACCCTCCGGGCCCTGTGCCTCCCGGCCCCTTGAGGCGGCGACTCGGCTACCGGTCGACCCAGGATGTCCGGAGCCGGGCCAGTTCCTTGCCGTCCTCCTCCCGCACCACCGAGTGGACGAAGCATCCGTCGCCGACCGGGGATGCGCGGGAGAGGACGCGGCTCCCGTACAGGCACTCGGCGATGAAGTAGGCCTCGAAGGAGCGCAGGCGCTTGGCCTGCCAGATCGGCTCCGGGACCACCTCGCAGGCCCATTCGACGTAGCTGGCGTTCGTGACGTGAAGGTTCCGGTCGATGTCCCGGTAGCGGGTCGAGAAGGAGTGCTCGCACTCGGGGGTCTCGGGGAGCTGCGGCCGGCCGGCCGGCACGGGCAGCACGTGATCCATGTCCTCGACGAGCGCGAGCGGGAGCAGCGACCTGGGCCGCACCGGTTTCCGGGAGGCCAGGTCGACGACGATCCACTGGGTGACGGCCCGGGCGACGATCTCGCCCCCCACCCGCACCTCGAAGTCGCGGAGCGCGCTCAGCCGGTCGGCGCCGCTCGGCCAGGTACGCACCTCGGCCTTCTCGCCCCAGACCACCGGCCGTTCCACCGATACCGCCTGGCGTGCCAGCACCCAGGTGAGCCCCCTTGCGTGAAGTTCCTTCACCCCGACCCCGAGGAGGTCGGCGTGGCGCCCGGCCGCCTCCTGGAGCCACCCGGACAGGGCGGGGGGCGACAGGAGGCCGAAGGCGTCCACCGCGTAGCTGTGGGCCTCGAAGGGCTCGACGAGCGGGGGAATTCCCACCGGGCGAATGAACCACGCCTCCCTTCCGAAGTCGACCTCTCGGAGGGCGGGCGGACTTCCCCGGCAGATCGTAGAGTAGCGGGGTCATGGAACGACTCCCGCCCGCCTTCGCCCACCTTGCCTCCCACTGGACCCCCGGCGTCTCGCCCGAGCGCGCGCTCGTCGAGGAGACCCGCTCCGCCCTCCTGGCCGCGCGCCCCGCCGATCTGCGGGCGGTCGCCGAACTGGTCGAACGGCTCGACCCCTGCCTCGCCGCGCCGGAGACCCGAGAGACGGCACGCCGCGCGCTCTTCGGCCTCATCGACGCCGCGCGACGCCGCGCCTTCACCGAGGCGATGTCCCCCGCCGACATCGATCCGTGGACCCGTCTCCTGGTCGGGGTCATCGATCGGTCCGATCACACCTTCGGTGACATGCTTCGATCGCGCGAGGAGACCGACCCGCGGGTGGTCGCCATGCGCGTGCACGGCGTGGACGACTCCGAGCTCACGGTGGCCGACCTGGCGCGGCGGACCCGCGCCATCGCCCGGGGGCTGCTCGCCCTCGGCCCCGAGGAGGGACCGCTCAAGGTCGCCATCCTGGCGGAGAACTCGCTCGACACGGCGCTCGCCGATCTCGCCTGCCTGTCGAACGGCATCGTCGATGTCCCCCTGCCGGCGAACGCCACGTCCGAGCAGGTTTCGTACATGCTCCGTCACTCGGGGGTCCAGGTCCTCGTGGTCTCCGACGAGGAGCAGGTGGAGAAGGTCCTCCCGGCCCTCCCCGGACTCCCCGACCTGAAGCAGGTGCTGGTGGCCTCGCAGGCCACCGCCGACCGGCACGGCCTGCTCTCCCTGGAGCAGGCCATCGCGCAGGGCGCCGGCGCCTTCGACGACGAGGAGCGGGCCCTTCGCGCCTCCCGGGTTCGGAGCCGCGACCACGCCACCGTGATGTACACGTCCGGGACCACCGGACGCCCGAAGGGGATCGTCTTCGACCACCTCAACCTGGTGTCGAAGCGGCTCTGCCGTGGATTCGCGCTTCCCCACCTGAACGAGGGGGACGTCTTCCTGGCGTACCTGCCGCTCTACCACACGTTCGGCCGGTTCCTGGAGATGAGCGGGTCGCTCTGGTGGGGCGCCACCTACGTCTTCGCCCGGTCCACCGGCCACGCCGCGCTCGTGGAGGACTTCCGGAACGTCCAGCCGACGGTGTTCATCTCGGTCCCCAAGAAGTGGATGGAGTTCCAGGAGACCGCGCAGCGCCAGGCCCCTCCGGACGACGTCGAGGCGGCGGCTGGACAGCTGCGCGCGCTCACCGGAGGGCGCCTCTCCCACGGCCTCTCCGCGGCGGGATATCTCGACCCGATCGTCTTCCGCGCCTTCCATCGCGCGGGGGTGGAGCTCTGCTCCGGCTACGGGATGACCGAGGCCACCGGCGGGATCACGATGACCCCGCCGGGCGAGTACTTCGACGGCTCGATCGGCAAGCCCTTGCCCGGCATCGACTGCGTCCGCGCCGAGGATGGAGAGCTCCTCATCCGCGGACCGTACGTGAGCCCGGGCTACTTCCAGCCCGAGGGGGAGGAGGCCGAGGCCCATGACGCCGAGGGCTGGTTCCACACCGGCGACCTCGTCTCCATCGATGCCGAGGGGCACTTCCGGATCACCGGCCGCAAGAAGGAGATCTACAAAAACCGGGCCGGGCAGACCATCGCCCCGCAGCGGGTCGAGAACCTCTTCCGGGACTTCGACGACCTCTCCCAGGCCTTCCTGGTCGGCGATCACCGCGAGTACAATACACTCCTGGTATGGCCGAACTTCGAGGGACGTCCCGAGCTCCGGCAGCGTTCGCCGGAGGAGCTGCAGCGGCTCGTCTCCTCGCTCGTCGCCTCCGCCAACCGATTCCTGGCCCCGTTCGAGCGGGTGGTGGCCTTCCGCATCCTCGACCGGGCGCTCGACGTGGAGCACGGCGAGCTGACCCACAAGGCCACCTTCAAGCGGGACGTCGTCGAGAAGAACTGGAAGGAGCTCATCGAGGGGATGTACCGGAGCCGGGCCCTCTCCCTCTCCGTGGACGGCATCGGCCTGCGCATCCCCAACTGGGTGCTCCGGGAGATCGGCGTCCTGGTCGAGGATGTCTCGCTCCGCGGCGGAGAGCTGCGCGCCGGCCACACCACGCTCCGCGTCTCCGTCGACCCGCGCGCGCCGGGCTCGATCCGCGTCGGGGACCTCGCCTACCGTCCGGAGGGGGGCGTGCTCGACCTGGGGTCGGTGCTGGCCCACCCCACCCTCTGGCTCGGCAACGAGGGGCTGCGCCGCTTCCTCGGCGAGGAGGCCTTCCGCACCCTCGCCGTCCGGCGCCCCAAGGGCTCCGGCGAGGTCCACCTCGACCCGCGGGTCTGGGAAGCGCCCGATCCGGAGCGGCTCCCCGTACTCGTCGAGGGCGTGGGGAAGGACGAGGCCACGGTGGAGTCGATCCACGCCGCGGGAGAGCTGCTCCGCGCCGAACGCCCGGAGGCACGGCGCGCCCTCTCCCACCTGGAGCGGGTGCTCGCATCCGGCCGACGCGAGATGGTCCCGCTCGCGCGCGGCCTCCTGCGCCGCTGCGCGGATTCCCCCGAGGAGGAGGTCCGCCGCCGCGCCTTCCGCAGCCTGCTCCCGTACGAGGAGCCGAGGCGAACGGTGGAGACCCTCCAGCTCTTCCTCGACCGGCTGGGGCCCCAGGCGCTCCGGGAGGAGGACCTCGTCACCTTCGGCGAGAAGGGGCTCAGCGAGCCGCAGGTGGAGGCGCTGCTCGGCGCCCTGCATTCCCCCTCGGCCCTCGACCCCGACCAGGAGACCTCGAACCGGCGCCTGCTCTCGGGCGCGATGCGCCTCGCGGTGGCCTTCTCGATCGCGCATCCCCACTGGTACTCCCGGGTGCGCGTGCCGCTGGCGCGCCTCACCTTCCACCCCCATCCCTTGCTTTCCGCCCGGGCCGCGGAGGAGTACGACCGGAACCGGCGGGGCTTCCAGCACTGGCTCGGCCCGAACCAGCGCATCGCCTTCGATCCGGCCAGCGGCGACGAGTACACCTGGCGGGACGTGGTCCACTTCGAAGGGGCGCTGCCGCCGCGCACCGTCGACCTCCTCCTGCGCGCCTTCAGCGAGGCCACCTTGGTGCGCAGCTCGGCCTTCGTGCTCGGGCGGGGCGCGCTCACGTCGCTCTCCGACATTCCCCCGGCGGGGATCACCGTCACGCTCCTCGGGCGGCGGCTCGGCAAGTCGGTCTACAAGGTCTCCATCACGACCCGCGCCGGCGAGAGCTTCGACTTCGCCCTGAACCACGCCGAGACGATGCCCCCCGCGGAGCTCCGGGACGAGGTGCTCTGGCTCCTCTCGTCGGGTGCCCCGCCACCGCTCGTGGAGGCGTTCGGGAGCTACCATCCGGACTGGGGCATCTACACGGAGGAGTTCATCCCCGGCGAGAACGTGGAGCAGCAGTTCACCCGCCTCGACAGCAAGGGCGAGACGCGCCGGCTCCTCAACCAGTGGCCCTTCGTGGCCTGGACGGGGCTGGCGGCCCACGTGGGCTTCTGGGACCGCACCGGCCGGCGGGTGGCGCTGCGCGACCCCTCCCCGGCGGCCTTCATCGTCCCTTCGCACGACTACCAGACGGGCGCCCGGCTGGTCTCCATCTCCGACCGCGGCTCGGTGGAACGGCTCGACGACGTGCTCGATCGCTTCGAGACCGCCTTCGTGACCCCCACCGAGGCCCTCTTCCCGACGCTGCGCGGGGGGCTCGGTCCCATGCTCCGATTCTCCGCCGTCATCGAGGCGCTCGGGCTGGAGCGGGGGCGCACTGCGCTCTCCTCCTTGCAGCCCGGTCCGCGCGCCGAGGCGGCCCTCGCCTTCCTCGCCCAGGTGGACGCGACCGGGTTCACCTCCCGGCCGGTCCACTTCGCCATCGAGCGGTTCCGGCGCTGGCGCGCGGTGAATCCGAACGCCACGCTCGAGGCGCAGGGCACGATGCTCGGCGAGCTCTGGACCACCTACAAGCTGGGCGAGGTGGAGCGGGAGTGGCCCGACACCCGCATCCGCTTCTTCCGCCGCACGGTCTTCGCCGACGCGCGGGAACCCCTCACCGCGGCGCTCGACAGGCTCATGGGACGGGCCCGGTCTCTCCCCTACCTGGGGCTCGACCTCCGGGAGCACATGGCCGGACTGCGGGAGGCGGTCCGCCCGGACACCCGGGAGGACTACTTCCTGGCGCGGATGACCTTCCGCCACCTGCGCCCGGGCGACGACACCTCGCTCATCTCGCTGGAGCGCGGCGACCACCTCACCGCCGAGGTGGTGGTGGGGCTCACCGACGAGAAGGGGGAACGATACTCGGTGCGCGCCGCCCGCACGCCGCGTGAGGTGGCCCGGCTGCTCCAGCTCTTCCGGGAGTCGAGCCTGGACGTGACCTTCGAGCCCGAGCACCGGCACCTCGTGGCCGTGGACGCGAACGACGTCGTCATCGGCGGGGTCTTCTACCGCCAGGTGTCCCCGGACCGGACCCACATGGAGAAGATCGTGGTGGGCCGCAAGCACCGCGGCCAGGGAGTGGGGGACGGCATCATCCGGGAGCTCTCCCGGCGGCAGAGTGCACGGGGAGTGAAACAGCTGGAGACGGGCTGGTTCCAGCCGGAAGTCCTCCACCGCTACGGCTTCCGGGTGGACCCGGCCTCGGGCGGCATGGTCATCGAGCTGGCCCGGACCCCCGCCACGCCCGGGTGACGCCATGACCGCGTCCGTCGCCCGCCCCTGGCGAATCATCGACTCGACCCTGCGCGAGGGGGAGCAGTTCGCGCACGGCAACTTCCGCACCGAGGACAAGATCGCCATCGCCCAGGCGCTCGACGCCTTCCGGGTCGACTACCTGGAGCTCACGTCGCCGGCGGCCTCGCCCCAGTCGCAGAAGGACGCGGAGCGGATCGTGAAGCTGGGGCTCTCGGCCCGGGTCATCACCCACGCCCGCTGCGTCGTGGACGACGTCCGTGCGGCCGTGGATGCCGGGGTCCAGGGGATCGGGCTGCTCTTCGCCACCAGCCGCATCCTCCGGGAGGCGTCGCACGGCCGGAGCATCCAGCAGATCATCGACGCCATGGGCCCACCCATCGAGCTGGCGCTCGCCTCGGGGCTGGAGACCCGCTTCTCGGCGGAGGACGCATTCCGGAGCGAGGAGTCGGACCTCATGGCGGTCTACCGCGCGGCGGAGAAGCTGGGCGTCCACCGGGTGGGGGCGGCCGACACCGTCGGCATCGCCACGCCCCGGCAGGTCTACGCGCTGTTCCGGGAGATCCGCCGCACCGTCTCCTGCGACATCGGATTCCACGGCCACGACGACACCGGATGCGCCGTGGCCAACGCCTGGGAGGCCATCGCCGGCGGGGCCACCCACGTGGACGTCTCGGTCCTGGGCATCGGGGAGCGGGTCGGCATCACCCCGCTCGGCGGCTTCATCGCCCGCATGTACAGCCTGGACCCGCAGGGCGTGTCGGCGCGATACCGCCTGGGGCAGCTCCGCGAGCTGGAGCGGCTCGTGGCCCGGGTGACCGGGGTGGAGATCCCGTTCAACAACCCGCTCACCGGCGCGACCGCCTACACCCACAAGGCGGGGATGCACCTCAAGGCGATGCTCGCCAACTCGGGCAGCTACGAGATCATCCCGCCCGAGACCGTGGGGATGGCCCGGCAGCTCATCGTGGGAAGCCGGCTCACCGGGAAGCACGCCGTCGCCTACCGGGCGCGGGAGATGGGGCTCACCTTCGGCGAAGGGGAGCTCCGCGCCGTCACCGCCCGCATCAAGGACATGGCCGACCGCGGCCAGCTCTCCTCCGAGGAGATCGACCGCGTGCTCCGGGAGTGGATGACCGCGTAGTCGGGCCTAGAAGTCGGACCGGAGCTGCGCGCCGTGCGCGGCGTTCTCCACGAGCGCCTGGTACCGGCGCAGCCACTTCGACCGGACCTCCTTCTTCCGGGGCCGGAGATCCGCCCTCCTCCGCTCCAGCTCGTCGGCCGGGACCGCCATCTCGAGCTCCCGGCTGTCCACGTCCACCGTGATCTCGTCCCCGTCGCGAACGAGCGCGATCGCGCCTCCCTCGGCCGCTTCCGGCGAGACGTGCCCGACGCAGACGCCCCGGGTGGCCCCGGAGAATCGCCCGTCGGTGACCAGCCCCACCTTGTCGCCGAGCCCCATCCCCATGATGAGGCTGGTGGGCGTGAGCATCTCCTGCATCCCCGGCCCGCCCTTCGGCCCCTCGTAGCGGATGATCACCATGTGGCCGGGCTGGACCTTGCCGCCCAGGATCCCGGCGATGGCGTCGTCCTGGGAGTCGAAGCAGATGGCCTTGCCGACCATCCGCCGCAGGGCCTTCTCGATCCCGGCGGTCTTCACCACCGCTCCCTCGGTCGCCAGGTTCCCGTGCAGGATGGCGATGCCGCCCACCGCGGAGTACGGGGTGTCGAGGTGGCGGATCACCTCCCGGTTCGTGCTCTCGGCGGTCCGGATGCGATCCCCGATGGTCTCGCCGGTGACGGTGAGGGCCCGGCTCCGGACCACGTCGCCGCGCCGGGCGATCTCGAAGAGCACCGCCGATACGCCGCCTGCATTCCCCACGTCCTCGATGTGGACGGTGGAGAGGGACGGCGCGATCTTGGCGACGTGGGCCACCTGGCGCCCCACCCGGTCGATGGTGGCGAGGTCGAGCGGAACCCCCGCCTCCGAGGCGATGGCGAGCATGTGGAGCACGGTGTTGGAGCTTCCGCCCATGGCCATGTCCACCACGAGCGCGTTCCAGATGGCGTCCTCGTTCACGATGTTCCGGATGCGGAAGCGCTCGTCGCCGGCGATCTCCACGGCCCGCCGCGCGGCGCGCCGGAGCAACTCCTCCCGCTCCTTCGACAGCGCGACCGCCGTGCCGTTGCCCGGCAGCGCGATCCCCATGGCCTCGCAGAGCACGTTCATCGAGTTGGCGGTGAACATCCCGGAGCAGGAACCGGCGCCCGGACAGGCCCGGCACTCGATCTCGTACAGTTCCTCGTCGGTGATCTTCCCCTGGGCCCGCTTGCCCACCGCCTCGAAGGTGGTGGCGAGGTCGATGGGGGTGCCGTCGGCCAGCGCGCCAGCCTTCATGGGGCCGCCCGACACGAAGACCGTGGGCACGTCCACCCGGAGCGCGCCCATGAGCATGCCCGGAACGATCTTGTCGCAGTTGGGGATGCAGACCATGGCGTCGAGCGAGTGGGCGTTCATCATCGTCTCGACCGAGTCGGCGATGAGCTCACGGGAGGGCAGGCTGTAGAGCATCCCCTCGTGCCCCATGGCGATGCCGTCGTCCACGCCGATGGTGTGGAACTCGAACGGGACCCCGCCGGCGCGCCGGATCTCCTCCTTCACGATCTGGCCGTAGCCAGCGAGGTGCACGTGGCCGGGGATGATGTCGACCTGGCTGTTGCAGACCCCGATGAAGGGCTTGGCGAAGTCCTCGTCCTTGAGCCCCGTGGCGCGCAGCAGACTCCGGTGCGGCGCCCTCTCGTACCCCTTCTTGATCACGTCGCTTCGCATGGTGGGAGAGGGAATATCGGGGCGGGGTGGGAAGTCAACCACCGTGCTACGCTCCGGAGGGGTCTACCCATGGAAGAGTCCCACGTCCACGACATCGCTCGTGTCATCCAGATGGCGCTCGCACCCGCCTTCCTCCTCTCGGCGGTGGGGGCGCTGCTCAACGTCTTCGCGAATCGTCTCGCCCGCATCGTCGACCGCACCCGCGCCCTCGAGGGGCGGATCGCGCCGGACGCGGAGAGCCCGGCCGAGCTCGAGACGCTCCAGCGGCGAGGCGAGTTCGTGCGCTGGGCCATCACCATGGGAACCGGAGCGGCCCTGCTCGTGTCGCTCGTGATCGGGGTGGCCTTCGTCGGGTTCCTGGCGCAGGTGAACTTCGCGATGATCGTGGCGGGGCTCTTCGTGGCCGCGATGGGAGCCCTCACCCTCGCGCTCACCTTCTTCCTTCGCGAGGTGTCACTCGCGGTTGGAAGTCTCGAGGTCATCCTCCCCCGTTCCGTGGTGCGCTCGCTCCATCCGCGGGACGCCCGGGACGACGACGCGCCGCTCGGAGGGGCCTGAGGCTACCGGCGGCGCTGGCTCGCGAGCATCCAGCCGATCATTCGGTACAGGAGGCGCGCGCCCACGTTGGCGTCCCACTCGTCGCCGGACGGCCCCGGTGCCACCTCGGTCAGGTCCACGCCCACGATCCGCCGCCCCGACTCGACGACGGCGGCGAGGAGCCTCCCCGCCTCGTGGAAGGAGAGTCCGCCGGGCACGGGAGTGCCGGTGTGCGGGCAGAGGGACGGGTCGAGGCCGTCGATGTCGAAGGAGACGTAGACGTCGCGCGGGAGCGGGCGGACGATCCGGCGGCACTGGCTGCTCCAGCTCTCCCCGTCGAACCGAGCGCGGGCCAGCTCCGGGTCGAAGAAGGTCCGCACCCTCCCTCGGGATGCCCGGATGAAGTCGAACTCCTCCTCGCAGAGGTCGCGCACTCCCACCTGGACGATCCGGGCCACGGCGGGGAGCCGGGTCGCGACGTTTCGCATGATGGACGCGTGGGACCAGGTGAATCCCTCGAAGGCGTCGCGGAGGTCGGCGTGGGCATCCACGTGGAGCACCCCCATGCCGGGGTGGGCCTCCGCATGGGCCTGGATGGCGCCGAACGGGGTGGCGTGGTCGCCGCCGAGCGTCGCCAGGAGCTTTCCCCGGCCGAGGAGCTCCCGCGCATGGTCGAGCGCGAAGCCGTTCACCCGGGCGCAGATCTCGTCCGCCTTCGCCGCGTTCCGAGCGAGCCCCGGGATCGGCCCCGGGCCCCCGGCGGCGATGATCGGGGCGGCCAGGCGAGAGGCGTCCCGGTTCCACCTGTGGAGACGCCTTTCCTCGGCCGCCGGTATACGGGCCATGGCGATCCCCTGCTTCCAGGGGCTCCCGGTCTCGACGTCGAGGAGGTCCACCTGGTGGCTCGCGGCCAGGATGGCGGAAGGACCGGCTGCGGCCCCCTTCCGGTAGGAGGTCGTGGCGTCGAAGGGGACGGGCAGGACCACGACTCTGGCGTCCTCGGCGGAGCAAGGGAGGCCAAAGATCCCCGACCCCGGGGGCGCGGCGCGGTTCGGGTCGTGGTCCATGGCTGGCAGTCTCGCCGCCGGACGTTCGGAGCGCAACGAAAGGGCTCGACCCATCGGGAGTGGTTGCGCGGGCAATATCGACCTGATAAGTCCTCATTTACGGCGAACCGGCCGGAGGGAACCCGATGCTCCTCTCGATCTACCTGTCGATGGCACTTTCAGCAGGAACCACGGTCTCTTGCGATCCAGAGCTCTTCCGGATCGGAAGGAGCAAGAACGCAAACGAGGTGGTGTACCTGGCCCGGCAGGCTCCGGACGGGAGGCTGGACGCGGACGACCCGCTGCGAGCCGAGTGGCACATGCTGGCCGAGGACGGTCACCGGGAGGGGCTCAACTTCATCGAGAAGCTGCTCGCCTACGGCTTCTCCGTGGACCCTGCCGAGTCGGGCGAGGGCTACCTCGTGGTCCTGAAGGCGAAGAAGGACCGGCCCGTTCGACTCGCCATGCGCGGCGGCTGCCCGGTCGCCTCGGTCACCATCAACGGCCGCACCGCCGAGCTCCGGCGTATCTTCGTGCAGGCCGAGGAGGGCGGAGGGCTCATCCCCAGCATCGCCTGGGCCGACCTCGAAGGAGTGGACCCGGCGAGCGGGTCCCGGATCCAGGAGCGGGTGGTTCCCGAGTAGTTCGACCTACTTCTTGAGGTAGGGGCGCGGGATGAGGTGCTCGTACTTCGCCACCGCGAGCGCCACCACCAGCAGGGCGAAGACCACCCAGGCGATGATCCGACGACGGCGCGCTCCGGCGTCGGCGTAGGGATCCTGGAGCGACCGGGTCGAGCCCGGGGGCAGGGTCGCGCGATCGGTGAGAACGGTTCCGAGCGGCATGTTCACCGCAACCCGCCCGTTCACCGCCCACCCCGTCCCGTCCAGAACCGGACCGAGCGTGCGCTGGCGGAGCTTCATCCAGGCGAGCAGCACCGCGGGCCCGGAGATGACGAGGACCATCCCGACGATGGCCAGGAGCTTCGCCCACCAGGGCTGGAGCGCCACGAATCCGGAGATGGCCGCGCCGAAGATGGTGCCGATGGCTCCCACCCCGACACCCAGTGCCGCGATGATGCCCACCATCTTTCCCACGTCCACCGGCTCGGGCCTGGGGGGAACCTTTCCGGTGACGGCCGCCCCGGCGGTCTTGTCGATCGCCCCGGCGAGGGTGGCTTCCCCCTCCTTGTCCTTGGCCGCTGCGAACTTCGCGGCCTGATCGGCCATGGCCTTCGAGACCCGCTTGTACGGAGACCAGAAGGCCTGGCGGAGGCTGATGGGGTTGTCCACGATCTTCACGATGGTGGCGTCCCAGTCCTTGCCCTGCCGGTCGTAGAAGACCCCGTTCCGTCCCACCGCGAGGTAGTCAGCGTCACCCTGCGTGACACAGGCAGCGACCTTCATGGGGGGGACGCCCGACCGCCGGCATTCGCAGTAGGCGATGTACATCCGGCTGCCCGCGGCGACGGCCGCATGGGTTCCCGGATCGTCCACCTTGACGCACAGGTGGCAGGCGCGACCGTCGATGTAGAGGGTCCCGGCCTGGAAGACGGCAGGCATCCGCGGGTCGTAGAAGTCGGCGAAGTTGACGAAATTGCGCACCAGCCGGAACAGGTCGCGCCGGTACCGCACCATCCGTGCGACCTCCTGCACCTCACGGGCCTCGTCCTTGCGCGCCTCGTCCAGGACGATGAGGGCCTCGACCTCGGACTTCCCACCTCGGACGAGCAGTTCCGCCACCCGGGGGGCGCCGAGCTTCTCGACCCGCGCCCCCTTCCTCGCGCCGAGCCAGGCCTCGTAGGGGCCGAGCGCCGCCTTGAGCGACTCCCACTCGACCGACGTGAGGCTCACCCGGCCCGCTCCCAGGATCGGCGTGACGGCGTCGCGCTGGAGCGTGGCGACCGCGCCGACCCAGGCGGGGTTCACCCCGTCGATGAGCGGCATGGGCCGCCCCGCAGCGATGCGCGCGATGGGCAGGGAGGAGACCTCGGCGCTCGTGGGTGCGAGGTCCTTGCCCGCCATGGCGGCGATCTCGATCTCCGGCCGGGCGAGCAGCGGCGGCATCCGGTCGTCGATGGCGGCGAGTCCGACGCGCGTGAAGTAGTCGTCCACCTTGGAGCGGATGGCCCGGACCGCGTCCGCCGCTGCCTGCGTCCCATCCCCCTTCACCTGGATGGCGGGATCGCGTCCGGACTTCCACCAGGCGTCGAAGTCGGCGAGTTCGGCATAGAAGGAGCCGAGCCGGTCGCGATCGAGCCCGGGCTTGCCGCTCCGGTCCACCGCCTCGCCCACGCAGGCCATCGCGTCGAGGATGACCTGGCGCACGGGCCCCTCGGGGGCCGACTCGGCCACCACCACGCCGTCGCCGTTGAAGAGCGTCTTGTCGAACACGTGGGACAGGTCGGCCACGTCGTCCACCGTGACCTCGGTCGCGTCCGGCTTGCCGGCCGCGGCGAGGATCTGGCGCGCCGCCGCGAAGAGCGCCTTCCCCTCCGGCGTGTCCTGCCGGATGGCACCGAGGGGCAAGGTCTTCATCCCCGCCACCACGTCGCCCAGGTCCTTCAGCCGGGCGTCGGCGAACTTCACCGCCGCGATCAGCTCCGGGGCGCGCACCCGGCCATCCTTGTCGTCGTCGAGCAGCGCCAGGGTGGCCAGATCGATCTCCAGCCCCTTCACCGGGCAGGCGAGCGCCACCCAGAGCTTCGGGTCGAGCTGGTCGAGACTGCGGAGGTCCTCGGCGCTGCCGATGGTGACCTGGTCCAGGCCACCGACTCGGTGGAAGCGCCAGGCATGCGTGGGGGGCGTCTGGGCCATGGGGAACCTCCGGTCGGGTGCCCGGACAATCTGCTTGGGCGCCCCACCCCGCGCCTGACCCAGATGGGTATACTCCTCGCTCCATGTCCGCCGAGGCAACGCGAGAATCGACGTCGGTGCGCCGGATCCGCTCGATCCGCAACATCGGGATCATGGCTCACATCGACGCCGGCAAGACCACGCTCTCCGAGCGATTCCTCTTCGCCGCCGGTCGAACCCACAAGATGGGAGAGGTCCACGACGGCCTGGCCGTGATGGACTGGATGGACCTCGAACGGGAGCGTGGGATCACCATCACCTCGGCGGTGAGCACCTTCGAGTGGCTCGGTCACGAGATCCACCTCATCGACACCCCCGGCCACGTCGACTTCACGGTGGAGGTGGAGCGGAGCCTCCGGGTCCTCGACGGGGCGGTGGTCGTCTTCGACGCGGTGAACGGCGTGGAACCCCAGAGCGAGACGGTCTGGCGCCAGGCCGACCGGTACCGGGTCCCCCGCATCGCGCTGGCGAACAAGATGGACCGGGTGGGCGCCGACTTCGACGAGACGCTGCGCTCGATGCGCCACCACTTCCCCGACCACCGGTGCGCCGCCGTCCAGCGCCCGCTCGGTGCGGGAGCCGCTTTCGAGGGGCTCGAGGACCTCGTCCACCGGCGCACGGTCACCTTCGCGGACGACGACGACCCGCGCGCCTTCCAGGTGGCGTCGGGGATCTCCGAGGCGGGGGAGGCGCTCCGCCGGGAACTCCTCGCCCACCTGGCCGACGTGGACGACGGGGCGGCCACGGCCCTCCTGGAGGACGCCGACCTCGACGGGGAGGCCATGAGCCAGGCGGTGCGCCGGGCCACCCTCTCCGGCCGTTTCGTGGCGCTCCTGTGCAGTTCGGCCCTTCGCAACAAGGGTGTCCCGCAGGTCCTCGATGCCGTGTGCGCCTGGCTCCCCTCGCCCCTCGACGTGCCCCCGCCCCACGGCATCGACGCCTCGGGAAAGGAGGTGGTCGCCCCCGCCCCCTCCGACGAGGCGCCGCTCGTCGCGCTCGCCTTCAAGGTCTCCCTGCTCGACGAGATGCGCCGCTTCGTCTTCCTGCGGGTCTACTCGGGCCGGATCGCGGAGGGGGACGAGGTCTGGAACGCGAGCCAGGGGCGCAAGGAGCGGGTGGCCCGGGTGCTCCTCATGCACGCCTCGCAGAAGCGGCGTGTACCGGCGCTGGGCGCGGGGCAGATCTTCGCGGTGATGGGGCTCAAGGAGACCCGGACCGGCGACACCCTCACGGCCCCGGGCCATGGCCTGGTGCTCGAGCGCATCTCCGCCTACGAACCGGTCATCTCGGCGGCGGTGGAGGCGCGCAGCCTCACCGACCGGGAACTCCTCCTCGAGGCCCTCGCGCGCATCGCCGACGAGGACCCGAGCTTCCGCTTCGGCGAGAACACCGACACCGGCCAGCTCCTCGTCTCCGGGATGGGGGAGCTCCACCTGGAGATCGTGGCCGAGCGGCTCCGCCGGGAGTTCCACCTGGAGGTGCGCACCGGAGAACCCCAGGTCCTCCTGCGGGAGACCATCACGGTACCGGCCGAGGGCGAGGCGCGCTTCGAGCGTTCGATGGAGGAGGAGGAGATCTTCGGTCAGGCGAGCGTGGCGATATCCCCCCTTCCCCGGGGAACCGGGTTCCGGTTCTCCCTGTCGCCCGAGGCGAAGGCCCTGCCCTTCCTCCGGGGCGAGACCCTCGAGATGGCGGCCGCCGGGGCTCGCGAGGCCGCCGAGAGCGGCGTGCTCGAAGGACACCCCCTCCAGGACATCGAGGTCACCCTGACCGGCGCCACCTGGCGGGAGGGGGCCTCCCGCCCCTTCGCCTACAAGGTGGCCGTGGCCGACGCAGTGCGTGATGCCGCTACCCGGGCGGGGCCTGTGATCCTGCAGCCCATCATGCGCATGGAGGTCATCCTGCCCCCGGAGTACCTCGGGGAGGTGCTGGGGAGCATCGACCGGCGGAGGGGGTCGGTCCTGGAGGTCTCCGACCGGGGCGCAGCGGCGAGGGTCATCCAGGGGGAGGCCCCCCTCCGGAGGATGTTCGGGTACGCCACCGAGCTCCGCTCCCTCACCCAGGGACGAGCGGTCTTCACCATGCGCTTCGACCGCTTCGACCAGGCAGCCTGACCGGCACGTGGACAAATCTTTTCGGGCGCGCTAGACCATTTAGCGGCCCGCGCCACCGGACTGGCCCGAGCCCACCGGGAACGGTTCCCGCGCGAACGACGAAGGAAGTGCTGGATGGCCAGTGGAGTCGTGAAGTGGTTCAATGATGCGAAGGGCTTTGGTTTCATCACCCAGGACGGCGGTGGCGAGGACGTGTTCTGCCATCACACGGCCATCCAGACCGACGGGTTCCGTACCCTCAAGGAAGGACAGCGGGTCGAGTTCGAGGTGAAGAAGGGGCCGAAGGGGCTCCAGGCCGCGAACGTCAAGCCGCTGTAATCCGGCAGGTAAGAGACGTTCGGTGAAGGCCCGGCGCGAAGCCGGGCCTTCTCGTTTCCCCGGGCCGTGAGGCCCCTGTTTCAGCGAGGTCCCATGGTATTCAACCCGGGTTCGACGAAGCGTCAGAAGGAAGCATCCCGCCGCGACAAGCAGCGCAAGAAGGACGAGCGCCGCGAAGTGCGCAAGCGGGAGAAGGACGAGCGGGGCGGTGCCCCGAGCCCCGCGGGCGTGGACCCCGACATCGCCGGCATCGTTCCGGGACCGCAGCCCCTGCCAGAGGACTGAGTCGGACTACAGCCGCTTCAGGACCTCGTCGGCCATGGCGCGGGTGGAGAGCTTCCCCCCCAGGTCGGCGGTTCTCGCACCCTCCGTGATGGCCGCGTCGGCGGCCCGCTCGATCCGGGCCGCCTCGTCGGCGAGCCCCAGGGAGTGGCGGAGCATCATGGCCGCCGAGAGGATGGTCCCGATGGGGTTGGCGATCCCCTTCCCGGCGATGTCCGGCGCGGACCCGTGGATGGGCTCGTAGAGCCCCGGGCCACCCGAGCCGAGCGAGGCGGACGGAAGCATCCCCATCGAACCGGCGAGCACGGCCGCCTCGTCGGTGAGGATGTCCCCGAACATGTTCTCGGTGACGATGACGTCGAAGGAGGCCGGCGCCTGGACGAGGCGCATCGCCGCGGTGTCCACGAGCATGTGGTCGAGGGAGACGTCCGGGTTCTCCTTGCCCACCGCCGTGGCCACCTGACGCCACAGACGGGACGACTCGAGGACGTTGGCCTTGTCGACCGACGTCACCTTCTTCCGCCGCCCCTTCGCCAGCTGGAAGGCGAGCTCGGTGATGCGGCGAACCTCGTAGTCGGCGTAGTCGAGCGTGTCCACGGCGTGCTCGTGCCCGTCCTTCATGTGGCGCCCCTTGGGCACGCCGAAGTAGAGGCCGCCGGTGAGCTCGCGGATGACCAGGATGTCCACGCCCGCCAGCCGGTCGGCCTTGAGCGGCGAGGCATCGACCAGCGCCGGGTGGACCCGGACCGGGCGGAGGTTGGCGAAGACGCCGAGCCCCTTGCGCAGGCCGAGCAGCCCCTGCTCGGGCCGGGCCTTGGCGGCCGGGTCGTCCCACTTCGGACCGCCCACCGCGCCGAGCAGCACAGCGTCGGCCGCCTGGCAGTCCCGCAGGACCTCGGGCGTCATCGCGACCCCGTGGGCGTCGATGGAGCAGCCGCCCATGAGCCGCTCCTCGAACCGCAGCTCGTGCCCGCCCCCCCGCACCACCGCCTGGAGCACCCGGACCGCCTCGGCCGTCACCTCGGGCCCGATGCCATCGCCGGGCAGCACCACGATCGTCGCCTTCATGTCGTCTCCCGCGGGCGCGCGCCGTCAGACGGCGACGGTGAGCCCGTACTCCACCGAGTCGCTGAGCGCACGCCAGCTGGCCTCGATGATGTTGGTGGAGGCGCCCACGGTGCTCCACCGCAGATCGCCCATGTGGGTGTCGATGAGGACGCGGGTCACCGCGCCCGTGCCGCTCTCGCTGTCGAGGATGCGAACCTTGTAGTCGGTGAGCTTCATCGCGCCGACGCTGGGATAGTGGGCGAGCAGCGCCTTGCGAAGCGCCGCGTCGAGCGCGTCAACCGGGCCGTGCCCCTCGGCGGCGGTGTGGAGCAACTCGCCCCCGACCTTCACCTTCACCATGGCCTCCGCGAAGATGCCGCGCCCGGTGCGGTGCTCCACGTTGACCAGGAAGTCGACGAGCTCGAAGGGCGGCCGGTAGCCCGGCTCCTGCCGCTTCATGAGCACCGCCACGGAGGCCTCGGCCGCCTCGAAGGAGAAGCCCTTCGACTCGAGCTCCTTGATCTCGCCGAGCACCCCGCCCACGTCTCCGCCGACGATGCCCATCTCCTCGGCCTTGGAGAGCAGGTTCCCGCGTCCGGAGAGCTCGCTCACCACCACCCGCATCCGGTTGCCCACGAGCACCGGGTCGAGGTGCTGGTAGGTGGACTCGTTGCGTCGCATGGCGGCGACGTGGATGCCCCCCTTGTGGGCGAAGGCCGACTTCCCCACGTAGGGCTGGTGGTCGTTGTGGGCCTGGTTGGTCACCTCGGCGACATAGCGGGCGAGCTCGGTGAGCGTGTGGAGCCGCCCCGTGGGCAGGCACTCGAGCCCCAGCTTCACCTCGAGCGCAGGGATGACGGAACAGAGGTTGGCGTTGCCGCAGCGCTCCCCGTAGCCGTTCACCGTGCCCTGGACCTGCACCACACCCTCGTGCACCGCCGCGAGCGAGTTGGCCACCGCCGTCTCGCTGTCGTTGTGGGCGTGGATCCCGAGCGGGCGGTCGATCCCGGCCCGCACCTTGCGGACCACGTCGGCGATCTGCCAGGGGAGCGACCCGCCGTTCGTGTCGCAGAGGACGAGGGTCTCCGCGCCACCCCGGGCCGCCGCATGGAGCGTGGCGAGCGCGTAGGCCGGGTCGGCGCGGTAGCCGTCGAAGAAGTGCTCGGCGTCGTAGATCACCCGGCGACCCTGGGCCAGCAGGTAGGCGAGGCTCTGCTCGATGATGCGGAGGTTCTCCTCCAGCGAGGTGCGCAGCACGTCGGTGACGTGGAGCGTCCAGGTCTTCCCGACCACCGTGCAGACCGGCGCGCCGGAGTCGACGAGCGCCCGGATGTTCGCGTCGTCCTCGGGTGCCCCCCCCACACGGCAGGTGGAGCCGAAGGCGGCGATGCGGGAGGTCTTCCAGGCGATGTCGCGCGCCCGGGCGAAGAACTCGGCGTCCTTGGGGTTGGAGCCCGGCCAGCCGCCCTCGATGAACGCCACCCCGAGCTCGTCGAGCCGCAGCGCCACGGCGATCTTGTCGTCGCAGGAGAGGGAGATGCCCTCGCGCTGGGTGCCGTCCCGAAGCGTCGTGTCGTAGATCTGGATCACGCCCGCTCCTGGAGGCGCCGCTCGTGTGCCGCGATCTGCGGCTCGAAGCGAAGGATGTATCCGAGCTCGTCCACCCCCTCGAGCAGGCAGGTGCGGGCGAACGGGTCGATGGGGAACGCCACCTGGATCCCGTCCGGGAGGGTCAACCGGAGCGAGGCGAGGTCCACCGTCAGCTCGGCCTCCGGACGGGCCTCGAGCTGCACGAGGAGCGATGCGTGGGCGCCCGCGTCGATGGCCACGGGCAGGAGCCCGTTCTTCAGGGCGTTGTTCTGGAAGATGTCGGCGAAGGAGGTGCTCACCACCGCCCGGAAGCCGAAGCCGGTGAGCGCCCAGGGCGCGTGCTCGCGAGAGCTGCCGCATCCGAAGTTGTCGCCGGCCACCAGGATCTTCGCGCCCTGCGCGCGGGGAGCGTTGAGCGGGAACTCGGGGCGCGGGGCGCCGTCCGGCCCGTAGCGCCAGTCGGAGAAGAGGCTCGACCCGAGGCCGGCCTTGTCGGTGGTCTTCAGGAAGCGGGCGGGGATGATCTGATCGGTGTCGACGTCGTTCTGGGGAACGACGACGACCCGGGACGTGAGCGTGGTGAACTGGGCCATGTCCTTCGATCCTCGTTAGGTGCGGGAGATGGTGCGCGGATCGGTGACCTTGCCGGTCACCGCAGCGGCTGCGGCGGTGAGCGGCGAGGCGAGCAGCGTGCGGCCACCCTTGCCCTGGCGCCCCTCGAAGTTGCGATTGGAGGTGGAGACGGCGTACTCGCCGGCCTGCAGCTGGTCGCCGTTCATGGCGATGCACATGGAGCAGCCCGGGTTGCGCCACTCCGCGCCCGCCTCGACGAATACCCGGTCGAGCCCCTCGGCCTCCGCCTGGGCCTTCACCGGCCCGGAACCTGGGACGACGAGCACGCGCATCCCGGGGGCCACCTTGCGCCCCTTCATCACCGAGGCGGCGGCGCGCAGGTCGGAGATGCGTCCGTTCGTGCAGCTCCCGATGAAGACCACCTGCACCGGATGGCCGGCGATGGCCTGGCCCGGGGAGAGCCCCATGTAGCGGAGCGCCTTCTCGAGGGCTGCCCGTTGCTGGACGTCGGGGAGGGAGGCCGGGTCGGGGGTGCGCCCACCGATGGCCATGCCCATCCCCGGGTTGGTCCCGAAGGTGATCATCGGCTCGAGCGAGGCGGCGTCGATGGTGACGCTCCGGTCGAATCGCGCGCCCGGATCGCTGGGCAACGCGTGCCAGCGGGCCACGGCGCGGTCCCAGGCCTCGCCCTTGGGGGCGTACGGGCGTCCGGCCAGGTACTGGAAGGTGACGTCGTCGGGTGCCACCAGCCCGGCCCGCGCGCCCCCCTCGATGGCCATGTTGCACACCGTCATGCGCTCTTCCATGTCGAGCGCGCGGATGGCACTTCCGGTGAACTCGAAGACGTGGCCGGTGCCGCCGCCCACGCCGATGCGGGCGATGAGCGCGAGGATGACGTCCTTGGCCGAGACGCCGGCGGGCAGCTTCCCCTCCACCCGGACCTCGAAGTTGCGCGGCCGGTGCTGCAGCAGGCACTGGGTGGCGAGGACGTGCTCCACCTCGCTCGTCCCGATCCCGAAGGCGAGCGCCCCGAAGGCGCCGTGCGTGGCGGTGTGGCTGTCGCCGCAGACGATGGTCATCCCCGGCTGGGTGAGCCCCTGCTCGGGCCCCATCACGTGGACGATCCCCTGCGCCGGGTTGCCCCGCCCGAAGAGGGGGACCCCGAACTCGCGGCAGTTCTCCTCGAGCTGCCGGAGCTGGGCCGCGGCCTGCTCGTCGATCACCGGGCCCCGGGTGGGGATCGAGTGGTCGGCGGTGGCGGTGGTGAGGTCGGGACGGCGGACCTTGAGCCCACGACCCCGCAGGCCCGTGAAGGCCTGCGGCGAGGTCACCTCGTGGACGAGATGCCGGTCGATGAAGAGGACGGCCGGAGCCCCCTCTTCCTGTGCAACGACGTGGTCATCCCAGATCTTCTGCAGCAGCGTTCGGGGGTCGGTCATGTGGCTCGGCCGTTCTGGAAAAAGGGCCGCCCACTATACACGACGACGCTTCGCCTAGATCCCGAGCTTCTTGAAGAAATCGTTCCCCTTGTCGTCCACGAGGATGAAGGCCGGGAAGTCCACCACCTCGATCTTCCAGACCGCCTCCATGCCGAGCTCGGGGAAGTGGATGCACTCGACCTTCTTGATGTTCTCCTCCGCGAGCACGGCTGCCGGGCCTCCGATGGAGCCCAGGTAGAACCCACCGTGCTTCTTGCAGGCGTCGGTCACCTGCTGGCTGCGGTTCCCCTTCGCGATCATGACGAGCGACGACCCGTGGGACTGGAGCAGGTCCACGTAGGAGTCCATCCGGCCGGCGGTGGTCGGTCCGAAGGATCCCGAGGGCTTGCCCTTCGGGGTCTTGGCGGGGCCGGCGTAGTAGACGGGGTGGTGCTTCAGGTATTCCGGCACCCCCGCTCCGGCGTCGATGAGCTCCTTGAACTTGGCGTGGGCGATGTCGCGCGCCACCACCAGCGTGCCGGAGAGGAGCAGCGGCGTGGAGACCGGGTGCCTGGAGAGCTCGGCCAGGATCTCCTTCATGGGCCGGTTCAGATCGATCTTCACTCCGTGTCCGTGCTTGCCCTTCCACTGCTCGGGGATGAGCCGGCTCGGGTTCCGGTCCATGTCCTCGATGAAGATCCCCTCCTTCGTGATCTTGGCCTTGGCGTTCCGGTCCGCCGAGCAGGAGACCCCCATGCCCACCGGGCAGGAGGCGCCGTGACGGGGCAGTCGAACCACGCGCACGTCGTGGGCGAAGTACTTGCCACCGAACTGCGCGCCGATGCCCAGATTCTGCGCGGCCAGGAGCATCGACTTCTCCAGCTCCACGTCGCGGAAGGCCTGTCCGTGGGCGTTCCCCTCGGTGGGAAGGCCGTCGTAGTACTTCGTCGAGGCGAGCTTCACGGCCTTGAGATTCTGCTCGGCCGAGGTGCCGCCCACGACCACCGCGATGTGGTACGGCGGGCAGGCCGCCGTGCCGAGGTACTTCATCTTGTCGACGATGAACTTCTCGAGCTTCTCCGGCGTGAGCAGCGCCTTCGTCTCCTGCCACAGCATCGTCTTGTTCGCCGAGCCGCCCCCCTTGGCGACGAAGAGGAACTTGTACTCGGCCCCCTCGGTTGCGTAGAGGTCGATCTGGGCCGGCAGGTTGGTACCGGTGTTCACCTCGTCGTACATGTTGAGCGCGGAGGTCTGGGAGTAGCGCAGGTTCTCCTCGGTGTAGGTCCGGTAGACCCCCTTGGACAGCCACTCCTCGTCCTTCACGCCGGTCCAGACCTGTTGCCCCTTCTTGCCCATGATGATCGCCGTGCCGGTGTCCTGGCAGATGGGCAACTCCCCCTGCGCGGAGATCTCCGCGTTCCGGAGGAACGCAAGCGCCACGCCCTTGTCGTTCGGCGAGGCCTCCGGGTCGGAGAGGATCTTCGCCACCTGCTCGTTGTGGTCGGGCCGGAGGAAGAAGGAGAGCTCCCGCATGGCCTCGCGCGCCACGGCCTCGAGCGCGGACGGCTCGATCTTGAGCACCTCCTTGCCCTCGAAGGTCGTGACCGACACGCCCTCCTTCGAGATGAGCCGGTAGCGGGTCTGATCCTTCGAGAGGGGGAACGGGTCCTGGTAGTGGAACGCGGGGGTGGGCATGACACGGGAGGAAATCAGAACTCGCACCATCCGTCCACGGGTTCCGCTCGCCAGGCAAACGGAAGGGGCGCCACCCGCCGCGGAACCGCGGCCGGAGCGCCCCTCGATCCACGCGAGGTGGACTACTTCTTCTTCCCGGCCTTCTTGACCGGCTTCTTCGCCGGGGCCTTCTTCGCCGGCTTCTTCGCCGGAGCCTTCTTCGCGCCGGCCTTCGCCTGCTTCTTCACGTTGGCGACGAACTTCTTCGCGCTCGCCTTCGCCTTCTTCGCGCCGGCCTTCGCCTGCTTCTTCACCTTGGCGACGAACTTCTTCGCCTTCTTCACGTCCTTGTTCCACTCCTTCTTCACGTCGGCCTTCGTGGTCTCGACGAACTGCTCGACCTGGGCCGCCACCGTCGGCTGCGCCGGCTGCATCGTGTTCTCCTGCTCCCCGTTCATGTCGTTCCTCCCGATGTGGACCTTCGACCGGAAATCGGCGTGGCGAGATCCTTGCTCACCCACGCGCGGAGTGCAACCACGACGATGCCCCTGACCCACCGAAACGCGCACCTTGCCACCCCGCCCTCGACCGGATAGTGCTCCCCCGGCGCCCGGCGGGCGTCCCGGAGGAAGCCATGGCGAAGCCCAAGATCGAGGAACTGGTGGCCGGCAAGGGGCCGGAGGCGGTGCGGGGAAAGAACGTCGAGGTCCACTACACCGGCTGGCTCCTCGACGGGACCCGGTTCGATTCCTCCGTCGGGAGCGACCCGTTCACCTTCCGCCTCGGGGCCGGGGAGGTCATCGAGGGCTGGGACCGAGGGGTGGCCGGCATGAAGGTGGGGGGCAAGCGGAAGCTCACCCTCCCCCCGGAGCTGGCCTACGGGGCCCGCGGCGCACCCCCCGACATCCCGCCCGACGCGACCCTGGTCTTCGAGGTGGAGCTCCTGGCCGTCTTCTGAGGGGCCGTGCGAGCCCGCTGCGCCCGCTGCCACCGCCCCACGGAACTCTGCGTCTGCGAGGGGCTCGTTCCGGTCCCCTCCCGTACCCGGGTCGTGCTCCTCCAGCACCCGCGGGAGGCTCGGCTCGCCATCTGCTCGGCGTGGCTCACCCGGCTCGCACTCCAGAACGCCGAGTTACATCGGGGGGTTGGGTTCGAGGAGCATCCGGTCGTGTCCGCGCTCGCCCGCGCACCCGGGGCGGCGCTCCTCTTCCCCGGACCGGGGTCGGAACCGGCCAGCGCCCGGGCCGTATCACCTCCGCCCCTCCTCTTCGCCATCGACGGGACCTGGCACCAGGCCGAGAAGATGCTGCGGCTCTCCCCCTCGCTGGCGGCACTGCCCCGCATCTCCGTGGATGCGGGTCGGCCGAGCGGCTACACGGGGCTCCGGGCCGAGCCCGGCCTGGTCCACCTCTCCACCCTGGAGGCGGTGGCGCTCGCCCTCTCCGACCTGGAGCGCGACCCGGCGCGCTTCGAGCCCATGATCTCCGCCTTCCAGCGCGGCGTGGCGCTCCAGCTCGCCTGCGCGAAGGGGATGCGCCGGAACCCGCGCCACCGGGGGGAGGGCTGGCGGACGCGACTACCGGGCGCGCAGGACGAACCAGACCGCGCCCACGACGCCGGCGAGTCCGAAGGCGGCGTAGAGGAGCCCGGCCAGGACCGCCCGCGCCCCCGTCATCGGACCTGAGTTGGTCCGCAGGCTCCTGCGAAGGAGCCCGTCCCGGATCCCGATCCAGGCGGTCAGTACGCCGGAGACGAGGAGGACCAGAACGACCACCCAGTGGACCGGGCTGGACCCGTCGAGGAGCAGTTCCATCGACCCCGAGGATACCTCGACGGCCGTTGTTGCGGGCCGTCCGCCGCTGCGGTACACGCCCCGGATGGCCGGATCGCCCGCCAGGGGGAACTTCCTCACCGACATCGTCGATTCGGACCTCGCCGCCGGGCGGGTCCGGGGCGCCGTGGTGACCCGCTTCCCCCCGGAACCCAACGGCTTCCTCCACATCGGCCACGCCAAGTCGATCCTCCTCAACTTCGGCCTGGCCGCCCGGTACGGGGGGCGCGCCCACCTTCGCTTCGACGACACCAACCCCACGACCGAGGAGACCGAGTACGTCGAGTCGATCGAGGAGGACGTCCGCTGGCTGGGGGGGAACTGGGGGGCGCACCTCCACTACGCCTCCGACTACTTCGACCGGATGTACGCCTGCGCGGAGCGGCTCGTCCGGGACGGAAACGCCTACGTGGACAGCCAGCCCCAGGAAGCCATCCGGGAGCAGCGGGGAAGCTTCGAGCGCCCGGGGGTGGCGAGCCCCTACCGGGACCGCCCTCGCGCGGAGAGCCTGGACCTCCTGCGGCGGATGAAGGCGGGGGAGTTCCCGGACGGCGCCTGCGTGCTCCGCGCCCGCATCGACATGGCGCACCCCAACGTCCTGATGCGGGATCCGCTCCTGTACCGGATCCGGCACGCCCACCACCACCGGACCGGCGATGCCTGGTGCATCTACCCCATGTACGACTTCGCCCACCCTCTCGAGGACTCCATCGAGGGGGTGACCCACTCCATCTGCACGCTGGAGTTCGAGTCGAACCGGGAGCTCTACGACTGGGTCCTCGACCACACCGGACCGTGGGAGCCACGCCCGCGCCAGTACGAGTTCGCCCGGCTCGCGCTCGGTTACACGGTGATGTCGAAGCGCAAGCTCCTGCAGCTCGTGAACGAGGGGCGTGTCTCGGGCTGGGACGACCCACGGATGCCGACCATCGCCGGGATGCGGCGGCGGGGAGTGACCGCCGACGCGCTCCGGGACTTCGCGGAGCTCATCGGCGTCGCGAAGAACAACAGCGTGGTGGACATTGGCAAGTTCGAGTACGCCATCCGGGCCGACCTGGAGGGGCGGTCTCCGCGGGCGATGGCGGTCCTCGACCCGGTCCGGCTCACGCTCACCAGCTGGACCGGACCCGACGAGGAGCTCTCGATCCCCTGGTGGCCGGCCGACCCGGGCCGGGGCGGGTCGCGCGTCGTCCCCTACGGTCGCGAACTGCTCGTCGAGCGGGACGACTTCTCCGACGACCCGCCGGCCGACTGGAAGCGGCTCGCGCCGGGCCGGGAGGTCCGGCTCGCCGGAGCTCACGTCGTCCGCTGCGACGAGGTGGTGCGCGGTCCGGACGGGCGGGTGGAGGAGATCCGCTGCTCCCTCGACCCTGCGTCCCGCGGTGGGGCGGGCAAGCGGGGACTCGGGACGGTCCACTGGGTTCACGCCACCCGCTCCGAGCCGGTGACGGTGCGGCTCTACGACCGGCTCTTCACCGAGGAGCAGCCCGACACGGGTGGGGACGACTTCCTCGAGTTCCTGAACCCGGCCTCCCTGACCGTGGCCGACGGCGCCCGGGTCGAGCCGGCGCTCCGGGAGGCGGCGGCAGGTTCCCACTGGCAGTTCCTCCGGGTGGGCTACTTCTTCGTCGATCCGGTCGATTCCCGTGCGGGCGCGCCGGTGTTCCACCGCACCATGACCCTGAAGGACACCTGGGCCTCGCGGAGCGCGCCGGCCGAGGCTCGCCGTTCCCCGCGCCCTCCGAAGGCGGAGGTGCCTGCGAAGGATGTCCCTCCCCGCCGAAGCCGGACCGAGGCTCGTGCCGAGGCCCGAACCGCCGATCCGGCGCTCGCCGCCGCGCACGCCCGCATCTCGGCGCTGCCCGGGGTGGGCCCCGAGCAGGCCGACCGGCTGGTCGAGGACGGAGCCACCGTCGCCTGGTTCGACGCCGCCGTGGCCACCGGGGCCCCGACAGCGGCGGTAGCCCGCTGGCTGCTCAACGAGCTGCTCGGCCTGGCCGGTGATGCGCCGCTCCCGTCCCTCCCTCTCCCGCCGGGCGACTTCGGCCGGTTCGTCGCGCTCGCGGAGTCGGGGCGCACCACCAAGACCGGCGCCAAGGCGCTGCTGGCGAGCCTCCTGGAGCGCCCCGGGCATCCTGCCGAGCGCCTCGCCGAGCTCGGGCTCGAGAAGGTGGAGGACCGCGGCGCCGTGGACGCGGCCATCGCGCGCGTCCTCGCGGCGCAGGCGGCCGAGGTGTCCCGATACCGCGCGGGGGAGAAGAAGCTCCTCGGATTCCTGCTCGGAGCCGCCATGCGGGAGACGCAGGGCAAGTCGGACCCGGCCGTGGTCCGGAAGACGCTGATGTCGGCCCTCGACGGCGCGGAGACCCGGTGAACGGGTTCCGCGATCGCTACGGTCCCTGGGCGCTCGTCACCGGCGCCTCGGAGGGGATCGGGGAGAGCTTCGCCCGGGCGCTCGCCGCGCGCGGCCTCCATCTGTTGCTCGTCGCCCGGCGAACCGGTCCGCTCGAGTCGCTGGCCGGGGAGCTCCGCGCCGCCCACGGGGTGGAGATCCGGACCGTGTCGATCGACGTGGGTCGCCCCGACCTCGTGCCGGTGCTCGACGCCGCTGCCGGCGACGCCGAGGTGGGGCTCCTGGTCCACAACGCGGCCTTCTCTGCGCTGGGACCCTTCCTGGAGCGGCCGCTTCCCGACCTGCTCCAGGTCATCGACGTGAACTGCCGCGCACCCGTCGCGCTGGCGCACCACTTCGGGCGTCGGATGGCGGAGCGGGGCCGCGGCGGGATCGTGCTCATGACCTCGCTCGCCGGCGGCCAGGGCACCCCCATGGTGGCCACCTACGCGGCGTCGAAGGCCTTCGAGATCGTGCTCGCCGAGGGGCTCTGGGACGAGCTCGGGCCGGCGGGCGTGGACGTGCTCGCCTGCCGCGCCGGGCCGACGCGCACTCCCAGTTACGAGGCGTCGCGCCCCAAGAAGAAGGTCCCCATGATGGAGCCGATGCCGGTGGCGCTCGAGGCGCTCGAGGCCCTGGGGAAGAAGCCGGTGGTCGTGGCGGGCCGGCTCAACCGCGCGGTGAACTTCGTCATGCAGCGGATGCTCTCCCGACCCGCCGCCATCCGCTTCATGGGGAAACACACCCGCAAGATGTACGAGTGAGGCGATGCGCATCCTCCACACCATGATCCGCGTGGGCGACCTGGACCGGTCGATCCGCTTCTACACCGAGGTGCTGGGGATGAAGCTCCTCCGCCGGCACGACTACCCCACGGGCCGGTTCACCCTGGCCTTCGTCGGCCACGCGCCGGAGTCGGAGGGCGCGGCCATCGAGCTGACCTGGAACTGGGACACCGCCACGTACGACCTCGGCAACGGGTTCGGCCACGTGGCGCTCGAGGTTCCGGACGCGTACGCGGCCTGCGCCGAGATCGAGCGGCGGGGTGGGAAGGTGGTGCGTCCGGCGGGGCCGATGAAGCACGGCTCGACCGTCATCGCCTTCGTCGAGGACCCGGACGGCTACCGCATCGAACTCATCCAGCGGGCGGGGTGAACGGGGCGGCGAGGCGGGGCTGGAGGTTGCCGACGTCTGCAGCGCCAACGGCATCCAGTTCGTCATTGGGCTCGAACCGGACAAGCCCGAAGACGTTTCCGACCTGGAACGGGCGCTCCAGCCACCCGAGCTCGTCCTCGCCGATCCCAAGATCGGCCGCAACGACCCCTGCCCGTGTGGCTCAGGCAAGAAATTCAAGAAATGTTGCGCCAACCTCGACGCAGCCGGCTAGATCGGCGGGGCTCGAGTCGTAATCGCGCCTGGAGTTGAAAGACGGATCCAAGTGGACGAACTCCACGGGCTCGCCGTGGATATGCTCGCTCCCTGCCGAACGGACATGCCGGCTGTGCGGGGCGCCGCCGATCTCAGAGGCTGCCTTGGCAGTCCTCGGCGCGGACGGTCCGTGAAACGGCCTTCGGCCATTTGGGTCGTTTCCACTCGGAGTGCTTGAC
>CAIOAK010000181.1 GCA_903855945.1 uncultured Anaeromyxobacter sp.
AGATGCGCCCCGCGCCGGGGCCACCCCGTCCCGCCTGCCGGAAGGGCGGGCGGCGACGAGGCCCGCCCGGATCCCCCCTCGAAGCGTGCTCGTCCGAGTCGCCTTCGGCCCCGACGAGAGCCAGCCGGCGGGAGGCGCGACGCGACGAGCTGCCCGCAGGGGCGCCGGGACACGAGCCCACTCGGGTCCCGGTGTCCCCCGGCGCCGAACGGCCGCGCACACTCGAACCCGAGGACCTGCTGCTCGGAGCGGTGCGCCCGTCCCGCCTGGCGGCACCTCGGCCGCGCCGCCGAAGGCGATCCGCATACGAGGCCCGGCTCGCGAGGAGAGGCGCGACCTCCGCGACGCCGTCACCCCGGCCGCGCCGCCCGGATCTCGTCGCGCCGCCTCCGCCGCGCCGGGCCGACCGCGAGTTGCCCCGCAGCCACCGCAAGTCCCACGATGAGGCAGGCGCCCCAGACCCCGCGCGCCCCGACCCGCTCCAGCCCCCAGGCGCCAAGCACCGGTGCCGCGAAGGCGGCGAGCGACCAGGAAAGGGCCCAGGCCCCCTGGTAGCGCCCCCGGAGGGAATCCGGTGCGAGTTCCGCAGGGACGACCGAAACCACGGGCAGGTAGGAGATCTCGCCGAGCGTCCAGACGGCGATGGCGAGCGCGTACCAGCCCACCGTGTGGTGGAGCGCGTTCATCCCGAACCCCACGCCGACGAGGGCGCACCCGAGCGCCAGGATCCGCGCGGGATCCCGGGCCGCCGCGGTCCATCGGTTCAGGAACGGCTGCAGGACGACGATGAGGATCCCGTTCAGCGAGAGGAGGAAGCCGAAGGCAGTGGGTGAGATCCCGTGGTCCGCCATGTCCACCGGCAGTGCGAGCTGGAACTGGAAGAAGACGATGGCGAATGCGAGCTGGAGCAGGAGGAGCGGCAGGAAGATCCGATCCCGGAGCGGCACGGCCAGACCGGCAAGGACCTCACGCACGCCCTCGTCGCGCCCCGGGGGCCGGGTCTCGGGCACGAACCGCCAGACGACCCAGGCGAAGGCCAGGGTGGTGAGGCCGTCCCCGACGAAGAGGAGCACGTAGCTCACGGCGGCCAGCAACCCCGCCAGCGTCACCCCGACGGCCCACCCCAGGTTCACGGCCCAGTAGAGCAGCCCGAAGGCGCGCGTCCGATCGGCGGGCGGCACCACGTCGGCGATCACCGCATGGGAGGCCGGGCGGTAGATCTCACCGATGAATCCGACGCCGAGGACGAGCGCGGCGATCAGCGTCGGCGAGGTCGTGAACCCGAGCGCGATCGTCAGCGCGGCCCCCCCGAGCAGCGACACGAACAGGGCCACGCGCCGTCCGATCCGGTCCGCGAGGACTCCGGACACCGGCCCGGCCCCGACCGCGCCCAACCCCCACAGGGAGACGAGCCCCCCGGCCTCGGCCACGGAGAAGCCCCGCCGCTGCGTGAGGTAAAGGGAGAGGAACGGCACCACGAAGCTGCCCACCCGGTTGACGAGCAGGCCGGCCCAGATCGCCCAGTACGCCCGCGGGAGCCCGCCGACGGCGTCGCGGAGCGCGGAGCGCAGGGTCAGGTTGGCGGAGCGCACGGGGGCGTTGTATCCCGAAACGGCGACGGCCGCCCGTGGGGGCGGCCGTCGGGAAAACCATGCGACGCCTGGGTTCTAGGTGTCGAAGTACAGGGAGAACTCGAGCGGGTTCGGGCGCATCCGGACCGGGTTCACTTCCTTGTCGTACTTGTACTGGATCCAGGTCTCGATGACGTCCTCGGTGAAGACGTCCCCCTTCAGCAGGAAGGCGTGGTCCTTGCGCAGGTTCTCGAGCGCCTCGTCGAGCGAGCCCGGCATCTTGGGGACGTCCTTCAGCTCCTCGGGCGTCATCCCGTAGATGTCCTTGTCGAGCGGCTGGCCCGGGCTGACCTTGTTCTCGATGCCGTCGAGGCCGGCCATCAGCATGGCGGCGAAGGCCATGTAGCCGTTGGCGGCCGGATCCGGCGAGCGGAACTCGATGCGCTTCGCCTTGGGGTTCGGCGAGTACATCGGGATGCGGATCGACGCGGAGCGGTTGCGGGCGGAGTAGGCCAGGTTCACCGGGGCCTCGAAGCCGGGCACGAGCCGCTTGTAGCTGTTCGTGGTCGGGTTGCAGAAGGCGGCCAGCGCCGGGCCGTGCTTCAGGATGCCGCCGATGTACCACATGGCGATCTCCGACATGCCCGCGTAGCCGTCGCCCGCGAAGAGCGGCTTGCCGCCCTTCCAGATCGACTGGTGGACGTGCATGCCCGACCCGTTGTCGCCGAAGAGCGGCTTCGGCATGAAGGTGACGGTCTTGCCGTTCCGCCGGGCGACGTTCTTGATGATGTACTTGAACCACATCAGCTTGTCGGCCATGTTGAGCAGCGAGTCGAAGCGGATGTCGATCTCGGCCTGGCCGGCGGTGGCCACCTCGTGGTGCTGCCGCTCCACCTTGATGCCCATCCCCTCCATCACCGCACACATCTCGGCGCGGATGTCCTGCTGGCTGTCGGTGGGGGCGACCGGGAAGTAGCCCTCCTTGTAGCGGGGCTTGTATCCGAGGTTCCCGCCCGCCTCGTCGCGGCCGGTGTTCCACTGGCCCTCGGCCGAGTCGACCTTGTAGAAGGAGTGGTTGACGCCGCTCTCGTAGCGGACCTCGTCGAAGATGAAGAACTCCGCCTCGGGGCCGAAGAAGGCCGTGTCGCCGATGCCGGTGCCCTTCAGGTACTTCTCGGCCTTGATGGCGATGTTGCGCGGGTCGCGGGAGTACGGCTCCTTCGTGATCGGCTCGACGATGTTGCAGATGAGCGACAGCGTCGGGTGGGCCATGAAGGGGTCCATCACGGCGGTGCTGGCGTCCGGCATGACGAGCATGTCGGAGGCGTGGATCGCCTGCCAGCCCCGGATGGAGGAACCGTCGAAGCCCAGACCCTCCTCGAAGACCTCCTCGGAGAGCTCGTCGATGGGGATGGAGAAGTGCTGCCAGATGCCGAGGAAGTCGTTGAACTTCAGATCGACGAACTGCGCCTTGTTCTGCTTGGCGAGGTCGAGCGCCTGCTTCGGGGTCATTGTGGCCATTGCGGAGGGTTCTCCTGATGGGGCGGAGGGTGGACGAGGCACCGGATTAGCACGCCTTGTGCCAGCCGGATCTACTCCGATCGAGCCCGGATCGGGTGTCCTTTTCGGGCCTGTGCCCGAAAACCGGGCACAGCCTGCCCGCGGAGCAGGCAGGAGCTCATTCGCGCGGCTTCAGCCCCAGGGCGCGCATCCGCTCCCGGAGGGTGTTGCGATTCATCCCGAGCAGTTCCGCCGCCTTGAGCTGATTCCCCCGGGTTCGGTCCATCGCGGCGCTGATGAGAGGGCCCTCCACCGCGGCGAGGGCGGCCTGGTATCGCCCCCCGTCCGGCTCGGCCCCGTCCAGGAACGACTCGACGAAACCGGTGAGCCCCTTCTCCCGCACGGCGCCAGCCGGCAAGAGCGGCCCGATGTCACGCCCCGTGATGCGCTGTCCGGGCAGCGAGAGCAGCACGCGCTGGATCACGTTCTGGAGCTCCCGCACGTTTCCGGGCCAGGAGTGGGCGAGGAGCAGCGGCTCGGCGTCCCGCGCGAGCGTGACCGGGCGACCGCGGAGCTGCTCCCCGTACTTCGCAGCGAAGTGGCGGGCGAGCAGGATCACGTCGTGGTCCCGTTCCCGGAGCGGAGGCAGCCGGATGGGGACCACGGCCAGCCGGTAGAAGAGATCGCGCCGGAAGCGCCCGTCCTCCACCGAGCGGGAGAGGTCGGCGTTGGTCGCGGCCACGATCCGGACGTCCACCGGCAGCGGGCGGGACCCACCCACGCGGTCGATCTCCCGCTCCTGGAGGACGCGCAGGAGCTTCGCCTGCAGCTCCACCGGCATCTCGCCGATCTCGTCCAGGAAGAGCGTGCCGCCGCTCGCCAGCTCGAACTTCCCCGGGCGCCGCTCGGCCGCTCCCGTGAAGGCGCCCCGCTCGTGCCCGTACAGCTCGCTCTCCATGAGATCGCGGGGGATCGCGGCCATGTTCACGGTGATGAACGGGCCCCGGGCCCGCGCCGAGTTGGCGTGCACGGCCCGTGCGACCAGCTCCTTGCCGGTGCCGCTCTCGCCCATCAAGGTCACCGTCATCTCGGTGCGCGCCACGCGCCCGATCTCCTTGAACACCTCGACCATGGCCGGCGAGCGGCCGATGAGCGACTCGAGCGATGCCCCGTCCCGCTTCTTCTCCGGCACGGAGGTTCGCTCCGGCCCGCGCTCGGGACGCTCCTCCGGCTCGGGCCCGATGGCGAGGTCGCGGATGATTCGCTCGACCCGGTTCAGGTCGAAGGGTTTCGTCAGGTAGTCGGCGGCGCCACGCTTCATCGCCTCGACCGCCGAACGCATCGTGTCCTCGGCGGTCATCACCACGACGAACGGGGAGTCGCTCCGGCCGGCGAGCTCGGCGAGGAGCGTGAGGCCATCGTCCCCCGGGAGTCGCACGTCGAGGAGCACGAGGCCGATACCGCCGTGGAGGGAGGTTCCGTGGCGGACCATCACCTCCCGCGCCTCCTCGGCGCTGCCGGCCTCCAGATGAGGAACTCCGGCCCGCTCGCAGGTCCGGGCCAGGACGAAACGGACGGACGGCTCGTCGTCGACGATGAGTACCTTTCGCATCGGTACGAGGTCCATGCACCTCTTATGCCCGTTCGGCGGGCAAAGGGCATGCTCGGATCCGGGCACCCCCCGACAAGGCGGCCGTCAGGGTGCGGAGAGGGGAAGGTAGAGCGCCGCCTCGACGCCCCGCGCGCCCCGGTTGCGGACCTCGATGCGCCCGCCGTGCGCCTCGACGATCCGCCGGGAGATGGCGAGGCCGAGCCCCGTTCCCTGCGCCTTGGACGTGGCGAATGGCGTGAACAGGCGGGACAGCATGGCCTCGGAGATGCCGGGCCCGTTGTCGAGGATCGCCACCCGGGCCAGCGTGATCGTCCGTCCGCCCGCATGGCGAAGGCGAACCGGAGCGATCCCGCTCTCCATCAGGATCTCCGCGCCCGGCACCTCCCGGACCGCCTCCACCGCGTTCCGGAGCAGGTTCAGCACCACCTGGGTGAGCTTCTCCTGATCCCCCAGGACCGAGGGCAGGGATGGGTCGAAGCGCTGCGAGAAGAGCACCCGATCGCCACCGGGAAGCCCCTTCGCGATCAACATCACGTCGCGCAGGACCGTGTGGATGTTCACGGGCCCGGCCAGGAGCGTGGCCGGCCGCGCCAGGTCGAGGAGTTCCCGGACCAGGCCGTCGACGCGACGCGCCTCCTTGGCGATGACGAGCGCGTACTCGCGGGCGACCCCGTCCGCCTCCCGGGCCAGCAGCTCGGCCGACCCCTGCAGGCCAGCCAGGGGGTTCTTGATCTCGTGGGCGAGTCCGGCTGCCAGCGCCTCGAAGTCGAGATGCCGCTCCCCGCTTCTGCGGGACCCGATCACGAGCACCGTTCCCACGCAGGAGGCCCCGTCGAAGAGCGGCGAGGCCTCCACGCTCAGCGGGAGCGAGGGGTCGCGGGGGCTCGCGAGATCGACGCGGGTCGCCTCCTGCCCGCGCCGGACGCGATCGGCGAGCGCCTCGAGCGGCCCGCCGCCGGGCAGCGCGCGGACGGGCAGTCCGACCGAACGGTCCCTGCTTCGGTCGAAGAGCTCCTCCGCGGCTGGGTTGAGGTGCAGGAGCCCACCATCCGGTCCCACGAGCAGGATCGGATCTCCGATGGAATCTATGGCACCTCGCGCCAGCGCCGCGGGGAGCGGCGATGCCTTGCCGCCACGGGCCACGGCGCCCCCTTCGATGCCGGTCTCCCGGCGCTAGAGGGCGTCCTCGCCCCGTTCGCCGGTGCGGATGCGGATCACCTCTTCGACCGGGACGACGAAGATCTTCCCGTCGCCGATGCGGCCGGTCTTGGCGGCCCGCTCGATCACCTCGACGACCTTGGAGGCGAGCGCATCGGACACGACGACCTCGACCTTCACCTTGGGCAGGAAGTCGACGACGTACTCGGCGCCGCGGTAGAGCTCGGTGTGCCCCTTCTGGCGCCCGAAGCCCTTCACCTCGGTCGCGGTCAGGCCGGCGATGCCGATCTCGGAGAGAGCCTGCTTCACCTCGTCCAGCTTGAAGGGCTTGATGATGGCTTCGACCTTCTTCACGGGTGCACCCCTGTATCAGTGGAAGTTCCCGACGCTACGCTCCCGCGACGCGATCGGTCAAGCGCCGGGAACCGCCCGGCTCGGCGTGGATGGATCCATCCGACCTGCCCGGAATCCGGGCCACCGTCTGCTCGTTTTCTGGACACATGCCTCTTGCGGACGACCCGCCTCGAACATGATCGGCCGTCATGGGGTTGAAGGTCTGCAACCCGCGGGCCACCGGGGATTTCCGGGACCCTTGCCTCTCCCTGCGGTAGATCTGTGGGGGCGTGGAATGGCCGTTCGTCCTGGTTGCCGCATTGGCGGGCGCAGGGGTGCTCGCGTTGGCGCACTACGCCTTCTGGACGCGCACCCTGTGCCAGCCCGTCCTGGACGACGGCGTCGTGCGGGCCGTCACCCGGGACGGATGGAGCCTGGCGCTCGGGACGCGCCGCCCCCGCGCACCGGAGCGCCGGCCCCCCGTGCTGCTCGTCCACGGGCTTTCGGCGAACCGGTGGACCCTCGACGCGGGCGTCGAGGCGGTATCGCTCGCGGCCCACCTCAGCGGGGCGGGCTTCCGGACCTTCTCCCTCGACCTCCGAGGGCACGGCGATTCCCGGCGCGGCCCGACGGTCGACGCGGAGTGGAACTTCGACCACTACGTGAACGAGGACGTCCCGGCCGCGCTCGATGCGATCTGCCGCGAGACCGGCGAGGAAAGGGTGCTCTGGGTGGGGCACAGCCTCGGCGCCGTGACCGGCCTCGTCTCCTGCCAGCTGCACGCGGAGCGGATCGCCGCCATCGTCGCCATCGCCGGGCCCATGCGTTTCGACCCGGACGGGCAGGTGGCCCGCTGGGTCCGGCGGGGAGTCCTCGTGGACGGACGCCACAACCGGACCCTCGCGCGCATGGTGGCGCCCTGGGCCGGGCTCGCCCACCCGCCCGCGGCGGAGCTGGCCATCAACGGTCGCAACATGGACCGCGCCGTCTACCGCCGGCTGCTCGCGAACGGCATCGAGAACGTCTCCGGCCCGCTCTTCCGCCAGCTGGGGGAGTGGGTCACCCAGGACGTCTGCCGGTCGGCCGGCGGCGACGTCGACTACCGGGCCGGGCTCGCCGCCTGCCGCCAGCCCGCCCTCTTCGTGGCCGCCCCGCGCGACTCGCTCGCGCCCCCCTCGGTGGTCCGCGCGAGCTTCGAGGCCTGGGGCGGCCCCCGCACCTACGTGGAGTTCCGGACCGACGCCGGCCACTCGGCCGACTACGGCCACACCGACCTGCTCGTGGGGCGGAACGCCGCGGCGGAGGTGTTCCCGGTGGTGACGGGCTTTCTCGAGTCCTGGAGCCGGCCGGGAGAGGTGCGACCGTGATCGCGACGCTCCTCGCCGTGCTCGTGGCGGTCCCGCTGGCCTGCCCGCCCGGGACGCTCCCGGTCGGCCTGCCGCCTCCCCTGGGGAACGCCGAGTGGTGCGAGGGGCCCGATCGCAACGGAGTCGCCCGGCGCCAGGGTCCGGCGCGCGAGTACTACGACGTGGATCTGATTCACGTGGAGTCAACCTGGCGCGACGGGCGGTCCGGGGTACCTACCGGGCCGGGGAGAAGAACGGCGCCTGGACCTGGTGGTTCGAGGGGACCTTCTGCTTCGTGCTCCAGTGCGGACGCTGGTTCACCTGGGCCGAGGATGGACGCGAACTGGGCGCCATCCAGTACGAGCAGATCCTGGGGAAGCCGTAGCGAGCGCGCCGGGGAGGCGCGATCAGCTGGCCCGCGGAGCCCGGTGCGCCCGCTCCGACTCGAGGAGCTTCTCGAAGGCCCGCGACGGCACGGGGACCGCGGTGAAGACGGCCACCAGGTCGGGGCCGAGGGGGAGCGTGGACTCGACGCCGGGCTTCACCCAGACACGACCGGAGCGGGAGAGGGAGAGCTCGGGGATCTGCACCGCGTAGTTCACGCAGACGCTGCCCGAAGCCTCGCGCGAGGTGGTCACCCGGAGCACCATCCGGACCGTCGAGGGATCGGAGGGATCGCGAACCGTCACCGAGGCCACCTTGCCCTCGGGGCTGACGAGCCGGCTCTTCGCCAGCGTGGCACCGTCCTCGGTCCGGACCTCGAAGGCGACCAGCTCGCCGATGGAACCGTCGGTCGCCGCGACCTTCTCCGCCCGGGCGGCCCGCATCCGGACCACCCCTTCGGTCGAGGCTGCGCCGACCGCGAAGGCGAGGGTGACGACGGCGACGGCGTGGAGGGCTCTCATGGGAATCTCGAAGGGTTTGATAACCCAGAGAGGGACGAGATCCCAGCGCACCGCATTCAAAACGGCCGCCGTCACCGAAATGTTCCCGAAAACCGACCCCTCCGGGGCTAGGGACGACCCCAGGAAGCCCCCGAACGGGTCGCTCGCCCGGTCCCCTCCAGCCAGAGGAGGGTGGCGAGGCAGCTCCGCTCGGCCACCGGGAGGAGCACGGGGGGCGTGTCGTCGTAGGCCCTCCGCGTGACCTCGGCGAGCTCGCCACCGGGGTCGAGCGCGGCCTCGACCTTGGCGGCCCGCATGTGCCGGTGGGCCAGGTACTCGTCCAGCTTGGCGAGCGCGGAGGGGGCGGGAGCGCCGTGCGCGGGGTAGAGGGTTCGGGCCGGCAGTGCCCGGAGCCGGGCCAGCGACGCGAGGTAGAGCCCCATGTTCCCCTCCGGCGGGTCGATCACGATGGTGGACATCGTGCTCACCATGTCGCCGGCCACGAGCGCGCCGGTCCGCTCGTCCAGGAAGGCGAGGTGGCCCGGTGCGTGACCCGGAGTGAATATGGCCCGCCAGCGCCCGCCCAGGAGCTCGCCGTCGGCCACCGGGAGGAAGGACCCGCCGCCCGGGACCCGCCGCGCCGTCTCCGGGTGGGCCCGCACCGGCAGACCGCGGGCGACGAGCGCCGGGACGCCCCCCACGTGGTCCACGTGGTGGTGGGTGAGCCACACCTCCCGCGCCGGCCGGCCGCGGCGGGCCAGGATCGAGAGCGTGCGATCGAGCAGCGCCAGCTCCGCCGGGTCGCCCGAGCCGGGATCGACCACCGCCACGCCTTCCCCCGGGCCGAGGTCGATCAACCAGCAGTTGGTGTGTGTGGCCGGAGGAAGCGTCGGGGTGCGGAGCGCGGCGAGGACGACGCCCCCCTGGAACTCGATGACGATGTCGTCCGGACGGTGACGGAGCAGCTCCACCGCCGCCGGCGGGGCGGCGCGATGGATGGCGGTGATGCCCCACCAGTTGGGCGGATGGAGCAGCGCATCGCCCCGCTCCCACGCGGCGAGCGCGCGGGCCACCGGAACGAACTCCCCTCCCGACAGCTCCCCCGGCCACACCGAGGCCTCCTGCCCGGCGGGCAGCCGGGCCACGAAGAAGCGGGCGGAGAAGCGCACCGGGAAGGCCTCCGGCGTGACCCAGAGCCCCGCCTCCTCGAGGAGAGCGGGCTCGAGCGCCAGCCCCTCCCGGAAGAGGATCTCGGCGAAGCCGATCCTCCCGTCGAGCAGGGCCTGACGCGCCTCGTCCCGGACGCCCGGCGCGATCCGCTCCGCCCCGCGCGCGAGCAGCACGCCCGCCTCCTCGAAGAGCTCGCGACAGGCGGCGGCCACGGTGACTGCGGTCTCGCCCTCGAGCCCGGGCACCGGGACCTTGGCGTCGTCGTCGTCCACCCGCCCGCCCGGGAAGGCGTGGAAGCCGCCGGCGAACCGGAGTCCGTCCCCGCGCCGGACCCAGAAGACCTCCCGACCCTCCGGGCCATCGCGCCACAGGATCACCGCGGCCGCCGGGCGCACGCGCGCGGGCGGCGGGGGAGGCGGCATGCCGGGAAGGAGCTCGCTCACGCGATCCGGACCAGCTCCTCCTGGAGCCTGGAGTAGATGCGTGGACCGCCGGGGTGGAGCACCACGTCGATCTCCAGGCGCACGCCGATTCCCTCGTCGGGCAGGTAGACGCCGGGCTCGATGGAGAAGGCCGTGCGCTCGAGCAGCGGTCGGGTGTCGTGGGTCTCGAGGTCGTCCATGTTGGCCCCGTCGCCGTGGGCCGACGCGAAGCCGATGGAGTGGCCGGTGCGGTGGACGAAGCGGTCGCCGAACCCGCGGGCCACGACGTGGTCCCGGACCACGCGATCGACCTGCCACCCCTCGAGCCGGCGCCCCTCCCGGAAGGCTTCCACCACGAGTCCGAAACCCGCGTCGCGCGCGCCGGCCACCACCCGGAACACCTCCTCCATCCGGGGAGTGGGTCGGTCGCCGCAGAAGGCCATCCAGGTGATGTCGGCGTACGGATCGTCGGCGCGGGGCTCACGGGCCCACAGGTCGATGAGCAGGAGATCGCCGCGCCGGATGGAGGTGGGACGCTCCCGCGAAGGCACGTAGTGCGGGTCGGCGGCGTGTCCGTTCACCGCCACGATGGGCGGGTGGTCGGTGACGAGTCCCCGCTCGGCGAATCGGGCCATGAGCAGGTCCTGGATCTCGTGCTCGGCCGGCTCCCGGCCGCGCCGGTGCTCCTCCCCGACCCGGGCGAAGGCCTCGTCCTTCGCCTCGTCGATGGCCCGGCAGGCCCGCGCGTGGCTCTCGACCTGCCGGTCGTCGAACCGGCAGAGGAACTGCTGCACGAGCTCGCCCGACGAGACCACCTCGACGCCGAGCGACCGGACGAGTTCCAGCGTGCCGGCGTCCACCCGGGAGAGGTAGGGGATCCCCGCCATCGGGAAGTACTCCATGGCGAGCCGGCGTCCGGGCAGGTCGGCGAGCATGCGCTCCAGCCCGGCGTGGAAGGATTGCCAGGAGGCGTAGCTCGCGCGCCGTCCCGGCACGTGGGCCGGGAAGGAGCCCACCTCGATGGCGTGGACGAGGAGCCTCGGCTCGCCCCGGGCGGGGACGAGGTAGGCGAAGCGCCGGGTGAGCATGTGGCCGGCGAGCCCGAGCACGCCGAGCGCGGTGGGGTTCTGGCCGTGGAAGTCGTAGAGGAGCCAGCCGTCGAGCCGCTGCTCGGCGATGGCGCGCTGCAGGGCCGGGATGTCCATGGATTCGGTCTCCGGTCCCCGTCGGCTAGATGGGAACCCGGTAGCGCTTGCCCGGAAGGGGCTCGAGGGGGATCTGGTGCAGGCGGATGGAGTTGGTGGCGCCCGGCTCGCCCAGCGGGGAGCCGTAGACGATGATCACCCGGTCGCCGGGGCCCGCCAGGCCTTCCGCGACGAGCTGCTCGGAGACGAGCCGCGCCATCGAGTCGGGGTCGCGGATGGGGTCCAGGATCCGGGGGAGGACGCCCCAGTAGAGGGCCATGCGCCGCCGGATGGGCTGCTCCGGGGAGAAGGCCACGATGGGGACGTGGGGCCGGTAGCGGCTGAGCAGCCGGGCGGTCGTTCCACCCACGGTGAAACAGGCGATGCAGCGCGCGTCGGCGTCGAGCGCGGCGCGCACCGCCGCCGAGGCCACCACGTCGTTGAGGGCCATGGGCCCTGCGGCTGGATCGACCGGGCGGAGCCGGGAGAGGAACTTGCTGCCCTCCGCCTCGCGCACGATGCGATCCAGGGTCTGCACGGCGAGCAGCGGGAAGCGGCCGCTGGCGCTCTCGCCGGAGAGCATGACCGCGTCGGCCCCGTCCCATATGGCGTTGGCGACGTCGCTGGCCTCGGCCCGGGTGGGGCGCGGGTGCTGGATCATCGAGTCGAGCATCTGCGTGGCGATGATGACCGGCTTGCCGAGCTGGTTGCCCCGGTCGACGATCGACTTCTGCAGGACGGGCACCCGCTCGGCCGGCACCTCCACCCCCAGGTCGCCACGCGCCACCATGAGGCCGTCGGCCGCCTCGGCGATCTCGTCCAGGTTGTCGAGCGCCTCCGGCTTCTCGATCTTGGCGATGATGGGGACCACCCGCCCCAGCCTCTGCAGCTCGGCGCGGGCCTCCTCGATGTCGCCTGCGGTGCGCACGAAGGAGAGCGCCACCAGGTCGACGCCGTGCTTGGCGCCGAAGGCCAGGTCGGTCCGGTCCTTCTCGGAGAGCGCGCTCACCCGCAGCGCCACGCCGGGCAGGTTGATCCCCTTGTGCTCCTTCAGGCGTCCGCCCTCGACCACCTCGGCGGTGACCCGGACCCCGTCGGTGTCGAGCACGCGGAGCTCGAGCAGGCCGTCGTCCACGAGGATGCGATCGCCCGGCCCGACGTCCTGGGCGAGGAAGGGGTAGGTGGTGGAGACGAGGTGCTCGTCGCCGGCCACCTCCTTCTCGGTGGTGATGACGATCCGGCTCCCGGTCGGGAGCATCACGCCCTCCCGGCCGGCGCGGAGCGGGCCGGTCCGGATCTTCGGCCCCTGCAGGTCCTGGAGGATGGCCACCGGGCGGACCAGCTGGCGGGAGGCGGCGCGAATGCGCTGGATGGCCACCTCGTGGTCGGCGTGGGTCCCGTGGGAGAAGTTGAGGCGGGCCACGTCCATGCCCAGCTCGAGGAGCTTCAGGACCATTTCGGCGGATTCGCTGGAGGGACCCAGCGTGCAGACGATCTTGGCTCGGCGCACGATGGAGGGAGATCTACCGCGATTGCCGCCTCCGCGCAGCGCCCCTGGCGGTACCTCCTGGCGGGGAGCCCCTTCGTGTCCGGTCCGCCTTTCCGCTTGCGCCGGGGTCGCGAACGCGCCAATACATCGCGCGAATGATCGTTCGCAATTCCACGGCCCGGCGGGCCCGAGCCCGGGAGGCCGCGCGCCGCGACATCCTGGAGTCGTCGGCACGGGTCTTCGCGCGCCGGGGCTATGCGGCGGCCACGCTCGCCGAGCTGGCCGCGGCGGCCGGATACGCGGCCCCCTCCCTGTACCGGTACTTCCGGAGCAAGGAGGAGATCTTCGCGAGCCTGCTCGCGCTCGTCTCCGAGGAGTTCAAGGGCACCTTCGAGGCGCCCGTCGACCGCAGCCTGCCTCTCTCCGCCCGGCTCGCCGGCCTCTTCCAGGCGCAGCAGCGGCTCACCGAGGGACGGCACGAGCTCTTCGACCTCCTGCTCGCCCACGAGGACGCCGGGCAGCACCTGCGCCGCTACGAGGCGCTGCTCGAGGGCTGGCTGCGCCGGAACGCCGCCCCCCGGGAGCTCCGCGTCCCCGCACCCGTCGCCGCCCGCGCCGGCACCGGCATCCTGCTCGCACTGCGCCACGGCCACCGGGCCGGACGCAGCACCCCTCCGACGCGCGCCACGGCCCGCGCCGCCGCCGACCTCATCCTGCACGGAGTCTCCACATGAACCGCACGATCTCGACCCTCGCCGCGGCCCTCGCCGCATCCCTCCTCGCCGCCTGCCACTCCGGCGGAGAGAAGGCCAATCTCCCCGCGGCGGGCCCCTCCGGCCGCGCCGTGCGCGTGTCGAAGCCGGCCACCCGCATGGAGACCGGGCTCGCCCGGGCCACCGGCACGGTCCGAGCCAAGGAGGAGGCGGTCCTCTCGGCCAAGGCGAGCGGCCAGATCAAGCGGATCCTGGTCAAGGTGGGCGACCGGGTGCACACCGGAGCGCCGCTCGCCGAGATGGATTCGGTGAACGCCCGCATCGGGCTCGACAACGCGCTGGCCGCCGAGCGGCTCGCCGTGGCCAACCTGGGCGTGGCCGATCGCGAGGTGGCCCGATCCAAGATGCTCTTCGAGGCGCAGAGCCTGCCCGAGGCGGGCTACGACCGGGTGAAGACCGGCCGGGAGGTGGCCGCCGCCCAGCTCGACCAGGCCCGCGCGGCCCTCGCCGGCGCGAAGCAGATGGTCGCGGACACGGTCATCGTCGCGCCCTTCGACGGCGTGGTGACCGCCAAGTTCCGCAACGCCGGCGACACCGTCACCCTCATGCCGGTGAGCCCCATCGTCACGGTCACCGACGTGGACCACCTCGAGGTCCGCCTGGCGGTACCCGAGGCCATCGAGAGCTTCATCCACCCGGGCCAGGTGATCGAGGGGGTGCTCACCCCCTCCACGCAGCACTTCCAGGCGAAGATCCGGACCAAGGGCGCGGTGGTCGATCCCCAGTCGCGCACCATCGAGGTGTTCGCCGACGTGCTGCCGGGGAAGGGCGCAGTGATCCGGCCCGGCGCCCTTGCCAACGTCGACTTCGGCGGCTTCGGGGCGAAGGATGGGCTCTACCTCCCCACCGGCGCGGTCCGCACCGACGCCACCGGCTCGCGCGTGCTCGTCGCGGTGGGAGGGAAGGCCGAGGAGCGGGTCGTGCAGATCGCGCCGCTCAACCCCGGCACGGTGCTCGTGACGGGCGGCCTCGCTCCCGACGCGCTCGTCATCCTCGATCCCGGGGCGCTCCGCCCCGGTGACGCGGTCACCGCCGTGGCCGCGGAGGAGGCCAAGTGAGCCCCATCCGGACCTTCATCTCGCGCCCGGTCTTCACCGGGATGCTCACGCTGGTGCTGCTCGTCTTCGGCATCGTGGCCTACCCGCGCATCGGGGTGGACCAGTTCCCCGAGGTCGAGTTCCCCATCGTCACGGTCACCACCGTGCTCCCCGGCGCGGACCCGGTGACCATCGAGAGCAACGTCACGAAACCCCTCGAGGAGGCGCTCAACACCCTCCCGGGCCTGGACACGCTCCGTTCCATCAACGTCGAGAACGTCTCGCAGATCGTCATCCGGTTCGACCTCGAGCGGAAGGTGGACGTCGCCGCACAGGACGTGCGCGACCGCGTCCAGGCCACGCTCTCCAAGCTCCCCCGCGAGATCCAGACCCCCATCGTCGAGAAGTTCGACATCGGTGCGGCGCCGGTGGCGACGCTCGCCTTCTCGGCTCCGTTGCCCATCGACCGGCTCACCAAGGTGGCCGACGACGTCGTGAAGCCGGCGCTGCAGCAGATCTCCGGCGTCGGCGCGGTCGAGGTCTCCGGCGGGCGCAAGCGGGAGCTCACCGTCATCGTCGATCCCAAGGCGCTGAAGGGCTACGGCCTCACGCCGGCCGACGTGGTGCAGGCGCTGCGCGCCCAGAGCATCGACGTGCCGGGCGGCCGGACGCTCGAGGCCGGCGTGGAGCGGTCGGTGAAGGTGGCCGCCGAGGCCCGCACGGTGGAGGCGCTGCGTGCCCTCATCGTGGCCAGCCCGGCCGGGACCCCGGTCCGGCTCGGAGACGTGGCGCGTGTCGAGGACGGGCCGGCCGAGGCCCGCAGCGCCGCGGCCCTGGGCAGGATCGGCGCCCTCGGACTCATCGTCCGCAAGCAGTCGGGCGCGAACACCGTGCAGGTGGCGGAGCGCGTGAAGACCGCCCTGGCCGGGATCGAGAAGCAGCTCCCCCCGGGGAGCCGCGTGGTCATGGTCGTGGACGGCGCGAAGTTCATCCGCTCCTCCATCGAGTCCGTGCAGGAGGACATGATCCTGGGCGGCATCCTGGCCGTGGTGGTGGTGCTCATCTTCCTCCGGAACGTGCGCTCCACGCTGGTCTCCGCCGTGGCGCTGCCCACCGCCATCATCGGCACCTTCGCGGTCATGAAGGCGCTCGGCTTCACCTTCAACGTCATCACCATGCTGGCGCTGACGCTCAGCATCGGTCTGCTCATCGACGACGCCATCGTGGTCATCGAGAACATCGTCCGCCACCTGGAGCACGGGGAGGCGCCGGTGGAGGCGGCCGAGAAGGGCACGGGCGAGATCGCCCTCGCCGTGCTCGCGGTGACGCTCGCGGTGGTGGCGGTCTTCGTCCCGGTGGCATTCATGGAAGGGCTGATGGGGCGCTTCTTCTACCAGTTCGGCGTCACCGTCGCCGTCGCGGTGCTCATCTCCTACTTCGTCTCCATGACCCTCACGCCGATGCTCTCGGCGCGGCTCCTGAACGAGCACGTGGGGCAGGGGGCCGTCTCGCAGGCCGTCGAGCGGGTGCTGCGCGCCGTCGAGGCCTTCTACCGTCGCGCCCTCGCCTGGCTACTCGGACACCGCGGGGTGACGGTGGCCGCCGCCGTGCTCGTGCTCGTCTTCACGGTCTTCCTCGCCACCAAGCTCAAGTTCACCTTCCTCCCGCAGCAGGACATGAGCATGGTGAAGGTGATGCTGGAGATGCCGTCCGGGACCTCGCTCGACGAGACCGAGCGGCAGCTCGCCGAGCTCTCCGGCCAGATCCTGGAGATGCCCGGCGTCACCGACACCTTCTCGGTCGCCGGAGGTGGCGCACGCGAGGAGGTGAACAAGGGGGAGATCACCGTCAACTTCGTCCCCATCTCGCAGCGCCGCTACGGCCAGTCGGACCTCAAGGAGTACATGCGCAAGACGCTGCGGGCCAGCCCGGCCGCGGTGGTGGCGATCCAGGACTTCCAGGCGGTGGCCGGCGGAGGCAACCGCGCGCAGATGGTCCAGTTCAACCTCCGCAGCAACGATCCCCAGGCGCTCCTCGCCGCGGTCGAGAAGGTGCGGGGCGCCATGCAGAAGAACCCCGGCCTCGTGGACATCGACAGCACCTGGCGAAGCGGCAAGCCGCAGCTCGACGTGGACATCGACCGGGAGCGGGCCGCGGCCTTCGGCATCCCGGCGGCCGTGGTTGGCCAGAACGTGCGTGCGCTCATGGCCGGCGACAAGGTGGCCGACTTCCACGACGGGCTCGACACCTACGACATCAAGATGCGCCTGCCGCCCGAGGTGCTCTCCGACCCGGCGGCGCTCGGCGCGATCCCGGTGCGTGCTCCCAGCGGCCAGCTCGTCGAGCTGCGCACCATCGCCAACGTGAAGGAGGCGATCGGGCCGTCCCAGATCGAGCACCAGTCCCAGATGCGGCAGGTGACGCTGCTCGCAGACCTCCGCAACTACTCCCTCGGCGAGGCCATGAGCTACCTGTCCGACTTCGCGAAGAAGGAGCTGCCCCCCGGCATCACCTACGACTTCGAGGGGCAGGGGCGCGAGCTCGGCAACGCGGCCCGGGCCTTCGTGCTGGCCCTCGTGCTGGGCATCGTGCTCGTCTACATCATCCTGGCGGCCCAGTTCGAGAGCCTCGTCCACCCGTTCACCATCATGATGTCGCTCCCCTTCGCGGTCATCGGCGGCATCGCCGGCCTCCTCGTGACCGGGCAGTACATGTCGATGATGGCCATGATCGGCTTCATCATGCTGATGGGGCTCGTGACCAAGAACGGAATCCTCCTCGTCGAGTTCACGAACCAGCTGCGCGCCGCGGGCAAGTCCACCCGCGAGGCCCTCCTGGAGGCGGGCCCCATCCGGCTCCGCCCCATCCTCATGACCACGGTGGCCATGATCGCCGGCATGATCCCGGTGGCGCTGGCCCGCGGCGACGGCGCCGAGACCCGCGTCCCCATGGGGGTCGCCATCATCGGCGGCCTCCTCACCTCCACGGTGCTGACGCTCGGCATCGTGCCGGTCGTCTACTCGCTGCTCGACGAGGCGCAGGCGCGCCTGGCCCGGCGGCGCGGCGCGCGGCGGGGGGCGGCGGTGCCGGAGGCCCCGGCGGCGTAAGATCCGGGCGTGGAGCACGTCGCCAACCAGGACGCGCGCGGCCTCGCGCGGCTGCTCGGCATCGACCTCGTCGATGCCCGACGGCTGCTGGGCGCCGCGGTGGCCCGCGGGTGCACGATCCGCGACGCCCGCAACGTGCGGCGCGCGGTGCTCGACCTGGCGTCGTCCCGCCTCTCCGAGGCCCGCCTCCGGGTGGCCCACCAGGAGGACGCGGCCGACGGCTTCCGTCGCTACCTCTTCGAGCTCGTCGACGGGGCGCGCGTCGAATCGGTCCGCATCCCGCTCTTCGACACCCACCACACCCTCTGCCTCTCCTCGCAGGTGGGATGCGCGCTGGGCTGTACCTTCTGCGCCACCGGGCGGCTCGGCCACACCCGCAACCTGGAGCCCTGGGAGATGGTGGGGCAGTGGCTGGAGGTCCGCCGAGACAGCCAGCTCCCCATCACCGGCGCGGTCTTCATGGGGCAGGGCGAGCCCTTCCACAACTACGAGGCGGTGATCGCGGCGGGGTACGTCCTCTGCGACCCGGCCGGAGGGCGCATCGACGCGCGGCGCATCTCCATCTCCACCGCGGGCGTGGTCCCCATGATCCGGCGCTACACCGCCGAGGGGCACAAGTTCCGGCTCTGCGTGTCGCTCAACGCCGCGCTCCCGGAGAAGCGGGCGGCGCTCATGCCGGTGGAGCAGGGGCAGCCGCTCGAGGAGCTCATCGATGCGGTCCGCGAGCACGCCGAGGAGCGCGGGCGGGTGACCCTGGCGTACGTGATGATGTCCGGCGTGAACGTCGGCGAGGAGGACGCGGAGGCGCTGGGGCGCCTGCTCCACGGCATCCCGGTGCGGCTCAACCCCATCCCGGTGAACGACGACACCGGCCGCTTCGCGCCGCCATCGGACGCGGAGTGGAAGTCCTTCCGCGACGCCCTGGCGATCCACCTGCCGGGGCAGCCCATCGTCCGCCGGTACTCGGGCGGGCAGGACCGCAGCGCGGCCTGCGGCATGCTCGCCTCGACGGAGCGGTAGCGCCGCTCAGACCGAGAGGTGGAGGACGGCCCGGACGAGGAGGTAGATGCCGGCCGCCACCAGCGCCGAGGCCGGGATGGTGAAGATCCAGGCCCAGATGATGCGCCCCGCGACGCCCCAGCGGACCGCCCGGATCCCCTTCGTGGCCCCCACGCCCACGATGGCGCCCGTGATGGTGTGGGTGGTCGAGACGGGGATCCCCCAGTGGGAGAGGGCCAGGATGGTGACGCCGCCGCCGGTCTCGGCCGCGAAGCCGCCGATGGGCTGAAGCTTGGTGAGGCTGTAGCCCATGGTCTTCACGATGCGCCAGCCGCCGAAGAAGGTGCCGGCCGCGATGGCGGTGTGGGTGAGGAGCACGATCCACCAGGTCACGTGGAAGGTTCGGTCCTTCCAGATGGTGCCGTACAGCACCACGCCGATGATGCCCATGACCTTCTGGGCGTCGTTGGAACCGTGGCTGTAGCTGAAGACCGCCGAGGAGAGGAGCTGGAGCTTCCGGAACCAGGTGTCCACCCGGCCCGGCCGGAACCGTCGGACGATCCAGGCGGTGATGATCATGAGCCCGGCCCCGAGCGTCAGGCCGATGACCGGGGAGAGGACGATGAAGGCGGCGATCTTCAGGATCCCCGAGATGACGAGCCCCTTCATCCCGAGAGCCGGGAGCGTCGCCCCCACCAGGCCTCCGGCCAGCGCGTGGGAGGAGGAGGAGGGGAGTCCCCACCACCAGGTGAGCAGGTTCCAGACGATGGCGCCGATGAGGGCGGAGAAGATCACCGCCAGCACCATCTCGACGCCCTGTGCCTTCAGCATGTCGAACTGGACGATGCCCTTGCCCACGGTCTGGGCCACCCGCAGCTCTCCGCCGAAGAAGACCGGAGCGGCCGCCACGAAGTTGAAGAAGGCGGCCCAGGCGACGGCGGTGATCGGGGACAGAACCCGGGTCGAGACGACGGTGGCGATCGAGTTCGCCGCATCGTGAAAGCCATTGATGAAATCGAAGGCCAGCGCGACGACGATCAGGCCGATGACGACGGCGAGGAGCATGGATGGGTCGCGCTAGGTGTTCTCGAGAACGACGTTCTCGATCACGTTGGCGACGTCCTCGGCCCGATCGGTGGCGGTCTCGATCAGGTCGAGGATCTCCTTCCACTTGATGACGGTGAGCGGGTCGGCCCCGCTGCGGAAGAGGTCGGCGAGTGCGCGGCGGAGCAGCGAGTCGGCCTGGTTCTCGAGCGAGTTGATCTCCAGGCAGGCGTCCAGGATCCGCTTCGAGTCCTTGATGTTGCGCAGCCCGTGCACCGCCTCCTGCATCTTGCGGGTCTGGGCGAGCAGCACGGAGGCCAGCTCGCCCGCCTCGGGAACGAGGCTCTGGATGTCGTAGAGCCCGATCCGCTCCGCCGAGGCGTCGGTGAGGTCGAGGACGTCGTCGATGGCCGAGAGCAGCCGGTGGATGACCGCCCGGTCGAACGGCGTGATGAACTGGGTGTAGAGCAACTCGAAGGCGGCGTGCGTGACGTCGTCCGCCTTGTGCTCCACGTCCTTGATCGCCTTCACCTTCCGGGGGATGTCGGTGAAGTCCTCGAAAAGTTCCTTGAAGAGGCGGGCTCCCTCGACGGTGAGGGCGGCCTGCTTCTCGAAGGCGTCGAAGAAGGAGTCGGTCTTCGGCATCAGCTTCGTGAGAATCGACACGTTCATCTCCCCGCGCGTGGAAAGGCGCGCGGACAATACCCGGTATCCCCCCGGCCTTCCAAGACTCATGGACGGGAGCGAAAAAAACGAGACATCCCGGTACCTTCCAGCTAAGCCACTCCAGGTGACCGAAAAGATCTTCCTCTCCGACACCTACCGGACACGGTTCGAGGCCACGGTGGTCGGAGCCCGTGTGCGCGAAGGTCGGACCGAGGTCGTGCTCGATCGTACGGCCTTCTACCCCGAGGGCGGGGGACAGCCCGCCGATCATGGGACCATCGGCGGCAGCCTGGTGACGGATGTCATCGAGGCGGACGGAGAGGTGCTCCACTTCATCGGTGGTGGTCCGTCGCCCACGGCCGGGGAGCGCGTCGCCTGCGTGGTCGATCCGGCACGGCGGCTCGACCACGTCCAGCAGCACCACGGTCAGCACCTCCTCTCGGCCGCGTTCGAGCGGATCCACGGAGCCGCCACCCTCTCGTTCCACCTCGGCGCCGACGGCTGCACCATCGACCTCGACGCCCCGCCCGCCCGGATGACGCCGGAGGCGCTCGCCGCCGCAGAGGCCGAGGCCAACCGGCTCGTATGGGCCGATCTGCCGGTCGATGCCCGGGAACGGAGCCCGGCAGAGCTTGACGCCCTGCCCCTCCGGAAGGGGGCGGTGAAGGGCAGCCGGGTCGTCGTGGTGGGCGGAGGGCCGGCGGGCGAGGTGGTGGACGCCTCGCCCTGCGGGGGGACCCATCCGCGCCGGACCGGCGAGGTCGGCGCCGTCGCGGTGCTCCGGGCCCAGAAGTGGGGGGCCGGGACGCGGGTCGAGTTCGCCTGCGGCGGGCGGGTGGTCGCGCTCCTGCACCGGGCCGAGGAGCGGATGGCGCGCGCCAGCGCCGCGCTCCGCTGCGCGCCCCCGGAACTCGCCGCGGCTGTGGAGAAGCTCGCCGAGGAGTCGCTCGCACGAAGGAAGGAGCTCGAGCGGATGCTGGAGGCGCTCGCGACGGTCGAGGCCGCCCGGCTCGACGGGGCGTGCCCGCCGGGGGCGCCCGTCGCCATCCGGCTGGACGGGATGCTCGGGGCGCCGTCCGGGCTCCGGGCGGTGGCCCAGGCGATGGCGGCACGCGGGCGGACGGCGCTCCTCGGTGGGGTGGAGGGAGCGAGGGCCCACCTCTGCTTCGCGCGTCCCCGCGGACCCGGGGCGCACCTGGGAGAGATCCTCCGGGAGGCGGTGACGGTGCTGGGCGGCAAGGGGGGCGGGGCGCCCGACCTGTCACAAGGCAGCGGTCCGGACGTGGACCGCCTGGACGAGGCGCTCGCCCTCGCCGCCGCGCGCGCGGGAGGGTCGGCGAGATGAACATCGACCTGGGCGATCCCCTGCGCTGGCGCGAGACGCTCCCCGCCCGCCAGCCGATGTCGAGCGAGGTGGCCGCCGGCGCGGTGTCCGGAGTCGCGGGGGGCCTCGTGGCCTGGGGACTCGCCGTGCTCCTCCTGCCCGGTGGCACGGAGGGGTTCCGTCCGCTGCGGCTGGTGGCGGCCACCCTGTGGGGCAGTTCGGCGCTCGCGACCGGGAACGTCGCCCTTCCGGCCTTCGTGGGGGGGCTGCTCGCCGGCTTCGCCTCCATCCTCTACGGCCTCGTCTTCGTCTCGATCCTCCGGCCCGCCTCGCCGCTCGGCAGGTCGATCGGCGTCGGCGCGATCTACGGGGCGGTGCTCTACCTGCCGGCCTGGCACGGGCTCGTGCACGTGCTCGATCCGTTGCTCTACGAGGCGGCCCAGGGGCGGGGCTCCACCATCCTCGTCCTGCACGTGCTCTACGGCGCGACGATGGGGTTCCTCGTCCCGTTCCTGCGCAAGATCCTGCCGTAGGCGTCGATGGGAAACGGGTGCTCCACGGGACGGGATCAGAAGGCGAGCGCCATCCCGATGGGAGGGGTCTTGAGCGCGGGCGCGCTCCCCGTCTCCGGGACGGGCGAATGGAAGATGCGCGGGATGGCCCAGCCCATGAGCCCGCCGACGGCGGCCCCGACGAGGACATCGGTCAGCCAGTGCTGGTCGGCCGCGATCCGGAAGTAGGCGACGCCGGCGGCCAGCGTGAATCCCACGCCAGCGGCGATTCCGACGCCGGGATAGCCGCGCATCGAGGCGATGGTGACCGTGGCTGCCACGACCGATACGGCCAGGGAGGTGTGGCCCGAGTAGAAGGAGAGGTTGTCCTCGTTCTTCGAGTACCCGACGTCGTTCCCGTAGAAGGCGTAGGGGCGTTTCCGGGCCACCAGCAGCTTCACCACCTGGTTCACGAGCAGCGCCCCGGCCACCGCCTCCGTCACGAGCAGGGAGTCGACCAGGCCGGCGTTGACGTCGCCGGCGCCGTTCGCCGAGAGGAGCAGGTAGCCGAGCGCCGATGCGGGGACGGCCGCGTCCAGCAACGTCGAGACGAGGTCGGCGGTCCGGGCGTGGTCCTTCCAGACGAGCGCATTGCGGACCGAGGAATCGATCCCCGGCGGCGTGCACCAGCCGCAGCTCGAGGGCAGGAGCTCCGGCTGGTAGAGGGCGAGGAAGACCACCGAGAGCGCCATCGCCCCGGTGAGGGATGCGTCGAGCGCCAGGTTGTACTGGAGGGGGACGGGCGGCTCCGAGCCGCGGGCCGATGGGGCGACGGCGAGGAGGAGCGCCAGGGCGATCGCGCGGGGAGCGGCCACGCGCGCACTCTAGCATCGGACGGTGGTAGGTTCCCCGCCATGCGCCTCGCGCCCATCGCCGCCGGACTGCTCGCGTGCCTCATCGCGCAGGGTGTCCGCGCCTCCGACGACGCCCTCGTTCCCGCCGCACCGCCCGCTCCCCCGAAGCTCACCCAGCTCGGCTACGACTGGACCGTGGACGGCATCGCCACCGGCGCCCTCGCGGTGAGCACGGTGACGCTCCTCCTGCTCGACAAGCAGCTCGCGCCGCTCCAGTGCAAGTGGTGCGTCCCGGGCACCATCGACGGGAACCTGTCCACGTCGGCCATGTGGGGGAATCCCGGGGCGGCGAACACCCTGTCGACCGTCATGGAGGTCGCGGTCCCGATCGGCGTCATGGGGTTCGGCCTCCTCCAGGCCTACCGCCTCGCCGACCCGGCCTCGGGCTGGTCCGACGTGCTCCTCATCACCGAGGCCACGAGCCTCGCCATGCTCGCCAACGTCATCGTGAAGTACTCGGTGGGGCGCGCGCGCCCGTACGTCTGGCAGGGCAACCCGGATCTCTACCCGTCCGCCGCGGAGGCCAACGTCTCGTTCTTCTCCGGGCACGTGACCTTCGTCTTCGCGGTCGTCTCCTCGGCGAGCACGCTCTTCTTCATGCAGGACATGCCGGGAGCGCCCTGGGTTCTCGGCGTCGGCCTCGCGGCGGCGGCCTTCACCGGCTATCTCCGGATCGCGGCCGACCAGCACTATCTCAGCGACGTCCTGGTCAGTGCGGGCGTCGGAGGCCTCATCGGGTGGGCGGTCCCGTACTTCTTCCACCGGCCGGGCAAGAAGGGGCCGCCACAGGCCGGTGACATCATGCCGGCTCCCGGTGGCGTGGCCATCGCCTGGTAGTCACCGACCTCCCCGCCCACCTGGCGCGGCTCGTCGCGCTCCTCGCCGCCGAGCGGGAGGAGGAGAAGGCCCGACTCGCCGATGCGGCGGCACGCCTGTCGCTCCCGGAGCGGGAGGCGCGGGGGCTCGCGCTCGCCGACGTCGAGGCGCTCGACGAGGCGGGACTGGCTGGACGTTCGCTCGTCACCTACGGCCGTCCCGGCCGGCCGCTCGGTTCGTCGCGCATCGGGGTGGGAGCCCTCGTGCGGGTGGAGCTGCGCCGGGAGCGGAGGGACGACGCGCCCGTGGGTGTCGTGGCGCGACGCAGCCGCGACCGGCTGGGCGTGGCGTTCGACGAGCCCCCTCCCGACTGGGCCACCTCCGGCCGGGTTGCGCTCGAGCTGGTGCCATCGCCCGTCACCTGGGAGCGGCTCTCCGCCGGGCTGCGCAGGGTGTCGTCGCCGGAGGGGAAGCGCTGGCACGGGATCCTCGGCGGGGAGGCGCCGCGCTTCCTCGCGAAGGCGCGCGGACCGGTCCTGCCCTCGACGCTGGCGCCGGAGCAGGAGGAGGCGGTCGACCTCGCCGACCGGGCCCTCGATGTGGCGCTCGTCCACGGCCCTCCGGGTACCGGCAAGACCACCGTCCTCGTGGAGGTGATCCGGCGCGCCGTGGCGCGCGGGGAGAAGGTGCTCGCCGCTGCTCCCTCCAACCTGGCGGCCGACAACCTGCTCGAGCGGCTCGTGGCGGCCGGCGTGGACGGAGTCCGGGTGGGTCACCCGGCCCGCGTGATCCCCGCGCTCCTCGACCGCACGCTCGAGGCCCGGGTGAAGGAGCACGAGTCGGCCCGCATCGCCGCGACGCTCGTCGAGGAGGCGCTCACGCTCCGGCGGGAGGCGCGCAAGCGGCGGGAGCGGCGCGGGCCCGGGCGTTTCAGCGAGGCGCGGGATGCGGAGCGGCGCGCGCGGGAGCTGCTCGGCGAGGCCCGGAGGCTGGAGGAGCGTGCCGAGCGGGACGTCCTCGACCGATGCCCCGTGGTGGTGGCGACCCTCACCGGGGTCGACGCACCCGTCCTCGCCGGGAGGCGCTTCGCACTCGCGGCGGTCGACGAGGCCACGCAGTCGGTCGAGCCCGCGGTGATCCTCGCGCTCCTCCGCGCCGAGCGCGCGGTCCTGGCGGGCGATCACCTGCAGCTGCCGCCCACGGTGATCTCGTCGGAGGCCGCGGCCGGCGGGCTCGGCGTGTCGCTCTTCGAGCGGCTGGCAGACGCCCACGGGGCGTCCGTCATGGTCACGCTGGCGGAGCAGCGCCGGATGAGCGAGGCCATCATGGACTTCCCCTCGCGGACGACCTACGGCGGGCGGTTGCGGGCGCATCCCTCGGTGGCCGGCTGGCGCCTGGACGACGAGCCGCTGCTCCTCGTCGACACGGCGGGGACGGGTTTCGAGGAGGGGACGCCGGAGGGCTCCGACTCGCGCCACAACGAGGGGGAGGCGCTGCTCGTGGCCCGCGAGGTCGAGCGGGTGCTCGCGCTCGGCGTCGCGCCCGCCGACGTGGCCGTGATCTCGCCCTACGACGCGCAGGTGCAGCGCCTGCGGCATCTGCTCGCGGCGCGCGTGGAGGAGGGGCTGGAGGTCGACACCGTGGACGGCTTCCAGGGGCGGGAGAAGGAGGCGGTGGTGGTGTCGCTCGTGCGATCGAACGACGCCGGGGAGGTGGGATTCCTCTCCGACGTGCGGCGGATGAACGTGGCCATCACGCGGGCGCGGAAGAAGCTCGTGGTCGTGGGGGACTCGGCCACCGTCGCCCGGCATCCGTACTACGAGGCCTTCGTGCGCCACGCGCAGGAGGTCGGAGCGTGGCGGTCGGGGTGGGAGCGCGAGTAAGCGCGCGGAGCGCCTTCGGCGGCGCGGCCGAGGTGCCGCCGGCGTGGAGCGCGCGCCGCTCCGAGCAGCAGGTCCTCGGGTTCGAGTGTGCGCGGCCGTTCGGCGCCGGGGGACACCGGGACCCGAGTGGGCTCGTGTCCCGGCGCCCCTGCGGGCAGCTCGTCGCGTCGCGCCTCCC
>CAIOAK010000182.1 GCA_903855945.1 uncultured Anaeromyxobacter sp.
GAGGTCGTGATCCGGCTCGGTCCGGGGACGCCCGGCATGGTGCGGTTGGAGGTCGAGGACGACGGCCACGGAATTGCGCCCGAGATGCTGGGTCGGATCTTCGAGCCATTCTTTACCACCCGGCCCCGGGGCAGGGGTACGTGAGCCCGCTCACCCTGGTTGATGGCGGTACGCGGGAATCCTGAGCACGGACGGTGATGGACGGGGTGGGGCGGCCCTCGTGAAGGGTGGCTGGGGCGAGGACGCCGGGTCAGGGTCCGGCCGGCGGGTCGAGGCGATCCACCAAGTTCTGGAACTTGTCGGCGAAGTCCGGTCCAAGGACGTCGGGGTGCTGCCGGGCGATGTCGATGACCTTGCGGTAGTGGATCGCGGCCTGCTTCCTGTCGCCGCGGGCCTCGCAGACCATACCCAGGCAGTTGTGCCCGTGGTGAGCTTTCGGGAAGCGGGAGACGAGGCTGCGAGCGGCGACCTCGGCGTCGTCGAGCCTCCCGGCATGCACGAGGTTCACGGCAACGATGGATACGCCGTCGAGGTCGCCAGCGTCAGCGAGGGCATCAAGCTCGGCGCGGGTTTGAGAGCGGGCGGCCTGGCGCGCCGCTTCGATGGCGGCTGAAGCGGAGGCCTCGTCCTTCTCCAGGCAACAGCGCTTGTATTTGTTGCCTGATCCGCAGGGGCAGGGATCATTCCGTCCGGTCTTGGTCTTGGCCATGGCGGTCGAGCTCCAACGAGGAGGAGTCCCTTTGTACCCAACGCTCGTGCGGGATGCGAGGTTCTACGAGTTCCAACTGGAGACCGACCGCATGCTGTTGGCCGAAGCGCGGAAGGAGGTCTGCTTGATCTGTGGCGACGTCCTGCACTCGGGCAACTTTCGGCGCAAGCCACGGGGCGGCCCCGCAGGGATGGGCGAGGACGCGGACCTCCGCTACAGCCTCTGCTGCGCGGACCTGGAGTGCCGGACGCGACACACTCCGCCGTCCCTGCGGTTCCTCGGCCGCAAGGTGTACCTGGGTGCGGTCGTGGTCATCGTCTCGGCGATGAGGCACGGGGCCTCGCCGGCGAGGATGCGGAAGCTACGGGAACTCTTCGGCGTGAGCCGGCGGACGGTGGAGCGGTGGCGGATCTGGTGGCGCACCGCCTTCGCGGAGAGCCGTTGCTGGCGGGAGGCGGCGGCGAAGCTCATTCCGCCGGTGGAACTTGCCCGGCTCCCGGCCTCGCTCCTCGAGCGGTTCCTGGGCAACGAGGAGGAGCGGCTCATCCTGCTCCTGCGCCTTCTCGGCCCGATGACGGGCGGGGCTTCCTTGCAGGCTCTTTGACGGGCCTCGCCGATCCGCAGAAGACGCCCGTCGCCACCCGGCGGGGACGCCGAATAGGGTGCGCGCTCCTTCAAGACGGGGAGCGCGGACGTGACGAAGAGTCAAAAGCCACCCATCCATGAGTCCTGGGCCCACCTTCGCTTCTCGGTGGTGGGGCAACTGCTCGCCTCGCCGCCGGCGAAGGGCGAACTGCGCGGCGAACTCGAGAAGCTCGCGGCGAGGACCTGGCGCCACCCGACGAGCGGAGAGCCGGTTCAGTTCGGGCTCTCCACGGTCGAGCGCTGGTACTACCGTGCAGCCCGGGAGCGGCGGGACCCGGTGGGCGTCCTGCGCCGGAAGATCCGCAAGGACGCCGGGCGACAGGGTTCCCTGGGGGAAGCGATCAAGGCGGCGCTGCAGGCGCAGTACGGCGCCCACAAGAGCTGGAGCGTTCAGCTCCACCACGACAACCTGGTTGCGCTCGCCGAGGCGAAGCCGGAGATGGCGCCGGTTCCGTCCTACTCGACGGTGCGTCGCTTCCTGGCGGCCCACGGCCTCTTCAAGCGGCGGCGGCTCACCTCGCGGCGGACCGAGGGGGCGGAGCGCGCCGAGGCCCGGCTGGAGAGCCGGGAGGTTCGCAGCTACGAGGCCGCGTACGTGAACGGCCTATGGCACTGGGATTGCCACCACGGCTCGAAGAAGGTGGTGACGGCGAAGGGGGATCTCGTGACGCCCATCCTCTTCGGCGTCCTCGACGACCATTCCCGCGCGGCGTGCCATCTGCAGTGGTACCTCCACGAGAGCGCCGAGGACGTGGTTCACGGGTTGTCGCAGGCGATCCAGAAGCGAGGCCTGCCGAGGTCGGCCATGAGCGACAACGGCGGGGCCATGACCTCCCACGAGATCGAGGAGGGGCTCGCCCGGCTCGGCGTCACCCATGAGACCACCCTCTCGTACAGCCCGTACCAGAACGGTAAGCAGGAGAATTTCTGGGCCCAGGTGGAAGGCAGGCTCATCGCCATGCTCGAGGACGTTCTGGACCTCACCCTCGCCGCGCTCAACGAGGCGACCCAGGCGTGGGTGGAGCAGGAGTACAACCGGAAGGTTCACTCCGAGACGGGCGAGACGCCCATCGCCCGATTCCTGGCGGGGCCGGACGTGACGCGGCCGAGCCCGGACAGCGCGGCGCTGCGGCTCGCCTTCACCCGGTCGGACACCCGGATGCAGCGGCGCAGCGACGGCACGGTGCTCATCGAGGGGCGTCGCTTCGAGGTTCCGGGCCGGTACCGTCATCTCACCCGCGTCGGGCTGCGCTACGCCGCCTGGGATCTCACGGTCGTCCACCTCGTGGACGAGCGCACGGGAGCCGTCCTCTGCCGCCTCTACCCCCAGGACAAGGCCCGGAACGCGAGCGGGTTTCGGCGCCCGCTCGACCCGATCTCGTCGGAGCCCCGTCCGCCTCCGGCGGCAGGCCCGCCGCCGCTGCTCGCGAAGTTGCTCGCGCAGCAGGCCGCCACCGGGCTCCCGCCCGCCTACCTCCCCAAGGACGAAGGAGACGAACCGTGAACAGGAAGCTCCTCTCGCTGTACGGCCTCAAGTGGAATCCCTTCGGCCCCGACGTGCCCGTCGAGGCGCTCCACATCGCTCCTCGCGTCGAATCCTTCGCCTGGCGCGTCGAGCAACTCACCGGCGAGGGCGGCTTCGCCCTCGTCACCGGCGACCCCGGCACCGGAAAGTCGGTGACGCTCCGGCTCCTCTCCGAACGCCTCTCCAGCCAGCGTGACGTGAAGGTGGGCATCCTCTCCCGACCCCAGGCTGGCCTCGCCGACTTCTACCGGGAGATGGGCGACCTCTTCGGCGTCGAACTCCACCCGCACAACCGCTGGGCCGGCGCCAAGGTTCTGCGCGAACGCTGGCAGACCCACATCGACGACGCCCTCTCCAGGCCGGTGCTCCTCATCGACGAGGCCCAGGAGATGCTGCTCCCCGTCCTCGCCGAGTTGCGTCTCCTCGCCTCGGCCAGGCTCGATTCCCACGTGCTCCTCACCGTCGTGCTCGCCGGCGACGGACGCCTCGTCGAGCGCTTCCGCTCCGACGAGCTCTTGCCGCTCGGGAGCCGGATGCGGGTTCGCCTGAACCTCGACCGGGCCACGCCGGAGGAACTTGCCGACACTCTGCGCCACGCCATGGCCGAGGCCGGCGCGGCGAAGCTCATGACGCCCGAGCTCGTCACCGTCCTCTGCGACCACGCCACCGGCAACTACCGATCCCTCATGAACATGGCCGGCGAACTCCTCGCCGTGGCCGCCCAGCGCGACCTGCGCCACCTCGACGAGAAGCTCTTCCTCGACGCCTTTGCCGCCCCGGCGCCGGCCAAGGCCGGGCGCCGGCGGTGAGCCTCCTCCCGCACCAGCCCGCCCACCGGCTCGCGACCCGGACGGAAGAGCGGCGCTGGCTCGTCACCGGCCTCTGGGCCGAGGAGGCGGTCGGCATCGTCGGAGGCGAGCCCAAATGCTGCAAGTCGTTCCTGGCCCTCGACCTCGCCGTTGCCGTTGCGGCAGGCGTTCCCTGCCTTCGTCGCTTCCCGGTCGCCCGGCCCGGCCGGGTGCTCCTCTACGCCGCCGAGGACGCCCTCCACGTCGTCCGGCAGCGGCTCGAGGGGATCTGTGCCGCCGCCGGCGTGGACCTCGCGACCCTCGACGTGGAGGTCATCACCGCGCCCACCCTGCGCCTCGACCTCGACGCCGACCGGAAGAGCCTCGACGAGACGGTGGCCAAGCTCTGCCCGCGCCTTCTCGTCCTCGATCCCTTCGTGCGGCTCCACCGGATCGACGAGAACGCCTCCGGCGAGGTGGCTCCGCTGCTCGCCTTCCTGCGGGAACTCCAGCGCCGCCACGGCGTCGCCGTCGCGCTCGTGCACCACGCCAAGAAGGGCGGCGGCCGGGCCCGTGCCGGCCAGGCCCTGCGCGGCTCTTCCGAATTCCACGCCTGGGGCGACTCGAACCTCTACCTCCGCCGCCACGGCGACGATCTCTCCCTGACCGTCGAGCACCGCGCCGCGGCCTCCGTGCCTGCCATCCCCCTCGTCCTGGCCGAACGCGGCAACGCCCTGGCGCTCGCGGTTGCCGACCGAGTTCCGGCAGCAGAGCCTCCCGCAACCTCGGTGGACGAGCGCATCACCAAGGCCCTCGTCGATGCTGGGAAGCCCGTCCCGCTCGCCGAACTCCGCACCGCCTGCCGCGTCCGGAACACCACCCTTCGTGAGCGTCTTTCGGCCCTCACCGCCGCTGGCCAACTCGTCCGCGCCGCCGACGGCTACCGCCTCCCCGTCGGCTGAGCCGTTCCCCGTTCCCGTTCCCGAACCCTCTACAGCGCGCGGGAACCGGAACCGGAACGGCCATCGGGGAGC
>CAIOAK010000183.1 GCA_903855945.1 uncultured Anaeromyxobacter sp.
CGTCAACAGTTCTTCTCCCACGCAACACCCGTAAGGAGCCGCAATGTCCAAGAAGACCCACAAGGGCTTCACCCTGATCGAGCTCATGATCGTCGTCGCCATCATCGGCATCCTGGCGGCCATCGCCATCCCCAACTTCCTCAAGTACCAGCTGCGCGCCAAGTTCGGCGAGCTCCCCACCAACGTGAGCGCCCTCTTCAAGTCGGAGGAGTCGCTGCGCCAGTCGGAGCGCACGGTGCCCGCGGTCTCCACCGCAAACACCGGCCAGACCGGCCAGTATGCAGCCATCCAGGTCCCGACCACCTGCTCCTTCGCCTCCGGCCTCGGCTCCAGCAAGCATGGATGGAGCACCACCGACATCTCGAACGCCGCCTCCATCGACTGGGTGGTCGAGGGCAGCACCTACGGTTGCTACGACGCCGCGGTGGCCTCGCCCTACTCGAACCTGGCTCTCTCGGCCAGCTCCGACATCGACGCCGACGGCGTCGTCGCCTGCGTGGTTCTCTTCAAGACGCAGGCCACCGATGCCGCCACCGCCGGCACCGCTCTCTGCCGCAACGGCACCGCGGTCACCGGCATCGTGCCCCTGGGCTCCATCCAGCGCCCCACCGGCGACAACGTGTTCTAGGCCGGGCCAGCCCAGCGATCTCGCTGCGCGTGACGAAGGGCCGGTCCCCACCAGGATCGGCCCTTCGTTTTTGGAGGATGTCCCAGAGATTATGATTTACTCATAGTGGACTTGCCGCGTGGAAGTCCTTACCCTGTCCCCTCGAACAACGCTTCTGGAGGAGGTTTCATGCGGAAGACCAACGGGGGCTTCACCCTGATCGAGCTGATGATCGTGGTCGCCATCATCGGCATCCTGGCGGCCATCGCCATCCCCAACTTCCTCAAGTACCAGCTGCGCGCCAAGTTCGGCGAGCTTCCCACCAACGTGAACGCCCTCTTCAAGGCGCAGGAGTCGTTCCGCCAGTCGGAACGGGCCGTCCCGGCGGTCTCCTCCCAGAACGCGGGCCAGACCGGCCAGTACGTCGCACTCCAGGTCCCGACCACCTGCTCCTTCGCCTCGGGCTCCGGCTCCAGCAAGCATCCCTGGAGCACCACCGACATCGCCAACGCCGGGACGGTCGACTGGGTCGTCGAGGGGAATACCTACGGCTGCTACGACGCCGCCATCGCCACTCCCTTCTCGAACATGGCCCTGTCCGCCAGTTCCGACATCGACGCCGACGGAGTCGTGGCCTGCGTGGTTCTCTTCAAGACGCAGGCCACCGCCCCCGCCAACGCGGGCACCGCCCTCTGCCGCAACGGAACTGCCGTCACCGGTGCTGCTCCTCTCGGCTCCATCCAGCGCCCCACCGGCGACAACGTCTTCTAGCCGGTTCGCGCTAGACTCGGGCCGTCCGCCCCGGGCGGCCTCCATGCTCGCGCCTCGCCTCGCCATCTTCCTCGCCCTCGCGGCGGCCACGGCACTCGCCGCGAGCCGGCTCCACGTCGAGCAGGACCGGCCGTACGACCTGGAGGGCGTCCCCCGCGCCGGCCCGCTCCGCTTCCTGTTCCTCGGGAACCGAACGCTCGCGGCGGACGTGAACTGGCTGCGGGCCGTGCAGTACATCGGCGAGGTGCGCGGCAACGAGCGGGGGTGGGACAAGCTCTACCCGCTCGTGGACGCGGTGACCGACCTCGACCCCGGCCACGCGTACGCCTACCAGGTCGCCGGTGCCATCCTGTCCAGCGTGGGGCGGGTGGAGGAGTCGAACCGCATCCTGGAAAAGGGTGTCCGGGCGGTGCCGGAACGGTACATCCTCCCCTACCATCGTGCCTTCAACGCCTTCTACTATCAGGGGGACTGGAAGGAGGCCGGGAGGTGGGCGGAGGTCGCCGCTCGCTCGCCCGGCGCACCTCCCCACCTGCGGCAGAACGTGATCGCCTACTACGTGAAGGGCAAGAGGGCCGACGCCGCCATCGCCTTCCTGGAGCAGGCCCTCGCCGAGGCCCGGGATCCCGACACGAGGAAGGCGCTCGAGTCTCAGCTCCGCCAGGCCCGGCTCGAGCTGGACGCTTCCCGCCTCGAGGACGCCATCGCCACGTGGCGGGCGCGGTACGTGGTGGGGCCCCTCGCGCTCGGACAGCTCCTCCACGAGGGGCTGCTCCGCTCCATCCCGCCCGACCCCCACGGCGGCGAGCTCTACCTGGACGACGAGGGGCGCGTGCGATCCACCGAGAACCCGTTCCGCTTCGCCCGGCCCGAGTCGCCGTCGGAGATGCAGCCCGCACCCCGCTTCTACCCCGCCGCGAAGGGAGCCCCGCGTCCATGAAGGCGATCCTCACCATCGCCGCCGTCACGCTGCGGGAGGTGCTGCGCCGCAAGGTCCAGGTGAACCTGCTCCTCTTCGGCTCGCTCGTGATCGTCGCGAGCTTCATGCTCTCCAAGCTCACCATCGGCGAGCAGCACCGGATCCTCTCCGACCTCGGGCTCAGCGCCGCGACGGCCATCGGAACCCTGATCGCCGTGTTCGTCGGCTCGTCGCTCGTCTCGGGGGACATCGAGCGTCGCGTGCTCCTTCCGGTCGTCGCGAAGCCCATCACGCGGACCCAGTACCTCCTCGGACGCTACCTGGGGCTCGCGGCATCGCTCCTCCTGAACCTCCTCGCCATGGCCGTGGTCCTCGCGCTCGTACTCTCCGTGGAGGCGGGCTCGATGCGCCCCCTCGACCGGAGCCTCGCCGGCGCCATCGCGATGATGGGGGTCCAGTTCCTGGTGGTGGCGGCGGTGGCCATCCTCTTCTCGTCGGTGACGAGCACCACGCTCGCCGCCATCTTCACGCTCGCCGTCGCCATCGCCGGGCACCTCTCCGGCGAGGTCCGGGCCATCTGGCAAGGGGATGCCACCTGGATCGCGACGGGGGTCTGGTACCTCGTGCCCAACCTGGGCGCCCTCTCCCTGAACTCCTCCGTCATCTACCGGTCGCCGATGCCGCCGGGCACCTGGCTTGCGGCCGGCTACGGCCTCCTCTACGCCGCCACCGTGCTCGCGCTCGCCTCGCTCGCCTTCGAGAAGCGGGACCTGCGCTGACGGCCGGGATCCTGCAACGTTTTCACACCCGCCACTTCTTGCGGTCGCCGGGCCGGGAAGCCGGGATCCGGGATCCGTATCCTACCGTACTTACTCATGTTTTCC